>NZ_LR813084.1:3062500-3662500 GCF_903815225.1 Delftia tsuruhatensis
AGCAGGAAAAGCGCCGCGATGCCAGCGCGCGCCAGGCCATCGCGGCCGAGGCGCTCGCAGGGCTCGGGACGATCCGCCATCCAGCGTCGTACTTCGTCTGGCTGCCCATGCCCGATGAAGTGCGGGCAGATGCAGTCGCCATGCGGCTTGAAGGAGAAGGCATCTTGGTATCGACTGCGGCGCCCTACGCCATGGGGGCCCAGCCTCCGCATGCCATTCGGCTGGCCTTGGGCTCGATCTCCCATGACCAGCTGAAAGGGGCCTTGCAGGCCGTTGCGCGTGCAGTGGCCAGTCTCAGCTACTAGAGGCAGCCCGGCATACGTCATTCGATGCGGTACAGGCTGCCGAGGCTGCCTCCTTCCACGGACGCGCCATCGACGCCGCCAGGCATCGGCAGACCCTGTGCCCATTCGGCCGCCAGGACCTGTACGTCGCGCACAGGGTCGGACGCCTTGGCCCTCTCGTTGCGAATGCGACAGGTTTCAGGATCCGCGGCGAACAGCCCGCGTGCGAAGACCCGGCCCTGTTCCGCCAGCCTGACGGTCTTGGGCGTGCGGATTTTCGCAAAGGCCTGGAAAATCTCCTCCAGGCCTGGACCTGCTCCATCCAGGCACCGGGCCAGGTGCCACGCATCCTCCAGCGCCTGGCAGGCGCCTTGCCCCGACGTCGGCAACGGCGCGTGTGCGGCATCCCCGACCAGGAGTACATTCGCCCGGCTCCAGGCTTGCAGCGGCTCCAGGTCATGCACCGCAATCAGCCGGATGGCATGCTCGGGCGTGGCACGGATGATGCGTGAGGCCGGCTCGGGCCATTGCGCGAACAGATTCTCGATCTGCTTGTGCATATCCGCGCCGGGCCTGGCCTCATGGAAGGGTCGTGTCTGCGCCGCAGCCCAATACACCAGTTCGGGCCGAATCGCCACGCAACCAAAGCGCTGGCCGGTCCCCCAGAAGTCCTGGATCGAAATATCGTCCACCAGCGCATGCGGCCCCTGCGCCACGCCGATCCAGTTCACGAAGCCTTGATAGACGGGTGTGTTGTCCCCCGCGACAAACTTGCGCGCCACGGACTCCATGCGGCCGTCGGCACCAATGAGCAGATCCGGGCGGATGCTCGCGCCATGTCCGAAATGGGCCACGGCCCTGCCATGGGCATCCAGCTCGAGGGCCACCGCCCGGCGCCCGAACTCGACCGCAATCCCCTGCCGTGCCGCATGGTCCAGCAACACTTCCTGCAAGTGCCTGCGCAGCACCGTGTAGGTCGGGTATCCCATGGTCCGGTCCAGCAGACCGATATCGAGGCCTCCGAGCGGATTTCCTGCCGCATCCTGGCGACGCACGGTCCGCAGTCGACCGCCAATGGCTGCAATGTCCTGCAGCAGTCCCAGCTCTTCCAGCACAAAGCCGGCATTGGGCCACAGCGTCACGCCGGCCCCCATGGTCGAGGGCACGGCACGGCGCTCATAGACCCGAGGGCTGTAACCCTGCTTGCGCAATGCCAGTGCCACGCTCAGGCCCGCAATGCCGCCGCCAAGTATTCCAATTTCCACGCTGAAGCTCTCCTTGCTCATACGGTGCCCGGTGCACGAACCACCGCGTCACATCGGGCAGAAGGGCATCTTAGATTTCGTCAATACAGAGAACTAGCGTGCAAAAATGGGACGTTTTCATACCTCAATCGGGATAATCAATGCGCGATTCACTCGATCTGAACACGGTCCGCGTCTATGTGGCCGTGGTGGACGAGCAGAGCTTTGCCGGCGCATCGCGTCTGTTGGCCATGCCTTCCTCCAACGTCAGCCGCCACGTTGCCGCACTGGAAAGCAGACTGGGCACACGACTGCTGGAGCGAAGCACGCGCCACCTGCGCATGACGGAAGCCGGTCGCCTGCTCTACGAACGGGCAAAGCCCTTGCTCGAGACCCTGCTGTCCACGCAGGAAGAGCTGGGTGCCGTACAGCGCGAACTGCGCGGTCCCCTGAAGATGTGCATGCCTGGGGAGGCCCCCAGGCTGCTGGCTCCGATCCTCGCCGAATTCTGCAGCCTCCATCCGGGCATCGAACTGGAGTGCGATACCCGGATGACCGGGCTGGAGGTGCTTCGGGAGGACGTCGACCTTTCCATCGTCTTCCACCGGGGCCATCAGGAAGACAGTGCGTTCATCACGCGTGAACTCGCCACGTTGCCCAGCATCGTGGTGGCCGCTCCCTCCTTGCTGGCCAGGACCGGCATGCCGCGCCATGTGCGCGAACTGAAGTCCCTGCCTTGCATCACCACCCTCAGCGCGCTGAAGGGCCAGCCCTGGCAGTTCCAGGACGCTGCGGGCGAAATCGTCAAGGTACCGGTCCGCAGCCGCTATCGCGTCAACAGCGGGGAACTGGCCGTGGCAGGCGCACGGCAAGGCATCGGATTCGCAATGGTGGCGGCCTATCCCTGCCGGGAAGACCTGGCTGCGGGCCGATTGCAGGAGGTCCCGCTGGACCTGCGCCCCGCGCCACTGCAATTGCTGGGGGCCTACAGCCATCGCCATTCCGTGACCGGGCGTGTCAGGGCGCTGCTGGAACTGATACAGCTGCGGTTGGCCGGATCGCTGGACCTCCCCATGGACCCCGGACCCGGCCTGCGGGCTTGAAACGTGGGGCTGCGAACAAGGACTCTGCCGCAGCGGTGGTGAAGCTCCCGCGCGGGCGGCTTCAGCCCATGAATCCCAGATCGATGGGATAGGCCGAGCCGCCGAAGTTGCCGATGTGCGGCAGCACCCCCGCCAGCTCGGTATACGCCACGCCGAACCAGCGTGCCAGGGTGGCTGCGTACTGGTCCACGGCGGTGCTGGGCAGAAGGCGCCCCTGGCCGACGTGCCACTGGTCTTCGCTGCCGCTGCCGTTGCCCACGCTGATGGGCGGTGGCGTGCCATAGAAGGCCGCGCCGCGCACCGCGCCGCCCACGACGAAGTGGTGGCTGCCCCAGCCGTGGTCCGATCCGTCGCCGTTGGAGGTCAGCGTGCGGCCGAAGTCCGACGCGGTGAAGGCTGTGACCTTGTCGGCCACGCCCAGTTCGACCGTGGCGTTGTAGAAGGCCGTCATGGCGCTGCTCACCTTGTCGAGCAACTGCGGCTGGTTGGCGATCAGGTTGTCGTGCAGGTCGAACCCGCCCAGCGAGACGAAGAACACCTGCCGGCGCGTGCCCAGCGCGTTGCGTCCGGCGATGAGCCGGGCCACCACCTTGAGCTGGTCGGCCAGCGGGTTGCTGGCCGGGAAGGCGGTGGACAGGCTGGCGCTGGAGAGGGCGGAAGAGATCTGCCCCTCGGCACTGATGGAGCGCTGCGTGACGCGGGCGTACTCGGCCTCCATCGCGTGGGGGCCGACCGTCTGTATCAGCTCGCCCAGCAGGCCGCGCACGGCCGTCGAGCCATAGACGCTGGCGCTCTTGACGGCGTTGATGGGCACGGCGCCGCCCGGGCTGATCTGGTACTGCAGTGCCTGGTCGCCGGAGAGAAACACCGCGTTGCCTGTGGCCGAGATGCAGGTGAACAGCGAGGTGGCGTTGGCCGACAGCGCCAGGTCGCCCAGGTTGCCGCCCCAGCCCACCGTGGAGCCTTCGGCGCCCTGCGACTGCCAGACCGACTGCTGGTCGTTGTGCGAGAAGAGCTTGGGCGGCAGCGGGTAGCTGCGCCGGTCGCCGCTGGTGTATTGGGCGCGCGTGAGCGGCACCAGCAGCGGGCCCACGTTCAGCTGCACGGCCGCGCGGCCCGCGTTGAAGAGGCCGGCCATGCCCGTCATGGCCGGGTGCAGCGCGTACTGCATGCCATCGGCCAGCGCCGTGCGGGGCTGCAGCAGCGTGCCGCCCAGCGCGTTGCGGGCCAGGGCGATGCCACCGGCCGTGCCGTCGCTGTTGCCGCCGCGGATGGTGGAGTACCGCCCGTAGCGGGCACTGTCGTACGGCACGACGGTGTTGGCATAGTCGCAGCCGCCGTAGAGGAAGACGCAGACCAGCGCCTTGTAGTCGCTGGCCTCGAGGGCGGCGGCCTCGCCCAGCGCGGCAAGGTTCAGGGCGAAGGGCAGGGCGGTACCGGCGGCGGCGAGCTGCGTGCTGCGGCGCAGGAAGGCGCGGCGCGTATGGCGGGCGGGGTCGATGAAGTTCATGGCGGTGTCGCTTGGCTTTCCGGTCGATCGGTCACTTCTGCACCAGGTATTCGGGGCTGGCCATCACCAGCAGCACGGCGGCGGCAACGCGGTTGAGCCTGGCGGCGGCGCTGCTGGTGGCCGTCACCGGCGTGGCATCGAGCGCGGCCACGATGCGGGCCTGCGTGGCGGCCGATACCTGCCCTGCCGACAGCAGCAGCGCCACCTTGCGCACCAGCGCGGTGGCGTCGCCCACAAGGGGCAGCAGGTTGGCATAGCTGCAGGTGATGTCGAAGCCGTTGGCCGCGCTGCTGCCGCCCTGGGGCAGGTCGGGCGCGTTCACGTAGTAGCCGAAGCGGATCACGTTCTGCATGAAGTTCAGGTAGCCACTCACGCTGGTTTCGGTGACGATCTGGAACTCCGGCGCCACGCTGCCGGCCGTGGCCAGGGTGGTGGAGGGCGGCACGTAGCCCGGGCGGAAGAAGTTGAACACCGAGCCGGAGCGCAGCGGGCTCTGGCCCAGGCGGGTGGCCGGGTCGCTCAGGTTGTCGATCTTCCAGCTGCCGCGTGCCGACTGCAGCCCGAAGGTGCGGCCCCATTGCACGAAGCGCACCATGGGCTCGCGCAGGCGGCCGTACTGGGGGTTGGCCAGCCCGGCCGCGCCGCGCGCCTCCGGGTCCAGCAGCACGGCGGCGATCACCGCGCGCAGGTCGCCCCGCGTGCCGCTGCCGTTGTCGGCGAAAGCGGCGGCCACGCGCCCCACATAGGCGGGACTGGGGTTGCTGGTGACCAGCCGTTGGATCAGCTGGCGACCGATGAAGGGCCCGACATTGGGGTGGTTGAACAGCGTGTCCAGCGCGGTCTTCAGCGCCGCATCCCCTGACGCGCCCGCACTCACGGTGGTGCCCAGGAAGGTGGCGGCCAGCGTGGAGTGGCGCGCGGCGTTGAAGGCCATGGGCAGCAGCGCCTGCTGCAGCCCCGTCACCGTGCTGCCGCCCAGGGTGGTCGGCTGGTTCTTGCTGGTGTCGTAGTCGTAGCCGGTGAAGACGCGCGCGAGGTTGCTCACATCGGCTGCCGAATAGGTGTCGATGCGGTTGCCGCTGCCGTCGCGCTGCTCGGTGCCGTCGGGGTTGAGGCGGTACAGGCCGATGGTGAACAACTGCATCACCTCGCGGGCGTAGTTCTCGTCGGGCTGGCGGCCGGTGCGGGCATCTTCCTTCTGGTTGCCGCGCGTGCTCAGATAGACACCCATGGCAGGGCTGAGCGTGACGGCCTCCAGCAGCGCGCGGAAGTTGCCGAAGGCGTGCTGGTTCAGCAGATCCCAGTAGCCGGAGGCCAGGAAGATGCTCCAGGGCTGCTCCAGCCCGGTGGTGGAGACGACCATGATCTCCGACAGCGCCAGGGCCACACGCTTGCGCACGGCGTCGCGCTCCACGAAGAGCTGGTTCCAGAGCATGAAATCGGCGGGATACGAGACGTTGTCGTAGCGCGTACCCGTCGCCGCCACGCCGTAGCCGCGCTGCATCAGCCAGGCCGTGCCCGTGGTGCCTATGGGCTGCGCGAACTGCTCGGCCAGCCAGGGGCCATAGCCCTTGGCGCGCAGCGCGGCGATTTCCTCGTCGGTGGCCGAGAACTGCGCCTGCAGCAGGAAACGAGCGGCTTCCTCGTCGCTGGCGGGGGTGGCCGTGGTGCCAGTGCCTGGGCTACCGGTTCCGGGGCCGGTGCCGGGGTTGCCGGTACCCGGAGCCGCATCGCCTCCACCACTCCCGCCCCCGCAAGCCACCAGCATGGCGGCCGCCAGGGAGGCCGCCATGGCCGGGAGCATCGAGGAACCCGTCGGCTCCTGGCCGAGGCGGCCCGGCTCTGCGCAGGCCGGGGAGGAAGTCGAGGGCGCTCGGTCGGGCGGCTGCGGCGTGGAGGCCGTGGCCTGTGGGGTGGGGTGCATGGTGGGCTTTCGGGCAGCGGCCGGGGCGGGGTAACGGACTGTCTCGCTCTTCGGCACGCGGCGCAAATTGTTCCAAGGTTTTCGGATGCGGGCAGGCTCCTTGTAGGGCTAAAGCGTGTCAAGACGTTAGGCGGGGCCGGGGTGGCGTTGCTGGTGTTGCGGGGGCACTTGGGTCTTTGAGCGCAGCGTGCGGCCGGCTCCTGTGGCGTTGGCGCCGACAGGGGGCTGTATCATTCGCCCTTGGTGCTGAACACACCTTCACAGGCGGACTCCGCCACACTCCCGAAAGCAGTTGGACGTACTCACAGGAGGCCTTATGGCTGCTTTCTCTGCGGGCGTGTCAATGCCCGGCGCATCTCCCCATCCATCGCATGGCTCATTGCCTCTGGCAACTGGGCATTCCTTCGTTTGTGTCATCACCTCCAGATGCGTGCGCTGAGGAGTTGCCATGCTGTACTTTCAACTTTCCGAGTCTGAGTACAACAGCCTGCGGCGCGTGCAGGCTCAGTTGGGGCTGATTTCCGGGCTGCTCATAGTCGGCTATCCGGCCAGTGCTTTGGAGCCCGTAACCCCCGGGCAATTGCTGGCGTTCATTCAGGCGCAGGAAGAGGCGCTGGAGGGGGGTGATGGGCGGGGTGAGTGAGCGAGGGGTGGTGTGGTGGGGGGTGGGTTGACTGGGGGGCTGTGCTCGGCCAATAACGGTCTTTGTCCATTTGGTTCAACCAAACTGTGGAGCTGCTAATACTCATCCTCCTCATGAGGCACCCGCGCCAAATGCACTCCAGTCCCAGAGAGCCGCATTTCCACCTCTGGCAGGCGATAAGCCTGCAATAAGCCGACCAGCAGTCCGTCGCACGACGAGAGTTGCGCCGCAAGCACACTCAAAGGAATCTGTCGTGCCTCAGCGAATAGGTCTCGCACACACTTGAGTGCGGCCGCTGATACTGGGGGGCATGGCTTTAGCCGCCATCACCGGCATGCGTTCTGAAGGCGGCATGTCCGGCCAGGTGTAGCTGACTGTGCCCTCGACATTCCGATCACAGCGCTGGCAGTGAAGCTCGAATAGCCCCCCAGCTTCGCTAAATTCTGTTGTGCCATGGCACTGGGGGGCAGGAGGATTTCATGCCGTCAGGATAGCCCATGAAGTGCAGCCCTCCAAAGACTGCTATGGGGAACCGCATAAGACTGCTTTGGGTCGGAAGCAGTCCACCACCAACCTGAACCCAACACATCACCCAATCTCCCTAGTCCCCGACACCCCGCCCCAAACCCCGAACACCCCAAAACGCCTTCCCCGCCGTAGCCCCCCCGCTTGGCCACGCGCCGAACCATGGCCTTCCCGCATTGCGGGCATTCAGGCTCACGCGACAGCACGGCTCGCGGCTCCAAAGGCAGCAATTCAGTCGGCATCTCCACGGCCACGGTATCCGCGAAATCTGCGGCCTTTCGGGTTCCTGGCCGGGGTGATGCGCCGGTCTGTTCCCGTGCCTCGCGCAGCAGCTTCATCAGCGCCGCTCCATTCATGAGCCGGATATTGCGTCCCTCGGCAAATGCTTCGGCGTCCTGCGTGAACTTCCCCGAAGTCACCACAATGCCCGCCGCCGCACCGGTGGCCGCCATCACGCCATAGAGTTCGCGCACCGTGGAGACGCCGACCTTGAAGGCTTTCCACTGCTTGCATTGCACCAGTGTCTTTTCACCGTCCTTGGTCAGCACCAGGTCCACGCCGCCGTCCGGGCCGCCACCGCCGTTTTCCTGCACCCGGTAGCCGCGCCGCCGGAATCCTTCGCCCACGAGGATTTCGAATGCCTGCCAGGACATGCTCTGCAATGCGTCCGCGCTGGCGCTGGCCGAGGTGGATTCAAACAGCCGGTTGCGGCGGCGCTTGCGCATGGCGGAGATGGCGGCGCCGGCCAGGCAGAGCAGGGGAAGAAGGTATTGGCCCCCCGTGGCCAGGCCTTGCCAGATGGCCGTGGTGGCCAGGGAGCCGATCTGCTGCGGGTTCTGCACGGAGGGCAGGGGGCGGATGGCAATGGCGTGCAGCACCATGTAGCTGATGAGCGCCAATGCCACACCGGCCCACCAGGGCAGCAGGGCGATCAGGTCCATGAAATCTTCCGCCGTGCTGGTCTTGCGCTTTCTTGCCACTCCCTTGCCCCCATTGCTTCAAATTGCGGAACATTTTGCAACATTTGCGGGCGCACTGAATTCCTGCGTATGGGGGTGCGATGAAATCAGGAGGAATTGACATTGGGCTGGTTTTCTGCAGGGTGAACGATACGTGCAATGCGCTACTGATTGCGTAGCAGCCATTGCAGACAGGGCTCACGGAATTCATTGGCTTGTCGTTTGACGCTGTGATTTGGCCGTGGCCATTGCCATGGGTCGCACAGGGGACAGCTTGTCCTGATTCGGGAAAACGGCCCGGCGACTGTCCATATCTCCAGTGCTTTCTGCAGATTCAACGAATGCCTTCACCCCGTCTTCCGATATCTACAGCGGTATCTCCGTCCTCGGTTCCGGCGGCGGGATAGAGCTGACGACGTTCTTCGAGACGGCGGTGACCGACAACCCGACCAGCACGCAGCTGATACACGCCATGCTGGGCATGCAAAAGCAGGACGAGTTTCGGTTGGAGTTTTCCGAAGCCATGGCGCTGCGCCCCCAAGTGACCGGCCGGGCGAGTTCCACCTCTACAACCGGTTCCTGTCGGAGGCCATCGTGCCGGATGCGGACGGCATCGAGGGCATTGCCGTCATGCGGCCTGCCGCCAGCCGTTCCCTTGGCCAGTACTGGCGTGTGATGGAGCCGCAGGAGCTTGTCTGCCTCGCGCCGCAGGCGCGACATTCCCCGGCCGCCATTGCATGGACAATCCCGGCATGTCTGCTGCTGCTTCACACAACAATGCATCCCGCCCCGTGCTCATTGCCGGCGGCGGCATCGGTGGCATGGCCACGGCCCTCACGCTGCACCAGATTGGCGTGCCCTGCGTGGTCCTCGAATCGGTGGCGCAGTTGCAGCCGCTGGGCGTGGGCATCAATCTGCAACCCAACGCCGTGCGGGAGCTGCATGACCTGGGCTTCGGCAACGATGTGCTGGACACCATCGGCCTGCAGGCGCGGGAATGGGCGCTGGTCGGCCGCAACGGCAACGAGATCTATGCCGAGCCCCGGGGGCTGGAGGCGGGCTACCGCTGGCCGCAGTACTCGGTGCACCGTGGGCAGCTGCAGATGATGCTGTTCGACGCCGTGAAGCAGCGCCTGGGCGAAGGCGCCGTGCGGCTGGGCCAGCGCGTGGCGGGCTACCGGCAGGACGCCGATGGCGTGACGGCGCTCATCGACACGCGCGACGGCCAGCGGCTGGAAGTGGCGGGTTCGCTGCTGGTGGCGGCCGATGGCCTGCATTCGGCCGTGCGCGCGCAGATGCATCCCGCGCAGCCGCCCATCCAGTGGGGCGGGGCCATCATGTGGCGCGGCACCACGCCGGGGGTGCCGGTGCGCACGGGCGCGTCCTTCGTGGGCCTGGGTTCGCTGCGCCACCGCGTGGTGCTGTACCCCATTACGCCGCCGGACCCGGTCACGGGCCTGGCCACCATCAACTGGATCGCCGAGATCACCGTGGACAACGGCGGGGGCTGGCAGCAGGGCGACTGGAACCGGCGCGTGGCGCTGCAGGAGTTCATCCACCACTTCGAGGGCTGGAACTACAGCTGGCTGGACGTGCCGGCCATGCTGCGCGGGGCGCGGGATGTCTTCGAGTACCCCATGATCGACCGCGACCCCGTGCCCACCTGGGTGGATGGGCGCGTGGCGCTGCTGGGCGATGCGGCGCATGTGATGTACCCGGTGGGCTCCAACGGTGCCAGCCAGGCCATCGTGGACGCCCGCGTGCTGGGCGCCCAGCTCATCGCGCACGGCGTGGGCCCGCAGGCCCTGCGCGCCTATGACGACAGGCTGTGCAAGGACATCTCGGCGCTGGTGCTGCGCAACCGGGGGGCCGGGCCGTTCGGCCTGCTGGGCCTGGTGGATGAGCGCTGCGGCGGCGTCTTCGAGCACATCGACGACGTTCTTCCACGCGAGGAGCGCGAGGGCTTCATGGCCCGGTACAAGGCAGCGGCAGGTTTTGCGATCGAGACGCTCAATGCCGCAGCTCACACCATTGCGCCGGGGCAGCGTGTGGGAAGAGGCTGAGGCGGCATGCTCCTGGCCTGCGCGGCAGTTTGGCGGTTCTTCATTGGCCTTTGGACAGGTGCCGCTGCGGGAGAAATTTCATTCCGGTGAAATGCTGAAGCAGGTAGAAGAACCTCTCTTCTCGTACCATGTTCATTGCATGTGGTATATGGACTGCAGCATTTTCTGATGAAAATCAGATCTATGAATTGACGCGAATGTTCTTCTTGATGCATGCCAATTCCAGGCTCTTCTGCTCTTTATGGAAATAAGCAATGTTGAAAGGCGATTTCCTGTGATTCCCGCGCCCCAAGGAAGGCCATTCCCTGAAGCGACTTATTTCCTCATCGCTGGCAGGGGAGTCAGAGAAGTCCAGCAAGACCAACACGGCCAGACCATCATGCTTCATCAGTTTCTTTACTTCGTTTGTATTGACGGAAGAAGAGATTGTTGATTTTGCTTTTCCCTTGTTGCGAACGGCCAATTCAACTGCGACATTCCCAATGAGATAGTCCACACGACCTGTGCCGCTCAACGAGCCCGGAAGAACTGCGGCAGCTTCGGGTACGAGTGATTCTCCAAAATATCCTAAAAGGAATGTCCTGACCAACGGTTGCAGTTCTCGCTCTGTGAAGTCTCTCAATCGCAGGCTTTTGCAAAACTCTTTGCGATGCATCGAAGAAAACAACAGATCAAATGCTTCAATGACTTTTTTGACAGTGACGGCCATGCCGTAGTCCCTTGAATTCAATGGAGAAGATTTTCGATGCCTCCTGGGGGAGTGCTGGCATCTGAGGTCTGAATTTGATGGTATTGACTGTTTTAGCCAACTTTCGGCAGCGTATAGTTTGGGATATCTATCTGCATGTCATTGAAATCCTGTTTGTTTTTTGATTTTTGGGCCATGTTAGGCAGTTATTATTTCAGTTAATCTTCATCGCTATCCAGCCACCTGCACCGAACACGGCGCAATCCGGCAATTCTTTTCCAGCGATATCGAACAGCCTTGCGGCATGCCAGATCATGGAGTTGCGACAGCGGCGGCTGGCTGACGATTGCACATTTTGCAACACTTTTGGATGCACTGGATTCCGCAGTCCATGTATTCAATGAAATTCTCCAGAGTTGACATTGGTGGTTTTTTCTGGTGAAGCGTTGAATCCGGTGGATCAGGTCATTTCGCCAGTGATATAGTTCGATGACGGGATCTTTTCGGCCCCATCGTGTAACCGCTGGTTTCGCGTGTATGCTCTCGGTGCTGGCACAGTCCAGTGCATCGATAAAAAAATTCGGAGGAGAGAGGGCTCATGGGGAAAAAGACCGATATCGTGGACCAATTGGTGGAGTGGGGTCATGCCGTCGTCGATGCCCAGGACGATTGGGTCACGTATGCCTATCTGGAATTCAAGGAGCATGGCCGTATCCACAACGTGCAGATCTTCTCCGCGGCGGAGCCGATGTTCGAAGCCACATTGGGGGAGGCCGGGACCCGGTTCATTTTTTATGAGTTCGCCCATCTGCTCGGGAACAGAAAGACCTGCCGCCTGATGCTGTTCCAGCCGGTGCAAGGCCCTGCATACAAGCTGGATCTCTATGGGAGCGTGCATCCCGAATATGCCCGGCAGATGTCGCTGGGCAACCTGCTGATGAAGGTCGTGCTGGTGACAGGCATCCTCATCGGCCTGATTTCCCTGCCGCTCTTGCTGTTCGGGGTGGGCATCCTGGGCCTGGTTGTCGCTGCGGCGATGATCTGGTTCGCCCGCAAGGCGCTCGGAAACCTCAACCGCATGCGAGATACCTACAAGTCCGTACTGGACGGATTTCCTGCCGCTGTGGAGCTTTGACGATCCGGCCATCCGGCCCTCGGTCCACGCCAGGCAATTCACCTGGCCGGCCCACCATCGCCTGGATGGTCAGGTACCGGCAGCACCCTCGACCGACTGGCTGGCGATCACCTTGCGGAGAAAGCGCTCGCAACTGGCCAGTTGCTCCAGTTCCACGTACTCATTCGGCTTGTGCGCCTGCTCGATGCTGCCCGGCCCACAGACCACGCTGGGAATGCCTGCCTGCTGGAACAAACCTGCTTCGGTGCCGTAGGCCACCTTGCGGGTGTCCCTGTCCCGGCGCAGGGCGCGCACGAGCTGGTGAATGGCGGCCTGCTCGGCCATGTCCAGCGCGGGCGATGCCGAGATGGGCTCGAAGCGGATACCGGCCTGCGCGTGAATTTTGCGCATGCGGGGCACCAGGCTGCCTTCGGCGTAGTCGCGGATGCGTTGCAGGATTTGCGCTGCATCGCAGCCGGGCAGGTTCCTGAATTCGAAATCGAAGTCGCATTGGTCGGGCACGGTGTTGAAGGCGATGCCGCCCCGGATGGTGCCGGTGGAGGCGGTAGTGAACGGCACGTCGAAGGCGTGGTCGTAGGGCCCTTGGGTCTCGAATTCGCGGGCCAAGTCCTGGATATGGCAGATCAAGCGCGCGGCATATTCGATGGCGTTGACACCGCGCGGCGTCAGCGAGGAGTGCGCCGCATGGCCTGTGACGCAGCAGCGGTAGGCGTTCATGCCCTTGTGGGCGACGATGACGCGCATGCTGCTGGGCTCTCCGACGATGCAGCCGTCGGGCCGCAGGCCGCGCTGCTGCAGATCGAGCAGCATGCCCGGCGCGCCCGCGCAGCCCACCTCTTCGTCATAGGACAGGGCCAGGTGCATGGGCCGCGCCAGCGCCGTCTGGCGCAGCATGGGCACCAGTCCCAGCGCCACGCCGAGAAAGCCCTTCATGTCGCAGGTGCCACGGCCGTAGAGCCGGCCATTCTTGGTGCTGGGGCAGAAGGGGTCCGTATCCCAGGACTGCCCGTCCACGGGGACCACGTCGGTATGGCCGGACAGCACGATGCCGCCCTGGGTGTCGCCATTGGCTGCGGCGAGGGTGGCGAAGAGGTTGGCCTTGCCGCCATCCGCGTTGTAGCTCAGATGGCAGGTGAAGCCCTCTGAGCGAAGGTGGTCGCGCACCGTCTCGACCAGGCCGAGATTGGAGTTGCGGCTGGTGGTGTCCAGGCTGACCAGGCGCTGGGTCCAATCCAGGGCGGGCTGCGAGAGGGCGGCGGCGGGGTGGGGGGGGCCGGGGTGGTCATGGGTAATCTCCTGTGGGTGGTTGCCGGTCTGGGGCCTGCCTGCGAAACAGCGTTCAGATGTGGAATGCCTGCGCGATCATTGCCGCGCCGAGAAAGGTGCCGGCATTGGCGGCGAACGAGACGAGGACGATGCGCCAGCCGAGCTGTCGGAAGGCCGGGATGTCCTTGGCGATGGACAGGCCAGCGAAGGCCAGCATGGGAGTGGTGAAGCCAAGGAAGCTGTTGAAGCTGCTCAATTCGGTGACCTGGGCCGCCCAGGGGGACAGCGGGGACACCATGAACATCGCCACGACGGAGACCGTGCAGACGGCGGGGATCTTGCGCCGCGTCAGCGCGCACAGCAACTCTCCCGCCAGCGTCGCGCCCAGCAGGATGGCCATGCCCGGCAGGGCCTGCAGCGGGCTGGCGCCGCGCGACATCCAGTCGCATGCCATGGCCAACAGCGCCGTGAGCCCCCAGGCAACCAGCTTGCCCCGAAAGCCGAGCCGGGGGATCGCTTCCGGGACGGTGTCCCGCACGGCCGTGGAGGGCGTTTCGGCTGGGGGCGCTGCATTCTTGCGGTTGCGCCCGATCAGCGGTTCGAGCAGGCGGTAGCCCCAGACTGCCATCGGCAGGGACAGGAACAGCGTGAAATAGGTGCCTATGGTGGTCGTGAGCAGGTTGCTGGCGGCGGCGAAGGTCATCACGGATTTCGCCATTTCGGGGGCCTGCTGCGCAGCGATTGCGCCCGCGGCAGCGGCCATCATGGAGCCCGAGCCCATGCCCGCCCCCATGGCAAGGGCCAGCGGGTGGAAGATGCCCAGGCTGGCCACGTAGCCCGCGAAGACGGCGATGAAGACGCTGCCGAAGATGGTTCCGGTCAGGTATTCGGCCATGACGCCCCTGCCTTCGGGGGAGTTGAGGCCGTACTTTTCGCCGATGATGGCCAGGCTGGGTTCACGGCCGACGGAGAAGGTGGCTCCTATGGCTTCACGCTTGATGCCCAGCAACAGCGCCAACGGCAGGCCCAGCACGATCGTCCCGACGAAGTGCCCCAGCTCCTGGAAGGCCAGTGCCCAGCCTGCCTTGGCGATTTCGGGCAGGGCCGTGCCCACCATCAGCCCCAGCTTGGCGACGAACAGCAGCAGCGCGGGCTGCAGGATGGCGGCCGCATAGAACTGGGTCTTCACGTCCAGGCGCTGCAGGCCGCGGCCCCGCGCTCCGATCATGCCCAGGGCCGTACCCAGCAGCAGCGCCCAGATCATGGGCAGCAGCACCACCTTGCCAGGCCCCAGGGGCAGGCGGAAGGTGCCTATGAGTTCGGCCACCAGCACGATGGCGGCGGCCACGACGAACAGCCGCAGCCGGGTCGGCAGGCTGGGAAGGCCGGCGTTTTCAGCGGGGATACCCATGTCTCTTGTCTCCTGTTCCCGAGGCAGGCCCCGGGCTTTTTATTGCCTGAAGATCAATCAGCGGTTCAAATTTGCATGAAAGCTATCAATGGGTAAATGGATTAATATGAAATCAATCATTGATTGATGCTCAACTGCAAGGCACTCGCACCATGCCCGCTTCACTGCGCCTTCCCCCGCTGTCCGCGCTGCGCGCCTTCGAAGCCACGGTGCGCTGCGGCAGCGTCAGCAAGGCCGCGAGGGAACTGCATCTGACCGACGGCGCCGTGAGCCGGGCGGTGCGCGAGCTGGAGGCCAGCGTGGGTTTCGCGCTGTTCGAGCGCGCCCACCGCGCAGTGCAGCCCACGCCGGCGGCAAGGATGCTGGCCAAGGATGTGCAGGGCGCGCTGGAACGCCTGCATGACGCGCTGGCGCGGGCCCGGCGCAGCGGCCGTCTGGATCGGCCGTTGGTGTTGTCCTGCGAGCCGACCCTGCTGATGCGCTGGCTCATCCCCCGCCTGGGCGATTTGCAGGACGCGCTGGGTGCGGACCGTGAATTGCGTCTGGTCGCCGCCGGTGGCCGGGTGGCGTTCGCGCGGGAGGGCATTGACCTGGCGATTCGCCGCGCCGACTTTCCCATCTCCGATGATGTGCGCGCCGAAGCCTTCCTGGACGAGCGCGTGGGGCCCGTGTGCAGGACCGAGCTGGCTCCGGCGCTGGCCGGCCCGGGCCCGGTCACCGGTGTGCTGCTGCATGCCCAGACGCGGCCAGAGGCCTGGGCACAGTGGGCGCAGGCCGCCGGGGTGCGTCTGCAGCCCGCGCGCGAACTGCGCTTCGAGCATTTCTACCTGAGCCTTCAGGCCGCAACGGCCGGCGCGGGCATCGCCATCGGCCCGATCGCGCTGGTGGCCGACGACATCGCCAACGGTGTGCTGTGTGCTCCCCGGGGCTTTGTCGCCGATGGCACGTGCTACGTTCTGCTGGCGCCCGCAGGCGACCATGATGCCGGCACCTTCGACGCCGTGCTGTCGTGGCTGCGATCGAGCCTGGGCAGGCTGTGATCCCCGTGCAGCATTCCGTGGGGGTATGAACAACCCCTTGATTCCGGGGGCGCTCAGCGGTCAGGGAGATCGGCTGCGGTCGAAGAAGGCCCCCGTCTCCGGGTTCCTTGGCGTGACCGGCTCGCGCGCCGGCGTTCAGTGTTCCGAGCGTGTCACGCTGGAGATGGTCAAGGCGGCCAGGCCTCGGCAGTGGCGTTGGCTGCCGGTGCGATGCCGCCGCACGATCTGGCGCTGTCCGATGAGCTGTGCCGGTGCATGGCACAGCTGGCTTGGCTGGAGTGATGTGGTCGAGGGAAAAAGGCATGGTTTCCACACAGCTGGCAATTGCATCGGACTGCATGCAGCCATGGGATCGGGGAGGCGTCGAGGCTGTAGGACGTGCGCGGGGTGGCTGGTGCGTCCTGGGACCACGCCGGGAGTTGGTGAGTCCGTGCTGTGATGGCAGCTTGTCCACTCAACGCACAGGAGAAACGCATGTCCGAGAAAACCGCTTCCGTCCATTGGGAAGGTGCAGGCAAGACAGGCCAGGGCCGCATCAGTACCGAAACCGGCGCGCTCAAGGACCATTCCTATGGCTTCGGCAGCCGCTTCGGGGATGACCGCAAGGGGACCAATCCCGAGGAGATCGTGGGCGCCGCGCATGCCGCCTGCTTCACAATGGCCTTTGCCTTCGCCTGCGAGAAGGCCGGCATCGCCACCGAGATGCTGGACACCACGGCCAAGGTGAGGCTGGCCAAGGATGGCGAGGGCTTCAGGATCGACCGCATCGCCCTGACGCTGCAGGCCAGGGTGCCCGGCATCGACGAGGCGCAGTTCCAGCAGATCGCGCAGGAGGCCAAGTCCCAGTGCCCGCTGTCCAAGGCCTTGGCAGGCGTGCCCGAGGTGACGCTGGTGGCCACGCTGCGGCAGTAGGTGCCGGGTCCTGGGCGGTGCATGGCATATGGGGCAGCCGCTGGAGTTCAGGCTCGCGACGTTTCCCGTCCATCTCTCGCGTGGCGGCGGTCGCTTGCCCCGGCGACTCAGGGCAAGGCCGTGAAGCCCTTGCCGCAATCGCCGCAGACCAGGTTCAACCCCGGCTTGCCCCAGACATTGACGGGCGCGACACATCCGCCGCAGCTGTACTTGAGGCGCAGGGACCTGTTGACCGGCTGCACGGTGGTCTCGCCCGTGGCCGAGCCCGGCACCGCCACGGACTGTCCCACGGGCCGCACGGCCTCGGCCAGGGCCGGCACGGCCGACATGGGCGGCTGGGTGCCCTGCATGCCCTGGATCTGCGTGGCCATGCTCCACTGGCCCGTGACCACATGCTCGATGGCGGGAAAGCGGTCGTACCAGCTGAGCTGGAAGCGGGTGGTCAGCAAGGCCTCGCAGGCCGCGAGAAACGGGCCGCCCGCGATGGCGTAGTCGGCCATCATGTCGCCCGTGCGCCGCCCGCCCGGCCGGCCCGTGGACGACGGCATGAGGCCCAGCGATTCCAGCTTGTCCGCCCATTCCTCGTTGTGATAGCGCGCCCGGCCCGGCGTGCCGAAGTGGTGCTGCCACAGATGCGTCATCTCATGCACCAGGGTCTGCAGCGTCTCGATGATGGGCACGGCCGCGAAATAGGCAGGGTTCAGCGCGATCTCGTCCGTGGTGCTGCCGTCCAGCGAGGCAAAGCGCGCGGCCGAGAAATAGCCGCAGGTGCGCTTTTCGCGCTGCAGCGTGATCAGACAGTGGGGGAGGGTGTCGCAGAACAGGCGATGGTTGAAGTGTTCGTAGGCCTGCTGCAGCTCGGCATAGGTTTCACGGGTGGGAGCGTTGCGGATGACGGCTGGAGGCATTGCTGGATTGTGCAATACAACGATGCCTCCTCCGGAACAGGCCTGGCACAGGCCAGGTCAGGGTGATTCGTCCCGTACCTCCAGAGCCTCCCCGATCGCATAGAAATGCCCGCCCGCCACGTAGTGCAGGCTGCGCAGCGCGGGGTCGGTGTCCTCGAAATGCCAGTGGCCGTCGCGGAACACGCGCGTGTCCGACCAGGCGCCGACGATCTCGCCGATGAACAGGTCGTAGGCCTGCTGGTTGTGGGGCTCGGGGATCAGGCGGCAGGCCAGCCAGCCCGCGCAGCCTTCGACGAAGGGCAGGTCGAAGCCGGCGAAATCGAGCAGCGCGACGCCGCTGTCCGCGAGCTTGTGCGCATCGCTGGTCAGGCTGCGCGTGCCGACTTCGTGCGTGAGCCGCAACTGGGCCGCCGTGGGCACCTGGATCACGAACAGGCCGCTTTGCTCGACCAGCGCCCGCGTGGCGGTGGCCTTGTCGAGGACCACGGTGAGCTTGGGCGGGGCGAAGTCCAGCGCGCAGCACCAGGCCGCGGCCATGACGTTGTCCACGCCGTCGTGGCGGGCGGAGACCAGGACCGTGGGGCCGTGGTTGATCAGGCGGTAGGACTTGGAGAGATCGACCGGGGCGATAGGGGCAGGCATTCAGGAATCCTGTGAATCACGGGGAAGTCATTCGGCCAGCGCCTCGGAGCCCACGGCATGGACACCGGGCTCGGCGCGCAGCGCCGCGTCGACCAGGGCCTGGGCGATGCGGTGGGCGGGATTGAGCCGCCAGCGCCGGGGCAGCAGCGGTCCCAGCGCGCCCAGCACGGTGACCATGGCGCGCTCGCCCGCGCGGTGCTCGGTGCGCGGGCCGCTGATGAGGCCGGGACGAACGAAGGTGAGCGAGGTGAAGCCTTCTCCTTGCAGGTCATGCTCCAGCTCGCCCTTGACGCGGTTGTAGAAGATGCGCGATCGCGCATCGGCACCCATGGCCGAGTTCAGCACATAGGTCGGTGTGCCGTGGCGCCGCGCAAGGCGGGCGGCCAGCAGTGGATAGTCATGGTCCACGCGCCGGAAGGCGGCCTGGCTGCCCGCCGTCCTGATGGTGGTGCCCAGCGTGCAGACCACGGCGTCGGCCTGCCACCAGTCGGCGTCTTCGGGCAGGTGCTCGAAATCGACGACGGGGGCGGACAATTGGGGATGCGATGGCAGCGCCCGGCGTACCGGGGCCACCACGCGGGTGATGCGGCTGTCGGCCAGGGCCTGTTGCAGCACCTGGCTGCCCACCAGGCCGGTGGCGCCCACGATCAGCAGTTGCATGGCTTGGTCCTTTGATGCGAACGCAGAACGGCCAGTGTGCCGCAGATCGTGGGGCGGTTGGCCCGCTCAGGCGGCCACCGGCCAGTCGGTATAGCCCTGGGCGCCGCCACCGTAGTAGGCCTCGTGCGGCGCCACGGCCAGTTCCTTGCCGTGGCGCAGGCGCGCCACCAGGTCGGGGTTGGCGATGAAGGGGCGGCCGATGGCCACGGCATCGACCAGGCCCTTGGCACGGCGGTCCATGGCCAGTGCCAGGTCATAGCCGTTGTTGCCCATGTAGGCGCCGTCGAAGAGCTTGCGCAGCGCGTCCAGGTCCACGCCGGGCGGCAGTTCGCGCGAGCCGCCGGTGGCGCCTTCCACGAAGTGCAGGTAGGCCAGGCCGAAGCGGTTGAGCTGGGGGATGAGGTAGCCATAGAGCGCCATCACATCGCTGTCCAGAGGGGTGTTGCCGGCATTGGGCGTCACGGGCGACAGGCGGATGCCCACGCGGTCCGCGCCCCAGACCTTGGCCACGGTGTCGGTGACTTCCAGCGTCAGTCGCGCGCGGTTCTCGATGCTTCCGCCATAGGCGTCGCCACGGTGGTTGGTGGAGTCGCGCAGGAACTGGTCCAGCAGGTAGCCGTTGGCCGAATGCACTTCGACGCCGTCGAAGCCCGCGCGCTTGGCGCACTCGGCCGCGTGGCGGTACTGCTCGATGATGCCGGGGATTTCGCCGGTTTCCAGGGCGCGGGGCATGGAGACCTCGGCCACGCCCTTGGGGGTGAAGGTCACGCCCTCGGCCTTGATGGCGGAGGGGGCCACGGGGGCGGCCCCGCCGGGCTGCAGGTCCACATGCGAGTAGCGACCCACATGCCACAGCTGGGCGACGATCTTGCCGCCGGCCGCGTGCACGGCGTCGGTGACCTTCTTCCAGCCGGCGACCTGTTCCTCGGTCCAGATGCCGGGCGTGAGGTTGTAGCCGCGGCCCTGGGCCGAGATGTTGACGGCTTCGCTGATCAGCAGGCCCGCGCTGGCGCGCTGGGCATAGTAGGCGGCATGCAGTTCGGTGGGCACGCCGTCCTCGCCTGCGCGGCTGCGCGTCAGCGGGGCCATCACGAAGCGGTTGGCCAGGGACAGGCCGCCCAGTCGGGCGGGGGAAAACAGATCGGTGTGGAGGCTGTGGTCAATCATGGTGTGTGGAGGTGGTGGTTGAAGAAAGGAGGTGGTGATTGAAGTTGACCAGTCGTCTACAAGCAGGGCAAATAAAAAGCGGCGGCCGGGCCTGCTCAGCCCAGCAGCCGCCTGGTGGAGACAAGGGCTGCGGCGAACGGCTCTTCATGCCGGCCCAGCTTGGACAGCAGGGAGGCGCCCAGCCAGAGCTGGTACAGCGATTCCGCGAGCACGGCAGGCGCCAGCGTGGAGGTGATCGATCCATCGGCCTGGCCGGCCTGCACGCAGTGCGTGAGGCGGTTGATGATGGCGTCGGTGCCGGTGCGCAGCACGGAGCGCATGTCGTCGGACAGGTCGCAGACCTCGGGGCCCAGCTTGACCACGAGGCACTGGCCCCCGGCCTGGGCCGAGCACTGATTGCGCGTCCAGTGGCGGAAATAGCTCATCAGCCGCGTGATGGCCGGATCGGGCGTCTCCATGAGTGCGTCGATCTTGGCCAGGTACTCGTCGAAGTATTCCTGCAGCAGGGCCTGGCCGAACTCTTCCTTGGACTTGAAGTAGTAGTAGAAGGACCCCTTGGGCACGCCCGCGGCCGCGACCACCTCGGCCAGGCCGACGGCCGTATAGCCTTTCTGGGTCATCAGCGCCTTGGCCACATCGAGGATGTGCTGGCGTGTTTCCTGGGCGGGTTTCTTCATGGGATGGAAGTCTAATGCAAAAACCGACCAGTCGTCTACAAGTTTTGATTCATGCTGCGGAGGCATCTCCGGGGCGGATCACGCGTGCCAGCCCCATCCGGTCGCCCAGAAAGTCGATCAGGGTCCGCGTGGCCGCCGACTGGAAGCGGTTGGGCATGTAGAGCATGAACATGCGTCCCTGGTTGATGTGGAATTCATGGTCGCACATGCCCGGCACGATGCGGCCTTGCCGTATCGGCTCGCGCACCATGTAGTCCGGCACCAGCCCCACGCCGAGGCCGGACGCGATGCAGTCGCACAGGAAGGGGTAGCTGCGCGACATCAGCGTGGGCGTGATGTCCAGTTCCTGCAGGGGCTGGCCGACCTTGGCGACCTGCACCCGCACCCGGCCGCTTTCCCCGCCGGAGGTGATCAGGGGCGTGCGCTGCAGCTCGGACGGCGTCTGCGGCATGCGGTGCTCGCGCAGCCAGTCGCTGGAGGCGCACAGGCTGTAGCGCACGGGGCCCATGTCGCGTGCCACCAGCATGGGCGGCGGGTCGGACATGACGCGGATGGCGATGTCCACGCTGTCCTTGAGCAGGTTGTCGATGAAGTTCTCCAGGCGGATGTCCAGCACCACCTGGGGATGGCGGCGCTTGAACTCGATCAGCCAGGGCGCCATGACCAGGTGGCCATAGCCGGTGGGCACGCTCAGGCCGATCTTTCCCGAGATCTCGTCCGTGCTGCTCTGAGCCAGGTCGCGCACGAGTTCGGCTTCGTCGAGGATGTTGCGCGCATGGCGGTAGATGCGCCGGCCGACCTCGGTGGCCTCCACGCCCTGGGGCGTGCGGCGCAGCAGCGAGGCGCCCAGGGACTTTTCCAGCCGGGCCAGGTGATAGCTCACGTTGGCCCGCGACATGTTCAAGAACTTTGCCGCCTGGCTCAGATTTCCGTGCTCGATGATCTGGACCAGGATGTTGAATGCGAGGAGATCCATGCGTGGAAAACAGCAAGGGTGTCAATATTGTTTGACATGATGTCAATCGGCGCCGCCATTGTCAAAGCAGGAGCACTGGGCAGAATGGCCTGGACGGACACCATCCACAGAGCAATATCCAAGGAGACAAGATGGCAGGAAAGACAAGACGGCAGGCCTTGGCGGCAGGCCTGGCACTGGGCATGGCCGCGTTCGCGGCACCGGGCGGATCGGCACTGGCCGACACGGGCGCATGGCCCGACAAGCCCATCCGCCTGGTGGTTCCCTTCCCGCCGGGCGGGCCCACCGACGGCGCGGCGCGCGTCTACGCCGAGGCACTGGCCCGGCAACTCGGTCAGCCGGTGGTGATCGAGAACAGGCCCGGCGCTTCGGGCGCGGTGGCGGCGGGCCAGTTCCGCGCGGCGGCGCCCGATGGCTACACGCTGATGATGATGGTCACGCCCACCATCATGGCGCCGCACTTCTTCAAGAACGTCAAGTTCCATCCGGCCGCGGACTTCGCCTCGGTCACCAAGATCTATGACCTGCCCAATGTGATCGCGGTCAATGCCCAGTCCTTGCCGAAGGTGACGGACCTCAAGTCCCTTTTCCAGTACGCCAGGGCGCAGCCCGCGACCCTGGACTACACCAGCTCCGGCGCGGGCAGCTCGGGCCATCTGAGCATGGAACTGATGAAGTCGGCCAGGTTGCACACCATGCAGCACGTGGCCTACAAGGGCAGTGCGCCTGCCATGAACGACACGCTGGGCGGCGTGGTGCCCGTGATCTACGCGGACATGGTTTCGGCGTTGCCCCATGTCCGCAGCGGGCGCCTGAGGGCGCTGGCCGTGGGAACGCCCCAGCGGGTGAAGGCGCTCGATGGCGTGCAGACCATGGCCGAGCAGGGCTTTGGCGGCTATGAAGCCTCGTCCTGGGGCGGCCTGGTGGCGCCCAGGGACACGCCGCGCGCCATCATCGACAAACTCAGCGCCACCTCGCGCCAGCTGCTGGCCACCGACGAGGTGCGTGAACGCTTCGAGAAGATCGGCGTGGCGGCAGCCTACCTCGGTCCCCAGGACACCGAGGCCCTGATCCGCAGCGACTACACGCGCTGGGGCGAGGTCGTGCGCACCAACGGCCTGGGCGCGGAATGAGGCCATGGCCCTGACACAACCCATGCCGCAATCCATGTTCCGGCCGCTGCGGGCCGTGCGCAGCCTGGCCGATGTCGAAGCCATCGAAAGCCGGCCCATGGCCGAACTGGTCACGGCGTCCTCGGTCCACGACATCTTCCGCAATTCGGCCCGAGAGCATGGCCAGGGCAGGGCGCTGAGCTTTCTGCCCCGCGCCGACAGCGTGGACGACGCGGTCCACCTGAGCTATGCCGAGCTGCTGTGCCGCATCCACCAGACCGCCAATGCCCTGCATGCGCTGGGCATGGGCCCCGACGACGCCGTGGCCATCCTGCTGCCCGGCTGTGCCGAGTACCACTTCGCGCTGTGGGGCGGCGAGGTGGCCGGCATCGTGCAGCCCGTCAACCCGCTGCTGAGCGTGGAGAAGATCTCCGCACTGATCCGGACCACCGGGGCGCGCTTTCTGATTGCCTGGGCGGATGAGGACGATGCCGGCATCCGCGACAAGGTGGCGGCGCTGGATGCGGACTTCACGCATGTGCTCTGGGTTTCGCATGAGGGCAATGCGCCGCGTATGCAGGGCCTGCGCTGGCCCTGCGGCGACCTGCATGCGGCCATGGCCGCGCAGCCCGGCGACCGGCTGGTGAGCGGCCGCCAGGTCCGGCCCGGCGATGTGGCCGCCTTCTTTCACACCGGGGGCACGACGGGCGCGCCCAAGATCGCCGTACAGACCCATGGCGCCCAGGTCTACACCGCCTGGGCCAGCGTGCAGATGCAGGGCCTGAACACGGACGACCGCACCATCAACGGCTATCCGCTGTTCCATGTGGCCGGCGTGCTGCCGGGCTCGCTGGCCTGCTTCTCGGCCGGGGCCCAGGTCATCATCCCGACCACGGGGCTGTTCCGCAACAAGGCCGTGATCGCCGCGTTCTGGCGCCTGGTGGCGCAATGGCGGCCCACGCTGATGTCGGCCGTGCCGACCGTGCTGGCGGCGCTGGCGGAGGTGCCCCTGGACGGAGCGGATGTCTCCTCGATCCGCTACTTCCGCACGGGAGCGGCGCCGCTGTCGCCCGAGGTCGCTGCGCGTTTCAAGGCCCACAGCGGCTTTCATGTGCACGAGAGCCTGGGCATGACCGAGATGACGGGCATCTCCACGATCACGCCGCCGGGCCTGCATGCGGCGGCCGGCCATGTGGGCCTGCGCCTGCCGTTCGCGCGCCTGGCCGTGCGCCGCATGGGGCCGGACGGACGGCCCACGCCGGAGCAGGCCGCGCCCGGCGAGACCGGCATGGTGCTGTTCCGGTCGCCCAATCTGTTCTCCGGCTACCTGGGAGGCGTGGAGCGCGGCGGCTACCTGACGGAGGACGGCTGGCTGATCACGGGCGACCTGGGTTCGGTCGGCGCCGACGGCCTGCTGCGGCTGCGCGGTCGTTCCAAGGACGTGATCATCCGCAGCGGCCACAACATCGATCCCCAGGTCATCGAGCAGGCGCTGGAGCGCCACCCGGCCGTCAAGGCCTGTGCCGCCGTGGGCGCGCCCGATCCCTATGCGGGGGAGGTGCCCGTGGCCTTCGTGGCACTGCATCCCGGGGCCCGGGCCGACGAGGCGTCGCTGCTGGCCTTTGCCTCGGCCGGCGTGGACGAGGCGCCGGCACGGCCGCGCTATGTGCGCATCCTGGATGCGCTGCCCACCACCAACGTCGGCAAGGTCTACAAGCCGCGCATGCGCAGCATGGCCTGTGAAGCCTATGCCCGGACCCTGGTCGAGCAGATCCACGGGCGGCGAGGCCTGGACCTGGCGCCCGGCGCCGGAGCCACCCACACGGAAGGCGAGGGCTTCGTGCTGCGCACCGGCAGCACGCATGCCGACCGCAGGCCCTGGATGGAGTTGGCGCAGGCCCTGTCCTTCATCGGCGAACCCGTACGCATCGACGATGGCATCTGAGTACGGATCTGCTGGGGGACAGATCCGCGAATGGTGGTTGCCTTGCCTCATTGGCGTGTCCGTTGCGCATAGAATGCAAACAATTCGCATTCAATGAACCAGCGGCACAGCGGCACAGCGGCACAGCGTGCCCCTGTGAAGAACGCCCCTGCCGTCGGCCCGCAATCGTGCCGGCGGCTGTTTTTTGTCCCTTGAGGAAGCAGCAATGAAGATGCACCGGATTCTCGTCTCCGCACTCCTGGCCGCCAGCGGCGCGAGCCAGGCCCACCAGATCTGGCTGGAGCAGCCCGCCGGCGAAAGCGCCGTGATCCGTTTCGGCGAGTTCGGCGACAACCTGCGCGAGACCTCGCCGGGCCTGCTCGACAAGTTCGGCAGGCCTGTGGCGACCCTGGTGGGCGCCCAGGGCGAGAAGGCCGCCGACGGCCGCAAGACCGGCAACGGCTTTGCGCTGCCCTTCAAGGCCGGCAAGGACGAGACCATCGTGGCCGAGGATGCCGGCTACCCGCTCTACACCACGAAGAAGGATGGGCAGGAGCTGCGCAACTGGTACCACCCGGCCGCGCGCCTGATCACCGGCTTTGCCGCCCAGGCACCGCGCCTGACACTGGACGTCGTGCCCTCGGGCAAGGCCGGCGAATTCAAGGTCATCTACAAGGGCCAGCCCCTGCCAAAGGCCAAGGTGGTGCTGACCGTGCAATCGGGCTGGAGCAAGGAGGCCCACGCCGACGGGCAGGGCCTGGTGCAGTTCGACATGCCCTGGCAGGGCACCTATGTGGCCGAGGCCACGCACGACGAGCGCAGCGGCGGAGAGCGCGTCGGCCCGAACGGCGCTGAAAGATACGACGGCGTGCACTATGTGACCTCGGTCACCTATGTCAAGCCCGACGGTGTGGCCCCCATCCCGGCCGGCCCGGCCGCCACGCCGAACAAGTAGAAAAGCGCAAGGTCTGCCTTGCCACGGCCTCCATGCGGATCGCATGGAGGCTTTTCTGTCTGCGGCAGGCGATCAGCCTGCGCCCGCCGCTGCCCCGCAAGCGCGCCCGGCACGGAACGTGCCCGGCAAAGGGCGCAAGTCGCGGGCAAGCAGCCCGCTTTTCCCGGCATCGCCACGCATCCATCCCGGTAGTCTTCCCGCCAGACCATGGGCAGGCCTCGCGTCCGTGCCCTCCGCGAAACTCACAGGGAAGAGAACATGAGCATCAGAGCAGACAATCTGAACGTGCAAAGCCTGCTGGCCCGGGCCCAGACCCGGCTCAACGCCAGCAGCACGGCGCAGACGTCCTCGGACAACGGCAAGCAGAAGACCGGCACCAGCGAGAACAAGACGGAAAACACCCAGACCCAGACCAGCGAGGCCGAGAAGGTCCGCAAGCTGGCGCCTTCCCTGTCCAAGGCACACGAGCGCATCGCGGCCCAGGCGCAGGCGGGATCGACCTCGCTGTCGGCCCTGGGGCAGTTCAAGTCCTCCCTGGTGGATCTGGGGTCGGCCGGCAAGGATCTGGCGGCCCTGACGGCGACCAGCACGAAGGAATCCGTCCAGGGAGCCCTCGAAAAACTGGTGGCGCGCTACAACACCAGCGTGGCCAAGGGCGGCTCCACGACCGATATCGGCGCGACCCGCGCCATGCGTGAGCTGCGCGCGGCCATCATGAGTGTCAGTGGCAGCGCGTCCGCGCCCAGCCTCACCCGGATGGGCATCGTGCAGGGCAGCGACGGCAGCCTGTCCGTGGATGCCAAGGCGCTGGACAAGGCACTGGCCAGCGATGCGGCGGGAGTGACCTCGGCACTGGCCGGCATCGGCAAGGCCGTGGAGAACAGCGCCAACGGCGCGCTGTCCTCGGGCAGCCGCCTGAGCGCTTCGATGTCCAGCCTGGGGGATAGGGTCAAGGCCCTGCAGCAGCAGCAAAGCGCCGTGGTCGCCACGGCCGAGAAACTGGGCGACTCGCTGGTCGGCTCGGCCAACTGGAACCGCATGGTGCTGGACGCCTACCTCAGGAACTAGATCCCGTCACCGTCCAGCGTTCCGCATCTTCCAACATGAACAACCTGCGCATCGGTCTCCGTCTCGGCGGCGGCTTCACCATCTTGCTGCTGATCATGCTGCTGATCAGCGTCACCAGCATTCTCAGCATGGGCCACATGGCCCGTTCCACCACCGAGATCACCGACGTGGCCCTGGCCAAGGAGCGGATGATCAGCGACTGGTTCCGCAACATCCATTCGGGATCGCGCCGCACCACGGCCATCGCCAAGAGCAGCGATCCCTCGCTGGCCACCTTCTTCGCCGAGGACGCCGCCGAATCCTCGCGCCAGTCCGGCAAGCTGCAGGACCGCATCGAGCCCCTGCTGCAAAGCCAGGAGGAAAAAGACATCTGGGTGGAGATCAAGAAGGCGCGTGCCGGCTACCTGTCAGGCCGCGACGTCGTGACCAAGGCCAAGGCCGAGGGCCGGGCCGAGGACGCCGAGCGGCTCTTCACCCAGGAGTACCAGCCCGCCACGCAGCGCTACATCGACATGGTGCAGCGCCTGCTGGACATGCAGCGCGCAGCCATCGACGATTCGGCCCAGACCGTGCTGGCGCGCTTTTCGGCCAGCCGCAGCGCCATCATCGCGGTGGTCTCCCTGGCCTTCGTGCTGGGCGCGCTGGCCGCCTGGTGGATCACGCGCAGCATCACCCGCCCGCTGGCCGAGGCCGTGCGCGTGGCGCGCACCGTGGCCAGCAATGACCTGACCAGCCGCATCACCGTGGATTCGCGCGATGAGACCGGGCAGTTGCTGCAGGCCCTGCGCCAGATGAACGACAACCTCGCACAGGTCGTGGGCCAGGTGCGCTCGGGCGCGGACAGCATCGCCACGGCCTCGGGCCAGATCGATGCGGGCAACCAGGACCTGTCCTCGCGCACCGAGCAGCAGGCCAGTTCCCTGGAGCAGACCGCTGCGGCCATGGAGCAATTGACCAGCACCGTCAAGCAGAATGCCGAGAACGCGCGCCAGGCCAACCAGCTGGCGGCTTCGGCATCGCAGACGGCGGTGCAGGGCGGCAAGGTGGTCGCAGGCGTGGTGGACACCATGGGCGGCATCAGCGAATCCAGCCGCAGGATCGCCGACATCATCGGCGTGATCGACTCCATCGCCTTCCAGACCAACATCCTCGCGCTGAACGCCGCTGTCGAAGCGGCGCGCGCGGGCGAGCAGGGCCGGGGTTTTGCCGTGGTGGCGGGCGAGGTGCGTGCGCTGGCCCAGCGCAGCGCCTCGGCGGCCAAGGACATCAAGGATCTGATCGCCGACTCCGTCTCCAAGGTGGAGGCGGGTACGCGCCAGGTGGCCGAGGCCGGCCGCACCATGGACGGCATCGTGCAGAGCGTGCAGCGTGTCAGTGACCTGGTGGCCGAGATCACGGCCGCCAGCCAGGAGCAAAGCAGCGGCATCAACCAGGTGCACCAGGCCATCTCGCAGATGGACAGCGTGACCCAGCAGAACGCCGCCCTGGTCGAGGAGGCCGCGGCGGCCACGGGGTCGCTCAAGTCCCAGGTCCACCAGCTGGCCGCGGCCGTGAGCGTGTTCCGCATCGATGGCGCGCCTGCCACGAGCGCCGCGGCGGCCCGGCCTCCGGCGCACACCCCGCCCTCCATGGCTCAGGGGCCGGCACGGCCCTTGGCCGCCAAGGCCGCAAGCAACGCGCGTGCGGCGACGGCGCCCGCGACACCCTCGGTACCGGCAGCCTCCGCTGCCGCACGGTTGCCCGCGTCGACCACCAAGCCGGCAGCGCCTGCACCGGCCGGCTCCCCAGCGGACGACGGGGACTGGACTTCGTTCTGATGCGTCCCGCAATGGCCGCAGCTACTTGGGGGCGCCGAGCTGGTATTTGGAGCCCTCGCCCTGGCCATCGCTGATGGCCGCCGCCTGACCGGCGGCGGGGTTCACGCCGCCAGCATCCTCCATGTTGGTGCTGGCGGTACCGTCGGGCAGGGAAGCCTTGGCGGGCAGGGGCACGGCCGCCGGCAGCGGCTCATGCGGATCGGCCTTGGCCGGTGGCAGGACCTGGCTGGCCAGGATCACGGGCTGGCCCAGCAGCGGCTGGTCCGGCGGTGGCTGATTGAACCGGGCCACGTCGGCCATGGGAAAGCCCGCGCGCTGGGCGGAGACCTCCGCCGTGCAGCCGGCCAGCAACGCCCAGGAGAGCGCGGCCAGGGCAGCGGCCAGGCGCGGGGTGGCCGGCGGCCGGGCAGATGTCAGGAATTCAAGGGGCATGGCATTTTCTCCGCAGGCTGAAAGGCATGGGCAGGATGCTCGCACGCGCCGAAAGGTCCTGGCGTAGGCCCATGCCGGATTCACCGCCGCAGGGGCCGGGGCGTTGGCGCACCGGCTCAAGGCTGGCTGCCGCTGGCCTTCCATGAGCCATCGGACTGGCGGCAGAACCAGAAACGCCAGTTCTCCGAGGTCGACAGCTGGCGCACTTGCGCGGACAGCAGGCGGCAGTTGCCGGCGGACTGGGTCTGCACCGTCTGCTCGGGCTTCAGTGCCATCTGCACGCGCTGGCCTGCCCGGCCCGGGCGGCTGCTCCATTCAGTCACCGAGCCATCCGCGGCCTCGTTGAGCACCCTGGCCACCGTGGCCTTGGCGTCGGGCAGGTCCTTGGCGGGAATGCGGGCAACGATGGTGCTGTTCAGAAATGTCACTGGCGCAGCGCCGGCCGCAGGCGAAACCAGGCAGGCGAGTGCGGCCAGCGAGGCAGTGGTGAGGGCAAGATTCTTCATGGACTGTTTCCTGGAGAGTTCGCGGGCATCCACCAGCGGGATGCAGCGGGCCATGTTAACGGCTGCCCGGGCCACCGTCCGCCGGGTCTGTTCGCATTGCGTCGCGAAACTGATGACGGCCGCCTCCCATGGCCCCGTAAAGACGTTACAGTCCCTGGCGGTCCCTCCCGCCCTTTTTCCGCCCTCTTGCGCATCATCCCTCGCATGCAACGTTCCTCCAGTTCCCGATCGACCCAGCGATTTGCGATCCCGTGGACTCTCGTCGCCGGATTTGGCGCGGCAGCTCTTGCAACGCTGGTCATTGCCTTCGTCAATTTCCGGGCCTCGGAGATGCGGGCCCAGGCCGTGGAAGCCATGGACCGCACGACGCTGGCCATGCGCCAGCTCAGCCTGCTCAACGCCTCGCTCAAGGATGCGGAGACCGGGCAACGGGGCTTTCTGTTGACGGGCGACCCTGCCTATCTGCAACCCTACCAGCAGGCGCGTGATGCGATGGGCAAGCAGCTGGAGGTGCTCAAGGCGCGTACGTCCAGCGATGCCGTGCAGCACAAGCTGCTGGCGCAGATCGAGGACATCACGAACCAGAAACTGCGCGAGCTGCAGGAGACCATCGACCTTCGCCGGGCCGGAGACCTGGATGCCGCCATGGCCCTGGTTCGCCTGGACCTGGGCAAGAATGCCATGGACAGGCTGCGCGAGCTGGTCGACGATCTCTATACCCGTCAGAGCCGCGAACTGGAGCAGCGCCGCCAGCTGTGGGTGGAGGCCGCCAATACCTCGGCCTACTATTCCTGGGGCGGTTCTTTCCTGTTGCTGGGCCTGATCCTCGCCTCGGCGGCACTGTCGGTGCGCGAATACCGTGCCAAGGCCCGCCAGTCATGGGTAGCGGCCGGCCTGTCGGGCCTGGGCCAGCAATTGCAGGGCGACCAACGCCTGGAGGATCTGGGGCAGAAGGTGATGGACTATCTGGCCGGCTATCTGCGAGCCCAGGTAGGGGCGGCCTACGTGGTGGATTGTGCCGATGGCGGACTGCGCCTGTTCGGCGGCTACGCCCTGCCGCGCGAGCGGCTCCAGCACCGGCTGCTGGCCGGTGAGGGACTGGCCGGCCAGGCGGCCCTTTCGCGCAGGCTGCTGCATGTCAGCGAGCTGCCGGCGCAGCACCTGCAGATCTCGTCGGGCACGGGCCAGTCCGCTCCGCTGCAGTTGATGCTGGCACCCGCCATGGAAAATGGCGAGGTCTTCGCGGTGCTGGAGCTGGGCTTTCTGCGCGAGGTGGGCGAGACCGAGCGCAGCCTGCTGGAGCGCGCGTCCGAGATGCTGGCCGTTGCCATCCGCTCGGGAATAGACCGTTCACGACTGGAGACCTTGCTGGAGGAGACGCGCCGCCAGTCGGAGGAGCTGCAAAGCCAGCAAGAAGAGCTTCGCGTGAGCAACGAGGAGCTGGAGCAGCAAAGCCGCGTGCTGCAGGAGTCGCAGGCGCAGATGGAGCAGCAGCAGACCGAGCTGGAGCAGACCAATGCCCATCTGGAGGAGCAGACCCAGCAGCTGGAGTACCAGCGCGAGCAGCTGCTGCGCGCCCAGGACGCGCTGACCGGCAAGGCCCGCGAGCTGGAGCTGGCCAGCCAGTACAAGAGCGAGTTCCTGGCCAACATGAGCCACGAGTTGCGCACGCCGCTGAACTCCACGCTGATCCTCGCCAAGCTTCTGGCCGACAACAGGCCCGGCAACCTGCAGGCCGAGCAGGTCAAGTACGCGCAGACCATCCACGCTGCCGGCAGCGATCTGCTGGCGTTGATCAACGACATCCTGGACCTGGCCAAGATCGAGGCGGGTCAGGTCAGCGTCTCGACCGAACCCGTGGTCATCGCCTCGGCCCTGCAGACGCTGATGGAGCCGCTGCGCCCCATCGCGCACGAAAAAGGACTGGAACTGGCCTGGTCCGTGGACCCTGGCGTGCCTGTGTCCATGCACACCGATCCCATGCGGCTGGCCCAGGTGCTCAAGAACCTGCTGTCCAACGCGCTCAAGTTCACGGCCAAGGGCTCGGTGGACCTGAAGGTGTCCTGTGCGCCGCAGGGCATGCTGTCCTTCGCGGTGCGCGATACCGGCATAGGCATTGCCGAGCAGCAGCAGCAATTCATCTTCGATGCCTTTCGCCAGGCGGACGGCAGCACCCACCGCAAGTTCGGCGGCACGGGGCTGGGCCTGTCCATCTCGCGGGATCTGGCAGGGCTGCTGGGCGGTACCCTCACCGTGGCCAGCACGCCCGGACAGGGAAGCGTGTTCACGCTCACCGTGCCTGTGGAACTGGACTGCGCGCTGCCGGACCAGGGCACCGCGGGCACACCGCCGCCCCAGGCCATGCGCACGCCCCTGGCTGCCGTGCCTGCGGTGGCATCGGCGGGCATGGCTCCGGCTGCGCCGGCCTTCGCACCCGCGTTCGCGCCCGCCGTGGCCACGGCGACACCGCGGACAGATGCCACGCAGGGCAATGCCCTGGGCGACGGCCGCCGTATCGACGGCCGCCGTATCGACGGCCGCCGTATCGACGGCCGCCGTATCGACGGCCGCCGTATCGACGGCCGCCGCATCCTCGTCGTCGAGGACGATCTGCGGTTCGCCGACATCCTGGCCGAACTGGCACGCGAGATGGACTTCGTGTGCGACGTGGCCAACACCGCCTCCGACGGGCTGGCCATGGCGGCGGCCAACCAGCCCAATGCCATCGTGCTGGACATCAACCTGCCCGACTTCTCGGGTCTGGGCGTGCTCGACCAGCTCAAGCGCAACCCGGATACGCGCCATATTCCCGTGCATGTGGTCTCGGTCGCCGACTATGCGCAGGAGGCCATGGGCCGTGGCGCCGTCGGCTACGCGCTCAAGCCGGTCAAGCGCGAGGAGCTGGTCCAGGCACTGCAGCGTCTGGAGGCCAAGTTCACCCAGGACCTGCGGCGCGTGCTGGTGGTGGAGGATGACGAGCGCCAGCGTGAAAGCGTGCGCCATCTGCTCAGCCGCAGCGATGTGGACATCGTCTGTGCCGGTACGGCGGCGGCGGCGCTCGATCACCTGCGCGGCGCCACCTTCGACTGCATGGTGATGGATATCAACCTGCCCGACATCAGCGGCTACGAGCTGCTGCAGCGCATGACCGACCAGGACGACGTGTCCTTTCCCCCGGTCATCGTCTACACGGGCCGAGCGCTGTCGCGCGACGAAGAGCAGCAACTGCGCCGCTTTTCCAAGTCCATCATCATCAAGGATGCGCGTTCCCCGGAACGCCTGCTCGACGAGGTCACGCTGTTTCTGCACCAGGTGGAGTCGGAGCTGTCGGCCGAGCACCGCCAGATGCTGCAGATGGCGCGCAGCCGCGAGTCGGCGCTGGAGGGGCGCACGGTACTGGTGGTGGAGGACGATGTGCGCAACGTATTTGCGCTGTCCAGCATCCTGGAGCCCACCGGCATCCGCGTGGAGATCGCGCGCAATGGACGCGAGGCGCTGGAGGCGCTGGAGGCGTGTGGCACGGGGCAGGAAGGCATCGATCTCGTGCTGATGGACATCATGATGCCCGAGATGGACGGCTACACCGCCATGCGCGAGATCCGCAACCGGCCGCAATGGCGCAGGCTGCCCATCATCGCCCTGACCGCCAAGGCCATGAAGGACGACCAGGAGAAATGCCTGGCGGCCGGCGCCAACGACTACATCGCCAAGCCGCTGGACGTGGAGAAGCTCCTGTCGCTGGTGCGCGTGTGGATGCCCAAGTAGCCGGGAGCGCGTGATGCCGCACCAGAAAAAGGCCCGCACGGCCGACATCGAGCAGCGCCTGCTGATCGATGCGATCTACCACCGCTACCACTATGATTTCCGGGGCTACGCCCAGGCCTCGCTCAAGCGGCGCCTGCAGACGGCCCTGGTGCAGTTCGGCTGCCAGACGTTGTCCCAGCTGCAGGACCGCGTGCTGCACGACGCCAGCGTGTTTCCGGCCCTGCTCGAATACCTCACGGTCCAGGTCAGCGACATGTTCCGCGACCCCGGATATTTCCGCGCGCTGCGCACCGAGGTCGTGCCGCTGCTGCGCACCTACCCATCGCTCAAGATCTGGGTGGCTGGCTGCAGCGCGGGCGAGGAGGTGTATTCACTGGCCATACTCCTGGACGAGGAGGGTCTTCTGGAGCGCAGCCTGATCTACGCGACCGACATCAACCCCCACGCGCTCAAGGCTGCGGAGCAGGGCGTGTTCGACATGTCGCGCGTGGCCGCCTTCACCGACAACCACGCACGCTCGGGTGGACACGGTTCGCTGTCGCACTACTACACGGCACGCTACGGCCGCGTGGTCTTTGACAAGCGGCTGCGCGAGCACATGGTGTTTTCCGACCACAGCCTGGCCACGGACAGCGTGTTCGCGGAGATGCACCTGGTGTCCTGTCGCAATGTGCTGATCTACTTCGAGCGCGATCTGCAGGACCGGGCCCTCGGCCTGTTCCGCGACTCACTGTGCCACAGGGGATTCCTGGGCCTGGGTTCCAAGGAGTCGCTGCGGTTTTCCGCGCATGCACAGGCCTTCGAGGATTTCGTTCTCGAAGACCGCATCTACCGCAAGAGGGCGGGGCTGTGACGGCCGCTGTCGGCGGCGCAGGAAGCGGCGCTGCGCCAGCCTACCAGGCCATCGTGATCGGCGGCTCGGCCGGCGCGCTCGACGCCTTGACCGTGCTGCTTGCGGCCTTGCCTGCCACGCTGCGGGCCAGCGTGCTCGTGGTGCTGCACCTGCCGGGTCATGGCCGCAGCCTGCTGCCCCAGCTGTTCGGGCCGCGCTGCCCGCTGCCGGTGCGCGAGGTGCAGGACCAGCAATGGCTGGAGCCGGGCTGCCTGTACTTCGCGCCGCCTGACTACCACCTGCTGGTGGACCAGGGCCCGAGGCTTGCGCTGTCCCTGGATGCGCCCTGGCATTTTTCGCGCCCTTCCATCGACGTGCTGTTCGAGTCCGCGGCGGATTGCTATGGACAGCGCCTGCTTGCCGTGCTGCTGTCCGGCGCCAACGACGACGGCGCGCAAGGCATGGCTGCCGTACACGCCGCAGGCGGCCTGGTCGTCGTGCAGGAGCCGGCGAGCGCCGGCATGCAGGCCATGCCCAGGGCAGCACTGGCGCGCGTGCCCCAGGCCCGAGTCGCTTCACCCGAGGGCATTGCGGCACTCATCGTGTCCCTGCATGGCCAGCGGCGCCTGTGAGCGCCCCAACACGACAAGATACCGAGAAAGAACCCATGTCCCAACCAGACCACGTCAAATGCCTGATCGTCGATGACATCGCCGAGAACCTGGTCGCCATCGAGGCGCTGCTCCAGCGCGATGGCATCGAGTTCCTCAAGGCGCAATCGGGCCCCCAGGCGCTGGAGCTTTTGCTGGAAAACAGCGATGTGGCGCTGGCGCTGCTGGACGTGCAGATGCCCGAGATGAACGGCTTCGAGCTCGCCGAACTGATCCGTGGCAGCGAGCGCACCCGCCACATCCCGCTGATCTTCATGACGGCCGGCTCGCGCGAGCACAACTGGCAATTCCGTGGCTACGAAAGCGGCGCGGTGGACTTCCTGTACAAGCCCATCGATCCCCACATGCTCGCCACCAAGGCCAATGTGTTCTTCGAACTGCACCAGCGCAGGCAGGCCCTGGCCCAGCAATTGCAGGAGCGCACGGAGGCATTGCGTGTCAACGAGATGTTCATGGCCGTGCTCAGCCATGATCTGCGCACGCCGCTGCAGTCCATCAAGGCCGCGGCCACCGTGCTCGCCCGGCAGCCCGATTCCGACAAGGTGGCCGCCCTGGCCGGGCGCGTGCAGTCCAGCAGCCAGCGCATGTCCCTGATGATCGAGGATCTGCTGGACGTGACCCGCATACGCCAGGCAGGGGGACTTGCGCTGTCGCCCCAGCCCGCGGATCTGCAGGCATTGCTGCGGCGCACATTGCAGGAGGTGGAATCCGCCTTTCCACAGCGACGCCTGGAGTGCGAGCTGCAGGGAGACCTGCAGGGCTGCTGGGATGGTGAACGCCTGTGCCAGGTGCTGGCCAATCTGGTGGGCAACGCCATGCACCATGGCGATCCGGCGCAGCCGGTGCATGTGCAGGCAGACGGCCGCACCGCAGATCGCGTGTCGGTGACGGTCAGCAACGGTGGCACCATTCCTGCGGATCTGCTGCCCACGCTGTTCAATCCCTTTCGGGGCGGTGAGCGCCGGCCCGGCCAGCATCAGGGCCTGGGCCTGGGCCTGTTCATCGCGCACCAGATCGTGCGCAGCCATGGCGGCCGGATCGACGTGCGGTCGGCCGACGGGACGACAAGCTTCAGGGTGGAGTTGCCGCGCAATGCGTCGGCGGGGGACGCCAGGACACTTCTGTGATGGCCATCGCCAAGGTCAGTGGGTGGCACTGCTGTGCAGCGACCCCTGGATGCTGCCCAGCAGTGCCTCCAGGTCCTCGATCTCGAAAGGCTTGAGCAGCGTGCGCACCTGGGGCCCCCAGGTGGCCGGGTAGTGGCCCAGGTCGTAGCCCGAGCACAGCACGATCCAGCGCTGCGCATCCTCGGCCAGAAGCCTGCGCGCCAGGTCCGTGCCCGACAGCCCCGGCAGGCTGACGTCGGAGACCACCACGTCGAACGGCAGGGACGAGTCCAGCTCCAGGGCTTGCTCCGCAGTCGCGCAGCTGGTCACGGTGCGTCCATCGGCCTCCATCAGCAGGCCTATGGTTTCGCGCAGGTCGGCGTTGTCTTCCACGTACAGGATTCGCATATCTCTTGGGTTGCAGTGCGTCATGGTGCTATCAAAAGAGCAGCATCATCGAGGGGTGATCATCCACAGCCGGCTGCACAGGCCGCGTAGGACAGCACGCAATCTTTGCGGCCATGAAGCGGGCTCGCCAGGCGAAATTGGATTGTGCAATACAAACACCATGCAGACAGCAGGCTGGAAAGACGCTCTGCCGTCGCGCCACCTGTGGTCTGCGCGCCAGGTTCAGGCGCCCCAGGGCGAGCAATAGCCCAGCATCTGCGCCAGCGGCACCGGTCGCTCGAACAGGTAGCCCTGCGCCTGCCCGCAGCCCAGCTCGTGCAGCAGCGTGGCCTGGGCCTTCTCTTCCACGCCCTCGGCCACGACCCTGACGTCGAAGCCCTGGGCGATGCGCAGCACGGCCGTCACGATGGCCTTGTCGGGTTCGGAGGCGGGCAACTGGCCCACGAAGCTCTGGTCGATCTTGATGCAGTCGAAGCGCAGCCGGCTCAGGTAGGCCAGGGAAGAGTAGCCCGTGCCGAAGTCGTCGATGGCGATGCGCACTCCCAGCGCCCTGATGCTGGCGATGCGCTGGAGCGTGGTGTCGCTGTCGTCCAGCAGCATGGACTCGGTCAGCTCCAGCGTCAGCACGGACGCCGGCAGCCCGCTGCCTGACAGTATCTGCTGCAGCGTGGAGACGAAGTCGGACTGGATGAGCTCGCGCGCCGAGACGTTGACATGCAGCTCGAACTGCGGGGGCAACTGCGCCAGATGCGTGGCGATGTCGTGGGCGGCGGTGCGCAGCACCCATTCGCCCACGCTCAGTATGAGGTCCGATTCCTCGGCCACGGGGATGAACGTGCAGGGCGGCACCATGCCGCGCGAAGGGCTCTGCCAGCGCACCAGTGCCTCGGCTCCTGCCATGCGACCGGTGGCCAGATCCACCACGGGCTGGTAGAGCAGCCGCAGCTCGTTGCGCTCCAGCGCCTGGCGCAGTTCCGTCGCCAGATGCGTGCGCCCGAGCATCTTCTGCGCCAGGCCGGGCTCGAACAGCACCAGGGGATGCCGGCCGCGCTGCGCCTCGCCCAGCGCGATGCTGGCATTGCGCAGCCATTCGGGCAGCGCGCCCGGCTGCAGCAGGCCACCGACCGCGCCCGCGCTGGCGCGCAGAAGGATGTCGTCCTTGCCTGCGGAGAACGGTTGCGCGAAGACTTCCAGAAGATTGCGACACTGTTCCTGCAACTGCTGCGTGGTCCAGTCATGCAGCCACAGCACCGCGAATTCATTGCCTGCAGTGCGGGCCAGGAACGCGGGACAGGCCGGCTGTTGATCGCGCAGCCGATCGGCCACGGCACGCAGCAACTGCTCACCCGTACCGTGGCCCACATCGTCGCGGATGCTGCGGAAGTTCTGCAGCTCCAGCAGACACAGGGCCGCGGGGCGGGCGCTGGCGCTGGCCGCCGCGTCCGCCTGCTCCAGCAGGCCGGCGCGCGTCAGCAGTCGGGTCAGGGTGTCGTGCTGGAGCAGCGTACGCATGTGCTCGAAGGACTCCTGGAGGCGCCGCGCCATGTCGTGAAAAGCGCAGACCAGGGCCGATGTCTCGGCCAGCGAGGTGTCGGGCAATGCCTTGACCGCGCCCCAGTCGCCCTGGGCCAGGCGGTTGGCCGCATCGACGGTCACGGCCAGCGGACGCAAGGTGCGGCGCAGGCACCACAGACCCAGCATCAATCCCAGCAAGGCCAGTCCGAAGGCGCCGAAAAGTGCACGGCGGCTGTCGGCACGCATGCTGCTGACCAGATCCGACTCGGGCTGCAGCACCAGGATCCGCCAGTCGATGCCGCGTGCATCATGGAATGCGGTGACCTGGCCATGGTAGATCTGTCCCTGCTCCTCGAAGCTGAGGTTGATGGAGGTCCGCGCGGATGGCGCGGATGCTCCGGCATCCCGCGGGGCAGGCAGGCGCTGCGCCAGAGTGCGCAGGGCGGCATCGGGACTGTCGGACAGGAGCACGCGCGCCGGGGGCTCGTACGGCCCCCCCTGGCGCCGCAGCACCGACCCCGCCGAAGAGTGCGCCACCAGGTAGCCCTGGGCATCGATCACGGCGATATGGCCATTGCCACGCAGGGGCTCATCGCGCAGGAAGCGGTTCATGCTGCTCAGGCGCACATCGGCGGCCAGTACACCGGTCAGCTGGCCGGACACGCGCACGGGCGTGGAGGCGGAGATCGTCACATCGCCCCGGTCGCCGGTCACGGTGTAGATGGGGGACCAGTGCGGCCCGGCCTGCCGCGACGCCGGGCCGTACCAGGGCCGCACCCGCGGGTCGTAGCCGGTGAGGCTGCTCATGGGACGGCCCGTTTCCAGGCCGGGATAGATGTGCAGAACGCCCTGCGTGCTGTCGTCTTGCAGGATCAGGCGGTATTTGCCATCCGGGTCCAGGCGCACGCCGGTGTACTCGCCCTGGGCTCCACCGAAACTCAGCAGGCTGATCTGCTGGTGCTGGGAATACAGTTCGGTGAACGAGCGTGTCAGGTAGCGGTAGATGGGACGCATGTCGCCCGGCGTGTACAGCGCCTGCCTGGCCACCGTTTCGGCCAGGGCCTGCTGCACCCGCAGCGGGGTTTCCAGATAGTCGCCGAGCTGGTGGCTGATGGTCGTGGACAGGGAGTCGAGCAGGCGCTGGCTTTCGCGGTGGATCAAATGGTCCACCTGGCGCTGTTGCCAGGCGGCCAAAAGCCCTGCCGTCACGGCGAACACCGCAACGAAGGGCGCCGTGACTGCGGTGCGTAGCGAGAACCGGAAGCGGGGCATGGATGGTGGCGTGGCACCAGGCAATCCAGGAACGGATCGGCCTGCGACAAGGCTGATTGTGCAGCGCCTTCAGCGCCTGGGCGCGGACATCCGGGCTTGCCAGGGTGCGCGGCGGCGGCCCGATGCCACGGGTCGGGAATGGGCCGATGCGCGGGTCCATTCGACCCATTGCAATGGCGCCGCAGCGTTCATCGCAATGGCGTCCGAATGCCCGGGCAATGGCGCAGGGGAACCGCACAGGCCTGCAGAGCAGCGTTACTCATTCGTTTACAAATTGACCATCATTACATGTGGACATCACATGTAATGCTTGATATGGTGTGCGCATGGAACAGAAAACATCCGCCTACTACCAGCGTCTGCACCGGCAAAGGCTGCGCGAGCAAGGGCTGGTGAAAAAGGAGGTCTGGATTCTTCCAGAGTACGGCGCGGCATTGCAGCAATTGGAAAGACAGATGCGAATGCCACGGTCGCAACCGGATTCAATGGTTCTCAGCCACAAGGAGGGCGCAATGGAAAGCAGCAGGCACGCATACCGGGATATCCATGCCTTGGCGGACGATCTCCAGCAATCGACCCTGGTGCAGGGCGGCAGGCTCCATGTCGAGGTGCTCGAAGGCGCGGATGCCAGCTTGCTGGTCAGCCTGCCTGAATTCGGTGACCTGCCGGTGCATGTGGCGCTGTCGGGCGACCAACTGGTGGTGGAGGCCTTTCTGTGGCCGGCCGATCAGGTGCGCGACCGTGCCGGCCTCAATGAGCAGATGCTGCGCCTGCAAAAGCTCTTTCCCTTCACCACGATGGCGCTGGAGCCGCAGGCCCATGGCGGTGAAGGCTATGTGATGTTCGCGGCCTTGCATGCCAGCAGCAGCGAAGGCGACGTCATCGCCGAGATCCTGACCCTGGCCGACAGCGTGATCCAGGCCACCGAGGCGCTGGAGCACTACCTGGCGCCGGCATCCGCGCAGGCCTGAAGCGCGCAGCCCGTTGAACACACTGAGCCCAAGGAGATCATCATGACCATCTGGAACAAGCTGGTGACCGCGTTGCGCGGCGCCGCCCACGAGGCAGGCGAGGCGGTGACCGACAGCCAGGCGCTGCGCATCCTGGACCAGGAGATCCGCGATGCCGACAGCGACCTGAACAAGTCCAAGGAGGCGCTGGCCGAGATCATGGCCAAGCAGAAGCTGGCTGCGGGCAAGCTCAGACAGACCCAGGACCGCATCGCCGAATATGAAGGCTATGCCGTGAAGGCGCTGGATTCCAGCGATGAGGCACTGGCGCTGGAAGTGGCGGGCAAGGTGTCCGTGCTGGAGGCGCAGCGCGACGAGGAACAATCCCAGCTCGACGCCTACACGCAGAGCGTGGAGCAGTTGCGCTCGGCCATCCAGACGGCGCAGACCCACATCAAGCGCCTCAAGCAGCAGGCCGACACGGTCAAGGCCACGGAAAGCGTGCAGCGTGCCCAGGCCACGGTGGCAGGCCGCTACGCCGGATCGCAGACGCGTGTGCAAAGCGCCCTCGATTCACTGGAGCGCATCAAGCAGAAGCAGGCCGAACGTGGCGCGCGCATGGAAAGCGCCGCCGAGCTGGCGCGCGACAGCCAGGAGGATGCGCTGGACGCCAAATTGCGGGCCGCGGGCATCACGCCCCAGGCAGGCAATGCCCAGTCGGTGCTGGAGCGGTTGAAGGCCCAGCGCGCGGCCTCCGGCGGGAAAAGCGCCTGATGGGAGCATCCGTGCCTCGCGGCTGGGCAAAGGACTGAAACATGTCTGCATTCCTGCAATACGCCTTCGGTTTTCCGACCTTCATCTTCGGTGCGCTGCTGCTGTTCATGCTGCTGTACTGGGTGATCGCCATGCTGGGCCTGCTGGAGGTGGACTCCCTGGACCACTGGGTGCTGTTCGACGGCAGCGACCATGCGCATGGCGTGGAGCACTCGGCCAGCGCGCTGGCGGGCCTGCTGCTCAAGGTGGGGCTGGGCGGCATACCGCTGACCGTCATCCTGACCGCGCTGTTCCTGATGGCCTGGCTGGCCTCCTACGTGCTGTGCCACTTCGTGCCCATGCCCGATGGCTGGACCCTGGTCAACCTGCTGACAGGCGCCATGGTCGCAGGGGCAGCCGTGGTGCTGGGCTTTGCGGCCACGGTGCTGCTGCTGCGCCCGCTGCGGGGAATCGTCAGCAAGGTGGCGCCCGGCGAGCAGCCCAAGGTGCTGCTGGGTCGCACGGGCCTGGTTCGCAGCGCCGTGGTGGACGGCACTCAGGGCTATGGCAGCGTCGAGGATGGCGGGGCCGGACTGAACGTTCAGATGCGCTCGCCCGAGCGCAGCCTTGTGCGTGGCACCGAGATCGTGCTCATCGAGCACCTGCCCGAGCACAACGCCTGGCGCGTGGTCAGCAAGGCCGAATTCGACGGCACGGACATTCCCGTCCAGTCCGTCCGGGGCGCCATCCGCTGATGGGCGCCGGCCGTGCGGTCGGCGCGGCCATCCCGTTTCACAGCGTTTTCACAGATAGCAATTCACAGGGGAGATTCGCATGAGCATGAGCAACATGGAGTGGTACATCGTCGTGGGGGTGGTGATCGGCTCCGTCTTCATCGTCATCCTCGGGCTGTTCGCCCTGATCAAGGCGTTCTACATCAAGGTGCCGCAGGGAACGGCCCTGATCATCAACGACACCACCTCGCAGCCCAAGGTCAAGTTCACCGGGGGCCTGGTGCTGCCGGTGATCCACAAGAAGGAGTTCATGCAGATCTCGCTGCTGACGCTGGAGATCGACCGGCGCGGCAAGGAAGGCCTGATCTGCCGCGACAACATGCGCGCCGACATCACCGTGGCCTTCTACCTGCGCGTCAACGAGACGGCCGAGGACGTGCTCAAGGTCGCCAAGGCCATCGGCGTGGACCGTGCCTCGGACAAGACGGCCGTCAACGAGCTGTTCAACGCCAAGTTCTCCGAGGCGCTCAAGACCGTGGGCAAGCAGATCGAGTTCGTCAAGCTGTTCGAGAACCGCCAGGACTTCCGCGACCAGATCATCCATGTGATCGGCAACGACCTCAACGGCTATGTGCTCGAGGACGTGGCCATCGACTATCTGGAGCAGACGCCCAAGTCCTCGCTGGACCCCAACAACATCCTCGATGCCGAAGGCATCCGCAAGATCACCGAGCTGACGGCCAACCAGAACATCGTGACCAACGAACTGGAGCGCAACGCCGACCTGGCCATCACCAAGAAGAACGTGGAGACCAAGGAAGCCATGCTGGCGCTGGAGCGCCAGCAGTCCGACGCCGAGGCGCGGCAAAAGCGCGAGATCGCCACCATCCAGGCCCGTGAGCAGGCCGAGACCCAGAAGGTGCAGGAGGAAGAGCGCCTGAAGGCCGAGCAGGCCCGCATCCAGACCCAGGAACAGCTGGACATCCGCGAGGAAAACCGCCAGCGCGAAGTGGCCGTGGCCCAGCAGAACCGTGAACGTGCCGTGGTGATCGAGGTCGAGAAGGTCACGCGCGCCAGGGAGCTGGAAATCGTCGCCCGCCAGCGCGAGGTGGAACTGCAGCGCATCGAGAAGGAAAAGGCCATCGAGGTGGAGAAGGCCAACATCGCCAACGTGGTGCGCGAGCGCGTGGTGGTGGAGAAATCCGTGGCCCAGGAAGAGGAGCGCATCAAGGAAGTGCGCGTGGTCTCCGAGGCCGAGCGCATGAAGCAGGTCACCGTGCTGACCGCCCAGGCCCAGGCCGAGGAAGACATGGTGCGCCAGGTCAAGAAGGCCGAGGCCGACGAGGCTTCTTCGCGCCACAAGGCCGTGGAGGTCACCACCATGGCCCAGGCCGAGCTGGACGCCGCCAGCAAGACCGCCGAAGCCAAGAAGAAGCTGGCCGAGGCCATCGAGGTCGAGCGCGCCGCGCCCGGCCTGGCCGATGCCAAGGTGCGCGAGGTCACGGCCGCCGCCATCGAAAAGGAAGGCATGGCCCAGGCCCGCGTCATCACCGAGAAGCTGCTGGCCGAGGCCAAGGGCCATCAGGAAAAGGGCCTGGCCGAGGCGCGCGTCATCGAGGCCACGGCCGATGCCAACGAAAAGCAGGGCCTGGCCGACGCCAAGGTGCTGGAGGAGCGCCTGCTGGCCCAGGCGCGCGGCGAGGCCCAGGTCGGTGCCACCAAGGCCACGGTCACGCGCGACGTGGGCCTGTCCGAGGCCGATGTGCTGCGCGACAAGCTGTTCGCCGAGGCCAAGGGCCTGACCGAGAAATTCACGGCGCTGGCCTCGCTGTCCGACCAGGCGCGCTCGCATGAGGAATTCCGCATGCAGCTGGAGAAGAATTTCGAGCAGGCGCTGGCCGCCATCGAGGCCAACAAGAGCGTGGCCAAGGACCAGTCCGAGGTGCTGTCGGCCGCACTCAGCAAGGCCAACATCGACATCGTGGGCGGCGAGGGCGCTTTCTTCGACAACTTCGCCAAGGCGCTGTCCGTGGGCAAGGCCGTCGAGGGTGTGGCAGGCAAGAGCCCCATCGTGCAGGATTTGCTCAACAAGTTCCTCAGCGGCAAGGGCGGTGCATCCCTGCTCAATGGCCTGGTCGAGGGCAAGGGCCTTCCGCCCGCCCAAAGGGCCGATTAAGCGTCCGGCCGGCGCGAACCGCCGGCCTTCATCCATCCGACCTCCGCCGCCCGCAGGGCGCGGAGGGCGTGAATCGTCCTTGACACGCGAAAGTCCGTGACGCCCATGTCCCAACCGAACCCCTCGTCCCCATCCGCTGACACCGCCGGCACCGCAGCCTCCGCGGTGGACCAGGCGGTCGCCAGCGGCGGCTCCTATGAAGTGCTGGCCAAGCGCCTGGAGGGCCAGGGCCAGTCGCTGGAGGCGCTGGTGCGCCAGCTCAACGAAGAGCGGCTGGAGGAGTTCGGCCGCAGCCAGATGGAGGTCGTCGGGCGCATGCGCGTGCGCACCGAGAACAACTGCCTGGGCCGTGACATCGCCCAGGTCGGCGGCTACCTGCTGTTCGGCTACAACGTCTTCATGGGCCTGAAGCAGTCCACGCGCGTGGAGGACGTGTTCGTCCTCTACCGCCTGCACGAGGGAGAGCAGGGCTACGAGGTCACGCCCGTGGACCTCAAGGACAGCTTCCTGGGCATACAGAGCTTCGTGCAGGATTTCCAGGAGCTGTACGCCTACTACAAGAACACCCGGCTGATGCAGCTGGCCGTGAAGGGCGGCAAGCTGCTGGCTAGCTTCCAGATCGGCGAGCGCCTGTCCGACGTGCGCGTGTTCCGCTGGTCGGTCCCGGTCGATGGACAGCCCATCCGCTACATCGACAACCGGGGCGAGCGGGACATCGAGCTGCCCGCCCCGCATGACTTCGAGTGGCAGCGCGCCGGCCGCGAGCAACTGGTGCAGGGGCGCCATCCGCACATCAACATCCTGGACAAGGTCTTCGTCGAGACCCTGAACGGTGACCTGACCATCAAGGTCGAGAACAACACCAACGACGGCCTGGGGATCTACCGCGAGCCGGTCCAGGAGAAGAACCAGTCGCTGGACGATGCCGTGTTCGAGTACGCCGCCGTGGGCAGCCTGATCCTGCTGAAGATACTGCCCTACCGCGAAGACCAGTGGCGCTACCTGATCTACAACACGTTGTCGCAACAGGTGGTGCGGGTGGATGCCATCGGCGCGGCCTGCATCCAGCTGCCGCAGGACCACGGCATCATCTTCCCCGGTGGCTACTACCTGCAAAGCGGAGAGCACCGCGCCTTCGAGCAGAACATGCAGGGCATGCGCTACCGGCGCAGCATCCGTTCGCCGAACGGCGAGGACGTGCTCTACGTGTTCTACGAGCCCGAGAGCGGGCGCATGGCGCTGTTCAAGTACAACCTGATCGAGCGCGCCCTGCAGCCGCCCCTGATCGGCCATGGCTATGCCCGCATGGATGATGGCCGCATCGTGATCTTCGCGGCCGAAAGCAACGAGGCCTCGCGCGTGCACCCCATGCAGGTCTGGCGCACGCCGTTTGCGTCGGAGGACTACGCGGCAAGCCAGCCCCAGCGTGACAGCTTCCTGGGCCGCATCGGCAATGCCGAGCTGGTCAGCGGCATCTCCGACCTCTACAGCGTACGCAAGGAGATCGCGGCCACCGAAGTCTCGCTGCCGCGCTATGAGCGCCTGATCGATGCCGCGCGTCGCCTGTTCGAGCGTTACCACTGGATGGGCGCGCCGCAGATGAAGGAGGTGCACGAGACCTTGCTGGGCATCGTGGCCACGGGCGATGCGGTGCTGGACGAGTACGAGAAGGTCGAGAGCATCCGCAAGGCCTCGGCCCAAGCCATGGCCGAGGTGTCCACGCGGCACGGCCAACTGCTCAAGACACTGCGCCTGGCCGACTGGAGCAGCATCGGTGAATACGTGGATGCGCTCACGCAGCTGGGCCAGCTGCGCGGCCAGCTCATGGCCACGCGTGACCTGCGCTACGTGGACCAGGCCGCCATCGATGCGATGGTGCAGGGTGCCAGCGAAGCCCAGGCCGATGTTTCCCGGCGCACGGCCGGCTTCATCGCCACCGAACAGGCCATGCAGCCCTATGTGGAGCAGTTGCAGGCCCTGGACCAGGCCGCGCAGGCGGCGGCCACCGTGGTGCAGATCAACGAACCGCTGGCACGCATGGCCGAGATGGCCGCCGCGCTGGACATGCTGTCCGAACTCATGGGCAGCCTGTCCATCGACGATGCCACGCAGCGCACCCAGGTGGTGGACCGGATCTCGGCCATCTACGCGCGCCTGAACCAGGTGCGCGCGCGCGCCGAGCAGCGCAGGTCGAGCCTGGGCGGCGCCGAGAATGTGGCCCAGTTCGCAGCCCAGCTGGCGCTGTTCTCGCAGAGCATCGTCAGCGCGCTGGGGCTGGCGCAGACCCCCGAGAAATGCGACGAGCAGCTCGCGCGGCTGCTGGTGCAGCTGGAGGAGATCGAAAGCCGCTTTGGCGAGCACGAGCAGTTCCTCGGCGACATCATGGCCAAGCGCGAGGAGGTGCTCGAAAGCTTCGAGGCGCGCCGCCAGGCGCTGCAGGATGAGCGCCAGCGCAAGGCGCAGGGTGTGCTGGATGCGGCGCTGCGCATCGTGCAAAGCCTGCCCAAGCGCACCGAGAAACTCGCCAGCGCCGAGGCCCTGCATGCCTTTTTCGCGGGCGATCCGCTGATCACCAAGCTCAAGGAGCTGGCCCAGCGCCTGCGGGAGCAACTGCATGACCCGGTCAAGGCCGACGACATCGACGGCCGCGTCAAGAACCTGCGCGACCAGGCGTTTCGCGTGCTGCAGGACCGCACCGAGCTGTACGAAGGCGATGGCGCCATCATCCGCCTGGGCCGCCACCGTTTCAGCGTGGGCGACCAGGCGCTGGAGCTGACCCTGCTGCCGCGCAACGGCGAACTGTTCCTGCACCTGGTCGGCACCGAGTATTTCGAACCCGTGGACAACCCGGAGCTGGCCGCCCTGCAGGCCTACTGGGATGCTTCCACGCCGGCCGAATCGCCGCAGTTCTACCGGGGCGAATACCTGGCGCTGGAAGTGGTGCTGGCCGCGCGCCAGCGCCGTGACGGCTGGAGCGAGGCCCGGCTGGGCCAGTTGCTGCCCGACGAGGCGGCGCTGACCCAGGCCATCCGCGAATTCTCCGCGCCGCGCTACCGCGAAGGCTATGAGCGCGGCATCCACGACCATGACGCAGCCCGCATCCTGCAGGTGCTGCTGCCCCTGCGCGATGCCGCCGGCGTGCTGCGCTTTGCGCCCGACGCCCGCGCGCTGGCCCTGCTGTTCTGGAGCGCACAGGCCCAGGTGCAGCAGCCGCAGCTGGCCGCCGCCATGGCGCAGTGGCCGCTGCGCGCCCAGCAGGCCCAGGCCATGCAGCAGATGTTCGGCAGCGAGGCCGAACAGCTCAGCCTGCGCGCCGACATTTCCGAGCGCCTGCGCGCCTATGCCGAGGAGCGGGGCCTGCTGCGCGACCTGCTGCCGGGCCAGGCGGCACCTGCAGACAGCGAGATCGACAGCCTGATCCACGGCGCCGCCGACTACCTGCAGGCCGAGCTGGCACAAAAGGCCGTGCGCTTTTCCTTCTCCAGCTACAGCCAGTCGGCCATTGCCGCGCTGCAGGCCGCCGTTCAGCAGCAGGCCCAGCCGCTGCAGCGCTGGGAAGAGATACAGGCCTATTGGCAGGGCGAGGACCGGCACGACAAGGGCGTGGCGCCGCTGGCCGAGCGCTGGCGCAGCGCGCTGCACTGGCTGCAGACCGCCTGCCGCGCGCTGGGCGAGGAACAGACGACGGCCTGGCTGGCCTACTGCGGCGAGGCTGCCGCCTGGCTGTGCTGTGCCGGCCAGTTGCCCTGCAAGGTCAGCAGCGTGGATCTGCGCCATGAAGTGCCGGGCCTGCTGGGCCAGCATCCGCGCATTGCGGACGGCCGCATGTGGCTGCAGATCGACGACCTGGGCCAGCGCGCCGCGCGCCACTACCGCTGCTTCGTTCCCGGATTCGGGCGCTACCAGGCGCTGCGCCAGCAAGTGCTGGGCGACTGGCGGTCGCGCATGCGGGTGGAGGAATTCAAGGCCCGGCCGCTGTCGTCCTTCGTGCGCAACCGGCTCATCAACGAGATCTACCTGCCCGTCATCGGCGACAACCTGGCCAAGCAGATCGGCGTGGCCGGCGAGAACAAGCGCACCGACCAGATGGGCCTGCTGATGATGATCTCGCCGCCAGGCTACGGCAAGACCACGCTGATGGAGTACGTGGCCAACCGCCTGGGCCTGATCTTCATGAAGATCAACGGCCCGGCGCTGGGCCACTCCGTGCGCTCGCTGGACCCGGCCCAGGCGCCGGACGCCACGGCCGCCAAGGAGCTGGAAAAGCTCAACCTGGCGCTGGAGATGGCCAACAACGTGATGCTGTACATCGACGACATCCAGCACACGCACCCCGAGTTCCTGCAGAAGTTCATCTCGCTGTCGGACGGCACGCGCCGCATCGAGGGCGTGTGGCGGGGCCAGACCCGAACGCACGACATGCGCGGCAAGCGCTTTTGCGTGGTCATGTCGGGCAACCCGTACACCGAGTCGGGCGAGGTCTTCAAGATCCCCGACATGCTGGCCAACCGTGCCGACATCTACAACCTGGGCGACGTGCTCGGCGGCATGCAGGAGGTGTTCAAGCTCAGCTACATCGAAAACAGCATGACCTCCAACGCCGTGCTGGCGCCCATGGCCACGCGCAGCCTGCAGGACCTGTACCTGCTGCTGGACAAGGCGCAGGGCCGGGAGGTCTCGGGCAATGCGCTGTCGCACGACTATTCATCGGCCGAGCTGCGCGAGATCGAGGCCGTGCTGGCCCGTATGGTGCAGGTGCGCGAACTGGTGTTCAAGGTCAACCAGCAGTACATCCAGAGCGCCGCGCAGGACGACGGCTACCGCACCGAGCCGGCCTTCCGTCTGCAGGGCAGCTACCGCAACATGAACAAGCTGGCCGAGAAGATCACGCCCGTGATGAACGACCAGGAAATGCAGCAGATGCTGGCCGACCACTACCAGGGCGAAGCGCAGATGCTGACCACGGGCGCCGAGGAGAACCTGCTCAAGCTCGCCGAGCTGCGCGGTGCCATGGGGCCGGAGGAAGCGGCGCGCTGGCAGCAGATCAAACAGCAGTTCCTGCGCCGCCAGGCCGCTGGCGGCGCCAATGCCGATGCCGCCACGCGCGTGACGGCGCAGCTGGTCGATCTCGTGGCCGCCACGCGCGAGCTGGCCCAGGCCCGGCCGCAGGACAGCGCAGGCGAGGCGGCCAGCCGGTACCATGAGGACAGGCAGGCGGCAGCGGGGCAGGCCGCCCAGCTGCACGCATTGCTGGCCCGCCTGCTGCAGACGCAAGATGCGGCCGGCGATTCGCTCCAGGGCATACGCGAACTGCTGGCGCTGAAGGCACAGGCGACGCCCGCCGAACCCATTCGCGCGGCCATCGATCCCGCCGAGGAGCGACAACGCTCGGGCCAGATGTGGGGCCAGTTGCTCGCGCAATCACTGGCGCCCCTGGTCACCCATCTGGAGCAGGCGCGCCGCCAGCAACTGGGGCTGCACCGCGTGCTGATGCAGGTGGCCACGCGCATGCAGGAGCAGATCGACGCCCAGCGCACGGGGCGGCCCGTGCCCGCGGGGGCCATACGCTCCGAGGAGATCGACAAGGCCTTCGAGCGCATGGAGCGCGGGGACGCAGCGTCCGCGCAGTAGGCAAGGAAAGAGCGCAGGGGGCATTCCCCTGCGCCTGGCAGGTCTCGCAGACGTGAGAAACGGACAGAGGGCGGCCACACATGTCCGTCCGGTCGGAGACAATGCGTGCTGTCCTCTTGTCCCACCTGCCTGTCTCATCACCATGACTCTCGCGCACTGGCTGCTTTTTTGCGGCGTCTCCCTTGTGATCTCCTTCACTCCCGGCCCGGCCGTCTTGCTGGCGATATCGAACTCCATGGATGTCGGCGCGAAGCGCACGGCATGGAGTTCGCTGGGCAGCTCGGCGGGCATTTTCATGGTGTCGGGGCTGGCAATGGTCGGCATGGGCGCCGTGCTAAGCCTGTCGGCCAATGCCTTCCTGGTCATGAAGGTGGCCGGTGCCATGTACCTGATCTGGCTGGGCGTCAAGCGCTGGCGCAGCAAGGAGGCCTTGATAGGCGACGACGCTGGCCTCCCCCCCACGGAGCGGCGCGAGCGCAAGAACTGGCAACTGGTGGCACAGGGGCTGGGCGTGTCGCTGACCAATCCCAAGTCCATCCTGTTCTTCTCGGCGCTGTTCCCGCAGTTCGTCGTGCCGGACGCGCCGCTGCTCACCCAGTACCTGCTGCTGACCACGACGTTCGCGGCCTGTGCACTGATCTCGCACGCCTTCTATGTCGCGCTGATCTCGCTGGTCAAAGGGCATGTCCAGGCCCATGCAAAGCTGTTCAACCGCATCGTGGGCGCAACCTTCATCGCGCTGGGCCTGAGCCTGTTGAAAGCCCGGCACAGGATGGCCTGACCCCGGTCATTCTGCCTTCTGCCCCCGGCCGTCACCAGGTGTGCGCGTAGCTGATCCTCAGCACGGTTCCCGCCGCGGGCAGGCGGCTCATGTTGTTGTTGCTGCGAAGCAATTGGCTGTAGAGGGGGAAGTAGCTGCGGTTCAGGAGGTTCTCCACGCCCAGAGACACGCGGTTCTTCGGGTCGATCTTCCATTGGCTGATCAGGTCCACCGTGGTGTAGCCCTTGGTGTCATGGCGGCCGAAGCTGGTTTTTCCGTCCAGGCGGTAGTCCCTGGATGCGTAGGAGGTCGCCTGGACCCGGTGGCTCCAGTGGGAATCCGGCCGGTACTCGACATAGGCGGTCAGCTTCAGTGGCGGAATCCGGTAGCCGGTCATGTCCTGATAGCTGCCAGCGCCCTGCGGCAACTCTCGCCCCTTCATCCAGGTGAAGCTGCCGCCGGCGCTCCAGCGGTCGTCCTCGCTGAAGTAGTCCAGGCCACCTTCCAGGCCGTGGATTTTCTCCTTGGTCCGAAGCAGGGTGAGCCCGTTGTTGAAGCTCTGCACGCCGCCAAGATCGGAGCGCGACTGGAAAGCGCCCAGGTTGGCGACGACATTGGAGAACTTGCCGCGCCAACCTATCTCGGCGGTATGGGTCTTGACCGCTTGCAGGTTGGAGTTGCCAATGTTGAAGCCCAGGTTCGCATTGCGCACCACCACCCCGATATCGGGCAGCTCGAAGCCCTGGCTGTAGGACGCATAGAACTCCTGCCCCTTGACCGGTGTGAAAACGGTGCCCAGGTTGTAGGTCCATGCACCGTATTTCACGGTACCACCCGCCACGGATTGGGGGCTGGGCGCCCTTGATTGGGACAGTGGCGTGAAATCGTCGAAGCTGGCCTGTGCGCGGTCATGGCGCACGCCACCCTCTGCCGACCACCGATCGTTGAACTTGTGCTGCAACTGGGCAAACGCGCCAAGGCTGCGGGTGGTGACGGGGGGCATGTACATCAGGCGGCCGATCTTGTGGAAGACAAGCCCTCCGCTGGCGTCATAGGCCTTGGGGTCGAAGATGTCGATGGGCATGTCGGTGCGCTCGTGATTGAAGTCGGCGCCCCAGATCAGCAGGCTGTTCCTGTCCTTGCCCAGAGGCGTCTTGAGGGTCAGGCGCCCCCCGAAGACGTCGGAGTTCTGCATGGACTGGTCCACATTGGCACCTCGGACCGGCACCGCACGGGCGTCGAACGGTGCGAAGCGCGTGTAGAAGTCCCGGTAGTAGAGCTGTGCGGCCAGCGTGCTGCCGGCAAAATCACGGTTCTCGTAATCGAGTCCGAGCATGGTGTTCCTGATCTGGTTCTGATCGGACAGCACCAGCCCCCTGATCGGCCTGGCTGACGCCGTGCCGGCCGGCAGCCGTGCCACCGAAGGGTCGGACGCATAGTCTGTGTCCTGGTTGGCGTTGTAGTGGCTGGCCGACAACTGCAGTCGTTGGGTGGCATCGAGCTTGAAGCCGACCTTGGCCGAGGCGTTGTAGACGCTGGAGTCGAACAGATCACCCTGGCTGGGCTCCGGTGCAATGCGGTTGCCATTGGCATCGTAGGATCCGCCGACATGCCTGCCCCCCAGGCTCACCGAGTAGTCGACCACCTCGCCGCCTCCAGAAAGGTAGTGCTGCACTTCACCGCCGAGCCCGGCGCCTCGCAGCTTGGATAGCGGAGCGGAACCCGTCACGATGGTTTGTGCCTTGGCCTCTCCGGACGGGCGTTTGGTGCGGATGGAGACAACCCCGCCGGCCGCACCGCTTCCGTAGATGGCGCTGCTGCCGCGCAGAACCTCGATCTGCTCGACATCCACCGGATTGATGTTGGCGAGATTTCTCGAGGAGTCCCGATTGGTGTTCAACGGAACGCCATCGACCAGGATCAGCATGTTGCGCCCGCGCAGCGTCTGGCCGTAGTCGGTGATGGTGTGGCTGGAGTCCGCCATGCCCGGGACCACCTTGCTGAGCAAGGTGGCAAGGCTGTCCGAGCCCTGGCGCAGTTGCTGCACTTCCTCGGCCTCGAGAATGCTTACCTGACGGGATGGGGCCACGAGGTTGTTCTGCGTGCGCGCCGTCACCGTGACGGGGGCCAGCTCCAGCGCATCGCGCACGGCCTCGGGCCCGGGCGCTGCAACGGGCTGCGTCTCCAGCAGATAGTTGCCCGGGCTCACCCTGCGTACAGCAAGGCCTGTGTTCCCGAGCAGGTAGGCGAATCCTTCGTCAATGGAAAATGCCCCCGACATGCCTGGCGCGCTCAAGCCTTTGAGCCGGTCCAGGTCCATGCCCAGGCTGACACCCGCCTGCGCGGCAAAGGCCATCAGGGCCGGGCCGAGCGGCCCCGCCTGAACCTGGTAGGTCTTTGGCGAGCTGGTGCCGGCCGTGCCGGCGGCCTGGGCCAGGGGCGATTGCAGGAGCATTGCCGTGGTCAGGGAGAGGGCGGCCAGGGCCGTGGCGCGCAAGGGGCTGGTGTGCATGTCGTTCGATCCTCGTAGCTGTCGAAAGGGTGGAATTCACCCCCCTTGACAGGCGAGGTCGAAAAACAGGACAGCGTTCGCAAAAAAAGCCTAGCGGCGCGTGATCGTCACCCAGTACCGGGTGCGCGTGCGCACGCGCACCGGCAGGCTGTTCTCCAGCAGGGCCAGGATGCCATCCGTATCGCGAAGCTGGTAGCTGCCCGAAACGCGCAGGTCGGCCACCTCTGCATCGCAGCCCAGCAGGCCTTGGCGATAGCGGCCAATCTCTGCGAGGAAATCCCGCAGCGGCAGGTTCTCCGCATGGAGCACGCCCTGCGTCCAGGCATCCGGCCGGATGGCCAGCGGCATCACCGGGCCGGCGCCGCGGCCATCGAAATCCAGTTGCTCGCCGGCGTTCACCACCCACGGGGCAGGGGAGTCGGCAGGCATGACACGCACGGCACCTTCCAGCACCGACAAGGTGGTGCCGTGCCCATGCTTGCGCACGATGAACCGTGTGCCAAGCGCCTGCATCCGGCCGTCCGCCGTCTGCACGATGAAGGGCAGGGCGGCGTACTCCGTGGCGTGCGACGTCTCTACGAGAATTTCTCCCGCGTGGTGGCTGATGTACCGCGCCTCGCGGTCCAGGCGCACGCTGATGGCAGAGTCCGTATTGAGCAGCACCCGGCTGCCATCGGCCAGCGTGAGTGTGCGCTGCTCGCCCTTGGCTGTCCTGTAGTCGGCCGTCCACTCCCGCCAGGGCATGTGCTGACAGGCAAGCCATCCCAGCGCAGGAGTGGCTGCTGCCAGGGCCGCCGCACGCAGCACATGGCGGCGCGTGCCTTTCGGGCGGCTCCGATTCAGGACAGCCATGCCGACCGCGGCGGGCACCGAACCCATGCGATCCTGCAGCTGCTGGGCATGTTGCCAGACATGCTCATGCTGGGAGCTCTGGTTGCGCCATCGTGTCAGAGCGGTCTGCTCGACCTCGCTGAAGTCGGAGGCATGCCTGCGGGCCAGCCAGCGGGCCGCTTCATCGAGGATGCGTGGATCGGCAACCGACATGGTCAGCCGTGGAGCATCACTTGCAGGCATTGGCGAAAGCCCTGCGCCATGTAGCGTGTCACCGTGCGTACGCTCAACTGCATCTGTGCGGCGATCTCCTCGTAGGACAGTCCTTCCAGTTGGGACATCAGAAACGCCGTGCGCACCTTGGCGGGCAATGCATCGAGAAGTGCATCCAGCTCCTGCAAGGTCTCCAGAAGGATGGCGCGGGCCTCCACCGACGGCGCACAGGCCTGCGGCAGCAGATGCAGGGATGCCAGATAGGCCTGCTCCAGCGAGCGGCGCTCCAGGTGATTGACCAGCAACCGCCTGGCCACCGTCGTCAGGTAGGCCCTGGGCTCATGGATCTCTACTATCGCTTCGCCTTTTGCGCCGGCCCAGATGCGTGTGAAGGTGTCCTGGGCCAGATCCGCCGCATCGCTGCGATTGCCCAGCTTGCGCTGCAACCATGCGACCAGCCAGTGATTGTGCTGGACGTACATGCTGCCCAGCGCATGGCTGGCGGCGTTGTCGGTCGATGGGGACACGGGCCTTTCCTCGGTGTATCGATGAGGTTGGCATTCTACCCAACTGATATGGATTCTCATTTGCATTTTCTGCGCCGCCGGATGTCTGTCCCGAAGAATTCAAGTAGATACGATGTATATTATGTTAAATCAAATACGAGAATCCACATCCAGGAACATGCTCCGGTAACAATACGCGAGAAAAATCGAACCGTACGGTGGCTGGCCGCCGTGCACGAGTCCTCATTCACCACTCCATGCCTCGCGCCATGCACGCATGCATTTCTGAACCGGGCAAGCGCCTGGCTGGTCTCCTTGCCCCATTGACTGCCTGTGGCCTGGCGCTGGCGGCACTGCTGGCCGCCGGCCCGACGCAAGCGGCCCGTCCGATGATCACCGACGATGCCCGCATCGTCGATCCGAAGTCCTGCCAATTGGAGAGCTGGACGAAGTTCAACCGCGACAGCACCGAATACTGGGCGCAGCCCGCATGCAACTTCACGGGCAATCTCGAACTGGCGATCGGAGCGGCCCGGGGCAAGAGCGACTTTGGCGTGCGCACCACCGACGTCCTCATCCAGGGCAAGACCCTGTTCAAGACGCTGGAGCCCGACGGATGGGCCTGGGGCCTGACCGTGGGCAATGTGCGCCATCCAGACATCCACACCGGCAACAACCTGATCGGCGATGTCTACGTCAATGTGCCCGCGACCTTCGCGTTCAAGGACGACCGCCTTTTCCTGCACACCAATCTCGGCTGGCTGCGCGAAAAGCAGGTCGACCGGAATCGGATGACCTGGGGTCTTGGCACGGAAGCGCAACTGAGCCCGTCGACCTGGCTGATCGCCGAGACCTTTGGCCAGAACCAGGGTCGGCCGTTCTATCAGATGGGTCTGCGCTACTGGCTGGTGCCCAACCACGTCCAACTCGACACCACCTATGGCAACCGGGCCGGCAGCGGCACGCAGGAGCGCTGGTTCTCCATCGGGCTGCGCCTGCTGTCTCCGGCTTTCCTGCCTTAGGATCCCGCAGCCGCGCCCTGCCCCCTTGGCTTCAGGGTGGCAGGGCTTGCAGCTCCTGGCGCAGCAGCAAGGCTGTTTCCTGTGGCTCGAACTGGCGTTGCAGCAACGGAATGGTGAAGCTGTAGCGCGCATCGTGCACGCCCTGGGCGGTGTCCCTACGCAGCACGTAGGCCAGTTGCAGGCGGGACAGTGCGCGGCGCAGGGCCTGTGCCTGACCCGTGGCACCGCCCTGTGAATGCACCAGGGCATCGAGCGCATTCAGACTGGTCCAGCCCTGCTGGGCCGTGTGGTAGACCGCGATGCGGTCCAGGCGGCAGGCGTGCTCGTCGGTGCTCAGCCTCCCCCAGCCAACCAGGGCGTCCTGCACGGGCTGGGACGCCAGGGCCTGGCTCAGGTGGCGCTCCTCGATCACACGCTCGTCCGGGCCCAGCGCTTCCAGGCACTCCTGGCAGAGAATGGCCACGAGATTGGCACGCCTGCCACTGGCCTCGATCAGGCGCTCGACCAGTGCATCGCTGGCAAACCCCAGGCGCAGCCTGCGCAGGGGCTCGGTCGCCAGTGCGTGGCAGGCGGCCGGCTCCAGTCCGCCGATGGCCAGGATTTCACCAAAATTGCGCAGCGGCGACTGGTAGTCGAGCAATGCCGCCGCATACAGGTCCCAGAATCCGGCAAGCATGAACCAGCAGCGGCCCTCCTCGCTCAGTGCCCGCAGTGCACTGAGCTGGGGGTAACCATGGCGGGCTTCATCCCGGAAGAACAGGTCCGCTTCGTCGATCAGCAGGTACAGGCGCATGCCCTGCGATTGCGATTGAAGGTGCCCGATGATCTCCTCCAGCGGCGCCGTCACCGGCAGCCCGAACTGCGCGGCCAGGCGGGGAGCCAGGCGGTGGTCGCGCAGCGAGATGTAATGGCAGGCCACCGAAGGATGCTCCTGCAACCGCCGCTGCACGGCCTTGAGTAGGCTGCTCTTGCCAAGCTGGCGTCCGCCGACGACCAGATAGTTGGCCGGCTCGCGGTTGAGCACGCGGGCGAGCAGGCGCTCGCGGCCGAAGAACACATCCTCGCGTGTCACGCCGCCACGGGTCTGGTAGGGCGATATGCGCGTGACCTGCAGTTGCCCGGACAGCAGCCGCAGCAAGACCTGGACAGGCTCGCCGCCCACCAGCCACTCGGTCTGGCAGGGACTGTCCAGGACCACGTGCAGGTTGGCGCGGTCCTGCGCATGCCGCAGCAACAGCGGCATGGGGGACTGCGGATGCTGGGGACTCAGAATGAGCACCACATCGCCGCCGGTCTGCAACAGGCGCAACTGGCGGACCAGTTCGCCCTCGTCCAGTTCGGGCGGAGGCACGTACACCAGGCAACGGCCCAGGGCCACCGGCAACTCGGACGGCAGCGTCCATTCGAACATATCACCAGGCAAGGCCCATTCACCTTGCGCCGGCTTGCAGGCTGCGGGCAGGCGTTCGGCCAGTGCACGGACGCGGGCGCCGGGGCCGGCGCGGTCCAGGCGCAGCGCGCGCTGCCAGTCCGGCAGGCGGATGCCCGCAGCGCGCAGAACGGCGGACCGGCGGCCGGTGAGCCTGAGCAGCCGATCGAGCTGGGGGAGATGCTGGTAGGGTTTGCGGCGCAGGCTCTGCGGCTTGAGCTGCGCCGGGCCTATCAGGGGATGGCGCAGCAGCCACAGCGCGGCCAGAGCGATGAACACCAGCGCGCTGGTCCAGATGATGCGGCGCAGCCAGTCGAAAGGATCATGCTCGGGCTGGCCCGGCGCCTGACTGCAGTTCAGCGGCAGGTAGCGCGGCGGAACGGGGGGCTGGCCGGCCTGGCAATTCCAGTTCTGCCCATGGCTGTCGACCTCCAGCAAGGCTTGCGTGCCAGACAGTACGCCCAGACTGGCGTCCTGCACGATATCCACCTGCAGCACATAGGGTCGGGGCGAGGTCATGCGCACCACGGGGGCAGCGATGGCGGGGGCCAGGGCAGCGATGTCCTGCGGCCAACGCTCCTCCTGCCGAACATATTCCGTCAGGGCCAGGCGCCAGACGTTGATCTCGTTCCAGACCCGCCCGGCGCTTTCCGCCCCCTGCAGGCTGGCACGGGTGGCAGGGTTGTAGCCGGGCAGGAGGATGGCCGTTCCGATGAACAGCGTCGCCGCCGCCAGCAGCGCGGCACGCCAATAGGGTCCGGGCAGCCAGGTCCGCCGGCTTTCGCCCGTCATGCCTGCAATACCGCCTGGGCGGCTTCGCGGGCGATGTCGCAGCGCCAGTGCAGATGGGCGCCCTCCCCGGTTCCACGCACCTGCAGCAGGTTGCCCCAGAACAGACGCCTGAGCATGGCATCCTGCAGATAGGGGCGCGCACGGCCCAGGCAGGCCGCACCCAGCAGGCCGCGCAATTGCTCGCGTGCGGCCGGGTCCTGCACCAGGGGCAGCAGGGTCTGCCACAGGCGCGCGCTGGCCACCAGGTGCGCGCGCAACAGGGGCGAGTGCACGGCTTGCACGGACACCCCCTGCTCCATCAACCATTGCAGGGCTTCTTCATAGAGGGCGGGATGCCCTCCGGTGAGGTCCTGCAGCGCCTGGATGACGTCAATCGGCCAGTGTGTGCCGGGCCAGTGCTGGTGCGCCATGAGCCTGAGATCTTCCAGTGTCGGGTCCGGCCAATGGGCCACCTGGCCGATGTTGAGCAGCGAAAGGTCACCGCTGCGGTACTTGAGATCGGCCAGCGCCTCACTGCCGCACAGCAGCAGATGCAGCCGGCCGCTGTGCATTTCGCTGAGGCTGCGCAGAATGCCTGCCAGCGTCTCGCGCAGCGCCGCCGTGCCCTGCTCGAAGCGGCTGACCAGGCAAAACAGCCGTCCGCCGGCGAGCAGGCGCTTTTCCAGCAGTGCCTCGAACTCATAGTCGGAGCCGACCTCGCCCAGCCCGCACTGGCGTGCGAGGGCCGCAAAATAGTCGGATGCTTCCGTGCTCACGCTGTAGGGCGGCTGGATATGGAGCACCGCATCGGCGCCATACTGAGCGCGGGCGCGCAGCAGCAGCTCCTGGCGAAACGGCGGCTGGCCCCAGTGGGCGGGCGACAGCAGCATGGTGATGGCGTAGGGCCTGGCCTGGGCCAGTTGCAGGAACAGCCTGTCCATGAAGCCCGCGAAGGGCTGGGCTCCGGTGGCCGCCGCCTGCAAGGGAAATTCGGTGGCGAACCCCGCCGCGGCAAACAGGCGATTGGTCTCGGCCTCGGTCAGGCGCAGGTACCGAGCACAGGCCGCCAGCCGGTCGCGCGAACGTGGATTGGGCAGGGAGACGCCATTGCGCCAGTTGTTGACGGCCTCGCGGCTCAGTCCGATCTCGGTGGCCACGCCCGAAGCGCTGGCACGGATGCGGCGCATGTACAGACCCAGCAGATGGCCGAAATCCTCGTGGGCACCGGCGGCCACGGTGGCCCCCTGTTCGATGGCGGAAGTCGGTGTCATGTCTTGTGCAATTTGTTTCATTCTGGCGAGCGGCGATTGTCTCAGGATGCGGTGTCTGCGCCGCCCTGCCCCCGAAACTCGCGCCGTGCCCGGGCCATGCGGTACAGCGGCAGCAGCACGGCCAGCACCAGGCCCAGGGGCAGCCAGAGCCACAGGTGCCGGCCCCGCAATGCCAGCGCGACGACGACGGTGAAGGCCAGTGCCTGGAACAGGCCGCGCAGTCCGGCCCGCAGCACGAACAGGCCCACGATGCCATCCACGGGAGAGACGCCGCTCTCGCGCAGGCTGGCCACGGTGTCCAGCAATGCCTGCACCGACTCCTTTGCCTCGCGCTCACGCTGTTCATCGCGTTCGCGCAGGCGGGCCAGCGCCATAGGCTGGGCGGGGTCGCTGAAAGCCGTGCCGTCCGCTCCCCGTTTGCCGTCACTGCCGGGGCCCTCGCCTGCAGCGGGGTAGATCTTGCCTTCGGGATCGATCAGGATCTGACGCTGCGGATACTTCGCCAGCCAGGCGTGGTGGGCGATCCATTGCGCGCCATCGAAATGGTAGCGCTCGCTCTCCCCCACCTGGTCGTGGAAGACATGCAGCACGGCCGACTGCAGCCCGTGCTGGAACAAGGTCTCCAGCAGGTGCCAGGGCATGCCCGCCGTGGTGCGGGTGTCAAATGCCAGCTCCAGATGCTGGGGATGTCCCAGGGCATGGGCATTGCCCCAGTCGTCATCCCACAGCGCCGCACGTTCCAGCTGCGGGTCGAGTTCATGGATCCAGCGCTCGGCCTGCTCCCATGACTGACAGGCCAGGTATTGGCAGATAAGCTGCACCCGCCGCAGTTGCAGGGGCGTGTCGAAGAACAGGTACAGGGTGTGGACGTTGCTGGACATGCGGGTCGCCGGCCTTTGAAGGCGCCTGTGATGCGAAGTGGATGGCGCGATTGTTTACAGGTATGCGGCGCCTTGCCCTCCCCGGCCTGTCCAGCCGGAGGCGGCCCGGTTGACGTGCTGTCCACCGCCGAAGGCCCGCAAGATTCGGGAGGCGCTCCCGTGCCCGCGGGCCTAGACTGCAGGCGTTGACCTTCCTGCGGCCACGACCGACTCGTTTTTCTTCGCTACACCGCTTCCGCGATGCCCCTTGATGCGCTGACATGAGCACACTGGATCTCTTTGCCGACGAGCCGCCCATGGGAACCGAAATGATCGGCCCCCAGTCCGTGGTACTGCGCGGCCATGCCCTGCCCTGCGTCCCGTCCCTGCTCGCGGCGCTGGAGCGCGTCATGGTCGGCGCGCCCTTGCGCCATCTGGTCACGCCGGGCGGCTTCACCATGTCGGTGGCCATGACCAACTGCGGCACCTTGGGCTGGACCAGCGATCGGCGCGGCTACCGCTACAGTGGTGTCGATCCGCTCAACGGTCGGCCTTGGCCCGCCATGCCCGCCGCTTTCCTGCAGTTTGCACGCGATGCTGCGGCAGCGGCGGGTTTCGGAGGTTTCGTGCCCGACGCCTGCCTGATCAATCAATACCTGCCCGGCAACCGGCTGTCATTGCACCAGGACCGTGACGAGCGCGACCTGGATGCGCCCATCGTGTCGGTGTCGCTGGGCATGGCGGCCATTTTCCTGTTCGGCGGGTTGGCACGCTCGGACAAGCCCGCCAGGGTGGTGCTGCAGCATGGCGATGTGCTGGTCTGGGGTGGAGTGGACCGGCTGCGCCACCATGGTGTGCTGCCGCTCAAGGACCAGCCTCATCCACTGCTGGGCGGGCGGCGCATCAATCTCACGTTCCGCAAGGCGGGTTGAGTGCTTGGCGCCCGTGCATGCCTTGGCCGTCGCCATGCCCTGCCTGGATGACCGGGCCGCTGGCTATAATGCGCCGCCTGCAAAGGCATCCGTGCAACAGGTGTCCGCATGCCAGCCATGTGGATGAAACGGGAACAAGGTGACTGCCTGCATATGCCATGGTGCGCATGCCGGCACAGGCCTTGGCTGCCCCCGCAACGGTAGACAAGTCAAGGCGTTCCATGCCTGCCCCGCCGATTCCGATATCGGCGATGGCAGGCCGTCACTGGGCCAAGGGCGTGGGCTGCATCATGCAGCGCCGCGTGTGGCCCGGGAAGACGGAGCGCCGGTGGGGGAAGACTCTCTCGCCGCTTGTGAGCCCGGAGACCGGCCTGCTGCGTTCCGCGCCTGCGTGTCTGGCGTTTTCTCGACTGTCTGCGGGGTGCAGATGGCAATGTCCTGTCCCCGTTCCTCCCGCGCTGGCTGGAGGGTTGGCAGTGCCTTGCTTTCGCATCAGATGGTCGAAGACCGATGTTCGAAATGCATTCCTTCTCCTCTCGCCACCGCGAGTCCGTGTCCCCTTCCTTGGTCCCTCGACCGAGCCCGCTGGCCCTGGCCTGCGCCTTTCTTTGCCTGCCGTTGCAGGCACAGACCGTACTGCCCGAAGTCCAGGTCTCGGGTCAGGCAGAGCGCCTCGGGCAGCAACTGGCCCGGCCTGCGCACACGGCCAGTCATACCGGCGTCTCCAACCAGCAAGTGCCGGCAGGCGTGGATGGCGTCTCGGCCGAGCAGGTACTCGAGCGCGGCGACCATGGCCTGGTGGAGGCCATCACGCGCACCGTGGGCCTGAGCTCCAGCGGCTCTCCGGGCAACGGCGGCCTTTCCTTCAGCAGCAGGGGCTTCGCGGGCGTGAATTCCGTGGGCGTGGCCGAGGACGGCATGGTGCTGGGCGTGGCCGCCGGCACCACGGCCTATCCCGGCGATAGCTGGGGCTATGAGCGCATCGACGTGCTGCGCGGCCCTGCCTCCCTCATGTATGGCAGCGGCACCATGGGCGCCACCATCAACGCCATCCGCAAGCAGCCCAGCCGCACCAGTTCGGCCGAGGTGCTGCTGGGCGCGGGCACGGACGATACGCTGCGCCTGGGCCTGGGCGCCACCGGGGCACTGGGCGCTCACGCCAGCTACCGCATCGACAGCTACACCGCGCGCAGCGCGGGCGAGCGCGACCTGGACCAGTCACGCAGCGGCAAATTCATGAGCACGCTGCGTTTCGAGCCCACCAGCGACCTGCTGGTCGACCTGATCGCCGACCGCAGCGTGCAGAAACCCAGCCGCTACTGGGGCACGCCGGGCCTGGACGGCAAGGTGGTGGAGGCATTGCGCGATCGCAACTACAACGCCGAAGACAGCATCGTGCGCTATGCCGACGAGCGCCTGCGCGCCAAGGTGCAGTGGAAGGCCAATGACTGGCTGACCGTGCGCAACGAGCTCTACCACGTGCAGTCCGACCGCCACTGGCGCAACATCGAGTCCTATGCCTTCAATCCGGTGGCCGGGACCGTGGCCCGTTCGGACTACCTGGAGATCCTGCATGACCTGGAGCAGACCGGCAACCGCCTGGGCCTGAACGTGGATGGGGGAGCGCACAAGCTGGCCATGGGCTGGGAAGCGGCCCGCATCAACCTGCGGCTGTCCAACAATTCGCCCTATCGCGGCTCCTCCACGATCTCTGCCTGGGACCCGGCACATGGCAGCTGGGTCAGCCCCGATGTCACCGCCCCCAAGACCGAGACCGGAGTGACCCAGCATGCGCTGTACCTGGAAGATGCCTGGCGCATCGGCGGCCGCTGGCTGGCCATGGCCGGCCTGCGCCGCGATGTCTATGATTTTTCCAGCCATTCCCTGGTGGGCGCCGCGGATTTCAACAAGACGCTGGCTGCCACCTCGTGGCGCCTGGGCCTGACCTACGAACTGGCCCGCGACACCCATGCCTATGCGCAGCTCAGCTCCGGGCACGACCCCGTCACCAGCCTGGTGTCGCTGAATCTGGCCAACAGCGCCTATGCGCTGAGCAAGGGACGCCAGGCCGAGGTGGGCATCAAGCAGCAGGTGGCGGACGGGCGCGGCGAGTGGACGCTGGCGGTATTCGACATCCAGAAGGACGACATCATCACGCGCGACCCGGACCGCCCGGCCATCTCCATCCAGGGCGGCAGTCAGTCCTCTCGCGGCGCGGAGTTCACCGCCGCTTTCCAGGCCACACCCGCGCTGCGCCTGGAAGGCAACCTGGCCTATACGGACGCGAAGTTCGACAAGCTCGTCGAGGCCGGCGGCAACCGCGCGGGCAACCGTCCGATGAATGTGCCCAGGACCACGGCCAATCTCTGGGGCCACTATCGCGTGGGGGCCTGGCAGGCCTCGCTGGGCCTGCGCCATGTGGGGGAACGCTTCGGCAACAACGCGAACACCGTGTCCCTGCCCTCCTACACCGTGGCCGACGCCGCATTGAGCTGGCAGATGGATGCGCGCACCACGCTGAGCCTGATCGGCCGCAACCTCACCGACAAGATGTATCTGGGCTCCAGCTACGGCAGCCAGTTCCTGATCGGGCAAGGCCGCCGCTTCGAGATCGCGGCCCACATCCGCTTCTGACGGCCATGGCGCGCCTTGCGAGACTTCGACGCCTGTGCGCCATCGGCGTGGCAGCGGCCTTGCTCATGAGCGGCTGCTCACGCGGTGGGTCCGAGACGCAGGAGCCTGCACCGGCCCCGCAGGCGGCCGTGACGGTCGACGTCTGCGGCAGCCCCGTGACCTACGCCAGCACGCCGCAGCGCGCCGTGACCCACGACGTGAACATCACCGAGATGTTCCTCTTCCTGGGTCTTGGCGAGCGGCTCGTGGGCTACAGCGGCATCACGGCGGCCAAGGAGATCGACCCGGCCCTGCGGGACGCGCTGGCCCGCGTGCCCCGCCTGGCGGAGCGCGAAATGAACCTGGAGGCCATCCTCGGCGCTTCGGCCGACTTCGTCTTCGGCGGCTGGAGCTACGGCTTTCGCCAGGGTCAGGTCACGCCCGAGCTGCTGCAGCGCCATGGGATCGCCTCCTATGTGCTGTCCGAATCCTGCATCCGCATGGGACCGCGCAGCCAGGTCGCTCTGGAGGATGGCCTGACCGATCTGCGCAACTTGGGCCGCATCTTCCGCATCGACGAGCACGCCGGGCACCTGGTGCAGGGCCTGGAGCGCGATCTGGCGGATCTGCGCCGACGCATGCAGGGCGTGCAGCGGCGGCCTTCGGTCTTCGTCTACGACAGCGGACAGGACATTCCCGTCACCGTGGGCCGCTACGGCATGCCGCGCGCCATGATCGACGAGGCGGGCGGGCGCAACATCTTCGACGACCTTCCCAGCAACTGGCCGGCGGGCAACTGGGAGGACGTGGTGCAGCGCAACCCGCAGTGGATCGTCATCATCGACTACGGCCAGCCCCATGCCCAGGGCAAGATCGACTTCCTGCTGTCCAGGCCCGAGCTGGCCGGCGTCGATGCCATCCGCGAGCGGCGCTTTTTCGTGATGAGCTACGCCGAGGCCACGCCCGGGCCGCGCAACATCGCGCGGGCCCGTGCCCTGGCACAGGCCCTGCACCCCCAGCGCATGCCGGCGCCAGACCATGGCGGGCGCTGAAGCGCGCAGGCCCGGTCGCCATGGCGCCGCCCGTGCCTGGTGCATGCTGCTGGCCGCGGCCCTGCTGCTGGCCATGACGCTGGCCGTCACCTGGGGGCCGGTGGACATGCCGGCCGGCACGGTCTGGCGCATCGCCGGGGGCCGGCTGCTCCAGGCCCTCGGAGCCGGGAACGCTCCTGCGCTGGAGGGCATCACGCCGCAGCACCAGCAGATCGTCTGGCTGATCCGCATGCCGCGCGTGCTGCTGGCGGCCCTCGTGGGCGCGGGCCTGGCCGTGGTCGGCGTGATCATGCAGGCCATGGTGCGCAATCCCCTGGCCGACCCTTACCTGCTGGGCGTGTCCTCGGGCGCTTCCGTGGGCGCGGTCTCCGTGCTGGCCTTCGGGGCGCTGGCCTCGGCCGGCATGTACGCCCTGACCGCCGGCGCTTTCGCGGGTGCACTGATGGCCACCGTGGCCGTCTATGCACTGGCCCGCGCCCAGGGACGCATCCATGCCACGCGGCTGATCCTGGGGGGCGTGGCCATCGGCTATGTGCTGGCCGGCGTGACCAGCCTGATCACCCTGTCCTCCGGCCAGCGTGACCTGGCCAACGCCCTGCTGACCTGGACGCTGGGCAGCCTGGCCGGAACGCAATGGGAGGAGCTGGGCATCCCCGCCACCGTGCTGGTCGCCGGCCTGCTGTGGCTGGCGCTGCAGACGCGCCCGCTCAACGCCCTGCTGGCGGGCGACGAGGCTGCTGCCACACTGGGCGTGGATACGGCGCGGCTGCGGCGTGCGCTGTTCCTGGCGGTGTCGCTGTTGACGGGCACCATGGTGGCTGTCAGCGGTGCCATCGGCTTCGTGGGCCTGATCGTTCCCCATGCCGCGCGCATGCTCGTGGGTACGGACCATCGCCGCGTGCTGCCGGTGGCGGCCCTGGCCGGCGCCCTGCTGCTGGTGCTGGTGGACCTGGTGGCGCGCACGGCCTTCGCTCCCATGGAGCTTCCCGTAGGGGTGATCACCTCGCTGATCGGCGGTCCCTTCTTTGTCTGGATGCTGGTGCGCCAGCCGGTGCAAGGGGAGCGGCGGCCATGATGCTCGAAGCCCGGGATCTTTCCTGGAGCGCCGGCCCCCGGCGTATCGTGGACCAGGTCCACCTGGGCTTGCAGGACGGCGAGTGCCTGGGACTGATAGGTCCCAACGGCAGCGGCAAGTCCACGCTGCTGCGCATGCTCTACCGCGTTCTGCGGCCGGACATCGGCTGCGTGCTGCTGGAGGGGCGCGACATCCAGGACATGACGGCGCGGCAGTTCGCGGCCCAGGCCTCGGTGCTGGCCCAGGAGTCGCCGCACGGTTTCGACTTCACGGTGCGGGAGGCCGTCTTGATGGGCCGCATCCCTCACCAGTCCCCCTGGGCCGGAGACAGCGTGCAGGACCTGGCCTGCATGCGCCAGGCACTGGCCCAGGTGGGCGCATCGTCCCTCGAGGAGCGCAGTTTCTCCAGCCTCTCCGGTGGCGAGAAGCAGCGCGTGCTCGTGGCCCGGGCATTGGCCCAGCAGCCACGGCTGCTGCTGCTGGACGAGCCCACCAATCACCTGGACATACGCCACCAGCTGGAGCTGATGGCCCTGGTGCGCAGGCAAAGGGTCAGCAGCATCGTTGCCCTGCACGATCTCAACATCGCAGCCCATTACTGCGACCGCCTCCATCTCATGGAGCATGGCCGCATCGTCGCCCAGGGCACACCAGCCCAGGTGTTGACGCCGGCCACCATTCGCCAGGTCTACGGCGTGGCGGCCGAGGTGGACATCCACGCGGCCACGGGCCGCCTGCGCATCAGCTTCATTCCCGATGAAAACCTCTGACGCCTTCCCGGCTCCCTCCTGCTCAGGTCTTCCCGATGCCGTGGTCGTGCTCGGTCGCGGCGGCACCGGTGCCGCGTCCCGGCAAAGCCTGACCGACCTGGCCGAGGCACTGCGCGACATGCTCGAGCCCGCCTGCCAGGTGGTCGCGGCCTTCGTGGACAAGGCATCGCCCTCGCTGCCCGAGGCCCTGCAGCAATGCCTGCCGGCGCGCTGCATCGTCGTGCTGCCGCTGTTCTCGCCCGACGAGCCGGCCTTGCTGCGCTGGCTGCACAAGCTGGCCATGCGCTGGCGTTCGGCACAGCAGGAACAGGGCACCCAGGTGAGATTCGCCGATCCCCTGCTGGGCGCATCCGCCATGCCGGCCCTGCTGCTGGCCCAGATCACCGGGGCCATGCGGATTTCCGACATCGCCGACACCGCGGGAGACAACTGGCAGCATGACCCCCACGCCTGGTCCCAGGTGCCGGAACACCAGCACCATGCACTGGTCTGCACCGGGCCGCGCTGCACGGCGTTGGGCGCCGTGGATGTCTGGCACAGCCTGGGCGATGCGGTGCAGGCCAGCAGCACACTGCGCGGCCGGTTGCGCCTGCTCCAGACCAGCTGCCAGTACCCCTGCAATCAGGGGCCACTGGCCATCGTCTACCCGGAGGGTGTCTGGTACGGTCGCCTGACGGCCGGCAATGCGGGCCCGGTGATCGAGTCGCATGTGCTCCAGCGCCGGGTTTGCCGGACGCACCATGTGCATGGGCCCGTCGAGCTTTCGCCGCAGGATCTCAGGGCCGGGCCTGCTCCAGCCGAGCCAGCCTGATTGCCACGAAGTCCTTCAGCGCCCGCACCAGGGGCGTGAACTGCCTGCGCGTGGGAGCCACCAGGAACAGCGGCACCTGCTCGGTCGTCCATTCCGTGCACAGCGCCTGCAGGCGCCCCATTGCCAGATCCTCGGCCACGTCGAAATAGGACTTGTAGGCGATACCCCGGCCGGCGACGGCCCAGCGCCGCACGGCGTCGCCGTCGTTGGCGATGTTGCGGCCTCGCACGCGCACCTGGACCGCAGCCGGCTGCCCTTGCTGCCAGAAGCTCCAGCGATCGTGCACTTCCTCGCCCAGCATGAAGCACAGGCAGTCATGAGCGTCCAGGTCATGGGGCGTGCGAGGAGTGCCCCGGGCCTGCAGGTACGAAGGGGCCGCGCACAGCACGCGCCGGTGCGTCAGCGACAGCGGCAGTGCCACCAGGCTCGAATCCTGGGGCCTGCCATAGCGGAACGCCGCGTCCACGGGATCGCTGTAGACGTTGGCGGCACGGTCGGAGAGGTGCAGGCGCAGGTCCACCCCCGGGTGCTGCTGCTGGAACGCATCCAGCCAGGGCATGAGCACATTGCGCCCCAGGTCCGACGGCGCGGCCAGTTGCAGGGTGCCCCGCCATGCGGCCTGTCCCCCGGCGAGCTGGTCGCGCGCCTGCCACAGGCTGGCCAGCGCCGGGCGGCATTGCTCCAGGAACAGCTCACCCTCCTGCGTCAGGCGCAGGCTGCGCGTGGAGCGCACGAACAGCGCCACGCCCAGTTCCGCCTCCAGCCGCTTGAGGGCGGCACTGGCCGCCGCCGGCGTCAGGTCCAGCGCGCGTGCCGCAGCCGACAGGCTGCCGCTGTCGGCCGTTCGTACGAAGATATCCAGGTCTTGCAGGCTTTTCATCGGATTCGATGGAGACAGGACCGTGGTCGGCGACAGCGGATTGCCGCATTCCGTGTGCTCGGTTCCTGTAAGGGTTTTCAAAAGGCATTCCCCAGGCCCGAAGGCCGTGGGCAACCGTAGTATCGTTGCCGCCATGCAGCTCAAACACTTGATGGCCGCCGTGGCCTGCTCGCTGGAACTGGCCTGCGCCATGGCGGGCCCTACCGTGCGACCCGCCACCTATCCCGATGCCGATGCCAGCGATCCCGCCCGACTGGGCTGGATGGTGGGCTCTCCCCCACCCCCGGACCGCGTGCTGCGGTTCGAGGACGGCTCCTACTTCCAGTTCCCCGCCATGCGCTGGAGCGTCTCGCACTTTCGCCAGCTCATGCCCACGGTGAACGTGTCGCGTGGGCTGGGGCCGGCGGCACCTTTGCCGCAGGCCCTGCGCGAAGACATCGACGAGTTGCGCTTCACCCCGCTGGGCGCGAGCCAGACCATGACCTGGCGCGACTCCCTCAAGGCCAACTACACCGATGGCATCGTGGTGCTGCACAAGGGCAGCGTGGTCTACGAGCGCTACTTCGGCGTGCTCAAGCCCCAGGGGCAGCACGGCGCCATGTCCGTGACCAAGTCCTTCATCGGCACGCTGGCGGCCGTGCTGGCAGCCGAAGGGCGACTGGATCCCTCGCGCCGCGTGGCCGAGTACGTTCCCGAGCTGTCGGCCTCGGCCTTCGGCAGCGCGACGGTACGCCAGCTCATGGACATGACCACGGGCATACGTTTCAGCGAGGACTACGCGGACCCGCAGGCCGAGGTCTGGGCCCATGCCGCGGCCGGCAACCCGCTTCCCAAGCCCAGCGACTACACGGGACCGCGCAGCTACTACGAGTTCCTGCAGACCGTGAAGCCCGAGGGTGTCCATGGCAAGGCCTTCGGCTACCGCACGGCCAACACCGATGCCCTGGGCTGGGTGCTGGCGCGTGCCAGCGGCCAATCGGTGGCCGATCTGCTGTCCGAGCGCATCTGGAGTCGCCTGGGCGCCGAGCAGGATGCCTATATGTCGGTGGACTCCCTGGGCACGCCGTTCGCGGGCGGTGGCCTGAGCCTGGGCCTGCGCGACCTGGCGCGCTTTGGCGAAATGGTCCGCAACCGTGGCCAGTTCAATGGCCAGCAGGTCATCCCTGCCGCCGCCGTGGACGACATCCGCCGCGGCGTCGATCCTGCCGCCTTCGCCAAGGCCGGCTACAGATTGCTGCCGGGCTGGACCTACCGCAACATGTGGTGGATCACGCACAACGCCCATGGCGCCTTCGCCGCGCGCGGGGTGCACGGGCAGACCCTCTACATCGACCCCAAGGCCCAGATGGTGATCGCGCGCTTTGCCTCGCACCCGGTGGCGGGCAATGCGGCCAATGATCCGACCACGCTGCCGGCCTACGAGGCGCTCGGCCGGCAACTGGCCGGCGAGCGCTGAGAGTCGGGCCTCCAGCACACGGCGCGCTGCCGGTTCCCCGCGCCTGACGTGCGCAGCCCGCTAACCCCGCCGATCCCTGAGGCGCGTCATGGAGCGGCGTGCCGCCGAAAGGCTGGTGCGCCGGCCAGCCGGCAGCAAGGCGGCAGCCTCGGACGCCGAAGCGCCCGATGCCAGGCGCTGCTGCGCCTCCAGCAGGCTCTTGAGATCGGCCGCCCGTTCCTGTGCCAGGGCAGCGGCGTTGCGCGCCGTCTGCAGCTGGGTGTGCAGATCCAGCTGCTCCTGCTCGCTGCGCTCATGGCGTCCCTGCAATTCCAGGTAGCGTGCCTCTGCCTTGCGTTCCTGATCTAGCGCCGCCTTGCGCGCCGCGGCCAGCTCCTGGCGTGCCCGGTCCACCTCGTTGAGCATGTGTCGTTCGTTGCCTGCGTACTGCTCCGCCAGGCGCTGGCGCTCCTGCGAGGCGGCCTGCATCTCCTCCCCATGCTTTTGTTGCAGCGCCTCGCGCTGGCGCGCGGCTTCGGCCAGCGCGTCGTGCATTTCCTCCAGGCGTGCGTCGCGGTCCTGCAACTGCTGCTGCATCTCGTCGAGCCGGCGCGAAAGGTCCTGCGACTGGGCCTGGGCCACTTGCAACGCCTGGTCCATGGCGTCTTTTTGCGCCTGCATGGCGGCTTCTCGCCGCGCCATCTGCTCTTGCTGCTGCTCCAGCTCGGCCTGGGCTTGCTGCGCGGCCTGCTCGCGTGATTGCAGCGCTGCACGGGCCGCTTCCATGGCCTCCTGCTGTGCCGTCTCCCAAAGCTGCTGCGCCAGGCGCTGCACGGGGTCAGGCACGGAGGACGGAGGTGCCTCGCCCTGCCCGGCTGCCACGCCCAGGCGCTGGCCCAGCGTTGCAAACCAGGACTCCAGCATGGGGCTGACGGTATTGGGCGAGCCCCTGCCGATCTGCTGGCGCACGCGCTCGATGGTCGGCCGCAGACCTTGCGCAATCAATACGTCTGCGGCGGCCCAGACATCGGCTTCCTGCACGCCACGGGTGGTTGTTTTCTGCATATCTTGAACAGTCCGGCTTTTTACCAACGATAAGAGATTGTTATCGTGAGTTATTTGATATAAACGTAACACATCATATGTATCATGTATTAAATAATACATATGAAAATTTCTTACAGAACAGATATGGACATTACACGGCTTTGGCGGCACCCGAGCCGCCTTGTCACCCAAAAACGGATGCCATGCCCCTTGGACAGAAGAAAGGTGGCAGCCCGGTATCCCTGCCGTCGCGAGAGACAATCGGGGGATGCGCCAAGGTCCTCCTCTCCTGCCCCCCCTCCCCTCCATCGCGGATGAGACTCGAACAGGCGATGCCGCACTCACGCATGGGCTGGAGCCTGCCGCCCGGCAGGCCGTGCGCGAGCTGCTGCGCGAGGGCGAGTCCACCAACACGCGCAACAGCTACCAGAGCGCCATGCGCTATTGGTCAGCCTGGCATGCGCTGCGGTTCGGGCGGCAGATGAAGTTGCCCGTGGATGTGGCCTGTGTGCTGCAATTCATCATCGACCATGCCCAACGCCAGACCGGAGCAGGACTGGCCAGCGAGATGCCGGTGCACATGGACCACGCGCTGGTCGAGGCGGGATACAAGGCCAGGCCGGGCGCGCTCTCGCACGGCACGCTGGTCCACCGGGTGGCCGTGCTGTCCAAGGCGCACCAGGTCCATGGTCTGGCCAACCCCTGCCAGGACGGCGCGGTGCGCGAGCTGATGTCCCGCACGCGCAAGGCCTATGCGCGCCGCGGCGAGAGGCCGGCGAAAAAGGATGCACTGACGCGGGAGCTGCTGGAGCGGTTGCTGGACACCTGCGACGACAGCCTGCGAGGCATGCGGGACCGGGCCCTGCTGCTGTTCGCCTGGGCCAGCGGCGGGCGCCGGCGCTCGGAAGTGGCCACCGCCGACATGCGCCACCTGCGCGCCGTGGGACCCGGGGAATACATCTACACCCTTGCCCACTCGAAGACCAACCAGTCCGGCAGGGAGGCGCCCGAAAACCACAAGCCCCTCACGGGACGCGCCGCCCAGGCGCTAGCGCAATGGCTGCATGCGGCGCGCATCGAGGAAGGCCCTCTTTTCCGGCGTATCCGCAAGGGCGGCCATGTGGGCGAGCCGCTGTCGCCCGCGGCCGTGCGGGACATCGTCCGCCAGCGCTGCGCACTGGCCGGCGTGCAGGGTGATTTCTCTGCGCATTCGCTGCGCTCCGGCTTCGTGACCGAGGCCGGGCGCCAGAACGTGCCACTGTCCGACACCATGGCACTGACCGGCCATCACAGCGTCAACACCGTGCTGGGCTACTTCCGCGCGGACTCGGCGCTCAGCAACCGCGCGGCCCGGCTGCTCGACGATGGCGGGGATGGCCCGGATGCCGCTGCCCCGTCGGGCGGCGACGGACCGCGGCGCTGATGCTCACTCCTGCGACACCGAGGTGCGCGTGCCGTTGAGGCCGAGCTTGCGCAGCAGCATCGTGTCGGCCTCCACGTCGGGATTGCCGGTGACCAGCAGCTTGTCGCCGTAGAAGATGGAGTTGGCGCCGGCCATGAAGCACAGGGCCTGGACGGCCTCGCCCAGCTGCTGGCGCCCCGCCGACAGGCGCACGCGTGCCGTGGGCATGGTGATGCGGGCCACGGCGATCACGCGCACGAAGTCCAGGGGATCGACGGGATCGCTGTCCGCCAGCGGGGTTCCGGGCACGCGTACCAGACTGTTGATGGGCACGGATTCGGGATGCGGGTTGAGGTTGGCGAGCTGTGCGATCAGCCCCGCTCGATGCACAGGCGCCTCGCCCATGCCGATGATGCCGCCGCAGCATACGCTGATGCCGGCGCCGCGCACCGCCTTGAGAGTGTCCAGCCGATCCTGGTACTGGCGTGTGCTGACCACATCCTGGTAGTACTCGGGGGCCGTATCCAGGTTGTGGTTGTAGTAGTCCAGGCCCGCCTCGCGCAGCGATTGCGCCTGATGGGGCTGGAGCATGCCCAACGTGGCGCAGGTCTGCATGCCGAGGCCCTTCACTGCACCAATCAGCTCGTTCATCTTCTCGATGTCACGATCCTTGGGCGCGCGCCAGGCCGCACCCATGCAAAAACGGGTGGCGCCGGCATCCTTGGCGGCCTGCGCGGCGCGCCTGACCTCGTCCACGCTCATCAGTTTCTCGGCCTTGACGCCAGTATCGAATTCCGCGGCCTGCGGACAGTAGCCGCAGTTTTCGGGGCAGCCGCCGGTCTTGACGGACAGCAGCGTGGCCAGTTCGATGTCCCCCGCCGGCCAGTGCTCGCGGTGCACGCTCTGGGCCTGGAACATCAGGTCCATGAAGGGCTTGTCCAGCAGTTCCTGGATGGCTTCCACGCTCCAGGCCCCCTCGAAGGGCAAGCGGTCGCCTTGCGCGGGGCGGGCATGCCACTGCACGGGGCTGCCTGCGGAAGGCGCGGCATTGATGGCGGAGGTCGTCGGGGCGGTGCTGCAGGCGGTCATCAAAAACTCCTCTGTGGGTCTGCTTTTTTCATTCTGATGAGCAAAAACCCATCGGGAAAGGAAAAAGCCGCTTCCATGGAAAAAATAGTTGGCCGTTTCTTGGTTGCTGCAAAAAGAGCAAATTTCGCTTATTTTTGAGCGACGTTGCTCGTGTTTTGGCAGATGTTCGGCGCATCGATCTGATCATGCAGTCAGCGCGCAGGCAACGGCGTCCAACGTCGTCCAATTGTGTGCTCGGGGGGTGGAAAAACACGCATCCAAGGAGCGGCGTCGATTCCCAATCCCTGCCAGATACCTCTCCAAAACGACCACAATGGATGCCTGCCGCCACTGGCCCGGCGTTTTTCAGCCGGCCTCCTTCCTCTATTCCCATGTCCTTGCGCTCCCTGGAATTTCCGACCGATCACGGCTTGCCGCTCATGCTTTCGCGCGAGCAGCAGGCCATCCTCGCGCATGAGGGCCGCTCGGCCATCGTGGCGGCACTGGCGGGCGTGGGAAAGACGACGACGCTTGCCTGCAAGGTGGTCCAGGCCTGCCGCAGCGGCAAGGCGCAGCGCATCCTGGTGCTGACCTACTCTCGCGCCGGCGTGGCCGCTTTCCATCACCGCCTGGGCCAACTGGTGCGCGAGGTGCCACCTCAGGTACAGATCACCACGGTGGAGCGCTGGGCGGCCCAGCAGATCCGGCGCCGAGACCCCGGCGCGCGCTTCCTGGCCGATCGCGTGGCCTTGCTGGGACATGTGCGGCAGGCCCACGACGCGCTGCGCCAACGACTGTCATGGCATCCAGACCCACGGTTCGAGGATTCCGGTGACATTGACCTGGATGCCTTCTGGGATTTCAACCTCGCCGCCAAGAAATCCATGCTGCCCCAGCGCCTTGCGGACGAGGGCATGGACCTGGCGGATTTCTGCGAAGAGCAACTGCTGGACTACCGCCTGGCCTGCCTGTTCTTCGAGTACGAGCGCCGCCGCATCGACCATTGCGGCGACCCGCTGTACTACGCGGAAGGCGATTGCAGCCATGCACTGGCCGCCGAAGCCCTGCAGGGGCTGGAGCTGGACCTGCCCCGGTACGACCTCGTGGTGCTCGATGAAATGCATGACCTGGATCCGGCCGCGCTGCAATTGCTGCGGGCGTTGCTGGGGCCCGGTCGCAGCGCATTTATCGGGGCGGGCGACTTCAACCAGCACATCGAGCCTCAGGCCTGGTCCGTGTTCCGCGACAAGCGCCATCAACTGGGCGATTTGCTGCCCCAGGCCACCGACACACTGGGCCTGACGCAGTCGCGGCGCTTCGGCCCCCAGGTGGCCAAGGCCGTCAATGCCTTGTTCGGCGTGGGACTGACCGCGGCGCCGACCCGCCACAGCACCGTCGTGCAACTGCTGCATCGCGACGATGCGCAGTGCATTGATCAGTTGCTGCAGATCCAGGCGGGCCTTGCCCACGCCAGCGCCATCCAGGCACAGGCGGCGGAATCGGCGCGAGGCCCTGCTTCGCTGACCGTGATCCTGCGCCACGAGCAGGATGCCTGCGCACTGGAGTGGGCCATCCACAGGGCTGGCAAGACGGCCAGCTTCTACGGCTTCAAACGCTTTTATCTGCAGCGCGAGATCGCCTTGCTGCTGGGCCTGTGCCATGCGCACGGCATGCAGGCGCTGTCGTGGAAGGCACAGCCCGGCATCCTGGGCCGCGAGGTCCTGGCGGCCTTCGTCGAAGGCGCCCTGTTCTACGGCAAGGGAAGCGTATCGGGCGGCGACATGGCCGACTCCGCCAGCCGCCATACGCTGGCACAGCGCATGGCCGAGGAGATGCAGCACAACCCGCAGATCATCTGGCGCTTCCTGAGTGGCGAGTCCAGTCTCCAGGGTGGCCAGCGCAACTTCAAGGCTTTCGGCAATTTCCTGCAACTTCCCCTGGCCCTGCAGTCCGATGCCCACACCCTGCTGGAGCAGGCCGATGTCTGGGGCCTGTTCGCCGCCACCCCTTTGACCACGGCGCAGGCCGCCGGTCTTCGCCTGCGCGTGCAATCCCTCATGGACGCCGTGGCGGGCATGGGCGTGCAGGATCTGCTCGCCCAGGTGACGGCCATGGAAAGCCGGTTTGAACGCGCCGTGCGTGCCGAGCGCGGCTTCGATTTCCAACTGACCACGATCGAGGAGGCCAAGGGCAAGGAATACGACCATGTCGCCCTTCCCTTCATGGCGCCTGGCCGCTTTCCGGCCACAGTGCCGCATTCCCTGGCCTTCCTGGAACGCAACCGCCTCTATGTCGCCATGACGCGTGCCAAAAAAAGGCTGTGGCTGCTGGAGCGCGAAGGACAGCCTGTCCTGCCATTTGGCTGATGCCGGCTCAAGCCGCCGTGCCTGTGGCCGGTCAATCGAACAGGTGGTGCTCGCCGCAAAAGGCGATCAACTCCTGGTTGCTGTCAACGTTCAGCTTGCGCATGGCGGAGTTTTTCTGCAGGCTCACGGTTTTGACGCTGCGCCTGAGCCGCTCCGCGATCTGGGTAATGGATTCTCCCTTGGCGAAGTGGCGCAACACTTCGAATTCCCGAGGGGAAAGGTTGCCGATGCGGTCCCTCAGGAAAACCGGCTGCTTGCGGTGCATGCCGTCTTTTTGCAGGCACAGCGAATAGTAGCGCGTATTCAAGCGCACGCATTGGATTGCAGCCGTCAGCTGGGAAAGAGGCTCCTCCTTCAGCAGAACACCGGTGACTCCAGCGTCATACAAGGCGGAAATGATCATCGGGTTGGACACCGTGGTGAAGACCAGCACCCTGGTCTCGGGGAAATTCCGGATCAGGTAGGCCACGTAGCGAAGCCCGTCGCCGTAGATATCGTCACTGGGCATGGAGTAGTCGGTGACGACGATGTCCACCGGCCTGTCCTTGACATACTCCATCAGGGATGAAGGCGTGGTGAATGTCGCCACGACGTCCAGATTGGAATCCTGTTCCAGGAATTCCTTGACACCATGCAGAACCACGGCATGGTCATCAACGACGGCGATACTGAGTTTGATTTTCATGGGCTGGGCCTGAAAGATACTTTCCCTAGAGTCGAGCCAGCAGGTCGCGGAGACCGGACAGCATGGACGCGAGCTGTTCCTGCGCGCCCTCGTCCAGACCTTGCGATTGAATCTGTTTTTCCAGTAATTCAGTCTTCGTGGCGAAATCCCTCAGGCCGGCCAGCAGCAGTGCGCCACGCATGCGGTGAAGCGAATGCGTGGCCAGGTCGGGCCGCAGTTCGTCCAGGCCGCGCGCCAGTGTCCGCACATCATCGTTCATGCACTGCATGAACAGTACTCGGTGTTCCCTGAGCACATTGGCTTCGAAGGGTGGCAAGGGCATGGGCGCCGTGTCTGCCATGGCCGCCTGGGACAGCGTATGCGGGGGGGCGAATTTTCGGAGCGTGCGCACCAGGGTCCGCAGCTGGATGGGCTTGACCAGCCAGGCATTCATCCCGGCCTTCAGGCAACGGGTTTCCTCATCCAGCATGGCATTGGCCGTCACGCCCACGATGGGACAGGTCACGCCTTCCGAGCGCAGCCTCTCGGCGAGCTCATAACCGTTGAGGTAAGGCATGTTCACATCGGTCAGCACGAAGTCATGCGGGCTGATATCCCAGAATGCCAAGGCCTCGGCCCCATCGTCGGCCACGGTGACCTCGCAACCCAGGCTTTCCAGCTGTCCCTTCAGGGTGACCTGGTTGACCGGATTGTCCTCGGCAATCAGCACACGCAAGCCGAATTGCGGCAGACGGGATTCCGCAGCCGCCGTGCGCTGCATCCCCCTGACGACGTCGACGATGCCGAAACCCAGGCTCAACACACTGTGGCCGTCGATCTCGGGATTGCCGGATGACTGGCCAGCCGTCGAGACGTTCAGATATCGCCCCTGCCAGTTCGACTCGATGAAGCCCGGCGGCTGCAGGACATCCAGCAGCAATTCGTCCGGCCGGGCCGCTGCCAGCTCGCGCCCGGCCGCCGTCGCCCTGGCCCCCCAGTGCCGCATCCACGCACAGATGTTCTCCGTCAGCTCGGTGTGGGGTGTACGCACTACGACCTGGACCGCTTTCAGGTCCGGGGCGGATTCGAGGGATTCAGGGTCGTTCCTCAATACCAGCTCGAACCAGAACTTGCTCCCCAGTCCAGGTTCGCTCCTGAGCTGGATGGTGCTACCCATCATCTGGGCAAGCCGCCAGCATATGGACAGGCCCAGCCCCGCACCGCGAGCGGTGCGGTTGCCGTTCTTGACCAGGAAAAAGGGCGTGAACAGCTGTCCATGCAGCGACTTCTCGATGCCAACGCCCGTGTCGGCGACCTCGAAAACGAGCCGCGCCTGTGCCCCTTGCTCATCGAGCCGGCGTACGCGAATGATCACATGGCCGGCATCGGTGAACTTGATGGCATTGCTGATCAGGTTGCCCAGAATCTGGCGCAGGCGCACGGCATCCCCCACCACCGAAACGGGAACGTCGGTCTCCACACAGGAAAACAGCAACAGGCCCTTTCGCTGCGCCATTGCCGCGTACGAGCTGGTACAGCTTTGCACCAGGTCACGCGGGTTGAAGGGAGACTTCTCCAGCTGCAACTGCCCGGCCTCGATCTTGCTGGTATCCAGGATGTCGCTGATGATTTGCAGCAAGACCGTGGACGAATCGTCAATGCGCTCCACATACTGCCTTTGCAACGGCGTGAGATCCGTCATGCCAAGAAGCTCCAGCGTTCCCAGGGCGCCATACAGCGGCGTGCGGATTTCATGGCTCATGGTGGCCAGGAAGCTGGATTTTGCCTCGTTGGCTTCATCGGCGGCCAGCTTTGCCGACTGCAGGCTTCGTTCTATTTCCGCCCGGGCGCTGATATCTGCGAATATGCAAAGAATGACCTTCTGTCCCATGTAGCGCGTAGGCGCATACGACAGGTGCAGTGTCTTTCCCTGAGCGACGTCTATTCTCTCCATCGTGCCTGGATGCTGCGCATGGACCACCTTTCTCAACGCCTCCACATTGCTCCCCGGCACGGGCTTCAGATATCCATCGGTAGCGCGTAGCCATTCCTGCGCCTGGGAATTTCGAAAAACGATCTGTCCCGTTCCATGCGCAACCAGGCATATGGCCACGGGCGCCGTCTCTATCAATGTCCTGTTGAACTCGTCGCTTTCCAAAATGCTTCTTTGCGCATCCATCGCAGGGTCCATGACGCTGCGATTGAATCGCCTGTTATAGGCAATCCCGGCAAGAATGCTCAATACCGCCACCAACAACATGGATCCGAAGGGCGCCCACAGGCTGCCATCCAGAAACACGGAATAGTCGATCTTGTAATAACCTGTCCATGCACCGGACGGATCTTCAATCTTCAATGAAAGTCCATCGCGCGTATAATCCATTCCACGATTGCCGACCTCAGGGGGAGGGCCACTCCCCATGAGCATGCCGAAGTCACGGTGCATGAGCCAGAAGATGTGCCTTGGCATTGGAATCTCTGTTCTCACGATGGTATTGATGCGTTGCCTGCTGAACAGCACGGCAGCATATATATCATTCTTGATGGGGCCACTCTCGTTGGCAACAAGGCGTGAAAAATCCACGGGAATCAGACCTATGATCTTCTCGGATGCATCCGGCATGCTGAACCATGCAACACGCAATGCACCATCTCGCGCCGAGAAAGATTTTTCCCAAGAAACTTCCTGTGCACGCAGGTGGCTCTTGATCAAGTCTATCGTTGCAATGTAGCTTTCTTCGGAAGTGCTCTGATTTCCAATCGACACTCCTATGGCTGGAACGCCAAGGCTGATGGCCCCGCCCTCCTTCACAAAGAAGGCATCGGCCGCAGGAAAGGAAGACCTTGCCCAGAAAGAGGAGTAATTGGCTGCAAGATATCCACCAAGCAGGAACAATTCATCCGGCATTCGTCCACAGTCGATCTGCAAGGCGCATTGCACCGTGAACGGCATGCCTCCCACCGATTCCCGACCTTCGAAAATACGGGAATTAGAGTCTTTTAGCGTGGATTTTTCCGTGCTGCGCGAAATGACCTGGCGGGGCAGCGAAGCCAGCGATCCGCTCTCGGAACCCAGTGCCTGAAGATAAGTCTCCTGCTCCTTGAGGGAAGCGACCAGGGCGGAGAAATTCAGGGACAGACGTCCCTGCTGCTGCTCCAGGATCTTTTGAAAACCCCAAATCAAGATTCCCGCCATGAATATGGCAAGCAGCAGCATCCCAAACAGGATTCTATTTTGCCAGCGTGTGGTGCGGGTGATTCTGTTGAAGGGGGTGTCGGCCATGCGCGCGATTATAGGGTTTTCCTCGCGGCGATGTCGAAGTTTCTGGGTTCTCCTGCCAGCATGAGTGCAAGATCCTGTTTTGGCACGGCCGCGGAGATCAGATAGCCCTGGACGCAGTCGCATCCAATGCGTCGCAGCAATTCCAGATCCTGTGTGCTTTCCACTCCCTCGGCAGTCACCAGCAGGCCCAGCTGCCTTCCCAACTGAACAGACAATGCCAGGGTGGCACTTCGCACGTCGTCGTTGGCGGCACCACTGACAAAGGCTCTGTCTATTTTCAGCTCCGTGAATGGAGTGGAGATAAGTCCATACATGGAGCTGTAGCCCCTGCCGAAATCGTCCTGGGCCAGTCCGAAGCCTTTCAGTCTCAGCCGGCTGACCGACATATAGTAGTTCGCCGGGATGCCGATCTTCTCATCCTCCAGCAGCTCAAAGGTGATCTGCGCCGTGGAGATGCCATTTCTCATGACAATGGCATGCAGCTCATCCGGAAGCTCTATATCGTCCAGCAATGATATTGGCAGATTGACGGATACGGGAATCAGATATCCTTGCTTGCGCCAGGACAGGTGAGCGAAACATGCGTCATCCATCATGCGCATCAGAAGCTCACGATCCAGCTGGTGAAACTGCATGGCGGACAGAAAAGATCTTGGCATCATGAAGCCAAATTCCGGATGGTTCCATCGGGCCAGCACCTCCACGCCAATGATATGTCCGGTCTGAAGGGATTTCTTGGGTTGAAACCAGCCCTGTATTTCCATGTCGCTCAATGCACGGACAAGCGTCGATTTTTCGAAGATGGGCACCCGGCCACGGCTTTCCCGCTCTTCCTGTGCATCGGCCCTGAATATCTTCAACTGACCCACCAGAGTCTGCACATGCTCGGGACTGAACGGTTTTTGGAACATTCCAATCACAGAGAACCCAGACTCCTTTGCCATGAGGCTGACGCTGTTCATCAAGCGCCTGGAGCATGACGTGGAAATCGCCAGCATGGGATGCAGTCCCCAGCGGTTCAGCTCGTTGATGAACTGCAATCCATCCATGTCCGGCATCTTCAGGTCGGTGATGACCAGCTGAAAATCATGGCTGCGCAGCTTCTCCAGAGCATCGGCCCCGTTGTATGCGATATGGACATCGGTGATTCCCGCCTCCATCAGAAGACTCCGGGTGTGCTCGCAGCACAGGGCGTGGTCATCGAGAATGAGCAGTTTATAGGTGGACAGCATGGATCAGCTCCGGGCTTCTTTGATCTTATTGAGTGTCATGCGCAGCAATGACAGGGAAAAGGGCTTGCACAGCAGACTGTCGATGCCCGTGTTCCTCCCACTGGCCACTTCCTGTGGATAGGCATTGGCGGTCAGCCCTATGATGGGCTTCTCGAAGCCGCGCTGTCTCAGCGCCTGTGCCAGCCCGAAGCCGTCCAGCAACGGCATGTGGAGATCGGTGATCACCACATCGAAACCGGGCAGGTCAGGCACGGACAAGGCATCCTGGCCATTGGAGGCCTGCTGTACCTCGCAGCCCAGCAGCAGCAGCTGCTCGCGCAAGATGAGCTGATTGATGGGGTTGTCCTCCACGATCAGCACGCGCAAGCCCATGCGCTCGTGTCCCTGGACCTGCGAGATGCCCGCTGCGGATGCCGTCCCCATGGCCACGCCCCGCTGGGCCTGCCTGAGCGCCTGAACCACGCCAGGTACACCGCAGGTCGCCGCTTCCCACACACCGGCCTGCCGGCCCGCCTGGGGGGTCGACCCCGGTGCCAGGGCCACGACCCGCTTGCCGCTCCACGCCAGCCTGCGAGGGGACCGCGGCCAGGCTTCGACCAGGATGGCCTGCCCCGATGTCTGTGGCGCGGGGTCGCGGCAGGGATGCGCCATTGCGCCCCAGCGACGCAGCCATTCGCAGAGGTTGTCGACCACCTCGGCGATGGCGCCGTCGACGTAGACCGGCTCTGGCGCCAGCCTGGGCTCTTGCGCGGTGCCGGCCTGGCGGCTCACGGGCAGGGCCAATTCGAAGACGATGCAAGTTCCCAGGCCGGGCTCGCTGACGGCGGTCAGATGCCCTCCCATCTGACGGGCCAGGCGCGAGCAGATGGACAGCCCGAGGCCCGTGCCTTGCACCTGCTGCGACAGGTCCGTGGGGACGCGAAAGTAGGGATCGAAAAGATAGGGTTGCTGCTCGGGCGCGATGCCGATCCCCGTATCACGGACTTCGAACCTCAGATCGACCCTGTCGCCTTCGAATCTGTTGACCTTCAGGCCGATGCAGATATGGCCCGACGTGGTGAATTTGACGGCGTTGCCGACCAGATTGTCCAGAATCTGGCGCAGCCGCAAAGCGTCGCCCAGGAGCAGCGAAGGTGTCGTCACATCGGCCACGCTGTAGATCTGCAGCCCTTTCTTTTCAGCGCGCGAGATGAAGCCTGCCACCACGTTGTCCAGCAGCTCGATGGCCGAAAACGGAGCGGCCTCCAGCTTCAGGTGCCCGGCCTCGATGGCCGACAGGTCCAGGCTGTCGTTCACGACGCGCAGCAAGGTGGCCGAGGCCTGCTGCATGGTCTCCAGGTAGCGCATCTGCTCCCCGGGGACCCTGGACAGGGACAGCAGCTCCAGTGTTCCCAGGATCCCGTAGAGGGGTGTGCGTATCTCGTGGCTCATCGTCGCCAGGAACAGGGTCTTGGCCTGGCTCGCCGATTCTGCCCGCAGCTTGGCTTCCAGCAGCGACTGCTGAATCTGCTTGAGGGCACTGACGTCGCTGATCATGCACAGAACGACAGGCTCTGCACCGTACACCGTCAACCGGCTGCTGACTTGCACCACCCAGTTGCCGTGCAGCACGAGCTCGCGCAAGCCCTGCATGGACGTGTCCTCGCAGGCATGTTCGAACCAGGACGGGTCGCTTTCCATCCAGCGCCGGGCCATGCCATTGGAAAGCAGCAACTGCCTGTCCGTGCAACGGATCACCGCCAGTCCGGCAGGAACGGTCTCGATCAGCTTGCGGGTGAGCGCCTCGCTGTCCTGCAGGGCCGCCTGTTGCGCCAACGCAGGAACCAGCAGCATGCGCCGAACCAGCCGCACGAAAAGCAGCAGGGCCACGACGAAGGCCAGACACAGCACCGTGGCCACCTGCAACTTGCGGGCGTTGTCCTTCAGCAGTTGCCGCAGCGGCATGTAGTAGTTCAGAAACCACCCCGCCTCTCCCACCGACTTGTGCAACAACAGGAACTCGGGAATCAAGCCATCGCCGATCAGATCGAAGACGTCACCGGCACCGTTGTCCACGCTTACACGCGGCGCATGCAGCAGGCGCTTTCCGGGTTCGTCCGCCGCAGCGTGCCTGTTGGCCAGCATGGCGTAGCCCATGGAGTCCGACAGCACGTAGTGCCCTCCCTGGAGGCCATGGAGCCCCAGGCGCGTCCCCATGCCATTCAAGACCAGCCCCAGCCAGCCTGCCGCCGGGTCGGTGGCATCCAGGGGTGTGTAGATGAAAAGCCGCTCCTCTTCATCGTTGACCAGCGTCAGCCAGACCATGGGGGCGGGAAACTGCGGCTTCCGTTCCCGGGCCGCCTGTGCAAGGTTTTGCGCGATCCACCGTTGTGTGCGGACCGTCAGGCCGAGACCTTCGCTATGCACCGGAGCCAGTACCTGAATGGTCGGGTCGTCATTGGCCGGCGTGTAGATCAGCTGTGCTTGATTGCGCCGCAATTCTTCCAGTTCATAGGGTGTCAGCATGGGCATGGAGGAATGGCGCGGATCGACACCCGATCCCTCGGTCTGCGGACTCTGGGAATCAGCATGCGGGAGTCGGTATCTGGCCTGCGCCATCGAAACCGCTTTCAATCTCAGCAATAGCTCATTTTTCCCAAGGAAGAGTTGAGCAGAATACGCGGAGGAATTCATCTCTCGACGGTAGTCGGAAACCGTCTTGCTCAATGAGACATAAATATAAAAGACGGTAATGCAAATTGCACATACCGACATGGCCGACGCAAAAATATAGAGCAGTGCCGCAGAAGGCCATGATTTAATTAGCAGCCGCCTGAATGGAGAAAATAAAGCTCTGAGGAGGTGCATTCGTGGAATTCTATGATTCCATCGAATGAGAAATTATAAGAATATTCTTATAATTGACTTTGTTTCATGCAGGATTCATCGATCCAATCGGCCGCATAGATGGCTCGATGAATAGATTCAACGCACGGTTGCGGCAATGCAAAAAAGAACGTTCCAGGTGTTTTCAGGTATCTGCACGCAGAGGTGCCCGAAGACTTCAGCCCAGGGCGGTGATCACTTCCGCGGGCGCCTGCACCAGCTCGATCAGTACGCCCTCGCCGGCGATGGGAAATTCGTCATTGCTTTTGGGATGCAGGAAACAGATGTCGTACCCGGCCGCGCCCTTGCGGATGCCACCGGGTGCGAAGCGCACACCCTGCTCCGTCAGCCACTGGACGGCAAGCGGCAGGTCATCGATCCACAGCCCGATATGGTTCAGGGGCGTGGAATGGACCGCAGGCTTCTTGTCGATGTCCAGCGGCCGCATGATGTCCACCTCGACCTTGTAGGCCCCCTGGCCCATGGCCAGTATGTCCTCGTCCACGTTCTCGCGCTCGCTCTGGAAAGTCCCTGTCTGGGTCAGCCCCAGCATGTCCACCCACAGGCGCTTCATGCGCTGCTTGTCGATGCCGCCGATGGCCACCTGCTGTATGCCCAGAACCCTGAAAGGACGCTGATCGCTTGCCACTGTCTCACTCCTTTTTATCGATGAAGATATCCATTGTGGACGCAATTGCGGGGCAGGCAGCCGAACTGCTGCCTGCCCCGCTCAGAACTCCCCAAGCATCCAGCCGCTCATCACAGCAAAGTACTCCCGCAGCCAGGCGTTGAAGCGAATCGTCAGCGGCGTCGGGGCGCCCACGGTGAACGCTCTCGCGTAGCCGGCGCGCTCTGCGATCCAGCCCGCGCGCAGCGTATGGAAGTCGCTGGTGACGATGGCGATAGGGGCCTGCTGGGGGTCCACACCGCGCTCGCGCAGCAACGGCAGGCTCCAGGCCAGGTTCAGTGCCGTGCTGGTGCTGCGCTCTTCCTTCAGCAGGCGCCGGGCAGCCAGGCCATGGCGCTGCTGCAGATAGCGGGCCATGATGGCGCCTTCGCTCTCGGTCTCGCCGAAGTCCACTCCGCCGCTGGTCAGCACCAAGGCCTGAGGCTGGCTGGCGGCCAGCACGGCAGCACGGTCCAGGCGCTGGGCCAAGGTCAGCGAAGGCTGGCCGTCCCGCGTGGCGCTGCCCAGCACCACGATGGCCTTCAGCGGCTGGTCAGGCGCCGGGCCGGAAGCAGCAGACAGCAGATGCGCCCAGAACACCAGCAGACTGACCAACCACAGAGCGAGCGCCGTCCAGCCCAGCCACCAGATGCGCCGCAGCCAGGCATTGGCATGCAGCCGGCGCGCAATGGCCGCGCGCTGCCAGCTGCTGCCGATGAAAAGCAGGCCCAATGCGGCCGGCAGCGTCACGCCCAGATTGAACATGCCGCGGGCCATCAAGACCAGGGCATCTCCCAGCAACACGACGCCGGTGATGAGTCCCAGCCATTGCAAAGGCCCCAGGCGCCTGTGACGCGCAAAGGCACCGGGCCTGGCTTGCGGCACTGGTTCAGGAGACAGCTTGCGCAACAGGGCCCTCAGTCCCAGCGCTGATTCGAGCCGCCGGAGCAGGACCACATGATCACGGGTTGGCCGGGACGCGCATTGCCGCCTTCGATGTCCAGGCATTTGCCGGCAAAGCGGCTGCGGATCTGGCCACGGCTCCATTCCCATTTCTGGTTGGGCTGGTTGCGACATTGCCAGGCGATCACACGCGCACCGTTGCGCGTATTGCCGTCGGCCACGTCCAGACACAGATCGCCCACGCGCATCTCTCCATCGCGCGTCAGGGTGAAGCGCTGGTTCTCCGTACCGTTGCAGCGGTAGACGATCAGGCCATTGCCCGGACGCAAGCCGCCCGAGACGTCGAGGCACAGGCCGTTCTGGCCGCGGATCTCGCGGCCCCCCCATGAGGGATAGCCGGGCTGGGGGTAGCCCGGATAGCGGTCATCATTCCATTGCTCCTCGCGCTCGCGTTCACGGTCCTTGTCGCGCTTGTTCGCCAGGATGGCTGCTCCCGCGATGGCCGCCACGGCGGCCCCGGCGATCCAGGCGCCCGTGTTGTCGCCCTCGCCCTCCTGCCCCTGCGCGCCCTGCACCGGCCCGGTCAGGATGCGGAAGCGCCCGCCACAGCCCTCCTTGACCCACATTTCCCTGCGACCCAGGTCATAGCCCCAGCTGCGGTTGTAGCCGCAGCTGCCGGCCAGGGTCTCGATCAGCTGGACCTGTTGTGCGTCGTCGGGCAGGCTGTAGGTCTGATAGCGGCCATTGGACATGAGCTGCACCGTCTCTTCGCCTGCATGCACAGGCAGTGCCGGCAGGATGAAGCTGCTGGCCAGCAGGATGGAAATGCATTTCTTGATGGGCATGGGATGCTCTTGACCGTGATGCGGTTGGGGGCAGTGCGGGCCAGGGCGGCGCGCACTGCCGCGAATGTACTGGCGGCAGAGTTTAACCATGCCCCGGGGGACTCGGCATGTCGGCAGGCATGCGCCGCCCCAGAGCGGGAAACGGTCCTACATCCATCGTGGACCCCTGGCAATTTGCGTGTCACCCCTCGACAAACCGCGCCACCCCCGCCCGAAAAGCCGCACTGCCATAGACCGAGGACACCAGGTCCTCATCATCCAGCCGTTGCTCCACCACGAGGCGCCGCAGGCTCTCCTTGACCGCGGCCTGCGTGGTGCCCGACAGGGCCATGAGCTGTCCGGCCAGCGCCCGTGCCTGTCCCGACAGTTGATCGGAGGGAACGACGGCATGCACGAACCCGCAGGTCAGGGCCTGCTCCGCCGACAGGTACTCCGCAAGCAGCAGCATGCGCTTGACGCGCGGCACGCCCAGGCTGGCCACGAGGCGCGCGATGTTGCGGGATGACAAGGTGTTGGACAGCGTCCTGGCGATCGGAGCGCCGAAGCGCGAGCCGGTGCTGCACAGGCGGAAATCGCAGGCCGTGGCCAGGGCCAGGCCACCGCCCACGGCCCAGCCGTCGATGACGGCGAGGGTGGGCACGGCCACGCGTTCCACGGCGTCGATCACGCGTTCGACGAAATCCTCGTAGGCGATGCCCTGGCGGCCGTCGTGGAAGTCCTTGAAGTGGCCGATGTCCGTGCCCGCGATGAAGGACTTGCCACCCGCGCCGCGCAGCAGCACGCAGCGGATGGCCGGATCGTTCTGGCAGCGCGCAAGGGCCGCGAGCAGCGCCTCGTACATGGGCAGGCTCATGGCGTTGTGGCGTTCGGGCCGGTCGATGACGATCTCGGCCACGCCCGGGGCCACCAGGTCCAGCGCGACGAATTCATGCAGGGCGGTGCTCATGCGGTGGCCTTCATGGCATGGATCTCGGCCAGGATCTCCGCGTTGTGCTCGCCCAGCAACGGTGGATGGCGGCGCACCTGCTGGGGCGTGCCCAGCATCTTGACGGGAAAGCCGATGTTCTTGACCTTGCCCTCGATGGGATGGTCGATCTCCATGCACATGCGGCGGTGCGTTCCGTGCTCGCCTTCGAAGGCCTCGGGATAGCTCAGCAGCGGGCCTGCGGGAATGCCGCCTTCCAGCAGCCGGTCCACCCAGTCGGCGCTGTCGCTCCGGGCGAACTCCGACTCCAGCGCCTCGATCAGCGCCTCGCGGTGCTTCAGACGCAGCGCCACGGTGGCGTAGTCGGGGTGGTCGACCAGGTCCGGGCGCTCGATCAGCGCGCACAGCCGCGCCCAGAGCTTCTGGTTGGTGGCGCCCATGACGAAGTAGCCGTCGCGCGCCTTCACGGCCTGGTAGGGAGCGCTCATCTTGTTGCTGGTGCCCAGCGGCGCGGGCGGCACGCCCGTGCCCCAGTACTCGGACATGTCCCAGATGGCGAAGGCCATGGCCGAGTCGAACAGCGAAGCGTCGATGTGCTGCCCCTGCCCGGTCCTCTGCGCGCCGATGTAGGCGGCCAGCAGGCCGTAGGTGGCGAACAGCGCGCAGCCGATGTCGGCCACGGGCACGCCGGCCTTGACGGGTTTCTCTCCCTGGTAGCCGGTCACGCTCATCACGCCCGACATGGCCTGGGCCATGAGGTCGAACCCCGGGCGCTGGGCCCAGGGGCCGCTCTGGCCGAAGCCCGAGATGCTCACATAGACGATGCGCGGGTGGATGCGACGGATGCTTTCGTAGTCGATCTTCAGGCGCTGGACCACGCCGGGGCGGTAGTTCTCGACGATGACGTCGGCCGTCTCGGCCAGCCGGTAGAAGGCCTCGCGCCCCTCCTCGCTCTTGAGGTCCAGCGTCAGCGAACGCTTGTTGCGGTTCATGTTCAGAAAGCCCATGCTGTCCGGGCCCTTCATCTTGAAGCCCATGGCGCCGCGCGTCTGGTCGCCCGTGCCCGGAGGCTCGACCTTGATGACGTCGGCGCCCAGGTCGGCCAGCAGCATGCAGGCAAAGGGGCCGGCCATGACCTGGCTGACGTCGAGCACGCGGATGCCTTGCAGGGGCAGTGGCTGCGGGCGGGATGGGGATTGGGGATTGCTCATGCCTGGACCTCAGCTTTCTTCCGTAATTCTTGCGGCGCGAACGACATCGCCCCACTTCTTGTATTCGGCGGCCATGAAGGCCGCGAACTTGTCCACCGAACCGCCACCGTCCTCCACGCCGTAGCCGTCGAAGCGGCTGACCACGTCGGGCATGGCCAGCACACGGTTGATGTCGGCATTGATGCGCAGTGCCAGGTCGCGGGACATGTCGCGCGGGCCGACCACGCCGTACCAGCTCGATGCGTCAAAGCCCTTGAAACCCTGCTCGTCCATGGTGGGCATGGCCGGAAAGCCCTTGGCGCGATTCACGCGGGTCTGGGCGATGCCGTGCATCTTGCCGGCCTTGACCTGGGCGGTGGCAGCCGTCATGGTGTCGAAGCTGAAGTCGATCTGGCCACCGATCAGGTCGGTCTGCATGGGGCCCGAACCCTTGTAGGGCACGTGGATGCTCCTGACGCCTGCCGCCATGTTGAACATCTCGGCCGCCAGATGCTGCACCGAGCCCGTGCCCGAGGAGCCGAAGCTGATCTTGCCCGGGCTCTTGCGGCACAGCTCCACCACCTCCTGTACCGAGCCATGGCTGTTCCTGCTGCTGGTGACCAGGATGTGGGGCGTGGCGCCGATCAGCGCGATGGGCGCGTAGTCCCTGAGCGGGTCATAGGTGATGGACTTGAAGATCTGCGGCGAAATCGCATGCGTGTTCACATGCGCCATCAGCAGGTTGACGCCCTCGGTGAACCGCGTCCTGGCGAAGTATTCGGCGGCCAGCGAACCCGTGGCTCCGGGCTTGTTCTCCACCACCACGGGCCGCCCCCAGACCTCGGACAGCTTCTGGCCCACGATGCGCGCGAACACATCGGTGCCGCCACCGGGCGCCCAGCCCACGAGGATCTTGACGGGCCCCTTGGGCAGATCGGTGCCCGAGGCTCCCGCCCAGGGTGCGGCCAGCGCGGCGGCGCCGGCCGCGATGAAGTCGCGGCGTTTCATGCTTGTCTCCTGCACATCGTTGTTGTGCAGTCACTGTCGCCGCGCGCCGGATTCGCGGCAAGCATGTGGGCCGCATGCCTGGTTTCGCCATCCGCGAAACCCTGGCAGGATCAGCGGTCGCCGGCCTCGGGCTGGAGCAGTGCCGTGACCACATTGCGCAGCGCCTGCTCCTGGGCCTGGCCTTCGATGAAGGACAGCACATAGCCGCGCTCATGCCAGTCGCCTTCGAGGGGGGCCCAGCCCAGTTCGGGTTCGGGGTGGAAGCCGCGCAGCACGCCGGGCGGCATCAGCCCGACGCCCAGGCCCTCGCGCACCAGGGCCAGCATGGTGTCGAAGCCGCTGACGGTGAAGTCGTTGCGGAACACCCGGCCCCGGCTGCGGTGGGCGCGGCGCAGTGCGGCCAGGATAGCCGAGCCCCGGCCCAGGCTGACGATGGGGCAGTCCAGCAGCCGGTCCAGCGCCACGGGCTCAGCGCCGAAGCTGAAATGCCTGCGGCTGTAGACCAGCACCAGGCTGTCGCGCCGGTAGTCGGAGCGCGGCAGGTCCACGAAGCCGCTGGTCTTCTCGTAGATGCCGATGTCGATGACCTTGTCGCGCAGCAGCTGCTGCACGATGCGGCTGTTTTCCTCCACCACCTGCAGCGTGATGTGGGGGTAACGGCGCTGGGTGGCCGCGATATCCGCCGCCAGGAACTGCAGGATGGCGGACTTGGGCGCGCCGATGAGGATGCGGCCGTCGCGGCCCTGGCCCAGGGCCTGTGCATCCCCTTGCAGGCGCTCGACCAGGTTGCCGATCTGGCGGATATGGGCCAGCAGCTTCACGCCCGGCTCGGTGGCGTGCACGCCATGGGGCTGGCGCTTGAACAGCCGGGTGCCCAGCTGGGACTCCAGCTCGCTGAGCCGCCGTGATGCGGCCGCCACCGCCAGCTGCAGCCGGTCGGCCGCGCGCGAGATGCTGCCTTCCTCGGCGATGGCCAGCACGAGCTGGACGGTGGTGGAGTCGATCTTCATCATGCGGCAAAGCCCTCTCGTCTGGCTGGAGGCCGACGATTGTGCCGCAGGGCAGGTCAGGCCTTGCGCGCGTTTTGCAGGGCCTTGGCTTCGCTGGCCAGGGCGGTGATCCGTGCCCAGTCGCCCTGCTCCAGCGCATCGCCGGGCACCAGCCAGGAGCCTCCCACGCAGATGACGTTCTTCAACGCCAGGAACTCGGCTGCGTTGCCGGGAGAAATCCCGCCCGTGGGGCAAAAGCGCACGTCGCCGAACGGACCCTGCCAGGCCTTGAGCATGGCTGCACCGCCGGCCTGCACGGCGGGGAAGAATTTCAGCTCGTTGAAGCCGTCGGCCTGGGCGGCCATGATCTCGCCGCTGGTGGCCACGCCGGGCAGCAGCGGCAATTGCAGGTCCTGGCAGGCCTGGCCCAGCGCGCCGGTATAGCCGGGGCTGACCGCGAAACGTGCGCCGGCATCCACGCAGGCACGCGCATCGGCCGCGCTGCGCACGGTGCCGGCGCCGACGATGGCTTCTGGCACGGCGCGCGCGATGGCCTCGATGCTGGCCAGCCCCTGGGGCGTGCGCAGTGTGACTTCCAGCACGCGGATGCCGCCCGCGACCAGGGCACTGGCCATGGGCACGGCGTGGGCGAGTTCGTGCAGGACGATGACCGGGATGACCGGCGCGTCCTGCATGATGTCCAGAGCGGTCAGTCGTTGTCGATCCATGTGCAGGCTCCCTCTTCTGCGCTGAGCGCGTGGCGCCGGAATCCGGCGAACAGTTCGCGGCCGAAACCCCGGCCATTGGCGGCGCGCAGCGCCTCGGGCATGGTGGCCACAGGGCGCTGCTGCCATTGTTCTTCACTCACCAGCACGGCCAGCGTACCGGCCACGGCGTCCAGTCGCACCGTATCGCCATCGCGCAGGCGCGCCAGCGGCCCGCCCACGCAGGCCTCGGGCGAGACGTGGATGGCGGCGGGCACCTTGCCCGAGGCTCCGCTCATGCGGCCATCGGTCACCAGGGCCACCTTGAATCCCTTGCCCTGGAGCACGGCCAGCGGCGGCGTGAGCTTGTGCAGCTCGGGCATGCCATTGGCGCGCGGCCCCTGCCAGCGCACGACGCAGACCACGTCGCGGTCCAGCTCGCCGGCCTTGAAGGCCTGCTGCAGGGCTTCCTGGGAATCGAACACGCGCGCGGGCGCCTCGATGATGTGGCGCTCCTCGGGCACGGCGCTGACCTTGATCACGCTGCGCCCCAGGTTGCCGGACAGCAGCTTGAGCCCGCCCGTGGCGCTGAAAGGCTCGCTGGTGGGCCGCAGCACCGACAGATCACCCGACACTGCGGCCTCGCGCCATGCCAGTTGCCCTGCCTGCGTGCCGGGAATGCACGCGAATTCCTGCATGCCCTGCTGGCGCACCGTCAGCACATCGCCATGCATGAGGCCAGCCTTCAGCAACTGGCCGATCACGAAGCCCGGGCCGCCCGCGGCCTGGAACTGGTTCACATCGGCACTGCCATTGGGATACACGCGGGCCAGCAGCGGCACCACACCCGAGAGTTCGGAAAAATCGTTCCAGTCGATGCGGATGCCCGCCGCGCGGGCCACGGCCACCCAGTGGATCAGGTGGTTGGTGGAGCCGCCCGTTGCCAGCAGGGCCACCATGGCGTTGACGATGCAGCGCTCGTCCACCACATGGCCGATGGGCGCGAAGCGCCGGTTTTTCGTGATGCCCAGCACCGTGCGCATGGCCTCGCGCGTGAGCAGTTCGCGCTCGCCGTCGCCGGGGTTGATGAAGGCCGTGCCCGGCACGTGCAGGCCCATGGCTTCCAGCAGCATCTGGTTGCTGTTGGCCGTGCCGTAGAAGGTGCAGGTGCCTTCGCCATGGTAGGCGGCGGACTCTGCTGCCAGCAGTTCCTTGCGGCCCACCAGGCCCTGGGCGGCCTGCTCGCGGACCTTGGCCTTTTCGCCATTGGACAGGCCCGAGGTCATGGGACCTGCCGGCACGAAGACCGTGGGCAGATGGCCGAAATGCAGGGCGCCTATCAGCAGGCCCGGCACGATCTTGTCGCAGATGCCCAGCATCAGCGCGGCGTCGAAGACATCGTGCGAGAGCGCGATGGCCGCGCCCATGGCGATGGCGTCGCGGCTGAACAGGCTCAGTTCCATCCCCGGCGCGCCCTGGGTCACGCCGTCGCACATGGCAGGCACGCCGCCCGCCACCTGGGCCGTGGCGCCCTGCCTGCGGGCCTCGTCCTTGAGGATGTCCGGATAGTGGGCCAGCGGCGCATGGGCCGACAGCACATCGTTGTACGCGGTGACGATGGCGACGTTGGGCGCCTTCTCCTCGACGATGCGGATGCGGTCGCGGCCCGGAATGCCCGCAAAGGCATGCGCCACGTTGGCGCAGCCCATGGACTGGGCGCCGGGCGGCCTGGCGGCCATGGCATCCACCTGTTCAAGGTAGGCTGCGCGCGACTCGGCGCTGCGCTCGCGGATGCGGCGCGTGACTTGTTCGACGATGGGGTGGATGGTGCTCATGCGTGGTTCCTGCGGATGCGCTGTCGCGCGTCGTCCTTGTCGTGTTGGGGTGGCCGGGTCACGGTCCCCTTTCGTGTCCCGGCCACCCCGTGCAGCTTACTTGGCTGCGCGGGCCTGCTTGACGGCGGCCTGCACCTCGTCCCAGGTGCCCTGGCCCACGGTCTTGGCGATGCCGGCGTTCACCGCCGTGAGCTTGTCGCGCATGCGGTTGGCTTCGGCCGCGGGCAGCTCGTTGACCTGCATGCCCTTGGCCTTGATGTCGGCCAGGGCCTTGGCCGCTTCCTCGCGCGTGTCCTTGCGCTCGAACTCACGGCTCTTGATGGCGGCGTCCTGCAGGACCTTCTTCTCGGCAGGGCTCAGAGTGTCCCACCATTTCTTGCTCACGGTGACGATCCAGGGGCTGTAGACGTGGTTGGACACCGTCAGGTACTTCTGCACCTCGTAGAACTTGCTGGACAGCACGGTGTTGAACGGGTTTTCCTGGCCATCGACCGCGCGCGTCTCCAGCGCCGTGAACAGCTCGGAGAACGGCAGCGGCACGGCGTTGGCGCCCAGGGCCTTGAAGCTGTCCAGGAAGACGTTGTTCTGCATCACGCGCAGCTTGACATCGGCCAGGTCTTCCAGCCTGGCGATGGGCCGCTTGTTGTTGGTGAGGTTGCGGAAGCCATTTTCCCAGTAGACCAGGCCCACCATGCCCTTGGGCTCCAGCGTGGCCTTGACCTTCTCGCCCACCGGGCCGTCGAGCACGGCGTCGGCCTCCCTGGCATTGCTGAACAGGAAGGGGGTGTCCCAGACCGCCATCTCGGGCGACAGGCCGACCAGGGTGGCCGTGGAGCCGACCATCATCTCCTGGGCGCCGCCGATCAGCGCCTGCTGCATCTGCGTGTCCGAGCCCAGCGAGGCATTGCCGATGGCGCGCACCTTCATCTTGCCGCCCGTGGCCTTTTCCACCTCCTTGGCGAAGAAGCGCGCCGCGCGGCCCTGGTTGGAGTCATCGACCAGGCCGTAGCCGAAGCGCACGATGCGCGGCTTGAAGTCCTGGGCCAGGGCCTGGCCCGTGGCGGCCAGCGTGGTGACGGCGGCCATCAGGCCGGCCAGTGCAAAGGGAATACGCATGTTCATCTCCTTGGGTTGTAGTGAGGGGTCAGTGCATCCAGCGCAGCGGGGCGAGGATGATTTGCGGAAAGATCACGAAGAGCACGGCCAGCAGCACATAGACCATCAGGAACGGGTTCGTGCCCTTGATCACCGTCTCCATGCGCAGCCGGCCCACGCCGGCGACCACGTTCTGCACCGTGCCCACGGGCGGCGTGATCAGGCCGATGCAGCCCACGTAGATGAACATGAAGCCGAAGTAGATGGGATCGATGCCGGCCTTGACGGCCAGCGGCGCGCAGACCGGGCCGAAGATCAGGATGGTCGGCGTCAGGTCCATGGCCGTGCCCACCACCAGCAGGAACAGCATCATCATGGCCATGAACAGCACGGGATTGCCCAGCAGGCCCGAGAAGCTGTCGGCCAGCAGGTTGGGCAGGTCGGCCAGCGTGATCATGTAGGCCGTCACCGTGGCCGCGCCGCACAGGAACATCACCACGGCCGTGGTCTTGGCCGCGGCCAGGAAGACGGCGTACAGGCGGCTCCACGTCATTTCGCGGTAGATCACCATGGACACGAACAGGGCATAGACCGCCGCCACCACGGCCGCCTCGGTAGGCGTGAACACGCCGCCCTTGAGGCCGCCCAGGATGATGACCGGCATCATCATGGCCCAGAAGCTCTGGGCCAGGGCCTTCAGGCGCGGCCCCCAGGCCATGCGCTGACCGCGCGGCAGGTCGTACTTGCGGGCGATGGACCACCAGGCAAGGATCAGGAACACGCCCATGATCAGGCCCGGCACCACGCCCGACAGGAACAGCTTGCTGATCGAGGTATTGGTGGTCACGCCGTAGATCACGAAGGGCATGGACGGCGGAATGATGGGCGCGATGATGCCGCCCGAGGCCAGCAGGCCGGCGCTGTAGCTGTCCGGATACTTCTGGTCGCGCATCATGGGCAGCAGGATGGTGGCCAGCGCGGCGGTGTCGGCGATGGCCGAGCCGCTCATCGAGGCCAGCAGCACCGCCGCGCCGATGGCCACATAGCCCAGGCCACCGCGGATGTGGCCCACGTAGGCACGCGCCAGGTCGATGATGCGGCGCGACAGGCCGCCTGCATTCATCAGCTCGCCGGCCAGGATGAAGAAGGGCACGGCCAGCAGCGGAAAGTTGTCGAAGCCGGCCTGCAGGTTCTGCGCGAGCAGTTGCGCGTCGAAGAAGTCCAGATGCCACATCAGCGCCACGCCGGTGAGCACCAGCGCCTGGGCGATCGGCATGCCGATCACCATGCCGCCGATCAGCACGGCCAGAAAGATCAGGGTCACGACCATGGTGTCTGCTCCTTACTCGACCGAAGTCTCGGCATGGCTCTCGGCGGGTGCGCCGCGGCGAAGATCGCGCAGCGTCACCACGATCAGGCCCACGGCCAGCACCAGGGTCGCCGCAGCGCCCAGGGCCAGCGGATAGCCGAGCACGGTGCTGAAGCTGTTCAGCCCTGCCTCCACCTGGGCCCAGGAGCCCCACAGCAGCAGGCCCATGCACGCGAGGACCAGCAGTTGCGACACCCAGAACAGCGCCTTGCGTGCAACGGGGCCCACGCGCGAGGTCACGAGATCGAATCCCAGATGGCTGCCCTCGAAGGCCGCGACGATGGCGCCGATCGCCACCAGCCAGACGAAGAGCAGGCGCGAGATTTCCTCATAGGACACGATGCTGGTGTGGAACACGTAGCGCAGCACCACATTGACGAAGACGGCGATGACCATGCCAGCCAGGGCCAGCACCATCAGCGCCTCGGCCAGGCGCTGCAGGACCGGCTTGGGCCGGGCTGCGGGGGAATCGGGTTGCATGGGGAATGTCTCCTGGTGTTATGGGTTTGGAGTCGGTTCAGGGGTCTGGTCCAGCCAGGCCCGGGTGCGGTGCACGATCTCGGCCAAGGGCAGCGTGGCATCCACGCTGAGCACGGCGCCCTCGCCTGCGGGGCTCTCCAGCGTGGCGAACTGGTTGGCCACGAGTTCCGGCGAGAAGAAGTGCCCCGAGCGCTCTTGCACGCGCTGCAGCGCGGTCTCGTAGCCGAGGTCCAGGAAGACGAAGCCCACGGTGCCGGCCGGGCCGGCTTCGCGCAGCCGGTCGCGGTACTTGCGCTTGAGCGCCGAGCAGGTCAGCACCACGCCAGGGCCGGGCGAGGCGACGGCCGTTCCCAGCAGGCGGGCCAGCGTGTCCAGCCAGCCGCTGCGGTCCTCATCGGTGAGGGGGATGCCGGCCTGCATCTTGCGGATGCTCTCTTCGGCGTGGTGGGCATCACCTTCATGCAGGGTCCAGCCCAGCGCATCGGCCAGGGACTGGCCCACGCTGGATTTGCCACAGCCGGACACGCCCATGACGACCAGCGCCCGAGGCCTGTCTTCTGGGGAAATTGTTGGGATAGCGCTATCCATGATTTTGCAAAAATTGGCAGACCAGGGGTCTGCCTTGGATTTCGATGTTCCGGCGTTCTTCCCAGGCTGGCTGCGGGTTTACACGCAGCCGCAACGGCTTCGGGATGAATGGGATAGCGCTATCATAACCTTCGCCGATATGACCACCGACCTAGGACAATCCCTTGGCCCGACACACTCCGCCCACAGCTTCGAAACCATCTCCTGCCGAGCATGCCCCCGGCCGAGCACGTTCCTCGCGTGCCAGTGGCCGCATCACGCTCAGCGACGTGGCGCAGGCTGCCGGGGTCAGCCCCATGACGGTTTCACGCGCGCTGCGCGGCGAGAGGCGTGTGGACCCGACCCTGGTGGAGAAGATCCAGGCCACGGCCCGGCAGATGGGCTATGTGCCCGACCCCGCGGCACGCGCCCTGGCCTCGCAGAAAAGCAGCCAGGTGCTGGTGCTGGTGCCCATGCTGTCAAATACCTTGTTCGTGGACCTGATAGAGGCCGTGCACAAGCAACTGTTCGCGGCCGGCTACCACGCCTTGATCGGCGTGACCCACTACGACCGTGCCGAGGAAGAGCAACTGCTGCGCACCTACCTGCCCATGCGCCCTGCCGGCCTGCTGCTCACCGGCTTCGACCGCAGCCCCGCCGCACGGGCGCTGGTGGAGGCCAGCAAAGTGCCCTGCGTGCACCTGATGGAGCTGGGCGGCGCGGCGGACACGCCCAGCGTGGGGTTTTCCCAGGCCGAAGCGGGCGCGGCGATCACGCGCCATCTGATGGAGCGGGGACACCGGCGCATCGCCTTCTGTGCAGGTCAGCTCGATGCCCGTGTGATGCAGCGTGCCGCCGGCTATCGCGATGCACTGAAAGAGGCCGGCCTGCACGATCCTGCGCTGGAGCTGCTGTGGCCCCGCCCCACGTCGATGGCGCTGGGCGCCGAGCTGCTGGATGCCGCGCTGCGCCTGGAACCTGCTGTCGACGCCCTGTTCTTCTGCAATGACGACATCGCCCAGGGTGCGCTGCTGGAAGCCTTGCGCAGGGGTATCCGCGTACCCCGGCAGATCGCCATCGCAGGCTTCAACGACCTGCCCGGCAGCGACCAGATGGTGCCGCCGCTGACCACCATCCGCACGCCGCGCGGCCCCATCGGCACCGAGGGTGCGCGCATGCTGCTCCAGCTGATGCGCGGCGAGCCCGTGGAGCAGCACAGCGTGGACCTGGGCTATGAACTGGTGGTGCGCCAGAGCAGCTGAGGCACCGGCGGTTTCGGCCTCCCCGCAGGTGCTCAGCCCGGCAGCAGGCGGCGCAGAGTGTCGGCCAGATCCTCGGCCACGAACTTGGCCACGTAGCCGTCCGCGCCGACGCTGCGCACGTGGTCCTCGTTGGCCGAGCCGGACAGCGAGGAATGGATGACCACGGGGATGGGATGAAAGCGCGCATCCTGCTTGATGTTGCGCGTGAGCGTGAAACCGTCCATCTCGGGCATCTCCAGGTCGGTCAGCACCAGGGCGACCTTGTCGGTGATGTCCAGGCCCTCGGCCTCGGCCATGCGGGCCAGGGCGTTGAGGCGGTCCCAGGCCTCCTGGCCCGACTTGAGCATCTCGTAGGGAGCCTGCAGCACCTTCAGTTCCTTCTCGATCAGGGAGCGCGCCACGAAGGAATCGTCCGCGGCCAGCACGATGGCGCCGGGCTTGAGGTGAAGCCGGGGCCCGACCTTCTCCGGAGTGATCTCCTGGCCGTCGGAGGGCGAGACCAATTGCAGGATGGCTTCCACATCCAGCACCTGGGCCAGGCGGGACCCATCGGTGTTGCCATCGAGGCGGGCGATGCTGGTCACCAGCCGGCCCGAGGTCCCGCTGGCCTCGGCCGACAGTACCTGCTTCCAGTCCAGGCGCACGATGTCCTCGACGGCCTCCACCGCGAAGGCCTGGGTGGTGCGTGCATATTCGGTGACCAGCATGATGTTCAGCCCGGTCTGCGGCTTGCAGCCCACGATGGCTGGAAGGTTCAGCACAGGAATCACCTGCCCGCGCAGATTCACCACGCCCAGCGAATGCGGCGTGCCGCCTGCAATGGGCGTGATCTGAGGCATGGCCACGATCTCGCGCACCTTGAACACGTTGATTCCGAACAGCTCGGACTTGCCCAGCTCCGAGTCACTGCCCAGCCGGAACAGCAGCAACTCGAACTGGTTGTTGCTCGTGAGGTTGGTGCGCTCGTCGATCTCTCGCTGGGCGGCCTTGGAGTTGAGGTTCATGCCATGTCCTAAGGGTGACACATACTTTTACAAATTCTAAGGCGAACGCCTCGCGTTCTGTAAAAAATCATGCGTCCGAGGCTGGAGAGGCAGCTCGGGCCTGCAATGGCGCTCCTCTGGGAGGCCATTGCAGGCCCGCGGCACAAGTCTCACTCGAACTCCAGGATCACGTCATCCACGGCCAGCGAGTCGCCCTTGCCCGCGCTGATCTTGCTGACCACGCCGTCCTGCGATGCGAAGAGGATGTTCTCCATCTTCATGGCTTCGATGACGGCCAGCTTTTCGCCGGCCTGCACCTTCTGCCCGGCCTGCACGGCCACGTCGACCAGCAGCCCCGGCATGGGAGACAGCAGGAACTTGGACAGGTCCGGCGGCGCCTTGTAAGGCATGAGCCGGTGCAGTTCCCCGCCCCGCGGAGACAGGACCAGGGCGTCGATCTGTGTACCGTTGTGGATGACGCGCAGGGCAAGCGGGTTCCTGGCCGTGCCACGCTCGACCTGGGCCGTGAAGGGCTTGCCGTTGCAGCTGCCCTGCACGCACATGGCACGCATGGGCGTCTCGCTGCGGAAGGTGTAGGGCTTTCCATCCACGGTGACCGTGCTGGCGCGGCTTTCGGCGTCGAAGTCCGAGACCTGCACCGAGCGGTACTGGTGCTGGCCGTCGGCGCCCAGCACCACCACGCAGTAGTCTGCCGACACCTTGAGTTCATGCCCGCGCATCTGGCCGCTGATGGTGGCGGCACGTGCGCGGTAGCGGCGGTTCATGTGCCCGGCCAGCGCGACCAGGAAGTCGGGATCCCCGTGCGGCACGTCCTCGGCGTGGAAGCCATGGGCGTAGTGCTCGGCGATGAAGCCGGTGTTGAAGTCGCCGCTCTTGAATTTGGGATGGGCCAGCAGTGCAGCCTGGAACGGAATGTTGGAACTGATGCCGCGGATCACGAAGGCGTTGAGCGCCTCGCGCATCTTGGCGATGGCGTCGTTGCGGTCGCTGCCGTGCACGATGAGCTTGGCGATCATCGAGTCGTAGTACATGGGAATCTCGCCGCCTTCGTAGACGCCCGTATCCACGCGCACGCCATGCAGGTGGCCGGTGTCGGCCTGCCACATGGTCTGCTCGGGCGGCGAAAAGCGCACCAGGCGGCCCGTGGAGGGCAGGAAATTGCGGAACGGGTCCTCGGCATTGATGCGGCACTCGATCGCCCAGCCGTCGCGCCGGACGTCGTCCTGGGCAATGGCCAGCTTCTCGCCGGCGGCCACGCGGATCATCTGCTCGACGAGGTCCAGGCCGGTGATGCACTCGGTCACGGGGTGCTCGACCTGCAGCCGGGTGTTCATTTCCAGGAAGTAGAAATCCTGGTCCTTGCCCACGACGAACTCGACCGTGCCCGCGCTCTGGTAGCCCACCGCCTTGGCCAGGGCCACGGCCTGCTCGCCCATGGCACGGCGCGTGGCATCGCTGATGAAGGGGGACGGTGCCTCCTCGATCACCTTCTGGTGGCGGCGCTGGATGGAGCATTCGCGCTCGTTCAGGTAGATCACGTTGCCGTGGCCATCGCCCAGCACCTGGATCTCGATGTGGCGCGGCTCCTGCACGAACTTCTCGATGAAGATGCGGTCATCGCCAAAGCTGTTGCGTGCCTCGTTCTGGCAACTGGCGAAGCCCTCGAAGGCTTCCTTGTCGTTGTAGGCCACGCGCAGGCCCTTGCCGCCACCGCCGGCGCTGGCCTTGATCATCACGGGGTAGCCTATGCCCCTGGCGATCTCCACGGCGGCCTCGGGCCCGGCGATGGGATCGTTGTAGCCCGGGATGGTGCTCACGCCGGCCTTGTCGGCCAGCTTCTTGGACGCGATCTTGTCGCCCATGGCCGCGATGGCGGCGTGCTTGGGGCCGATGAAGACGATGCCCTCCTCCTCGACGCGCTTGGCGAAGGCCTCGTTTTCGGAGAGGAAGCCGTAGCCCGGATGCACGGCCTGTGCGCCCGTCTGCTTGCAGGCGGCGATGATGCGGTCGGCCTGCAGATAGGACTCGCGGCTGGGCGCGGCCCCGATGTGCACGGCCTCGTCGGCCAGCTTGACATGGCGTGCCTCGCGGTCCGCATCGGAGTACACCGCCACGGTCTGTATGCCCATCTTGCGGGCGGTGGCGATGACGCGGCAGGCAATCTCGCCGCGGTTGGCAATCAGGATCTTCTTAAACATGGCGCCCTCCTGCGGCGATATTGCCTGCGCACGCTACGCGTGCCATGCATTCTGTTGAAACGTCTGCTACGCAGCCGTTTTCGCCGCGGTTGGCAATCAGGATCTTCTTGAACATCTTCGCAGCCTGTTTTTTCTGGATTCGATCTTTGATATCAGGGCCGGGTCACAGGGGAATATTGCCGTGCTTGCGCCACGGATTTTCCAGCTGCTTGTTCTTGAGCATCTGCAGCGAGCGGCAGATGCGCTTGCGCGTCTCGTGCGGCTGGATCACGTCGTCGATGAAGCCGCGCGCGCCGGCCACGAAGGGGTTGGCGAAGCGGGCCTTGTACTCGGCCTCGCGGGCGGCGAGCTTGGCGGGATCGTTCTTGTCCTCGCGGAAGATGATCTCCACCGCGCCCTTGGCGCCCATGACGGCGATCTCGGCATGGGGCCAGGCCAGGTTGACGTCGCCGCGCAGGTGCTTGGACGCCATCACGTCATAGGCACCGCCGTAGGCCTTGCGCGTGATGACGGTGATCTTCGGCACGGTGGCCTCGGCATAGGCGTACAGCAGCTTGGCGCCGTGCTTGATGATGCCGCCATATTCCTGGCTGGTTCCGGGCATGAAGCCGGGCACGTCCACGAAGGTGACCACGGGGATGTTGAATGCGTCGCAAAAGCGCACGAAGCGCGCGGCCTTGATGGAGCTCTTGATGTCCAGGCAGCCGGCCAGCACCAGGGGCTGGTTGGCGACGATGCCCACGGTCTGGCCGTCCATGCGCGCGAAGCCCGTGAGGATGTTCCTGGCGTAGTCGGGCTGCAGCTCGAAGAAGTCGCCATCGTCCACGGTCTTGAGGATCAGTTCCTTCATGTCGTAGGGCTTGTTGGCGTTGTCGGGCACCAGGGTGTCCAGCGACCTGTCGGCACGGTCCACGGGGTCCGAGGTGTAGCGCACGGGCGCCTTCTCGCGGTTGTTCAGTGGCAGGTAGTTGTACAGGCGGCGCAGCATCATCAGCGCCTCCACGTCGTTGTCGAAGGCCATGTCGGCCACGCCGCTGCGCGTGGTGTGGGTGACGGCGCCGCCCAGCTCCTCGGCCGTGACCTCCTCATGGGTCACGGTCTTCACGACCTCGGGGCCGGTCACGAACATGTAGCTGCTGTCCTTGACCATGAAGATGAAGTCCGTCATGGCCGGCGAATACACGGCACCACCGGCGCAGGGGCCCATGATCATGGAGATCTGCGGCACCACGCCGCTGGCCAGCACGTTCTTCTGGAATACGTCGGCATAGCCGCCCAGCGAGGCCACGCCCTCCTGGATACGGGCGCCGCCCGAGTCGTTCAGGCCGATCACGGGCGCGCCGACCTTCATGGCCTGGTCCATGATCTTGCAGATCTTCTCGGCATGGGTCTCGGACAGCGCGCCCCCGAAGACCGTGAAGTCCTGGCTGAACACGAAGACCAGGCGGCCGTTGATCATGCCGTAGCCGGTGACCACGCCGTCGCCGGGGATCTTGCTGTCCTCCATGCCGAAGTCGGTGCAGCGGTGCTCGACGAACATGTCCCATTCCTCGAAGGTGCCGTCGTCCAGCAGCAGCTCGATGCGCTCGCGCGCCGTGAGCTTGCCCTTCTTGTGCTGTGCGTCTATGCGCTTTTGGCCGCCACCCAGGCGGGCCTGTTCGCGCTTTGTCTCCAGTTGATCCAGGATGTCTTGCATGCTGCGATTCCTCTAACGTCTAACGGTATCGGTTTGGGTTGTCTTGTCTGCGATCACTGTGCTGCATTCGCGGGGCCGGCCTGCGCCTGCAGCAGGTTTCTGGCGGCCGTGCTGGCCGCGATGCGCCCCGCGGCCACGTCGGCCTGCATGCGGGGCAGCAGCGCCCGCACCTGGGGGTGCTGGCGAAAGGCCTGCTTGAGGCCGGAGTCGATGCGCTCCCACATCCAGGACAGGGCCTGGCGTTCGCGGCGCAGCGCCAGCCGCCCGTTGGCCTGCTGCAGGCGCCGGAAGTCCTCGACCGCGCTCCAGAAGCCATCGACGCCCTGTTGCTTGAGCGCGCTGATGGTGATGACCCTGGGCTGCCACAGGCTTTCGTCGTGGTGGGCATGTTCGGGATTGCCGTGCATGGCCAGCAGGCGCAGGCTGGAGGTGATCTGAGCCTGGGCGCGCGTGGCGGCATGCGGGTCGATGTCGGCCTTGTTGATCACCACCAGGTCGGCCAGCTCCATCACGCCCTTCTTGATGGCCTGCAGGTCGTCGCCCGCATTGGGCAGCTGCAGCACGCAGAACATGTCGCTCATGCCCTGCACCGCGATCTCGCTCTGGCCCACGCCCACGGTCTCGACGATGACCACATCGTAGCCCGCCGCCTCGCAGACCAGCATGGCCTCGCGGGTTTTCTCGGCCACGCCACCCAGCGTGCCGCTGCTGGGGCTGGGGCGGATGTAAGCATCGGGATGCACGGAAAGATGCTCCATGCGCGTCTTGTCGCCCAGGATGGAGCCGCCCGATACCGTGGATGAGGGATCGATCGCCAGCACGGCAACCTTGAGGCCGCGCGCGATCAGGAACAGCCCCAGCGTCTCGATGAAGGTGCTCTTGCCCACGCCGGGCACGCCACTGATGCCCAGGCGGAACGCACCGCCCGTGTGCGGCAGCAGGGCCGTGAGCAGTTCGTCGGCGGCGGCGCGGTGGTCGGCGCGCGTGGATTCCAGCAGCGTGATGGCCTTGGCCATGGCCCGGCGCCGAACGGCGGGGTTGCCGTTCAGGATGCCGTCTTGCATTTGCTCGGGAGTCACTGCGGCGGGCTCAGAGGCTGTTGGCCTGGCGGATCTGTTCCAGCACATCCTTGGCGCTGGCCGGAATGGGCGTGCCAGGGCCATAGACCCCCTTGACGCCGGCGTTGTAGAGGAAGTCGTAGTCCTGCGCGGGAATCACGCCCCCCACGAAGACGATGATGTCGTCCGCGCCCTGGCGGCGCAGCTCCTCGATGATGGCCGGCACCAGCGTCTTGTGCCCGGCCGCCAGCGTGGACACGCCCACGGCATGCACGTCGTTCTCGATGGCCTGGCGCGCGCATTCCTCGGGCGTCTGGAACAGCGGCCCCATGTCCACGTCGAAGCCCAGGTCGGCGAAGGCCGTGGCCACCACCTTGGCGCCGCGGTCATGGCCGTCCTGGCCGAGCTTGGCGATCATCACGCGCGGACGGCGGCCCAGTTGCTCGGACGATGCGTCGATCTCGCCCTTGAGCTTTTCCCAGCCCTCGGCCGAGTCGTAGGCTGCCGCATACACGCCGGTCACCTTCTGCGTATCGGCGCGGTGGCGCCCGAACACCTTCTCCAGCGCATCCGAGACCTCGCCCACCGTGGCGCGCAGGCGGATGGCCTGGATGGACAGGTCCAGCAGGTTGCCTTCGCCACTTTCGGCGGCCTGGGTCAGCGCCTGCAGCGCGGCCTCGACCTTGGCGGCATCGCGGCTGGCCTTGATCTGGTTCAGGCGGGCGATCTGGCTGTCACGCACCTTGACGTTGTCCACCTCGAGGATGTCGACCGGATCCTCCTTGGCGAGCTTGTACTTGTTGACGCCGACGATGACATCCTTGCCCGAGTCGATGCGCGCCTGCTTCTCGGCGGCGGCGGCCTCGATCTTGAGCTTGGCCCAGCCCGAGTCCACGGCGGCCGTCATGCCGCCCATGGCCTCGACCTCCTCGATGATCTTCCAGGCGGCGTCGGCCATGTCCTGGGTCAGCTTCTCCATCATGTAGCTGCCGGCCCAGGGGTCGATCACATTGGTGATGTGGGTCTCTTCCTGAATGATCAGCTGCGTGTTGCGCGCAATGCGGGCCGAGAACTCCGTGGGCAGCGCGATGGCCTCGTCGAAGCTGTTTGTATGCAGGCTCTGCGTGCCGCCGAAGACGGCGGCCATGGCTTCGATGGTGGTGCGCACCACATTGTTGTAGGGGTCCTGCTCGGTCAGCGACCAGCCCGAGGTCTGGCAGTGCGTGCGCAGCATCAGGCTCTTGGACTTCTTCGCGCCGAAGCCTTTCATGATGCGGCACCACAGCAGGCGGGCCGCGCGCATCTTGGCGATCTCCAGGTAGAAGTTCATGCCGATGGCCCAGAAGAAGGACAGCCGGCCCGCGAAATCGTCCACATCCATTCCCTTGGCCGTGGCGGTCTTGACGTACTCCTTGCCGTCGGCCAGCGTGAAGGCCAGTTCCAGCGCCTGGTTGGCCCCCGCCTCCTGCATGTGGTAGCCCGAGATCGAGATCGAGTTGAACTTGGGCATGTACCGGCTCGTGTACTCGATGATGTCGCCGATGATGCGCATCGACGGCTGGGGCGGGTAGATGTAGGTGTTGCGGACCATGAACTCCTTGAGGATGTCGTTCTGTATGGTCCCCGACAGCTGGTCCTGGGCCACGCCCTGCTCCTCGGCCGCCACCACGTAGCCGGCCAGCACGGGCAGCACGGCGCCGTTCATGGTCATGGACACGCTGACCTTGTCCAGCGGGATCTGGTCAAACAGCACCTTCATGTCCTCGACAGAATCGATGGCAACGCCGGCCTTGCCCACGTCGCCCGTGACGCGCGGATGGTCGCTGTCGTAGCCCCGGTGCGTGGCAAGGTCGAAGGCCACGGACACGCCCTGCCCTCCGGCAGCCAGGGCCTTGCGGTAGAAGGCATTCGATTCCTCCGCCGTGGAAAACCCTGCGTACTGGCGGATGGTCCACGGGCGGCCCGCATACATGGTGGCCTGGGGACCGCGGATATAGGGCTCGAAACCCGGAAGGCTGTCCGTGTGGGGGAGGTCCGCCGTGTCTGCTGCCGTGTACAGGGGCTTGACTTCGATGCCATCGGGCGTGGTCCAGTTCAATGCCTGGATGTCGCCCCCCGGAGCGGCCTTGGCGGCCGCTTGGGCCCATTTTTGCAGGTCGGCTTGCGCGAATTCCTGGCCGTTCTGCGCTGTCGGATGGTCTTGTCTCATGTTCTCAGGCTCGTGAATGACGGGTCGCCTTGAGGGTTCTCCCAGGGCTGCCGCAGTTTACATCATTCATAATTATTCATTCAAAATATCTTTGCCGATACAATCCGGGCCACATGTCGACAAACACCCTCACCCCCCGCGCGCTCTACGAACAGGTCGCAGAGAAACTGCGCCTGCGCATCTTCGAGCATGAGCTGGCGCCCGGTGACTGGATCGACGAACTCAAGATCGCCGATGAGTACGGCATCAGCCGCACGCCGCTGCGCGAGGCCTTGAAGGTGCTGGCCGCCGAGGGACTGGTCACCATGAAGGTGCGGCGCGGCGCCTACGTGACCGAGGTATCATCCAAGGACATCGCCGATGTCTACCATCTGCTGAGCCTGCTCGAATCCGACGCGGTGCAGGTCGTGGCCGAATCGGGCACCGATGAAGAGATTGCCGCCCTGCTCCACACCCACGAGGAACTCAAGGCCCAGACTCGGGATGCCGAGCGCTTCTTCGAGCTCAATGAGAGCTTCCACATGCAGCTGCTGGAGATTGCCGACAACCGCTGGCGCAACCAGCTCGTGGCCGACCTGCGCAAGGTCATGAAGCTCAATCGCCACAAATCGCTGTTCAAGCAAGGGCGCATCGAAGACTCGCTGGCCGAGCACGAAGCCATCGTGCAGGCCCTGATGCGCCGCGACGGCGCTGCGGCGGCACAGGCCATGCGGCAGCATTTCCGAAATGGGCTGGCGGCGGCATCCTGAGATCAAAGAGCACATGGACTCCTGTCATGCCCCGGAGGGCTGGCGACGAACATTGCAGTGCAGCATAAACCTGCGCGGCGGCGCTTCCCATCTTCAAAGCTGACATCCTGGGTGCAGCAAGCGCCGGGCTATCATGGCCGGATTCCGTCACTTTGGCCCGCGCCTTTTCTGCATGAGCATCCAAGACCCAGCACGTACTCCTTCCCTGGCCCTGAGCCTGCCCGCCGATGCCGGCATGGCCACGGCCACCACCTTGGTGGAAATGCTGGCCCTGCGTGTGCGGCAGACACCGGATGGCGAGGCCTATCGGGCCTATGACGAGGAGGCCCGCAGCTGGAAGTCACTGAACTGGTCACAGACCGGCGAGCGCGTCGCCCGCTGGGCCCGGGCATTGGCGGCACAGGAGCTTGCACCCGGATCGCGCATCGCCATCTTGCTGCCCAACGGGCTGGATGCCATGTCCATCGACCTGGCCACCCTGCGCTGCGGCCATGTGCCCGTGCCCCTGCACGCCATCGACAATGCGGGCAGCATCGCCTACATCCTGGCCAATGCCCAGGTCTCCCTGCTGTTCGTGGCCCAGGCATCGACCTGGGACAGGATCTGCGCCACCGGCCAGGAATTGCCGCAACTGCGCAAGGTGGTCGTGGCATCGCCCACGGCCGCGCCGAAGACCGCACTCGACGGGCAGCAGGTCGCCGACGCGGCCATCGAGGCACTGCGCCGCATTCCCGTCCAGCCGCTGCAGCAATGGCTTGACGAAGGAGATGCCGCAGCCCGAACCCTGCCCTCCCCGCCGACGGCCGAGGATCTGGCCGCCGTGGTCTATACCTCGGGCACCACGGGCAAGCCCAAGGGCGTGATGCTCACGCACCGCAACGTGGTCTCCAATGTCCAGGCCGTGATGCAGCGCCTTCAGCCACGCAGCGACGACGTGTTCCTGTCCTTCCTGCCGCTGTCCCACACTTTCGAGCGCACCGCTGGCTACTATCTGGCGCTGGCCGTGGGTGCCTGCGTGGCCTATGCCCGCTCGGTCGCCCAGCTGTCGGAAGACCTCAAGACCCAGCGACCCACGGTGCTGGTGTCCGTGCCGCGCATCTACGAGCGCGTGCATGCCAAGGTCATGGAGGCGCTGGCCCGGTCGCCCCTCAAGGCCCGGCTGTTCGAGACGGCCCAGGCCAAGGGATGGCAGCGCTTTCGTGCCAGCCAGGGCATTGCGGCCGACGCGCAGCCCCCCCAGCCCGAACTGCCGGGCTGGATGCAATGGCTGCCCTGGTCCGTGCTCGATCACCTGGTGGCCAGGCCACTGCTGGCACAGTTCGGCGGACGTGTGCGCGTGGCCGTCAGCGGAGGTGCTCCACTGTCGCCGACGATCGCACGCTGCTTCCTCGGCATGGGCCTGCCCTTGATCCAGGGCTATGGCATGACGGAAACCTCGCCCGTGGTCTGCGCCAACACGCTGGAGGACAACCACCCCGCCACCGTGGGCCGGGCCCTGCCCGGCGTGGAAGTCAGGATTGGAGAGAACAAGGAACTGCAGGTGCGCGGCCCCTGCGTCATGCGAGGCTACTGGGAACGGCCGGAAGACACCGCGAAGACCTTCACTGAAGACGGCTGGCTGCGCACCGGTGATCAGGCGGCGATCGAGGACGGGCGCGTCCGCATCCAGGGCCGGATCAAGGAAATCATCGTCACCTCCACGGGCGAGAAGATTCCGCCGGCGGATCTGGAGCTGGCCATCACGGGCGATCCGTTCTTCACCCAGGCCTTCGTCGTGGGGGAGGACCGCCCCTTCATCGCCGCCGTGGCCGTCGTCGAGCGCGGAGAGTGGCAGGCGATGGCCCAGCGTCTGGGCCTGGACCCTCAGGATCCGCAAAGCCTCAACCACCCTGCCGCGGAACGCGAGGCCCTTGCCCGCATCGAAAAGCAGGTGGCCAGCTTTGCCCGCTACGCCGTGCCCCGTGCCCTGCACCTGGAACTGGAGCCCTGGACCATAGAGAACGGGCTGATGACCCCTACGCTCAAGCTCAAGCGCAACAACCTCATGGCCCGCTTCGACGCCCAGATCGCCGCCATGTACACCAAGCCCTCGGACCGCTGGCAAGGCCGCAACGGCGCAGGCTGATCCCGCCCCCTACCCTGCAGACCGGCTGCCTTCGCATGTGAGGCAGCCATTTTCATTCATCGCTGTTAATTCATGTAAGTTACATCAAAGTCAATAGACAAAGGAGCGCCAGATGCGCTCCTTCGGCCTTTGCCTGCCTCAATACGCAGGCAGCATGGCAACGGCATCTCCTGCCGCGCCTTCCTTGACCGACGCCATCTTGAAAATGGCCACCGCCTGGGCCAGCACATGCGCCTGCCGCTCAAGGCTGGCGGCCGCCGCAGCGGACTCCTCCACCAAGGCCGCGTTCTGCTGTGTCACCTGGTCCATCTGGGACACCGCCTGGCTGATCTGGCCCAGCCCGCTGCTCTGCTCGACGCTGGCGTCCGAGATGGCGGCGATCAGCGTGGCGACCTGTTGCACCTGGGACTCGATGGCATCCATGGCCTGCCCGGCTTCGCGCACCTGGTTGCCCCCCGCCTGCACTTTCTCCGTGGAGGCAGTGATCAGCGCCTTGATCTCCCTGGCCGCCTCGGCGCTGCGCTGGGCCAGCGAGCGGACCTCTTCCGCCACCACGGCGAATCCCCTGCCCTGCTCGCCGGCACGCGCGGCCTCCACGGCGGCGTTGAGGGCCAGGATGTTCGTCTGGAAAGCGATGGAGTCGATCACGCCTGTGATTTCGGCGATCTTCCCGCTGCTCTCCGATATCTCGCCCATGGTGCCTATGACCCTGGCGACGACGCCCCCACCGGCACCCGCCGCTTCCTTGGCGCGCTCGGCCAGGGCGCTGGCCTGCCGCGCATTCTCCGAACTCAGGCCCACGTTACCCGCCAATTGCTCCATCGAGGCCGCCGTCTCCTGCAGGCTGGAAGCCTGGTGCTCCGTTCGGCTGCTCAAGTCCTGGTTGCCTGCCGCGATCTGGCTGGACGCCGTCGTCACCGACTCCACGCCGCGCCGCACATCGCCCACGATGCGCATCAGCGACTCCCGCATCGCAGCCATGGAGCGCAGCAGATCGCCCACCTCGTCGCGCCCCGCCACCGGGATCTCGCGGGACAGGTCACCCTGCTCGATATGCTGGGCGACCTCCACGGCGGCCTTCAGCGGAAGCGTGATGGAGCGTGTCACCACATAGCCCAGCGCAGCGGCCAGGACGACGGCCACCGCGAGAACGCCGTAGATCAGCCCCTGCGACCGGCCAAGGACCTCGCTGGAATCCTCGTAGACGTCCTCGGACGCCTTCAGCTGCAGGTCGACCAGCTGGCCGATCTTGGCGCTGATCGGATCGATGCTGGCATACAGTGCACCGTCGAATTCATCCAGGCTGCCCGGCTGCTTGCCGTCCAGCTGCCGCAGCCGCTGCAGCAGCCGGGCGATGCTTTGGTTGGCGGGTTCGAACAGGGACTGCGCCTCCTTGGCGAGCTCGGCCTCGCGGGCCGTCAGATGGGTGGAGGAATAGCTGCGCCATGCCGCCTCTATGACGGGCAGCGTGCCAGAGATGCTGGCGGACGCATCCTGTGCCGTGAGCAGACCCGCATTCGCCTTGTTCACGGTGTCTATGACGTTCACGGCATAGGCGTCGGCAATCTGCTTGAGCTGCTTGAGCGGCAGCACCCGGTCCTGGTAGATGGTCTGCGTGCCCTCAAACACATGCCCCAGCGACCGGGCGCCGATGGCGCCCACCGCCAACAGGCATAGCAACAGGACAAGAAAGACCCCGGTCAGCCGGGCGCCAATACGTACATGGTTCAGTTTGTTCATCGGAAGCTTCTCCAGCCCATGCAGCGCCGTCGACATAGCCCTTCGCTATCGCATGCCGGCGCCCGCATTGCCTGCCATATCGGAAAGGCGCCCGGATTTCTTGAGAAGCAAAAATCAATAAATCCCCTCGCCTTGCCCTTGCCCGGCCGAACTTGCCCCACCACCGTTTCATGACTGGGAAATCCATTCATGTAAGTTACATTCACGGAATAGAACATGCCTGCCCAAAGGATTGAACGAGGATGGCTCAGATATAGACGTCCACCACCATGCCAACACCGGGGTCCTTGCCGCCCTGCTCGGCGCCTTGGCGCTGCGACCGGAGCTCTGCCGCCTGCTGCTCCTCGCGCTGCCTGTCCAGCCGGGCCTGCTGCTGCGCGCGCATCAGCGCCTCGATCTGGCTTTGCACCATCATGATCTGGGACTGCAGCAGCTTGGCCTTCTGCTGCTTGGCCTTGGCGTCGATATCCTCGGAGGGCACCTGCTTGAGCGCCTGCTGCAGCTCCTGGAGCTTTCGCAGCAGGGCCGCAATGTCGTTGCCGCCCCCGCCAGACTGGGTCGCTGCACCGGAAGATGGAGTCGATGTGGGGGAAGACACTTGCATGCCTTCTACATCGGCCTCTTCCTGGCGAACTGAAGACTCACCCCAGCAACTGCCTCAGCACCCCGGCCGAAGCGATGCCGATCAGCACCGTGGGCAGAATCGGCAGCCGGCTCGCGGCCATCAGCGTCACCACCAGGGCCAGCAGATCCGCAGGTCGCTCGGCGACAAAGGCCGGCGCGATCACCGAGATCAGCACACAGCCCGGCAGGCACTCCATCACGTATTGCATGCGAGGGTTCAGCGTGCGCCCGCGCAACAGCAGATAGCCGATCACCCGCGTGAAATACGTGCTCGCCGCCATGAGCACCAGCGTCAACAGGGTTGAAGCCTCCATGGCTCAGCTCCTGGGTGCCAGCAAGGCCGCGCAGGCCAGGCCAGACAAGGCGCCCGCAGCCACATACCAGGCACCGGGCACCAGCTTGTGGACCAGGGCCGCCGTCAACAGGCTCACCAGCCACGGACGACAGGCCCGCATGCCCTTCCACATGCCACGCAGCAACACCAGAAAGACCGCGGTGAACGCCATGTCGAAGCCGTACTGCTCCAGGTCCCCGATGCGCGGCCCCAGAAAGGCCCCTGCCGCGGTACACGACACCCAGGCCATGTACAGGCCCGCCGACACGCCCAGGTAGTACGGCAGGCTGATCTGCCGGGCCGCATTGCGCTGCGCATCGGCCAGGGCCAGCGCCCAGCTCTCGTCGCACATGAAAAACAGTGCCGGCAGCGCACGGCGCCGAGGCAGATGGCGCAGGTAAGGCGCCAGCGCCGCCCCCATCAGGATATGGCGGCAATTGACCAGAAAGGACATGGCCACGATCAGCAGCACATGCGGAGGCGACGTCCACAGGCGGATGGCCGTGAACTCGGAGCCGCCGCCGAAGTTCATGCCCGTCATGAGCGGAACTTCCAGCGGGGCCAGCCCCTTTTGCACGGCCTGCGCGCCCAGCACCAGGGCAAAGGGCACGAAGCCCAGCATCACGGGAAGCGCATCCCTGAAGCCGCGCAAGGCCTCGGAACGGCGGGAAACGGAATCTGCCGCGACGGCAGTGGATGGAAGGGAAATGGATGAATTCATGGAGAGCGGCGATTGTCTGCTTCTGCGGCTGGCATTTGCTGCCGATTCGCTCCGCCTGGGCTTCGATGACAGCCTTCCATGCTGCCACCACATGCAATCACAGAATAATCTGCCGCAGGGCATGGCCACCACAGACAGGCAGGTGCGTCTCCCTGCTTCCGACGAGGCCGGCACCCCGTCCGCCGTTCACGCACGCCGGCAACCGCTGGCGCCTGCCATGGCACCACCCATCGCATGCCGCTGTGCCCGGAAGTGCCACAACGCCACGATGAAACCCTCATCACTGCGTTTCACCTGAAAGGCTCACCATGCGCACTTCCCGCTTCATCACCCTGGCCGCCCTGACCCTTGGCCTGGCAGGCTCCGCCCTCGCCCAGGACGGCACCTATCCTGCAACGGTCACCGCCACCGCAGCCACCGGCATCAGCCGCGCCCAGGTCCTGGCCGACCTGGAAATGTGGCACCGCGCCGGCCTGACCTATCTGTCGGACCGGGAGATCGACTACCGGTCTGAGGAGTACCAGCGCGGCCTTGAACGCTACCGGCAACTGCTGGCGAGCCCTGCCTACCAGGAGGCCGTGGCTCGGCTGGAGAAGGGGCATGCCGTGGCGAATAAATGATGGACGGCGATGCGTACATTGAGGCCGCTGACGGTCTGGCTGTAGCCGCGTTCGCCTGTCGTGGGCAGCACTTCGCCAAGTCCTTAGATCAGCCACTGCCAGGCCACCTGCCCCTGCTGGTTGGTCAGGCGCCTGGGGGTGTTCAGGTGGTCCGTGTGGATGGCGTACAGGCGGCCATTGATCTCGGCCGCGATGGGCATGGGGCCGCTGGCCTTGGGCAGGTAGATGATTTCCGTGCTGTCGCTCTGGCCTGCGGGCGCTGCGCTGTTGGCGTACTGGCCCAGTACGGCCAAAAACTATCCAGTATCGCAAGCACCGCGCGCATCACTTTTAGCATGAGACGGTTCAAAGTACCGTAAATGACGCACACTACCGCACCCCATTTAATTTATTCAATCCACCGAATCTCCCAACCCGACTCTTTTACGTAATCTCGTACTCTATCAATATTTTCAACCCAGTTATCATAACCATCACTCATATTTTCATATTTTGAAGTCAAAATCAAGAAACCTGATGTATTGTCAAAATCTTCTATTATTTTCACATAATTTCCAGATTCTTCTCCAGATAAAATTAATCCAACAGTGTTGATTTTTATATTCATATTCAATTACCGAAAATTATGTGATTATTAGATATAGGCCTATTACCTTTTGGAGCATACAACTCCAAATGTCCATGCGGCAATCCTGGCGCATGATTCCCAAGCAGTGAGTTTCCATCAATTCGGAACTGCCGAGTCCCGTCAATGCTCCTGAAGACTCCACTACCTGGCTTTCCTATTTCAACGTAATTTTTCCCAAAAAATCTTTGCCCTGCGCTCAAAAGTTCATCTGCTGACAACGTGAATCCACTAGTGATGTTTCCTCTACCTCCGAGAGTTTCAGCAATAACGCCATCAATTTTTGATGTCTGTTGTGCAGAACAAAACGCCCCCGACTCCACTCCCTCAGCAATCCCTCTCGCAATCGGCGCCATCCGCGAAACACCCGTCGGAATCTGCGCAACCAGCGGATTGATCGCCGCAGGTGAAGCCACCGCTCCGTTTACACCCGACGCCCCGGCAATGAACTCCGTGATCGCAGGCCCGTAACGGTAGTAAAGCCCCCGTCCCAACTCTGCGATCCTGTTCAACGCAACAACGGCGTTCAGACCATCCGGATCAATCGCATTGAGCGGATCACCCCCCACATACCCAAACCGATTCCACCCACCCGCCAACCCGATCGGGTCCGCCTGCACATACCTCCCCGTCGCCGCATCGTAGTACCGGTGCAGGTTGTACGACAGCCCCGTCTCTTCATCGAACACCTGACCCGGATACCGCAGGTCGAACTTCACCACCTCCGCATAGCTGGGGCCGCTGACCGTCTGGCCGTAGCCGCGTTCGCCCGTCGTGGGCCGCACTTCGCCGAACCCTGAGATCAGCCACTGCCAGGCCACCTACCCCTGCTGGTTGGTCAGGCGCCGGGGGTGTTCAGGTGGTCCGTGTGGATGGCGTACAGGCGGCCATTGATTTCTGCCGCATTGGAATAGTTTACCTAAATCAGATTTAGCATTCTATTTTCAGAAAATCTGATTGCGGATATTTTTTCAGAGGTGAAAAATCAGCCTTCCAAAAATCCACCTCATACAAACCACCTGCTTTATCTCCATAGACAGTAATTATCACCTGAACACCATCCTCATCAATATAGCTGGCTTCGGCTAGATTTTCACCAAAAACATTATTTTCTGACCCGATGAATTTTATGCTTCCCATGCCGCCATCCGACATGTCATAAACCTCGCCAAATGTAATTTCATTTACAAATTTTGAAAATTTCTTGTGCCGAGATAGCAAAGCATTCAAGAGTGCTTTTTCTTCTTCGCGCAGAAGCCGTACTTGGTTATCTTGGCAGCAAGAGGCTCTTATCCACGAGGATGCAGATTTGGCGTTAGTCATGGATAACATCAACGTCAAAAAGAAGAATTCAATTCTATGCAACTAAAAAATGCTAAGTGCCTGAAAAATTCTCATCCTCCTCAATGACCTCCACTAATCCACACCCAATTAATCTATTCATTTCAAGAATTTCAAACCTATCTCCCACATTGACAGAATTCTTAAAATACTCCCAACTGGGGAAAGTTATTCTTGCAGATATTATTTCCCCTGGATAATGAATGAAATTATCCGAATATTCATGAAATCCACTAACCAAGTAATCAACACCCTTGAATCTATGATGGGGAGCATATCCACTTTTAATTCCTCCTGTTTTTGGAGTTTCAACATTTTCCTCAATTTTTATTAAGGCAATTATATTGTATCTACTCATGTCTAGTATGCGTGATTAATAGATCTTAATGATTGATTGAGTTTATTTAAATCATCAATCCCTTGAATTGTCAGAACACCACTCCTAAATATGAACGGATCTATTTGACCATGGGTAATATTGAAATTACCCAGAATATTTGTTGGAATGTCAACCCTTATTATTGCCGCATAATCCGATTGAAAATTTGAAAACTTCAGAACTTCATCAAATTGAAAACCAAATTGCTTCATTTCGCTGCCATTAGGAGGAAACGAAAACTGCTTTGTTTTCATTATGCTATTGAATTCTTCCGGGCCAACTGCACGATAGAGACCAGTCGAGCCTCTAGCAGAACAAAACGCCCCCGACTCCACTCCCTCAGCAATCCCTCTCGCAATAGGCGTCATCCGCGAAACACCCGTCGGAATCTGAGCAACCAGCGGATTGATCGCCGCAGGTGATGCCACCGCGCCATTGACCCCCGACGCCCCGGCAATGAACTCCGTGATCGCAGGCCCGTAACGGTAGTACAGGCCTTGCAGCCTGCCCAGCACAGGGTGCAGGCCTTGTGGGTCCACATCGTTGAGCGGGTTGTTGGCTACATACCCAAACCGATTCCACCCCCCAGCCAACCCGATCGGGTCCGCCTGCACATACCTCCCCGTCGCCGCATCGTAGTACCGGTGCAGGTTGTACGACAGCCCCGTCTCTTCATCGAACACCTGACCCGGATACCGCAGGTCGAACTTCACCGCCTCCGCATAGCTGGGGCCGCTGACCGTCTGGCCATAGCCACGATCTCCCGTGGTGGGCCGCACTTCGCCGAACCCTGAGATCAGCCACTGCCAAGCCACCTGCCCTTGCTGGTTGGTCAGGCGCCGGGGGGTGTTCAGGTGGTCCGTGTGGATGGCGTACAGGCGGCCATTGATCTCTGCCGCGATGGGCATGGGGCCGCTGGCCGTGGGCAGGTAGATGACTTCCGTGCTGTCGCTCTGGCCTGCGGGCGCTGCGCTGTTGGCGCTGCGCTGGTTGGCGTACTGGCCCAGCACGGTGCTGCCCATGCCGTCCTCGGCGTACAGGGTCTGCACGGTGATGGGCTGGCCCGCTCCACGCGCATCGCTCTTGAGCACGCGCTGGCCCAGGGCGTTGTAGACGTAGCTGACGGCCCGTGCGTCGCTGGCGTCCGCGTATTCGCCGGCCTTGGCGATGCGGCCGTCGGCGCCGTAGTGCAGGTGCCTGTCGCCCTTCTTGACCAGGGCGCCCGCAGCGTCGTAGCTGAAGGCCACGTTGCTGGTCTGCGCTGCGCTGCCCGGGCGTTGCAGTGTCTGGGCATAGCCTTGCAGGCGGTTGCTGCCTGCGGCGATCTGGTAGTTGCGTTGCAGCGTGGAGGTGCCCGATGCCAGGGCATTGCTGTAGTGCACCTGGGTGCGGTTGCCATTGGCGTCCCAGGCGTAGCCGGAGGCGCTCAGCTCGATGGTGTCGGCCAGGCTCCAGCTCGTGGGCAGGGTGAGGCCGGCGGGGGCGCTGTGGGCGCTGGCCGTCAGGCGCCCCACGGCGTCGTAGCTGAAGGCGCTGGACAGCTTGGCCTGCTGCGCCGCCGCCGTGCCCGGCAGCATGTGCTGCTGCTGGATCAGGCTGATGCGGCCCGCGGCATCCCAGCTCAGGTTCAGCAGCTGGCTGCTGGCCAACTGGCCTGCGGTGTTGTAGCTGCGCTGCTCGGCCAGGGCCGCCGTGGCGCCGGGCTGCTGCACGAAGCCCGGCCACTGCCAGGCCGTGGGCTGGCCCAGGGGGCTCCAGGCCAGGCCGGTGACCAGGGGCTGGCCGTTCCATTGCAGGCCCGTGATCTGGCCGGTGCTGTCGTACAGGTAGGTGGCCTGTTTGCCACTGGGGTAGGTGATGGCTTGCAGCTCGCCGGCACCGCCCTGGCCTGCGGGCACGTAGGCATGGATCATCGACCGGGTGTCGCCACTGGCCAGGATCTGGGTCTTGCGCAGCACCCGGCCCAGGATGTCGCGCTGGTACTGGGTGGTAACGCCAGGGTCCTGGATCTCGCTGAGCTGGCCGACGCTGGCCTGAGGTGCACCGGGGCCGTTGTAGGTGTTGCCGGGCAGGTCGTAGCGCAGCGTGGAGACGGCGCTGGCCCCGTACTTGAGCTGGGTGGGGCGGCCCAGGGCGTCGCGCTGCACGGCCAGGCTGCGGCCCGTGGCGTCCTGGCTGGTGGCGATCAGGCCCAGGGCGTCGTAGGTGGCGGTGCTGTTGCCGGCGTCGGGGGTGGCCTCGGCCTTGGCGTTGCCCAGCGCATCGCGGGTATAGGTGGTGGTGACGCCCTTGAAGTCCTGGGCGGAGGTGACGGCGTCCAGGGCGTTGTAGCCGAGTGTGGCGCTGGCGTTGAGCGGGTCGGTGACCTTGGCGAGGCGGCGCAGGCCGTCGACTTGCAGCGTGGTGGTCTGCCCCAGGCCGTTGCGACCGGTGGCCAGGTCGCCGTTGGCGTCGTAGGTCCAAGCGGTGCTCTGGCTGCTGCCCAGGGTCTCTTCGCTGACGCGATTGATGCTGTTGATGGAACGCTGCACCTGCCAAGCCACCCGGCCCCCGCCGTCCTGGATGGATTCACTGGTGCGGTTGTCCCAGGCATCCAGCATGTACTGCCCGGAGTTGCCACGGTTGTCGCTCCAGCGATTGACGCGCAGGGCACCGTCGTATTGATAGGTGATGGCATAGCCATTGGCGAACGTGACGGTGCCCGGCATGCCATCAGGCAGGTAGGTGAGATGGGTCGACAAGCCGCCTGCGCTGAAGCTGCTCAGTTGTCCGCGCGGGTTGTAACTGTAGTTGCGCAGCAGGCCGGAGGGTTCGGTCGCGGTCAGGACGCGGCCAGCACCATCATGGGTGTACTGGCTGATACGGCCCTGCGGGTCGGTGACCTTGTTGAGGTTGCCCAGGGCGTCATAGCCCAACAGGGTCCGGCCGGCAGCGTCGGTGTAAGAGTACGGCAGCCCATTGGGGCCATAGGCCCAGGCGCTGGAGTAGGTCTTGTTGTTCACGGTATCCGTGATCACGGCCCCCACAAGGTTGCCGGCGCTGTCGTAGCTGAACTGGGTAGTACGCCCAGACTCTGTGATCCTGGTGGGCAGCGACAGGGTGTCATGCCATTCGACTTGAGTCCTGCGGGCCTCTGCGCGATTGGAGGCAACGACGACCTGCGCAATCAGCTGACGGCTGGTGTTCCACTGGTAGCTGGTTTTGTTGCCTTTGAAATCCTCCTCGGAAGCAGGCAGCAGATCGGCATTGAGCTCTTCCTTGAATGTGCCCCGGACGCGCGCATTGTTCTGCCCGACCAGGCGCACGCCGGCGGCCGTGCCCCGGTACTGGCGGGTGGTGCTGTTGCCATGGGGGTCGGTCGTGGTGACGGAGGCTTTGTACCAGTTGGAGTTGTCCGTGTCTGCGCTCACCAGCATGCCCGCCGAACCGACATTGGCGGCCCCTGCATAGGAAACCCGGTATGCCCCGGAGACCTCTGCCCGGGCCGTCTCGCTCAGGGCCCCCTCGGCGTTGTAGGTAAAGCCCAGAATCTGGTGGCCCTGGGCATCGCCCACGGCCGTCAGCAGCCCCGGGAATGCGGTGTTGTCGTAGCTGTAGGTACGGGTCTGTTCGCTGTTGACTTTGACGGAGCTGAGGCTCCCCTGGACGTTGTAGTCGTAGTGGATGGTATTGCCATCGGGCAAGGTGACGGACCCGAGCCTGCCGTCCGACCGGTAGCCAAAGCCAAGTTGCCGGCCAAAGGAATTGGCCACGGACAGAACCTTGCCATCGGTTTGCAAGATGCTATAGCTCCAGCCATTGCGCAAGGTGAGCTTGGTCAGCCAGCCTTTGTCGTCAAAACTCCACAAACTGTCGTCATGGGCTCGGTAGAACTGCCAGGCCCCGCCCACATTGCCCGTGAGCCTGTCAGCACCGGTTGCCGCCGTCCAGGCAGAGTGATCTCCCGGGGCCTTGAGGAAGAGGGCCGAGGAGCCGTCAGGCAAAAGGATGGCGATGCTTGCCGGATACCGGGTGTTGTAACGCGTGGGCAGCTTGAGGCGAGCGGACCACGAATGCGTCCAGCCCTTGCCCATGCCGATGTCGGCATCTTCATCAGGATGGCCGAAGCTGCGGTAGACATGACCGATAGTGAGGGGGGCGGGGCTTTGGTCAACCCAGTCGGTTTGCGATTGGATATTTTCGGGGAGGCTCGGGATGCTCTGGGCCTGAGAAATCCCCAGGCACAGCAAAAATATGCCATGGATCAGCAAGGCGCGCCAAACCCAATTAAAACAGAACGGTATCAATCCACTGGGAATCTTGGTCCAAGAGGTCATTATTTATTCCTAGATCATCTCAAGAAATCAACGATGGCACATTTGAGGGCCATTGTGCACGTATATATTCTTGTACACTGGACCAATACATTCGTAACAAGAAACCTCCACCTCTACATTCGTCGACCTCATAAACGGCGGGACATACTTAAATTCAAGCCGCCCTGCTTCATCAGTGGTTCCCATTTGGCTTTGAGAACGCACCCCATTTTCTCTCAATACTATCGAAACAGACTCCCCCGCCACAGGTAGATTTTTTCGCTTCAAAATAATCGCCTGAACAACAGGACCAGCCAGAGATGGCAATGCCTCCGTCGAATCGCCACCCCTTATCTCAATTTCGATAGGTACTTTTTTCTTGCAGACACGAGAATCATCGACTACTGAATTAGCCTGCGTCTGATCTACCGGGCACGCATCTTCCACCAGGTATCTCATGATCGAAAATTGCAATTCATTCAGCCTTGGTGAAGCGCATGATGAAGGAACCCCTGGTGGTCCACCCTTGCCATAGGCAACGGTCGCCCATGGCTGGAACTGCTGATTCCAGAGCGTGAGCTCCTCTATGGGAGCGCTCCATTCTTCAAATGGCCCCACGTCAACTACCGGCGCGCATTGTTCGTAGGATCCGTCCGGGAAATTTTTCTCGATCGCGTTCCAATATGTCTGCACAAAGAGTCTTCTCCAATCGACCGCATCAGCAGCAGATGGCAAGTCCAACCTGTAGTGCCCTGCTCCACCACCGGACACTTCAGGTGGATAACCGGGCACGAAAAGATCCCCGGTTTGTGGGGCATATTTGACATGCACCGCTCTTGGAGTACAAACATCCTTGTCTGGATTGCAGCAATAATAATTATCTGGTGATGTCATACAGTTACTTGATAATACGCTTGGCGAAAGCATCAGCAGAAATACAAGCCTTACAAAACCACCCATCAAAACATGTGAACGCATGGAATAAACCCTATTAATTTCAACAAGCCACAACCAAGCACTTCAAACAAAAAGACTCGATCGCCTTATAGAAAAACCCCACACCAAGCACCAGAAGAACGCAGATCATATTTCCCAGGAACCACATTCAACTCAAGGAACCATTTCACATCCATTTCAAACACCATCAAGCAATTAGCAAGACAAATTCAACTAACAGCATATCGGATGCTGGAATGGTTCAATTCCATGGCCGCCCATGCCAGGGTCATAAGAAGATGCAAGCCCCTCCCCCGGAAGCACTTCAAATAACATATAGTTGCACTCGGCAAATCACGACTCACCAAGACAGAGCACGCCAGTATCCCATGCTTTTCGGCCATCCTGCACTTCAGTTCGTCCACTGCGTGCGCAAAGTCATTCCTAGGAATATTCTGATCGTTGAGCCATACAGATAGCCGCTCCCTTCGAATGATCTGGCGCATTCCCCCAAGCCAGCACAGTCGAATTGGCTCCCACGCCAAAGTCAATAAGTGAATTAGCTGTTCCAGCCAGGAAAAAATGCTTGCTCCCCGCCACTGCCCAAGCCTCTTCCAAGGAAAAGATCAATGAGGCTCGTGATACCGCCTCAAGAAAAGCAACCAGCGCAAGCCGGCTTGTCCGCCGACGAAGCCAGGCAATGCGCCTACGCCAAAGACCCTTCCCCCATCCCCGCTACCCCCGGCTCACACGCCAGACCCATGCTTCTGCAATAATTGCCTCAACAATCATTGCACAGTCAACCTTTTCACCCGCAACCACCATGACCCAACCCCTCCTCCCCAACGGCCTGCAGCCCTCGGACTTCTACAGCCCAGGCAGCTACACGCCGTTCGAGAGCGTGGGTTTCCTCATGCGCAAGGTGCTCAGTTCCATCCTTCAGCAGGCCGATGCGCAGCTGGCCGAGCATGAGCTGACCTATGTGCAGTGGCTGCCGCTGTACAAGCTGCTGCTGTGCAGCGATGCGACGAATGCCGGCATGGCGCGCGACCTGGGGCTGGACCCGGCTTCCATCACGCGGGCGCTGGACCGGCTGGAGTCCAAGGGCATGCTGCGGCGCGAGCGCTCCACGGTGGACCGGCGCGTAGTCAAGCTGGTGCTGACCGATGAAGGGCGGGCCATGGCTGCCAAGGTGCCGCAGGTGCTGTCCAGCGTGATGAATGCCCACATGGCCGGCTTCAGCCATGACGAGTCGCGCCAGTTGCTGGACATGCTGCGCCGCCTTCTGGCCAACGGCGATGCCATGCGTGCACCGGAGACTGTGCCGTCCGCCGCCTGACAGCGCCAGCCCCCCGTCCGATTTCCCGATTCTTGACCCCAACAGGCAGACCACCATGCCCATTTCCCTCGTTCCCGTGTCCGCCGCACCCCGCCGCGTGGCCGCAGCGGCAGCCCTGCTTTGCGCCGCGCTCGCCCTGGCCGGTTGCGCCTCTCAAGGCCCTGCCCACCCACCGCTGGCCCGGCTGGATGCCTCCAGTCTGGGCCTGGGTGCGCAGACCGACGGGTCATCCAGTGCTGCCTTGCCCTCCGCTGATTGGTGGAAGGCTCTGGGTGATGCCCGGCTCGACGCCCTGATCGCCCAGGCGTTGCAGGACAGCCCCAGCCTGGCCGTGAGCCGGGCCCGCTTCGACAAGGCTGCGGCCCTTGCCACGGCGACCAGCACGGCCACCGACGTGCGCGGCACGCTCGGCGCGGACGCCACGCGGCAGCACTACAGCGCCAACGGCCTGGTGCCCGCGCCCATTGCCGGCAACACCTACAACACGGGCAATCTGCAGGCCGGCCTGAGCTGGACGCCGGATTTCTTCGGCCGCCATGCTGCCGATCTTCAAGCCGCGCTGGGCCAGGCCCGCGCCGCCCAGGCGGACAGCGCGGCCGCCGCGAACCAGCTGGCGGCCCAGGTGGCTCGCAGCTATGTGGCCCTGGCCCGCCTGATCGCGCAAAAAGAGGTGGCGGGTCGCACGCTGACCCAGCGCCAGTCGCTGCTGGAGCTGAGCCAGCAGCGCACGCGCGCCGGGCTGGACAGCCAGGTGGAGCTGACCCAGGCCCAGGCCGGGCTGCCCGATGCGGGCACGCAGATCGAGATGCTGGACGAGCAGATCACGCTGGCGCGCCGCACCATCGCCGTGCTGTGCGGCCAGGCACCGGATGCGCAGCAGCAGCTGTCGCCCCGGCTGGGAACGCTGCGTGTGCAGTCCGTGCCCGGCCAGCTGGGAGCGGACCTGCTGGGCCGCCGCCCCGACGTGGTGGCCGCGCGCTGGCGCGTGGAGTCGGCCACGCAGGGCATAGAGAGCGCACGTGCCGATTTCTATCCGGACATCAATCTCACGGCCTTCATCGGTCTCAATGCCATCGGCCTGGACAACCTGTTCAAGGGCAGCTCGCGCCAGATGGGCGTGACACCGGCGCTGCGCCTGCCCCTGTTCGACGGCAAGCGGCTGCGCGCCCAGTTGCGCGGCACGCAGGCGGACCTGGATACGGCCATCGCCCAATACAACGGGGTGGTGCTCGACGCGGTCAAGGAGGCGGGGGACGCCATTGCCTCCGTGCAGTCGCTGGCGCGCCAGCAGCAGTTGCAGGCCGACTCGCTGGACAAGGCCGAGCGCGCCTACGACTTCGCCGTGCAGCGCTACAAGGCCGGCCTGGCCAGCCAGGTGACGGTGCTCAATACCGAAACCCAGGTGATCACCCAGCGCCGCCTGGACGTGGACCTGCGCGCCCGCGCGCTGGACACGCGCGTGGCGCTGATGAAGGCCCTGGGCGGAGGCTGGATCGACGGCACCGCTGCCGTGCAGGTCAGCCAGCACTGAGATCGCACATCGCAAAGGACCTTGCCTTCCTTCCGACACTTCACCGGGCAGGACGCCGGCCAGCGTGACAAGCCGCCAGCTTCCCGCCCCGGCCGCACAACCACATTCACAGATAACAAAGCGCCGAACACCATGACCGACACCAACAAGCAAGCTTCCAGCACACCCGCCACCGCGCCGGCCGCATCGCCCGTGGCCAATCCCCAGGGCCGCCGCAAGGGCCTGACCCTCATCGCCGCCGCCGTCGCGGTGGCCGCCGTCGCCTGGGGCGGCTGGCACTGGATGGTGGCCCGCAACTACCAGACCACGGACAACGCCTACGTGGCGGGCAATGTGGTGCAGATCACGCCCCAGGTGGGCGGCACGGTGATCAGCATAGGCTCGGACGATACCGACTACGTCAAGCCCGGCCAGGTGCTGGTGCAGCTGGACGCGGCCGATGCCCTGGTCGCCCTGTCCCAGGCCGAGTCGCAGCTGGCCCAGACCGTGCGCCAGGTGCGCACGCTGTATGCCAACAATGCGCCGCTGGTGGCCCAGGTGGCCCAGCGCGAGGCCGATCTGGCCCGGCTGCAGGCCGATGCGGCCCGCGCCCGCGAGGACGTGGAGCGCCGCCGCCCGCTGCTGGCCACGGGTGCCGTGGGCAAGGAAGAGTTCGAGCACGCCCAGTCGCTGGCCCGCACGGCCGGCAATGCCGCGGTGGCGGCCGAGGCCGCCGTGCGCGCCGCCAAGGCGCAACTGACGGCCGCAGAGGCCCAGACCAAGGGCAGTAGCGCCGAGGAACACCCCAGCGTGGTGGCCGCTTCCGCCAAGGTGCGCGAGGCCTATCTGGCGCTGCAGCGTACGCGCCTGGTCTCGCCCGTGGAGGGCTATGTGGCCAAGCGCGGCGTGCAACTGGGCCAGCGCGTGGCCTCGGGCGCGCCACTGATGACGGTGGTGGGCCTGCACAACCTGTGGGTGGACGCCAATTTCAAGGAAAGCCAGCTGGCCCAGCTGCGCATCGGCCAGAAGACCGAGCTGACGGCCGATGTCTACGGCGACAAGATCAGCTACCACGGCACCGTGGTGGGCATGGGCGCCGGAACGGGCGCAGCCTTCTCGCTGCTGCCCGCGCAGAACGCCACGGGCAACTGGATCAAGGTGGTACAGCGCGTGCCCGTGCGCATCGCGCTGTCGCCCGAGGACCTGGCCCGGCATCCGCTGCGTGTGGGCCTGTCCATGGAAGTCAAGGTGGACGTGCGCGACCAGCAGGGCGAGGTGCTGGCGACCGCCACGCGCAATGCCCCCGTGGCCCAGACCTCCATCTACGACACGGCGCTGCCGCAGGCGGAGGAACGCATCGCCCACATCGTGGCGGGCCAGAACGTGGCGCCACTCAAGCAGTTGCCCGGGCTGCCGCCCGTCGCCATGGCCGATGCGCAAGGCCAGGCGCCCGCCACCATGGCTGCCGCCCCTGCCGACAGCCATGCCACGCAGTCCAAGTAAGCACGGATCGCGCCCCCGCCTTCCCGGAACCCACGCGGACTGCCTATGACTTCCTCTACCACCGCCGTGCCGGCGCCGGCGCAGCCGGATGGCCCGACCGCGCCGCCTGCCGCGCCGCCGACGCCCCCCTCGGCACCACCGGCCATGCCCGCAAGGCCCGCCCCGCTCAAGGGCGCACAGCTGGCCATGGGCACGCTGGCCCTGTCCCTGGCCACCTTCATGAACGTGCTGGACTCGTCCATCGCCAACGTCGCCATCCCCGCGATCTCGGGCGATGTGGGGGTCAGCCCCAGCCAGGGCACCTGGGTGATCACCAGCTTCGGCGTGGCCAATGCCATCTCGGTGCCGCTCACGGGCTGGCTCACGCAGCGCTTCGGCGCCGTGCGCCTGTTCACCATGAGCGTGCTGCTGTTCGTGCTGACCTCGTGGCTGTGCGGCTTTGCCTCGTCGCTGGAGACGCTGGTGCTGTTCCGCGTGCTGCAGGGCCTGGTCGCCGGCCCCATGATCCCGTTGTCGCAGACGCTGCTGCTGTCCAGCTACCCGCCGTCCAAGGCCGGCGTGGCCCTTGCGCTATGGGGCATGACCACCCTGGTCGCGCCCGTGGTCGGGCCGCTGCTGGGCGGCTGGATCACGGACAACATCTCCTGGCCGTGGATCTTCTACATCAACGTGCCCGTGGGCCTGCTGTCGGCGCTGATGACCTGGAGCATCTACCGCAGCCGCGAGACGCCCACGCGCAAGTTGCCCATCGACTCCGTGGGCCTGGCCCTGCTGGTGCTGTGGGTGGGCGCGCTGCAGCTGATGCTGGACAAGGGCAAGGAGCTGGACTGGTTCGCCTCGGGCGAGATCGTCACGCTGTGCGTGCTGGCGGTCGTGAGCTTCCTGGTCTTCCTGGTCTGGGAACTGACCGATGCGCATCCGGTCGTGGACCTGCGCCTGTTCATGCGGCGCAATTTCGCGGCGGGCACGGTGGCGCTGTCCATCGCCTACGGGCTGTTCTTCGGCAACGTGGTGCTGCTGCCCCTGTGGCTGCAGCAGTGGCTGGGCTATACCTCCACCACGGCCGGCATGGCACTGGCGCCGGTGGGCATCTTCGCCATCATCCTGACGCCGCTGGTGGGCCGCAAGGTGACGCAGTGGGACCCGCGCAAGATGGCCACGGGCGCCTTCATCGTGTTCGCCCTGGTGCTGTGGATGCGCTCGCGCTTCACGGTGGAGACGGATTTCATGCACATCCTGGTCCCCACGCTGATCCAGGGCGCGGCCATGGCGTTCTTCTTCATCCCGCTGACCACGATCACGCTGTCGGGCCTTTCGCCGGAACGCATCCCGGCCGCCGCCGGACTGAGCAACTTCGTGCGGATCACGGCCGGCGCCATGGGGACATCGATCGCCACCACGCTGTGGGACAACCGCGCCGCGCTGCACCATGCCCACCTGACCGAAGGGTTGATCCAGGGCCAGGGCGTTTTCGGGGTGACCTTGCAGGGCCTGCAGGCGGCCGGCCTGAGCCAGGAGCAGGCGCTGGCCCAGGTCAACCGGCTGATCGACCAGCAGGCCTATACGCGTGCGGCGGACGATATCTTCCTGGCGTCTTCCGTGCTGTTCCTGGTGCTGATCGCGCTGATCTGGATGACCCGCAGGCCCGCCGGACACGCAGGCGGCGCCGAAGCGGCGGGAGCGCATTGACGGTGACCCGCTGAGTCCTTCCCGACAAGGAGCTGTCTCATCAGGCAGCTCCTTTTTGTTTACATGGCGACACGCAAGGCGCCTTGAATCAGCCCGCCAAGACCACCATCTCGACAGGGCTGACCCGCCGGCTCCATGATGGCGCCGGCCTGTTCTACCGACGGAGCACCGTGAAGACACCCCGCCCCTTGCGCACGCCCATTGCCGACTACGCCCAATCACCCCAATCGGCGGGCGGGCGCTTTCGCAACATCCACCCCCGCCCCGCCAACGCGCCCCAGCCCGGCGCCAAGGTGATGTGGGACTTCTTCTTCAACAAGCCCAAGGACACCGAGCCCTCGGCGCCCCTGCCCGTGCAGCGGCTCACGCCGGCCGCCCTGGCCGCCGCGCCCGAGCGCAGCCTCTACCGCCTGGGCCACTCCACCTTGCTGATGAAGCTGCGCGGCGGCTGGTGGATCACCGATCCGGTGTTCGCCGAGCGCGCCTCGCCCTTTTCCTTCATCGGCCCCAAGCGCTTTCACGCGCCCCCCATCGCGCTGCATGAGCTGCCCGCCTTGCGTGGCGTGGTGCTCTCGCACGACCACTACGACCACCTGGACCGCGCCACCGTGCGCGCGCTGGCGGCCCGGACCGACCACTTCCTTTGCACGCTGGGCGTGGGCGACCGGCTGATCGCCTGGGGCATCGCTGCGGAAAAAGTGCGCCAGTTCGACTGGTGGCAGGGCACCGAAGTGGACGGGCTGCGCTTCACGGCCACGCCGGCCCAGCATTTCTCGGGCCGGGGCCTGCGCGACGGCAACCGCACGCTGTGGGCCTCCTGGGTCATCGAGGACCTGCAAAGCACCGAGACGCTGCGCGTGTTCTTCAGCGGCGACGGCGGCTACTTCGACGGTTTCACCGAGATCGGCCGCCGCTTCGGCCCCTTCGACCTCACGCTGATGGAAACCGGCGCCTACGATCCGCACTGGCCCTATGTCCACATGCACCCGGCCCAGACCGTGCAGGCCCACCGCGACCTGGGTGGGCGCTGGCTGCTGCCCATCCACAACGGCACCTTCAGCCTGGCCATGCACGCCTGGTGGGACCCCTTCGAGCGCGTGGTGGCCCTGGGGGCCGAGCAAGGCGTGCCCGTGGCGACGCCCATGATGGGAGAGCGCCTGGACCTGGATGCGCCGCATGCGGGCAAGCGCTGGTGGCGGGAGCTGGTGGGACAGGCACACCGTACAGGAGCATTCGAGATGGCGCGACCTTGACAAGCCGGCGCGCGTTCAGCGTTGATACCGATCTTCTTATTCGTCCGAATAGGCTTCCAAGGGAAATACAACGCTGGTTTCCTTGAAGTAGGATGAGGATTTGAGCACGTATTGACCTGTCGAAGGATCCCACTCCAGGGACACTGCAGGTATCGGGGAAGGTCCTCCCACGCCGACTTGCTTCATGTAGTCATCAAAATCCGCACCACTAGCGACTGCCGTGGATGAAGTTGCTGCAAGGGCAAGAATGAGCAAGATATTTGGACACCACCCACGGATGACTGCATTCGATACAGATACACATGGCATTTCATGCTCCTCTTTAACCCCTTGATTGAACAACTTTATCCGGCCCCGCTGCATTGAAAATGAAGAAAGCAAATCGGCTCTCAATAGAGATTTCCGATTCCATCCAGTCTGAATAGAAATATTCAGCAATCCATTGGCGCTTGAAGCTATAGTAAAAACCCTTTGAGGAGCACCCATGGCAACTCGAAAGACCCACAAGGCCACCTCGGTGGCCCGCCAAGCCACCGAGCTCGCCGTGGCCGCGCCCCAGGTCGTGGCCCAACGCCTGACCCGCATGGCGGTGGCCGGCGCCAACCCGTCGGCCCGCGACCGCAAGGAATTCAACCGCATGGTGTCGGAAAAGCAGGCGGCCTTCTACCAGTCATGGAATGCCATGGGCCTGCAGTCCATGGCCGCCAGCCAGGCCTTGATGCAGGCCTGGATGCGCATGTGGCTCCCCCCCTGGAGCACCACCGCCTGGAATGGCAGCGCATTGGCTTCGCAAGCCTCGCTATGGCAGAACGCCATGTGGGGCGTGGTGGACAAGGGGCTTGCACCCGTTCACCGCACGGCCGTGGCCAACGCCAGGCGCCTGGCGCGCGGCTGACCCATCCATATCCAATCCGCTGCATTGGCTGGCGCTGCGCGGCGCCGCAGGCCCGGTGCGCGGGCCAGGTTCAGGTATCCTCGCGGCCTTCGCTCCGTTTTGCTGCGCTGCCGCATTTCCTGGCATGGCCTCCAGGCCAGGCTGCTGGCGCTGTGGCAGACGGCCCTTCATCCTGCCATCGCTTTGCCAGTCTTCTCCGGAGTTTCCTGATGACACACAAGGCCCCGCCAACCGGCCAGGGCCTGCACGGTCACGACGACCTGCAGCGCAATCTCACCAACCGCCACATCCAGCTCATCGCCATCGGTGGTGCCATAGGCACGGGCCTGTTCATGGGCTCGGGCAAGACCATCAGCCTGGCCGGCCCTTCCATCGTCTTCGTCTACACCATCATCGGCGTGATGCTGTTCTTCGTGATGCGGGCCATGGGCGAGCTGCTGCTGTCCAACCTGCAGTACCGCTCCTTCATCGATTTCTCGGCCGACCTGCTGGGGCCCTGGGCGGGCTTCTTCACGGGCTGGACCTACTGGTTCTGCTGGATCGTGACGGGCATCGCCGATGTGATCGCCATTTCGGCCTACTCCCAGTTCTGGTTCCCGGACCTGCCCCAATGGGCACCGGCCATCGCCTGCGTGGGCCTGCTGCTGGGCCTGAACCTGCTGACCGTGAAGCTGTTCGGCGAGATCGAGTTCTGGTTCGCCATGATCAAGATCGTGGCCATCGTGGCCCTGGTGGGCACGGGGCTGTACATGGTGGGCGCCGCCTTCGTCTCCCCCGCGGGCCGGGCCGCCAGCCTGTCCAACCTCTGGAATGACGGCGGCATGTTCCCCAACGGGATGATGGGCTTTTTCGCAGGCTTCCAGATCGCGGTGTTCGCCTTCGTGGGCATCGAGCTGGTGGGTACCACGGCCGCCGAAGCCAAGGACCCCGAGCGCACGCTGCCGCGCGCCATCAACTCCATTCCCGTGCGCATCATCGTGTTCTACGTGCTGGCCCTGATCGCCATCATGGCCGTGACGCCCTGGCGTGACGTGGTGCCCGGCAAGAGCCCGTTCGTGGAACTGTTCGTGCTGGCGGGCCTGCCGGCCGCCGCCGGCGTGATCAATTTCGTGGTGCTGACCTCGGCGGCCTCGTCGGCCAACAGCGGCGTGTTCTCCACCAGTCGCATGCTCTACGGCCTGGCGCTCAAGGGCGATGCGCCCAAGGCCTTCCACCGCCTGTCGCGCAGCAGCGTGCCCTCGCGCGGGCTGCTGTTTTCCTGCACCTGCCTGCTGGCCGGCGCCTTCCTGATGTGGGTGGTGCCCGATCTGGTGGAGGCCTTCACGCTGGTGACCACGGTATCGGCCATCCTGTTCATGTTCGTCTGGTCGCTGATCCTGCTGTCGTACATCGCCTACCGGCGCCAGCGCGCTGCCCTGCATGAGGCCTCGCGCTACAAGATGCCGGGCGGCGTGGCCATGTGCTGGGCCTGCCTGGTGTTCTTCGCCGCCATCCTGGGCCTGCTGACGCTGCAGGCCGACACCCGCCAGGCGCTGATCGTCACGCCGCTGTGGTTCGTGCTGCTGGCCGTGGCCTACCAGTTCGTGCGCCGCCAGGCGCAGGCGGGCGCCACGCCCGAGGCATCCCTGGCCAAGTAGTTCCATGGCGCCCGGCGCATGGACGCGAGGCCCCTTTGGGGGCCTTTTTCATGGGCCCGTCATCACCGCCGTGCACCGGCCCGCACGCCTTTGGCTGCCACCTGGTACCCAAAAATTTTCTTCACGTGTCATCTATTTACTGGATGCAAATCGTTATCATTCGCACCTTGATTTTCCAAACCTTTACGGAACTTTTACAAGATGCCCAACATTTCGATGCTTCGCCCTCTCCCCCTTTGCGCCGCCCTTGCCTGCGCAGGCCTGGCAGCCCATGCCCAGACAGTCGACGGCAAGGCCGATACGGCCCTGTCCACCGTGGTGGTGACGGCATCGGGCACGGCCGTGGACATCAAGGAGGCGCCGGCGAGCATCAGCGTGATCACGCGCGAGGACATCGAGCGCAAGCCCGTGACGAGCATCGGCGAGCTGCTGTCCACCATCCCCGGCGTGACGGGCGGCCTGTCGGGGACCGGCGCCCAGTCCAAGATCAAGCTGCGCGGCCTGCCCGAGAAGTACACGCTGGTCCTCGTGGACGGCAAGCGCCAGGGCAGTTCGGCCGGCATCAACTACCGCGACGACCTGGGCCAGCAGGACCTGGACTGGATCTCGCCCGAAATGATCGAGCGCATCGAGGTGGTGCGCGGCCCCATGTCCTCGCTGTATGGCTCGGACGCCATGGGCGGCGTGATCAACATCATCACGCGCAAGATCGGCAAGCGCTGGAGCGGCTCGACCAGCCTGAACTACAGCAAGCCTTCGGACGGCGACCGGGGCGACACGCGCCAGCTGGGGTTCAACATCAGCGGCCCGCTGTCGGAGAATTTCGGGCTGCGCCTGGGTGGCAACTATACGGACCGTGCCTCGGACGAGGGCACGGGCGGCTTTCCGGGCTCCTACCGCTCGACGGGCGGATCGCGCAAGCAGAACCTCAACGCGCTGCTGAACTGGCAGTTGACGCCCGATCAGGTGATCGGCATCGAGGCGGCCCAGGGGATCCAGCGCGCCAGGGGCTCCGATGCACGTACCGCGTCGGGCGACCAGGTGGTCTCCCCCTGGGGCTTGAGCAAGCTGGAGCAGACCAAGTTCGGCATCAGCCATGACGGCCGCTGGGGCGACATGACCTCCAAGCTCAACCTGGTGCACAACAAGTACGAGGACAAGGGCGACACCATCGGCAACAACTCCAAGGAAACCACGCTGGACGGCCGCATCGACAAGCCACTCAAGCTGTGGGGCGTGGACCAGGCCATGACCCTGGGGATGCAGTGGCGCCGCGAGTCGCTGGACAACCGCGACACCATCGGCCTGGCACCCATCGACTACACGGGCCGCCCCGTCTCGGGATCGGGCCTGAGCGCCACGACCTGGGCATTGTTCGGCGAGGACCAGATCTTCCTGCGCGAGAACCTGGCGCTGACGCTGGGCCTGCGCATGGACCACCACGAGAAATACGGCAGCAACTGGAGCCCGCGCGCCTACCTGGTCTACCACCCGGCCTCGGAATGGACGGTTCGCGGCGGCATCTCGCGCGGCTTTCGCGCGCCGGGCCTCAAGGAAAACTCGGCCAGCGCCGCCACGCAATCGGGCGGCAACGGCTGCCGCAGCCTGGCCGGCATGGGATGGACCAGCACCAGCGTGAACGCCGACGGCACACGCGGCTGCTACATGGCCGGCAACCCCGACCTGCAGCCCGAGACCAGCACCAACTTCGAGCTGGGCACGAGCTGGGACCGCAACGGCTGGGCACTGGGCGCCACCTACTTCCACACCAACTTCAAGAACAAGATCGACTACCAGCCGCTGGGCTTCTACAACGGCTTCTGGTGGACACGCATGGCCAATGCCCAGCGCGCCCGCACGCGCGGCCTGGAAGCCTTCGTGAACGTGCCCATCGCCAAGGGCCTGACCTGGAACACCAACATCACCAAGATGTTCGAGTCCAAGAATCTGACCACGGGGGCCTCGCTGCTGGCCGTGCCGGAGCTGTCGATCTACTCGGCGCTGCAATGGCAGATCCGCCAGGGCTGGTCCGCCATGTTCAGCGCCCGCCACGTGGGCAAGGAAGTGGTGACCACGGGCACGGCCACCACCTTCGCCAAGGCCTACACGACCTTCGACGTGTCGATGAACTACAACCTGACCGATGCGCTGACACTGCGCGCCGGCATCATCAACCTGACGGACAAGGAGACGCGCACCATCGGCGCCAACTACGACAACGGCGGCCGCACCTACTTCGTGGGGATGACGGCGCGGTTCTGACCGCCAGCCCTGTTCCCCTCCGGCAAGGCGCCCGTCCTGGCGGGCGCCTTTTCATGGGGGAACCGGGCCCGCGCAACCTGCGCGGCTATTGCCAGTCGCCTCCGCCCGCAGGCGCGCGACGCGCCAGCAGTTCCTCATCCGTCAGCGCGCGCCCCGTCCAGACATTGACTTTCGCCGCACCCGCAGCGCTGGCCAGTTCACGCAGGGCCCGCAACTCGACCTGGGTGAAACCACCCTGCGGTTCGCCCAGGGGGTGGATGACGATGTGCGGCGAAGCGGCCAGCCAGGAGCGGCTGTGCATGGTCTTCAACCGGTGCCTGAGAAGCTGCTCGGCCAGGGTGAAGTCCGAGATGAGCGAGCGCGGGTGCGCGAAGGGGTTGACGATTTCGGCGGGAGCCGAGGCGGCCGCCAGCCGGGCCTGGGCGCCCACGCCGATGATGCGGCGAACGGGCGAGAGGCTGATGGCCAGCTCGGGTATCTCGGACGAGGTCTGACCGGACTTGGGCTTGCGGATGGTCAGGCGCTCGGGCGAGATCTGGACATAGATGAGCGGCATCAGGGCAGAGAGCATGGCGTTCGTTCAGTCAATTTTCCGGACCAGAGTTTGCGCAGGCGGCAAGGGCAGGCCATTGTCGCCGCGCGGGAGCATGGGCGGCACGGGCCGTCCGGTCTGGCGGTCCAGCAGCAGCGAATGCGGCTCGCCCTGCGCGAACAGGTGGCCTTCACCCCATTGCCGCAAGGCCACGATCACGGCAAACAGGTCCAGGCCCCGGGCTGTCAGCACGTATTCCTGGTAGGCCGAACCTTCTGCCGCCGGCCGCATCTCCAGCACGCTCGCCTCCACCAGGCGGCGCAGGCGGTCGGCCAGGATGTTGCGCGCAGCGCCCAGGCTGCGCTGGAAATCGCCGAAGCGGCTGATGCCGTCGAAGGCGTCCCGCACGATGAGCAGCGACCAGCGGTCGCCGATCAATTCCAGGGAGCGGGCCACCGGACAGGGCTGCGGAGTGTCAGGACGGGTGTCTTCTTTCATGGCGCTATTTTGGTTGCAATTCGAAACTGGATCAACTAGCATCCAACCAGTTTTGTTTTGCAACTAGATCGATCCATGAACACCTTTACAGCCTCGGACACGGTCCGCATGCCGCGCGGCCTGGTGCTGCTGTTCGCCGCTGCCAGCGGCTTGAGCGTGGCCAATGTCTATTACGCCCAACCGCTGCTGGAGGCGCTGGCTGCCGACTTCGGCATCAGTCATGCCGCCGTGGGCGGCGTGGTCACGGCCACGCAGGCCGGGTGCGCGCTGGCGCTGGTGCTGCTGGTGCCATTGGGCGACCGGCTGGAACGACGACGGCTCATGCTTTTGCAGTTGCTGGGCCTGGTGCTGGCCCTGGGGGCCGTCAGTACCGCACGTTCGGCCGTTCTGCTGCTGGCGGGCATGCTGGCCGTCGGCCTGCTGGGCACGGCCATGACGCAAGGGCTGATCGCCTATGCGGCCAGCGCCAGCCAGGTGCATGAGCGCGGGCGCGTGGTGGGCGCGGCCCAGGGCGGGGTTTTCATCGGCCTGCTTTTGGCGCGCGTGTTTGCAGGCGCCGTGGGTGACCTGGCCGGCTGGCGCGGCGTCTATGCCTGCTCGGCCCTGCTGATGCTGGCCCTGGCCTGGCCCCTGTGGCGGCAACTGCCCCGGCTGGCCGTGCCCTTGCATGCACCCGGCTACACGCAACTGCTCGCCTCCATGCTCCAGCTGCTGCGCCAGGACCGCATGCTGCGCACACGCGGCATGCTGGCCCTGCTGATGTTTGCCACCTTCAACATCTTCTGGAGCGCCCTGGTCCTGCCCCTGAGCGCGCCGCCCTACCGCCTGTCGCTCACGGCCATCGGCGCCTTTGGCCTGGCCGGCGTGGTGGGCGCACTGGCTGCGGCCCGTGCCGGGCACTGGGCCGACCTGGGTTTCGCGCAGCGCACCAGCCTGGGCGCGCTGGTGATCCTGCTGCTGGCCTGGGCGCCGATTGCGCTGCTGCAGCAGTCGCTGTGGGCGCTGATCGCCGGCATCGTGCTGCTGGATCTGGGCGGCCAGGCCCTGCATGTGACCAACCAGAGCCTGATCTTTCGCAGCAACCCGCAGGCCCACAGCCGGCTGGTGGGCCTGTACATGCTGTTCTACGCCGTGGGCAGCGGGCTGGGGGCGCTGATTGCCACCAATGCCTACGCGCGGTTTGGCTGGCACGGGGTCTGCGTTGCGGGGGCGGGATTCAGCCTGGCGGCCCTGGTGTTCTGGGCCATGACACGGGAAACGGCTGCCCAGGCCAGCGTTCCCGCCTAGACCCGGCTCACCAGTTCCGAAGGCACCCGGCCCAGCGCCTTGCGGAACATGGTGGAAAACGCGCTGGGGCTGTCATAGCCCAGGTCCAGCGCCACCTGTGTGACCGATGCGCCCTCAGACAGCCACGACACCGCCGCCAGCAGGCAGGCCTGCTGACGCCAGGCGCCAAAGGCCATGCCCGTGTGCTGCTGGAAAAACCGGCTGAATGTGCGCAGGCTCTTGTTCAGCGCCTGCGCCCAGTCCTGCGGCGTGGCGCGGATGCTGGGCTGGGCCAGGAACTGCTTGCACAGGGCGGCCAGCTTTTCGTCGCGGGGAATGGGCGCGAACAACGGCAGGCTGCGGGCCGAGGCCAACTCGTGCAGGACCAGCCGCACAAGGGCTCCATCGCGCCCCTGTTCGTCATACAGCGCCGGCAGCCCGGCGCAGGACAGCAGCAGATGGTGCAGCAGTGGCGTGACCACCAGCGCCTCGCAGTGCACACCCGGGCGGGGCGCGGCAGCCGGTTCGATGTACAGGCTGCGCGTGCTCACGCCCTGCATGCGCACGCTGTGCGGCTTGCCGGCCGGAATCCACACGCCGCTGTAAGGCGGAATGGTCCAGGCGCCGTCGTCGGTGGCCACCTCCATCAGCCCGCTCATGCCATAGAGAAACTGGGCGCGCCGGTGGCTGTGCGTGGGCAGCAGCGTGCCGGGCGTGTAGTCGGTGCCGATGGCCAGCACATCGCGTGCGACGGCGTCCACGGAAGGCAGCGGGATGTTGAGCATGGGAATGTACGGAAAGCAGCCAGCAGGTTTTGGCAGGAATTCGAGGATTATTGACCTATCCGCGAAAGCATGCCAAAACGCAGCATCCTAAGGTTCAGTCCTTGATCTTTTTTTCAAAGGACTGCTCGTGTTCCATCTCCTGCTGCTGGCTTTCGGTGTGCTTGCCGGCGTGACCACCGTGCTCTTCGGCTTTGGCGGCGGCTTCGTGGCCGTTCCGCTGCTTTATGCGCTGCTGACCTCCATCCACGGCGCGGACTCTGCGGTTGGCCAGGCTGCCATGCACATTGCCGTGGCCACCTCCACCTGCGTGATGATTTTTGGTGCCTCCATGGCCACGCTGCGCCAGCACCGCGCGGGCGCCCTGCCCTGGGACCAGGTGCGGCCACTGGCCGGCTACATCGCGGTCGGCGCCGTGGCGGGCGCCGCCGTCGCCACCTGGCTCAACGGCGACTGGGTGCGCTGGGCTTTCATTGCCTACCTGGCGCTGACCATTGCCGATGCGCTGCTGCGCCCGGGCTTCGTGCATGGCACCACCACTCGCTTGCAGCCCATGGGCCGCAGGCCAGCCGCCATTGCAGGTCTGGCGATTGGCGCGATTGCGGCCTTCCTGGGCGTGGGCGGCAGCGTGATGACCGTGCCGCTGATGCGCCGGCGCGGCGCCAGCATGGCGGCCGCCACGGCCATGGCCAGCCCGCTGTCCCTGCCCATGGCCGTGGCGGGCACCGCGGCCTACATGCTGGCATCGCGCCACGCAGCGCCGGGGCCTTGGCATGCGGGCTATGTGGACCTGCGGGCCTTCGCGGTGCTGACGGCCGGCTCCTGGTGCGGCATCCGGCTGGCCGCGCCGCTCATCGGCCGCATTCCCGATGCCCTGCATGCCAAGGCCTATCTGGCGTTGCTGGGCCTGGTGCTGCTGGTCATGGTCCTGGCCTGAGTCAGCCTTCTTCTTCGAAGATCGCCTCGATCCGGGTCTCGAAGACCCGGGCGATGGCGAAGGCCAGCGGCAGGCTGGGGTCGTAGCGTCCCGTCTCTATCGCATTGACGGTCTGGCGCGATACACCCAGCAGGTCCGCCAGCGCCGCCTGGCTCCAGCCGCGCTCGGCGCGCAGTGCGCGGATTCTGTTTTTCATGGCGAAGGCAGTGGCCCGGGCATGGGGCTGCGGTTCATCGGCTGCGCAGCCAGTGGACCACCGAAGCCGCCACCCACAGCCCCCCCATCAAGGGCCACACCATGAACATGCTGAGCTTGGGAAAACCAGCTATTTCCAGGAATCCGTAGGTGAAGGTAATGCCCGCTGTACCTGCCGCTGCAATCGCCAGCTGTTCCAGCATGGACTTGCGCAGGAACTCGTCGGTATCGCGCACCAGCCGCACGATGGCCCGCACGGCCAGCGCAAACGCCAGCATGGGGCTGAGCAGCAGCGCCGTGCGCACGGCTCCCGCCTCCATGTCTGCACTCAGCACAAGCGCCCCGACGAGCAGCGCCATGTACAGCAGCAGCGCAAATCCCAGTTCCTTCTGATAGCGGCGGTTGGTGGCAAGGGTTCGATTCATGGATGGATCTCGGCATGTGTAAAGGATGCTTGACATTGTGCGATGCCCACCAAGGACATGTCAAGCAAGCTTTACACTCCTGCCGGACGCCCCGCCGTACAATCGCCGCCGTTGGTGCCAGCAGCCCCAGGGGCTGCGGTTAAACGGGAAACATGGGGCGGCCAGATCAAACCGCCCGCATGTACTGCCCCCGCAACAGTGAGTGAAACGCCGCGTGCATGGCACCGGCCCCCGCCAAACCCGTGCCACTGGGCGTACAGCCCGGGAAGGCCTTGGCGAGTGCGTCACCAGTCTGGATACCGGCCAACAGGCGGCCGGCCGCGCATGCAGCGCAGCCGGTCTTTTTGGTTTCCGTGCCGGCGGGGTCGCTGGCGCGCAACTGGTCCGCATCCATGCACACCCTCGCCTTCGCGCGCGCCCACGGCGCCGCCCTTCGCTCGCCCCCGGCTTTCTGCGCACAGCGCACCCTGTCTGCCCTGGCCCTGGCCTCGCTGCTGGCCTGCCAGGCCCAGGCGCAAACCCAGTCCTCGCAGCTGGACACCGTGGTCGTCACCGCCTCGCGCAGCGAGCAGTCGCTGCGCACCGTCACGGCCGACATGACCGTGATCGACGCAGAGACCATTGCCCGCAGCGGCGCCACCGGCGTGGCCGACCTGCTGGTGCAGGTGCCGGGCGTGCAGATCAACCGCAATGGCGGGCCGGGCCAGGTCACATCGGTCTACCTGCGCGGCACCAGCAACCAGCACACGGCCGTGTTCGTCGACGGCGTTCGCTACAGCTCGCAGGAACTGCAGGGCGGCGCGGTCTGGTCCACCCTGCCGCTGGCGCAGATCGAGCGCATCGAGGTGCTGCGCGGCCCGGCCGCCGCCATCTATGGCTCCGACGCCATGGGCGGCGTGATCCAGATCTTCACCAAGCGGCCTACCGACGGCCAGCCCCGTGCCTATGCCGAGGCCGGCATCGGCAACCAGGGCACCAGCAAGCTCGCCACGGGCTTCCAGGGCGCGGCCAGCGGCTTCACCTACGGGCTGAATCTGGCGGACGAGCGCAGCGACGGCTTCGACGTCTACCCCGGCAACACCTTCTCGCCCAACCCCGACAAGGATGGCTACAGCAACACCTCGCTGGGCCTGAACGCGGGCTACAAAGCAGGCATCCACCAGATCGACGCCAGCCTGCTGTACAGCCGCCTGCGCACGCACTACGACCAGAGCCCGCCGCCTTTCGACGACTACGACGTGGTCAAGAACACCACCGGCAGCCTGCGCTGGCAGGCCGGCTGGAACGCCCTCTACAAGAGCGTGGTCCAGATCTCCCATACCGACAGCCAAAGCGACCGCCACACCCAGTCGCCCGAAAGCGCCAAGGGCCGCTCCACCAACTACCTGCTGCAGAACCTGTTCACGCTGGGCAAGCACCGTTTCAACGTGGACCTGGAACGCCGTGAAGACAGGCTCGACACCGACTACGCCTGGACCCAGAACACCGACAGCCGGCGCGTGCAGAACTCCCTGTCGGCCGGCTGGCGCCTGACCGAGGGCCGCCACCAGTTCGACGCCAACCTGCGCCACGACCAGGTGCGCGACCAGCAGAGCAAGACCACGGGCGGCCTGGGCTATGGCCTGCAGATCGACGAGCGCTGGCGCTGGGTGGCATCGGCCGGTACGGCCTTCAGAACCCCCACGCTGTACGAGCGCTTCACCGGCCAGGCGGCGGCCGACCTCAAGCCCGAAAGCAGCACCAACGTGGAAACCGGCCTGCACTATGCGGCCGGTGCCAACCGCCTCTCGGCCGTGGTCTACCGCAACAAGTTCAAGAACCTGATCACCTACGACTGGAACAGCGCCCTTCCCTGCAACTGCTACCGCAACTGGCAGAGCGTGGAGATCACCGGCCTGACGGTGTCTGGCGGCACGCGCCTGGGCAGCGCCAACCTGGGCGCCTCGCTGGACTTCATGAACCCCGAGAACCTGGAGACCGGCAAGCTGCTGCCCTACCGCTCCAAGCGCATGCTCAAGCTCAATGCCGACACCCAGGCGGCCGGCTGGACGCTGGGCGGCGAGGCCCAGCTCTACAGCGGCCGCTATGCAGACGAGGCCAACACCCTGCGGCTCGGCGGCTATGGCGTGGTCAATCTGTACGCACAGCGCCAGCTGACGCGGCAGTGGACGCTGCTGGCCCGCGTCAACAACATCGCCGACCGCGCCTACGCACCCGCACGCGGCTACGCGAACGCGGGCCGCACGGTGTTTGTCAGCATGCGCTGGACACCTCTGCCCTGACAGGCCCAGGCCGCGCCATGCACCTGCTGCACCTTCTGCTGCTGAGCACCGCGCTGGCCTGCGCGGGCGGCGCCCGTGCGCACGATGCCTCGGACGCTGGCATCCCCTCCCAAGCCTCGCCGGTCTACACCGTCACCGACATGCGCGGACGGCAGGTGCGCCTGGCACGCGCGCCGCAGCGCATCGTCTCACTCCTGCCCTCGCTGACGGAGTCCGTGTGCGCGCTCGGCGCCTGCGAACGCCTCGTGGGGGTGGACGAGTTCTCCAATCACCCGGCCCGCGTCAATGGCCTGCCCAGGCTGGGCCGCAGTTCCGCGCCGCTGGTGGAGGCCGCCGTGCGGCTGCGGCCCGATGTGGTGCTGATGGCCTACTCGGCCCCCGCCATCGCGCAGCTGGAGCGCTTCGGCATCCCCGTGCTGGCATTGGACGCCAGTGACCTGGCGCAGCTGGAACAGGTGCTGCACACGCTGGACCGGTTGCTGCAGACGCGGCGCGCGCCCGCCCTGCTGGCGCGTATGCAGTCCGAGGTGGATGCCCAGGTGCGCGACCTTGCGGCACGGGCACCCGCGGGCCAGAAAGTGTATTTCGAGGTCGAGGCCACCCCCTATGCGGCGGGACCAGGCTCCTTCATCGGCCAGCTGCTGCAGCGGCTGGGCGCGCGCAACGTGATCCCGGCAGACCTGGGTCCGTTTCCGCGCATCACGCCGGAGTTCGTACTGCGCCAGCAGCCCGAGCTCATCATCCACACGCCGCCGACGCCCTCAGCCCGTTTTGCCGCACGCCCGGGCTGGCGCCGCATCCCCGCCGTGCGCTCAGGCCGCATCTGCGCACTGGACCTGGCCGAGACCGACGTGGTCTCACGCCCCGGCCCGCGCCTGGGCGAGGCGGCGCGGGCACTGGGCCGCTGCCTGGAAATGCCGGGCGCCGGGCAGCCGGGCGCCGGGCAACCTCCCGGCCCCTAGCAGGGTGCGGCCTACTCCAGCACCACGGCCGTGCCGCTGGCCGACACCATCAGCATGCCGTTGCCCTGCCCGAGCACCTCATAGTCCAGGTCCACGCCAACCACGGCATTGGCACCCAGCTCCTGGGCGCGCTCCTCCAGCTCCTTGAGCGCGATCTCGCGCGCCCGCTGCAACTCGCGCTCATAGGTGGCCGACCGCCCGCCCACGATGTCACGCAAGCCGGCAAACAGATCCTTGAACACATTGGCCCCCAGGATGGCCTCCCCCGCGACCACGCCGCAGTAGCGGGTGATGCGTCGGCCTTCGATCTGGGGGGTGGTGGTGATGATCATGTGGATTCCTCTCGGGTTGGACAACGAAGGCCAGTCTGCCATGCCTGCATGCCTGTCCGGCAAACCAGGGGTCAGCTGTGGCAGCATCGGCCTGCAACCATCTTCTGCGCATGATCTCCATCCATCCCATTGAAATCCACGCCTGGCCCCACTACCGCGACCTGCGCCTGCGCGCCCTGCTCGACAGCCCGGACGCCTTCGGCAGCACGCATGCCCAGGAAGTGGGGAGAACCGACGAGGCCTGGTCCGCACGCGCGGCAATGGCCGCGTCTTCGGAGCGCGACCGGCTGCTGCTGGCCTTCGACGGAGACACGCCCTGCGGCCTGCTGTGGTGCAAGCTGTCCATGGACGAACCCGGCAGGGCCGATCTCTATCAGATGTGGGTGGCGCCCGCCTCGCGCGGGAAAGGCGCGGGACGGGCGCTGCTGCAAGCCGCGCTGTCCTGGGCGGCCCAGGCGGGCGCAAGGCGTGCGCGCCTGGGCGTGACGGTCGGGGACACCCCAGCCATGCGCCTGTACCTGGCCCTGGGCTTCGTGCCGGTGGGCCTGCCCGAGCCCTTGCGCGAGGGCAGCCACTGCATGGCGCAGACCATGGAGCGGGCGCTGGGTCCTGGTTGAGCCGCCGCGCCCGCCCTGCAGCCACTTCAGGCGTGGCTGACCGGGCAACCGCCCGCGTGTCCCATGATGCTGTCCGCCGGCGCCTGCGCGCGGTCATGCAGGCCATAGTCGCGCAGGACCTGGGTCACACGCACGCGGTAGTCCTTGAAGATCTTGTCGCGGCCGGCGCGCTGGGCGGAGAGGTGGGCCTCGACATTGCGCCATTGGACGACGGCCTCCTCGTCGCGCCAGGTGGTGACGGACATGACCTTTTCCGGGTTGAGCGTGCTCTGGAAGCATTCCACGGAAATGAAGCCCTCCATGGGCTTGAGCATGGGGGTGAGCTTGTTGACCAGGTCCACATAGGTCTGGTTCTGGCCGGGCATGGCCTGCAGTTCGAACAACACGACTACCATCTTCGACTCTCCTTCTTATGGAACAAACATCCCGCAACCGCCAGGGGCGGCGGCTGCGGCGTGGGGAAACGGGTGGGCAGGCCGGCCGGTCAGCGCCGGCCGGCCAGATTCGCCAGCCAGCCGGCGAGCACGCCATGCGCGGCCAGCGCCAGCAGGCCGCCGTATTTCTGGGCGTCGGCGCGCAGGGTGCGTGGGTCCACCCCCGCCGCGCCCAGCTCGCAGGCATGGCCGACCAGCCAGCGCTCCAGCCGGGCGGCATCGGCCTCCAGATGGAACTGCAGACCCAGGACCTGGGTGCCCACGGAAAAGGCCTGGTTGGCACCTATGGGCGTACTGGCCAGATGCACCGCGCCTTCGGGAATGTCGAACTGGTCGCCATGCCAGTGCAGCACGGGCACGCCATCGAGCCTGGCCAGGGGCGAGGCCAGGCCCGCATCGCTGAGGGTCAGGGGCGAGAAGCCGATTTCCTTGACGCCCAGCGGATAGACCCGGGCCCCCAGGGCGCGTGCGATCAATTGCGCCCCCAGGCAGATGCCCAGCAGCGGCTTGCCGCCGTCGAGCCAGCGGCGCACGAGGGCGAGTTCCTGCGCGACGAAGGGGTAAAGGGCCTCGTCATAGGCCCCGATGGGGCCGCCCAGCACGACCAGCAGGTCGGCACGGGCCAGGTCCAGGGTGTCCAGCGGTCCCACGGTGGGGTCCACATACTGCACCTCGTAGCCGTGATCGGCGAGTTCGGCATGCAGGGTGCCGAGGTCTTCGAAGTGGATGTGGCGCAGTGCAATGGCTTTTTTCATGCGATGGTTTTCCGGAAAAGTCAGGTGGCGGATCGCGCGCCCGGTGCTACGCACCGGGCTTGAGGTCGATGGATATGTGGCCGGATGTGGGGAAAGTGCAGCAGGCCAGCGCGTAGCCCGCGTCCTTTTCCTTGTCGCTGAGGCAGAAGTCGGCTTCCAGCCGCGAGCTTCCGCCTCTGACGCGGATGCGGCAACTGCCGCAGATGCCGGCACGGCACTGGCTTCGGATCGCCACGCCCACACCTTCCAGGATTTCCAGCAGGCTTTGGCCGGACCGGGCCTCGATGATCTGCCCGCTGTGCGCGATCTCCAGCCTGCACGCCTGCGGTGCTTCACCTGCCTGCACGGCAGCCGCTGCCGGCGGCGTGAAGGCCTCGATGTGCTGGATGGCGCCAGGAAAGCAGGCCCGCGCGTGTTCGCGGAAGGTCTGCGCAAAGGCATGGCCGCCGCAGATGACCACGGCCTGGGGCTCGCCCAGGGCCCGCAGGCAATCCTGGGAGGGACGACCGGGCACGAAAGGGCCATGGGCGGCGATGTCTTCCCGCGTGATGTGGATGCGCAGCTCGAACCAGTCCGCCGAGGCGGCCAGTTGCCGCAGCTCCTCCAGGAACGGGATGTCGCCAATGCGGGGGAAGCACAGCAGCAGCGTGGTGCGCGGCACGCGCCGGCCTCCGCGCTCCAGGCGCTCCAGTTCACGCAACAGCGCCAGAGGCAGGGTCAGGCCGATGCCACCGGCCAGCATGGCCAGCGAGTCCAGGCCCAGCAGCAGATCGGCGGTGATTTCGCCGGACACGTGGTTGACGGGAAGCACGCAGCCCTCGCCCAGCACCGCGTGCATGTGGTCGGAGACACTGCCGCGCCCCGAACTCTTGACAGCGATCTCGAACAGCCCGCCCTCCCCCTGGCGGGTAATGGAGTACAGCCGCTCCTGGACGAGGCCGCTGGCGTCGGGGTGTTGCAAGGCGGCGTGCCGCCCCGGGCGCAGGCTGTCGAGGAACGGTGCCGGTGCATCCAGCGCGCGCAGGGTGTAGACCCTCACGCCGCCCGCCTGTGTCTGGACCGCCTCGCAGCGTGCCTGGATCACGGTGCTCATGCGCGCATCCCCTCGTAGACCGAGGACACCAGGGCCACGTCGCCACCCAGGTTGCGCCCGGCCAGGCCGATACGGTCGATCAGGGCCTGGACCGAGTCGGTGTAGACGCCGATCTCGTTGCTGTCGCCCACGTCGTGCAGGATGTCACGCGCCCCGGGCAGGCCGACCATCGAGAAGACCGTGGACCATGCGCCCAGCTCGTTGTTGGCGAACATCTGCACGGTCTTGAGGATGATGGAGCGCAGGTAGGAGCGCTCGCGGTTGCTCAGTCCCTGGACGATGTCGGTGGCCACGGAGCTGAAGACACTGGAGTGGCTCCACTCGTCCACGGCGTGGGTCCGCGTGACCTCGTGGCAGATGGGCTGGATGGAGCGGTCCTCGGCCATGGTCTTGAGGTAGTCGGTGATCAGGGTTTCGCTGGCGCAGGCAATGGCGAACCGCGCCAGGCGCCGCTCCCATTCGGCTCCACACTGGGCCAGCACGCCGTTGCGCCAGCCGACGAGGTTGAAGTCGGAATACTCCAGCGGCGGCAGGCCGCGCATTTCATAGATGTAGTTGCAGGCCATGATGGACATGCGCGTGTGCAGTGCCTCATCCAGCAGGGCCTGGGACATCACGTCCTGCAGCAGGGCGCGGTTGGCGCTGGGCGGCGGCGTCTTGATGATGTCCTCGCAGGCCGGAGTGACCACGTTGCACTCGATGTAGATGGTCTTGAGGTTGTAGATGCCCCAGGCATAGGACAGACACCGGTCCTTCAGGTCCTGCGGCGCCTCGCGCCACGCCTGGTGATCGCGGAAAGGCAGCAGCGAGGCGGTGAAATCCTTTCTGGCCGGGTCGAAGGCCAGCCCGCAGTAGTCGGGCAGGTCCTGGTTCACGGCCGCCCTGGTTTTCCAGAGCATGGACAGCTTCTTCAGCGCATCGCGCACGGCATCATCGGTTTCAGAGACATTCGGTTTCATGCTTCACCTCCATGTGATCGAACTACCTTGATTTGAATCAAATCGGCGATTCCCGCCCCCCTGCCGCTCATCCGTCGTGAATGCCATTGGCACACTGCGCCGGATACGTCGTCATGGTTTTCTTGGCTCTGTCATATTCCATTCTGGCGTAATCGACCGGAACCTTTTTTCACGAATACAGCATTTGCATGCAGCCATTACTTTCAAGGTCTGGCGGCGAATTCTAGGTATGCGAATTGAGCACGATCAGACCTATTTGACGCACCGTACCAGACCGCTTTTCCGAATCGCCCGCCCTATCTCCCTCATACGGACCCGAAGTACTCCCTCGCAACCCAGGCTTTGTCCAGCCACGCTCTGCGCATGATCCCCCAATGCAATCAATTGGCATGCCACCTTAATTGGTCTGCCATAAACATGAAACATGGTAGGAGGCGCAACTGCGGTTCTTTGTAGACTGCTCCATTTCCGATGCAGCCTGGAGTTTCAAGGAATATGAAACCCGCCCCACGTTTTCCCCGCCTTCACAGTCAATGCGATATGGACGATTTCCTGCTTCCCAAAGTCAATTCACTGGATCTTCAGCAGGCGGACAGTGAGGCCTGGGAGGCGATAGATGCGGAGCGCATACGCCAGTCACGCTCCATTGAATTGATCGCCTCGGAGAATTTCGTCAGCCGGGCCGTCCTGGAGGCGCAAGGCTCGGTGTTGAACAACAAATATGCCGAAGGCTATCCAGGCATTCGCTATTACGGGGGCTGCGCCCATGCCGATGCCGTGGAAAGCCTGGCCATCGCCCGTGCCAGACAGCTGTTCGGCTGCACCCACGCCAACGTGCAGCCGCATTCCGGCAGCCAGGCCAACCAGGGCGTCTACCTCGCCTTCCTGGAACCCGGAGACACGATCATGGGACTGGATCTGCGCTCGGGCGGCCACCTGACGCATGGCTCCAGGGTGAGCGTGTCGGGCAAATGGTTCCGCTCGGTCAGCTACGAGGTGGACCCCATGTCCCAGCGCATCGACATGGACGAGGTCCGGCGCATCGCGAGGCAGGAGAGCCCCCGGCTCATCATCGCGGGCGGCTCCGCCTACTCACGGGTCATGGACTTCGGCGAATTCCGGCGCATCGCGGACGAGGTGGGTGCCCTCTTCATGGCCGACATCGCCCATGTGGCGGGCCTGGTCGCCGCGGGGGTGTTTCCCTCGCCCGTGGACCATGCCCATGTCACCACGACCACCACGCACAAGACGCTGCGCGGCCCGCGCGGCGGCATGATCCTCACGTCCGACCGCGAGATCGCCCGGCGCATCGATGCCGCCGTCTTTCCGGGCCTGCAATCGGGGCCGCTGATGCATGCGGTCGCGGCCAAGGCCGTGGCGCTGGGCGAGGCGCTGCAGCCGTCCTTTCGCACCTATGCGCGGGCCGTCGTGGACAACGCCCGGATCCTGTGCGACCGGCTGGCCCAGGGCGGCCTGTCCGTGGTGTCGGGTGGGACGGACAGCCATCTGGGCGTGATCGACCTGCGCCCCTGGGAGCTGACGGGCAAGGCGGCGGAGACAGCGCTGGAGGGCATAGGCATCACCGTCAACAAGAACGCCGTGCCGGGCGATGGTGCCCGCCCGCTGGTCGCCTCGGGCATACGCGTGGGCAGCGCGGCCTGCACCACGCGCGGCATGGGCGCCGACGAGTTCCAGGAGATCGGCGACATGATCCTCGCGACGCTGGGTGGCATCCGCGCCGGCACCATGAACGCACGCACGCTCAAGTCCATCCACGAAGGCGTGTCCGACCTGACCGGTCGTTTTCCCCTGCCGTATTGAGGCATGCAGCGCACCGCACTTTCACCGCTTGCGCAGCGCATTGGACAGGCGCAGCACGGCCGCCTCGATCTCATAGGCCGTGAGCGAGGCGTAGCCCAGCAGCCAGCCCGGCCGAGGCTGTCCTCCCGCATACAGCCGGCTCAGGCCTTGCAGCAGCACGCCGGCGGCCGCCCCCCGGCGCATGGTGTCCTCCTCCGACCAGCCTGGCTCCAGCAGGCAGGGCACCTGCATGCCTCCCTCGGGTCGGGGCGCCGTGACGATGCCTGCCAGGTGACGGCCTATGGATTCGAGGATGACCTCGCGCCGGCCCGCATACAGCTTGCGCATGGCCCGCACATGCGAGTTGTAGTGCCCATCCTCCATGAAGCGCGCCAGCGTCAGCTGCTGGATCTGCGGCGTGTGGCCGTCCATGATGCTGCGCGCCTGGGCGAAGGCCCGTACCAGCTCCGGGGGCAAGGCCATGTAGCCCATGCGCAGGCCCGGGTACAGCGTCTTGCTGAAGGTGCCGATGTAGATGGTGCGGGCGCACTTGTCCAGCCCCTGCACGCAGGCCGTGGGCATGCCGTCGTAGTGGAACTCGCTGTCGTAGTCGTCCTCGATGATCCAGCGCCCGTTGTCGGCGGCCCAGCCGATCAGCTCCAGCCGGCGTTCCAGCGACATGGTGACACCCGTGGGGTACTGGTGCGATGGCGTCACATAGACGCAGCTGGCGCCGCTGCGGTCGGCGCGCAGCAGGTCCGTGCGTATGCCCTGGGCATCCACGTCGATGGGCAGGACCCTGGCCTCGGCCGATTCGAAGGCTTTCCTGGCACCGAAGTAGCCGGGGTTTTCCAGCAGGATGGGCCGGCCCGCATCCACCAGCAGCTGCGCGCACAGGAACAGGGCCTGACGGGTGCTGCTGAGCACCACGATCTGCCCGGCCTCCACCTTGGCGCCGCGCTCCAGATTCAGGTAGGTGGCAATCGCCTTGCGCAGCGGCTCGGCGCCCTGCGGATCGCCATGCAGCAGGACGCTGGCGCGGTAGTCCTTGAGCGCCTGGCGCTGCAGCCGCTCCCATACGTCGGTGGGGAAGGTGCGCGTCTCCGGCAATCCCGTGGCGAAAGCCCGGATGGTCTGCTGGTCGGTGATGCCGCCGCCGTCGACGATGGCCTGCCCGCGCCGGCTCAACCCGGCACCGGCCACCGGCACGCTGCGCTCATGCTCGAGTGGTCTGGCGCGCCGGGCCGCCCGGCCATGCAGCCGCGTGCCGATGGTCTCGGACACGTAGCTGCCCGAGCCCTGGCGACGGACGATGAAGCCATCCCGGTGCAGCTGCGTGTAGGCGTTCTCCACCGTATCGCGGGCAATGCCCAGCGAATCCGCCAGCGACCGCGTGGCCGGCAGCTTCAGGCCCGGCAGCAATGCGCCATCGAGGATGAGCGCACGCATGGCGCGCTGCACCCGCTGGTGCAGATCCAGCTGGCGCAGGTCCGCATCTCCCATCCGGATCTTGAGGGTCTCCAACTCGAAGGTCTTGCTCATGCGGTCTGCTCCTCTTCACTCTCACCCATCCATATGGCAGGCCATTCTAACGAGGCACAGACCGTGGACCTCGCTCAAAGTGGTCTGAAACATCAGGAAAAAGTGTATTGACCCGATAGTCCACTCCATCGCTATAAAAACCACTTCGCCCCCTGCAAAGCATCCCACCCCAAAGCAACCGAGAACGCCATGCCATCCTCCGATACGCAACCCCCTCTTCGATTCAGCGACCTCATCCACCCGGTGGTGGCCGGACTGATTTCGGTCATCGTCAACTACGGAGGCACCTTCATCCTGGTCTTCCAGGCTGCCAAGGTGGCGGGACTGAGCCCGGAGCTCACGGCCTCCTGGGTCTGGTCCATTTCGATCGGCGTGGGCGTGACCGGTCTGGTCCTGAGCTGGTTGTCGCGCGAACCCATCATCACCGCCTGGTCCACCCCGGCCGCCGCCTTCCTGGTGACCGCCCTGGCCACCACGCCCTATGCCGAGGCCGTGGGCGCCTACGTGGTCTCGGCGGCCGCCTTCGTGGTGCTTGGCCTGTCGGGCTGGTTCGAGCGCGTGATCCAGCTGATCCCCCCGGGCGTGGCCTCGGGGCTGCTGGCCGGCATCCTGCTGCAGTTCGGCATCAAGGCCTTCGGCGGCATGAGCGTGGACCCGGCCCTGGCCGGCCTGCTGATCGTGGCCTATGTCGTGCTAAAGCGGCTGACGGCACGCTATGCCGTGGTCGGCATCCTGGCGCTGGGGCTGGCTTTCCTTCTTGCACAGGACCGCGTCGATCTGTCCGGGCTGGAACTGCGCCTGGCCGCGCCGGTGTTCACCAGGCCCGAGTTCACGCTCAACGCGCTGCTGAGCGTGGCCCTGCCGCTGTTCCTGATCACGCTGACGGGCCAGTACATGCCCGGCATGCTGGTGCTGCGCAACGACGGCTTCAAGACCAGTGCCAACCCCATCGTCACGCTGACCGGCCTGGGCTCGCTGCTGATGGCGCCCTTCGGCTCGCACGCCTTCAACATCGCGGCGATCACCGCTGCCATCTGCACCGGCAAGGAAGCGCACGAGCAGCCGTCCAGGCGCTGGATCGCGGGCATCGCGGCGGGGGTGTTCTACATCCTCGTAGGCGTGTTCGGGGTCACGCTGGCGGCCGTCTTCATGGCCTTTCCGGCCACCTTCATCACCACGCTGGCGGGCCTGGCGCTGCTGGGCACCATCGGCGGCAGCCTGTCCAGCGCCCTGGCCGATGCCAGCACCCGCGAGGCCTCGCTGATCACCTTCCTGGCCGCTGCGGCCAACATCACCATGCTGGGCATAGGCGGTGCGTTCTGGGGGCTGGTGATCGGCCTCGTGGCCCACGCCGTGCTCAATGGCCAATGGCCGCACCGCGCCCTGCGCCAGAGCGGCACCGAAGCCGCCATCAAGAGGAGCTGAGACCATGCTTTCCACCATCGCCGCACACTTCCCGGGCGCCGCCTCTGACGCAGGCGACACCCTGACCCGCCACGACCAGCACGGCCGCTACCCCCAGGCCGAGACCGTCGAGGACTTCCTTCACAACCTGGCCACCGTGCAGGAGCGCATTGCCGCAGCCTGCCGCCGCGTGGGGCGCGATCCCCGCGACGTGCGCCTGCTGCCGGTCAGCAAGACCAAGCCCGAGGCCAGCCTGCGCCTGGCCCATGCCGCGGGCTGTCGCATGCTGGGCGAGAACAAGGTGCAGGAGGCCTACGGCAAATGGGAGTCCATGCAGGACCTGGCCGACCTGCAATGGTCCGTCATCGGCCATCTGCAGACCAACAAGGCCAAGCTGGTGGCCCGCTTTGCCAGCGAGTTCCAGGCACTGGACAACCTGCGCGTGGCCGAGGCGCTGGACCGCCGCCTGCAGGCCGAAGGCCGCGCGCTGGATGTGTTCGTGCAGGTCAACACCTCGGGCGAGGCCAGCAAATACGGCCTGCCGCCCGATGAAGTTCCGGATTTCGTGCAGGCGCTGCCCGGCTTCACGGCACTGCGGGTGCGCGGCCTGATGACGCTGGCGCTGTTCTCCAGCGAGGCCGAGCGCGTGCGCCGGTGCTTCGTGCTGCTGCGCGACCTGCGCGAGCGGCTGCGCCAGGATGCGCCCGTCGGCATTGCGCTGGACGAGCTGTCCATGGGCATGTCGGGCGACTTCGAGATCGCCATCGAGGAAGGCGCCACCGTGGTGCGCGTGGGCCAGGCCATCTTCGGCGCCCGCGCCCAGCCCGACAGCTTCTACTGGCCCGCCGGCGGCCCGGACCCGGCGCTGCCCTGAGCCGCGCCCCCGCATCGATTCAACCCTGAGGACCACACCATGCAAAAAGACATGACATCACCCGACTCTTCCCTGATGCGGGCCTATGCCCGCCAGCCGGTCTCCTTCGTGCGCGGACGGGGCGCCCTGCTCTGGGACGCGCAGGGCACCGAATACCTGGACGCCATCGCCGGCGTGGCCGTGACCAGCCTGGGCCATGCCCATCCCGAGATCGCCGCCGTCATCGCCGAGCAGGCCGGCCTGCTGCTGCACACCTCCAACGTCTTTCGCATCGACTGGCAGGAGCGCCTGGGCGAACGGCTGTGCCGCCTGGCCGGCATGCAGACGGCCTTTTTCTGCAACTCGGGCGCGGAGGCCAACGAGGCCGCGCTCAAGCTGGCCAGGCTGCATGGCCACGCCAGGCAGGTCGCACGCCCGCAGATTCTGGTCATGGACAACGGCTTTCACGGGCGCACGCTGGCCACGCTGTCGGCCACGGGCAACCCGGCCAAGCAACGCGGGTTCGAGCCGCTGATGCCGGGCTTCGTCCGCGTGCCCTACGACGACATCGAGGCCGTGCGCCACGCCGCCGCCCGGCACGACGACATCGTGGCCGTGCTGATCGAGCCCGTGCAGGGCGAGGGTGGCATCCGCGTGGCCGGCGCCGACTACCTGCGCCAGTTGCGCGGCCTCTGCGACGCGCACGGCTGGCTGCTGATGCTCGACGAGATCCAGGCCGGCATGGGGCGCACCGGCGCCTGGTTCGGCCACCAGCACGCGGGCATCGTGCCCGATGTGATGACCCTGGCCAAGGCGCTGGGCAACGGCATGCCCATAGGTGCCTGCCTGGCGCGGGGGCCTGCCGCAGGCCTGATCTCGCCGGGCCAGCACGGCTCCACCTTCGGCGGCAATCCGCTGGCCTGCCGCGTCGGCTGCACCGTGCTGGACATCATGGAGCGGGAGGACATTCCCGCCCGGGCCAGGCGGCTGGGGCGTCGCCTGCTCAACGGACTGCACCAGGCGCTGCACGGCCACCCCGACGTGCTGGCGGTGCGCGGCCAGGGCCTGATGGCGGGCATCGAGCTGAACCACAACTGCCAGGCCCTGGTGGCACAGGCACTGGCGCAGCAGCGCCTGCTGATCACGGTGACACGCGAGAGCACGATCCGCCTGCTGCCGCCGCTCATCTGCGACGAAGCCCAGATCGACGAGATCGTGGCCCGCGTCGCGCGCCTGCTGGCGCCGACGGCAGACACGCCCTCCATCCTGCAGGCGGCTGACCATCTGGCCGCAGCGTAGCCACGGACGCCGCCAGGGTCCGCAACAGACCACCAGCCGCCAACCACCCGCGACCACCACGCACCGGCCTGGGTTCGCCCAGGCCTTCTTCGTCCCGCTCACAGGAGACAGGAACCCATGTACGACAGCACCCAGACCCTTGCCGACTTCGATCTGCGCCTGGCCCAGGCCATGCAGAACGAACAGCGCCGCCAGGAAGACCATGTGGAATTGATCGCATCGGAGAACTACGCCAGCCCCCTGGTGATGGCCGTGCAAGATTCGGTCTTCACCAACAAGTACGCCGAGGGCTACCCCGGCAAGCGCTACTACAGCGGCTGCGAAAACGTGGATGTGGCCGAGCGGCTTGCCATCGAACGCGCCATGGCGCTGTTCGACTGCGACTACGCGAATGTCCAGCCCCACGCCGGCGCGCAGGCCAACGCCGCCGTATTCCTGGCACTGGCCCAGCCCGGCGACACGGTCATGGGCATGAACCTGGCCCAGGGCGGCCACCTGACGCATGGCAACCCGTCAAATTTCTCGGGCCGCCACTACCGCATCGTCCCCTACGGGCTGGACCCTGCCACGGGCCTGATCGACTACGACGAGATGGAGCGCATCGCGCTGGAGCACCGTCCCCGCATGCTCATCGGGGGCTTCTCGGCCTATTCGCGCCACAAGGACTGGGCCCGCATGCGCGCCATCGCCGACAAGGTGGGCGCCGTGTTCTGGGTGGACATGGCCCACGTGGCCGGCCTGGTCGCCGCGGGCCAGTACCCCAGCCCCCTGCCCCACGCGCATGTGGTCACCAGCACCACGCACAAGACACTGCGCGGACCGCGCGGCGGCCTGATCCTCACCAAGGGCCAGGACGAGAGCTTCAACCGGCGCCTGAGCTCGGCCGTCTTCCCCGGCGTCCAGGGTGGTCCGCTGATGCATGTGATCGCCGCCAAGGCCGTCGCCTTCAAGGAGGCTCTGCTGCCCCAGTTCAGGATCTACCAGCAGCAGGTCCTGGCCAATGCCCGCGCCATGGCCGATGTGATCCAGCAGCGCGGCTATCGCATCGTCTCCGGCGGCACCGACAACCACCTGATGCTGATCGATCTGTCCGACAGGGCCTATACCGGCAAGGAGGCGGATGCGGCCCTTGCCGAGGCCCGCATCACCACGAACAAGAACAGTGTGCCCAACGACCCGCGCTCGCCGTTCGTGACCTCGGGCCTGCGCATAGGCACGCCAGCCGTCACCACACGGGGCTTTGGCGAGAACGAATGCCGGCAGCTCGCCGGCTGGCTGTGCGACGTGCTGGACGCGCTGGGCCGCAACGATCTGCCCGCAGTGAGCGCCCGGATCCGCGAACAGGTCACGGCGCTGTGCCGGCGCCACCCGGTCTACGGATGAAGCTGCGCCCCGGGCACCCGGGGCGTCAGGGTTGGGCGCAGGCCCCGTCCATTCCTGCCATCTCGGCCAGCTTCTGCATGCGCGAGCGGCCGTCCAGACAGGCCTGGCGCTGGGCTTCGACCGCTTTTTGCTGGGCCAGCTGGGCGGCCTTGGCGCGCTCGGCCTGCAGCTGGGCGATGCGTTCGCGGATCTGGGGCATCGCGGCCATGGCGGCCTTCTCGCCTTCGAGGATGGCGCTGGCGCGCTGGGTGAAATCGGCCGGGCCGATGTCCAGGACCTTGGGACGGATGGTGATGTCGGCACGGGCCAGCTCGGCCTGGCCCAGCTTCTGGCCCATGATGGCGATGGACTGGCCCAGTGCGCCCAGCATGTTCTCGGGCGTCTTGCCCCGCGCCTTGTTGGAGATGTCCACGGCAATGACCACGTCGGCGCCCAATTGGCGGGCCGCATCCACGGGCACGGGGCTGGTGATGCCTCCGTCGACGAAATGGTATTTGCCGATGGCCACCGGCTGGAACACGCCCGGGATGCTGCTGGAGGCGCGCACCGCCTGTCCTGTGTTGCCGCGGGCGAACACGGTGCGCTCGCCATCCTCCAGGCGCGTGGACACGGCCACGAAGGGCTTGGCCAGCTGCTCCAGCGGCTTGCGGCCCACCTGCTCGTTCACATAGTCCTCCAGCTTCTGGCCCACCAGCAGCCCGCCCGAGGACAGCTGCAGGTCACGGATCCGGGTTTCATCCAGGGCCACGGCCTTTTCCTGCAGCTCGAAGGCGTTCATGCCGCCCGCATACAGGGCCCCGACCACGCTGCCCGCGCTGGTGCCCGCCACCACGGCGGGCGTGAAGCCATTGGCCTCCAGCATCTTGATGACACCGATGTGGGCAAAGCCCTTGACGGCCCCACCCCCCAGGGCCAGGCCGATCCGGATCGGCGCGGCCGCGGTGACGGGCGTGGATTCAGGCGTGGCGGCCGAGGGGCTGGGCGGGTTGCTGCCGCAAGCGGCCAGACCGGCCAGGCTCAGGCACACCAGTGGACGCAAAAAGGCTTTCAGGCGCATGCCGGGAGATCCTGCTGTCGGATGACGAGATTCGGGGCGGGCAGTATAGCGGCAGGGGCTTGACCGGCCCGGCCTGTCAGGCTCTGGGACGCAGCAGCTCCCCCATCCCCTGCACGGCCTCGCGCAGAAAGCCCCAGACCGCCTCGATGCGCGGCACCCGGCGCGCGTCCGAGGGCATGCTCATCCAGAAGGTGCGCGTGAAGCAGGCCTGGCCCGGGAGCACGCGGCTGAGCACGGGGTCCCGGTCGGCGATGAAGGCCGGCAGCACGGCCAGGCCCGCGCCGGCGCGCACGGCCTCGTACTGGGCCGTGATGCTGGTGCTGCGAAAGGCAAAGCGCTCGGGCTGGAACAGCGTGGACAGCAACTGCAGCTCGCGCGTGAACAGCAGGTCGTCCACGTAGTGGATGAAGCTGTGGTGGCGCAGGTCCTCGGTGCGTGCGACCAGCGGACGGCGGGCCAGGTACTCGCGCTGGCCGTAGAGAAAGAGCCGGTAGTCGGCCAGCTTGGTGACAACGGCCGAGCCGCGCGTGGGCCGCTCCAGCGAGATCACGATGTCCGCCTCGCGCCGTGACAGGTGCAGCAGGCGTGGCAGCGCCAGCAGATCGATGCTCAGCAACGGGTGGCGCAGGGTCAGCGTGGCCAGTTGCGGGGCCAGCAACTGCGTCCCGAAGCCTTCCGTGGCCCCCACGCGCACCAGGCCCGCAGGCCCCTGGCTGGCGGCCTCCGCCGCCAGCGGCATGTGCTCCAGCCGGGCAGCGGCCTGCTGCATGGCGTCCGCCACGCCCAGCAGCTGGCGGCCGGCCTCGGTGGCCCGCCATTGGCCGCCTTCCCGCTCCAGGAGCACGGCGCCCAGCTGCTTTTCCAGCGCCTGGATGCGCCGTGACACCGTGGTGTGTTCCACGCCCAGGCGCCGGGCGGCGGCGGCCATGCTGCCGCTGCGGGCAAGCTCGCCGAAGAAACGCAGATGATCCCAGTCCATGGGCAGCCGGACCGCTTCAGCCGTCCGCAGGGCGAGGCGTCGCGCGCGCCGTCACGGCCGTGGGCGCACGCGCCAACTCATCGTTCTGGTGGACCAGGACGGCCATCATCTCCATGAACAGCGCACGCCGGTCATCGGCCAGCGGCTCCAGCATGCGCTGCTGGGCCCGCAGCACCGAGGGCTCGGCCGCCACCAGCAGGGCGCGGCCCTCCTGGGTCACCGACAGCAGGCGCACGCGCCGATCGGTGGGACTGCTGTTGCGCACCATGAGTCCCCGCGCTTCCAGCCGGTCGATGACGCTACCGATGGTCGAGGTGTCGAAGCCGATCAGCCGTGCCAGCGTGCGCTGGTCCACGCCGGGTTGGCGCAGCACGGCCGACAGCGCGGCGTACTGCACGGGAGTGACGCCGAAGGGCTGCGTCTCCTCCATGAAGACCGCGACAGCGATCTGCTGGAGGCGGCGGATATGGTAGCCGGGATAGTTTTCCAGTTCTGCAGGTTGGTGATCCATGGCGTTGCGCTGTGTGTTGTCTCTGTCCCCTGCGGACATGCGCCTTGCAGGCATGCCCCCGCAGGGCCGCCGGCATGTTCGCATGAATGCCGGGGCCCTGGCAGATCGATTGTGGCGCAGCGGCGCGCCCGTTCTGCGCAACGGGAAAACCCGATGTGATTCCGTGCCATATAAAAACTACACTGATCATCAGCATACTCTTTATATACATGAATGGCCCGCGATGCAGAGTTGCCGAGGCCCCACGCAGACAGGAGACACATGAGCACAAGCAATCCTTCCCGTTCGCTGCCCGTCCTGGTGGCCGGCGGCGGCATCGGCGGCGTGGCTGCGGCCCTCGCGCTGGCGCGCCAGGGCTTAGCCGTCAAGGTGCTGGAGCAGGCCCCGCAACTGGGGGAGATCGGCGCCGGCATCCAGCTGGGTCCGAATGCCTTTGCCGCCTTCGACGCGCTGGGCATGGGCGAGCTGGCAAACGGCCGGGCCGTCCATACCGACGAGATGGTCATGCACGATGCGCTGGACGAACGCCTGATCGGCCGCATCCCCACGGGCACGGCCTTTCGCGAACGCTTCGGCAATCCCTATGCGGTGATCCACCGGGCCGACATCCACACTTCGCTGCTCGAAAGCGCCCGCGCCCATGGGGCGATAGAGACGCTGACGGGCACGCGCATCGAGTCCGTGCAGCAGGAGGGCGACACCGTCACCGTGCGCGACCAGCATGGCCGCCTCCATGTAGGCCAGGCGCTGATCGGCGCCGATGGCGTGAAGTCCGTGGTGCGCCAGCAGTACGTGGGCGATGCGGCGCGCGTCTCCGGCCATGTGGTGTACCGCGCCGTGGTGCAGAAGAACGACTTCCCCGAGGACCTGCGCTGGAATGCCGCCAGCATCTGGGTCGGCCCCAACTACCACCTGGTGCACTACCCGCTGCGCGGCGGCGAGCAATACAACGTGGTCGTCACATTCCACAGCCGTGAGCAGGAGGAATGGGGCGTGCGCGAAGGCAGCCGCGAAGAGGTGCAAAGCTACTACGGCGACTGCTGCCCGCGCGCGCGCCAGCTCATCGACCTGCCCAACAGCTGGAAGCGCTGGGCCACGGCCGACCGCGAGCCCACGGGCCGCTGGAGCTTTGGCCGCGCCACGCTGCTGGGCGATGCGGCCCACCCCACCCTGCAGTACATCGCCCAGGGCGCCTGCATGGCGCTGGAAGACGCGGTGACGCTGGGCGAGGCGCTCAAGCGCTGCGGCAACGACTGGCCACGGGCACTGCAGCTGTACGAGCGCTCGCGCATTGCGCGCACGGCGCGCGTGGTGCTGTCCGCCCGCGAGATGGGCCGCATCTTCCACGCCAGCGGCGTGGAGCGCCTGGTGCGCAACGACCTCTGGAAGGGCCGCACGCCCGAGCGTTTCTACGACGCCATGGAATGGCTGTACGGCTGGAAGGCCGAAAACTGCCTCGCCGAAGACTGAACACAAGGAGACCGCCATGCAAGAACTTGGCCGCCTGGAAGACCTGCCCCAGGACTACCGCGACGAACTCACGCGCAACAACCTGGTGCCGCTGTGGCCCAGCCTGCGCAACGTGATGCCGCCGCACACGCCGCGCCCGCGCACCCAGCCCGTCGCCTGGCCCTACCAGAGCATCCGCCCGCTGCTGATGCAGGCCGGCGAGCTGACGCCCATCGAAAAGGCCGAGCGTCGCGTGCTGGTGCTGGCCAACCCCGGCCATGGCCTGGAGAAGATGCAGGCCAGCGCCTCCATCTACCTGGGCATGCAGTTGCTGCTGCCCGGCGAGTGGGCACCCTCGCACCGCCACACGCCCAACGCCGTGCGCATGGTGGTGGAGGGGCAAGGCGCCTGGAGCACGGTCGATGGCGAGAAATGCCCCATGGAGCGCGGCGATCTCATCCTCACGCCCACGGGCCTGTGGCACGAGCATGGCCACGACGGTGACGAGCCCGTGGTCTGGCTTGATGTGCTGGACCTGCCCCTGGCCTACTACCTGGAAGTCACCTACCACGTGGACGGCCCGCGCCAGCCCGCCCTGCCCGGCCGTGGCGACCGTGCCTATGCGCGCGGCGGCCTGGCCCCCACGCAGGTGTTCGCGCGCAGCGCCAAGGCCTACCCCATGCTGCGCTACCCGTGGAAGGATGCGCGCGCCGCGCTGCTGGAACTGGCCGCCGACCGGCCGGACCTGGACTGCCTTCAGCTCACCTATACCAACCCCGAGACCGGGGCCGACTGCGAAAACATCCTGGGCTTTTACGCGCTGATGCTGCGCCCGGGCCAGGCGCTGCAGCTACCCGCCCGCTCGCCGGCCTGCGTGATCCATGTGATCGAGGGCGGCGCCAGCGTGGCCGCCGTGGACCGCCATTTCGACCTGGCCACGGCCGACACCTGCTGCGTGCCCGGCTGGGCGCCCGCCACGCTGCACAACACCAGCGCCAGAGAGCCTGCCTTCCTCTTCCTGGCCGACGAGGCCCCGCTGCACCGCAAGCTCGGGCTGTACGAAGTCCGGTCCTGAACCCGTTTTCTCTTTGCCATCCATTGCCAGCACCATGACCGATCCCCAATACCTCTGGACCCCTCCTCCCGTCCATTCCCTGCCCGTGCGCGGCAGCACGCAGCGCCTGCCCGTGAACCGCCTGTTCTTCGTGGGCCGCAACTACCACGCCCATGCCGTCGAAATGGGCCGGCCCGTGGACAAGAGCGTGGAGCGCCCGTTCTACTTCACCAAGGCGCCGTCCACGCTGACCGAATCGGGGGCCACCGTGGCCTACCCGCCCGAGACGAACAACTACCACTTCGAGATGGAACTGGTGGTGGCCATCGGCAAGGCGGGCTTTCGCATTGCGTCGGACCAGGCCCATGAGCACATCTACGGCTACGCCTGCGGCCTGGACATGACGCGCCGCGACCTGCAACTGGTGGCGCGCGACAAGGGCCGGCCCTGGGACCTGGGCAAGGATGTGGAGCAATCCTCCGTCGCCAGCGAGATCGTGCCCATGCCGGGCCAGGTGATCGAATCCGGCGCCATTGCGCTGGCCCTCAATGGCGAGACTAAGCAGCAATCCGACGTGGACAAGCTGATCTGGAACATCCGCGAAATCATTGCCGACCTCTCGCTGTTCTATCACCTGCAGCCCGGCGACCTGATCTACACGGGCACGCCCGAAGGCGTGGGCGCCGTGCTGCCGGGCGACCGCATCACGGGCCATGTGCAGGGCGTGGGCGAGATCGCGCTGACCGTGGGCCAGCCCGAATAGGACCAGGGAGACCACCGCCATGAAGCTCTACGGCTTTTTCCGCAGCGGCACCTCGCACCGCCTGCGCATCGCGCTCAACCTCAAGGGCCTGAGCACTGACCATTTCCCTGTGGACCTGAGCGTGGATGAACAGGCCCAGGCGCCGTTCAAGCGGATCAACCCGCAAGGCCTGGTGCCGGCGCTGACGCTGGACGATGGCCGCACGCTGATCCAGTCGCCCGCCATCATCGAATGGCTGGAAGAACGCCACCCCGAGCCGCCGCTGCTGCCCGCCAATCCCGAGGACCGCGCCCGCGTGCGCGCGCTGGCGGCCATCGTCGGCTGCGACGTGCATCCCATCAACAACCGCCGCATCCTGCAGACCCTGCGCCGCCAGTTCGGTGCGGACGAAGCCGCCATCAACACCTGGTGCGCCACCTGGATTGCCGACGGCTTTGACGCCATCGAGGCCCTGCTCGCGCAGGACACGCAGCGCGGCGACTTCTGCTTCGGCCACGCGCCCACGCTGGCCGACGTCTACCTGGTGCCCCAGATCGAAAGCGCACGCCGCTTTGGCGTGGACCTGGCCCGCTGGCCGCTGATCAGCGCCGTGGACCGCGCCTGCGCCGCCCTGCCCGCCTTTGCACGGGCCGCGCCCTCGGCCCAGCCCGAGGCAGGCTGAACGCCACCTGAACCTCGCCTGACCCCCGCCGCGCCTTTGCCGGCAGCCCACCCCGCCCCGAGTCCTCGCCAGAAGGACCGGGGCATTGCAAGCAGTGAAAAAAGCAGATCCAACAGGAGACAGACTGTGAAAGCATCCCCATCCAACCGCCTCGGCACCACCCCTCCCACCGCCAGGCCCTGGCCGGCGCCGCCCTGCTGATGGCCTCCATCGCCCCGCTGCATTGCGCCTGGGCACAGGGTGGATCCAGCGGCTCCAACAGCGCCGCCAGCTTCCCCGCCCGCCCCGTCACCGTGATCACGGCCTTTGCCGTGGGCAGCGGCCCTGACGCCGTGCTGCGCATCGTGGGCGAAAAGCTTTCCGCCCGCTGGAAGCAGGGCGTGACCGTGGACAACCGCCCGGGCGGCGGCGGCTTTGTCGCCATCGAGGCCGCACGCCGCGCCAAGCCCGACGGCTACACGCTGCTGCAGCTCGACAGCGAGCATGTCTCTGCCCTGCCCTACCTCTACAAGCAGCGCAACTTCCATCCGCTGCAGCATTTCGACCCGGTGGCGCCGCTGTTCCTCACGCCCTTCTTCGTGGCCGTGCCCACGAACTCGCCCTGGAAGGGCATGGGCGAGCTGATCAAGGCGGCCAAGTCGGAGCCTGGCAAGGTCAGCTACGGCTCCTGGGGCGTGGGCAGCCCCGGCCATCTGGGCGGTGAATGGCTGGACTTTTTGACGGGCAGCAAAATGACCCATGTGCCCTATCGCGAGGTCAGCCAGCTCTACACCTCGCTGGCCAACGGAGACCCGGCCTGGAGCTTTGCCAGCATTCCCTCCAGCCAGGGCATCTACAAGTCCGGCAGGATCCGCTATCTGGCCGTGGCCGCGCCCCGGCGCATCCCCCAGATGCCCGACGTGCCCACGGTGGCCGAGTCCGGCGGGCCCGCCGAACTGATCGTGAACTCCTTCGTCTCCCTGCTGGCCCCCAAAGGCGTGGACGCCGCCCTGCGCGACAGGATCCACGCCGATGTGGTCGCCGTGCTGCAGGACCCGCAGGTGCGCGAGAAGTTCGCCACCTTCGCCTTCCAGCCCATCACCTGGGACGTTCCGGAGATGGTGAAATTCGCCGGGACCAAGGCCGAGCAGTACAGGTTGCTGATCCAGAAGGCCGACATCAGCCTGGACTGATCTCCGGCCCGCGAAGGGATCTCAGCCCCGGGAACGTGGATTCGCGAACCCCGCCACCTGCTCATAGTTGCGCGCGATGGCGCGCAGCTCCTCCTGGCTGATCAGTTCGTCGATGTGGCCGAAGGGCTGGCCGCCGCTGAGTTCGTCGGCCTTCATGATGATGAAGTCGGGCGGCGTGGAGCGGTTGGTCAGCACCACCTGGCTGGTGGCGGGCAGGCGCTCGGCCTCGTAGGCGGCCAGCAGCGCCAGCGGATCGCCATCGGGATGGGCCGCCAGCAGGTCGGCCAGCACGCGCGCATCGCGCATGGCCTGGGCCGAGCCATTGGATCCACGCGGGTACATGGGGTGGGCCGCATCGCCCAGCAGGGTCACGCGGCCGAAGCTCCACTGGGCCACGGGGTCCTTGTCCACCATGGGGTACTCGAAGATGGTCTCGGCCGAGCGGATCAGGGCAGGCACGTCCAGCCAGTCGAAGTTCCAGCCGCCAAAAACCTCCAGCACATCCTCCATGCGGCCAGCGCGGTTCCAGTCGTTCATGCGCATCTGCGGGTCGCGGATCTCGGCCACCCAGTTGATGAGCTGGGTGCCCTGCCCGTCGATATCGTCCTCGATCGGGTAGATCACCATCTTGCCGGTGTCCACCGAGCCGATGCGCAGATAGCTCTTGCCCGTCAGGATGGGCTTGAAGCGCGAGACACCGCGCCAGGTATTGATGCCGCCAAAGGCCAGTTGCTCCTGCGGATAGAACTGGCGGCGCACGGCCGAGTTGACGCCGTCGCAGGCGACGACGACATCGGCCGTGGCCGGTGGCGGCACATGGCCGTGCTCATCCGGCGCGAAATGCACGGTGGCGCCATGGGCCGACTGCTCCACGCGCACGCAGCGGTGGCCGGTGTGCACGGCCCCCGCACCCAGGCGCTGCTGCGCGGCCTCGTGGAGCACACGGTGCAGACGGCCCCGGTGGATGCCCAGTTCGGGCAGCTCATAGCCGGCGTGGCGGCCGCGAGGCTCGCGGTACACGAACTGGCCGAAGCGGTTGAAGAACACGCTCTCCAGGTTCTCGATGGCCTGGGCCTCCAGCTGCGGCTGCAGGCCCAGGTCGCTCAGCTCGCGCATGGCATGTGGCAGCAGGGTGATGCCGGCGCCGATCTCGCGGACCTCGGGCACGGCCTCGAAGACCTCGCAGGCCACGTCCCTCTGGTGCAGGGCCAGGGCCAGGCTCAAGCCCCCGATGCCCCCACCCACGATCGCTACTTTCATCCGCTGCCACTCCTTGTTTTCTCTGCCGGGTGCCCACGGCGCCCGGCCCTGCAACCCGCCTACTCGGCGGTGATCCCCCGCGCCTTGACCAGATCGGCCCAGCGCCGGGCGTCCTTGTGCACCAGGGCCTTGAACTCGGCCGGCGTGCTGCCGGCCGGATCCATGCCCTGGGGCGTGAATGCCTGGCGGACCTCATCCGATGCCAGGATCGCGCGGATCTCGCGATTGAGCGCATCGACCTGGTCCGCAGGCATGCCGGCCGGCGCGAACACGCCGTACCACATATCCACATTCACATCGCCTGCCCTGGCCTCCTTCAGGGTGGGCACATCGGGCAGCAGCGGATGGCGCTGGTGGCTGCCTATGCCCAGGGCGCGCAGCTTGCCGGCCTTCACATGGACCAGGGCCACATGGATGGGCAGGAACATGCAATCCACCTGGCCGCCCAGAAGATCGGTCAGTGCCGGCCCCGTTCCCCGATAGGGGATATGGGTGATGGACACGCCCGCCGTGCTCTTGAACAGCTCCATGGCCATGTGATGCGGTGTCCCCACGCCCGGCGACGCATAGTTCATCCGCCCTGGCGCCGATCTCGCCGCCTTCACGAGTTCGGCCGCCGTCTGGTGGGGCGATGCCGCCGGTGCCACCAGAATCAGTTGGCCCCAGCTGGTCAGCGCCACGGGCTCGAGGTCTGTCAGCGGATTGAATGGCAATTTGGGATATAGCGATGCATTCATCACCAGGGTATTCACTGTCACCAGCAGCGTCTGGCCATTGGCGGGCGAGCGAACGACCGCCTCGGTGCCGATATTTCCCGAGGCACCGGGCTTGTTTTCCACCACGACCGGCCGGCCCTGGCGCCTGGCCAGCAGCGGCCCAATCGTGCGTGCGATGGTGTCGATGCCGGTGCCCGGCGTGAATGGCACAATCAATTTCAATGGAGCCGCTTCGGTACTGGCGAAGGCTCCCGCCCCCTGGAGCGTCAAAGCCCCCAATCCCGCTGATTTCAAGAATTGCCGTCTGCCAACAAAATCAAGCATGTAGACCTCTTTTGTAGTTAGCATGCAAACGCATGGTAATCATGCACCAAAATGGGCACAATCGGTAGAAATCGAAAAAATACCAGACACTTCTGCAAGAATACTAGACGCATATGGAAACGACGACGCCTGTCCCACTGCCGCTATATCAGCGCCCCGGCTTTCTGCTGCGCCGCGCCCACCAGATCTCCGTGGGCATTTTCGAAGAGCAATGCCGCCCGCTGGGATTGACGCCACCGCAGTACGGCGCTCTCGTGCTCATCGATGCGTCGCCGGGCTCGGACCAGAGCTCGCTGGCCCGCGCCATGGGTTTCGACAAGGTGACGACGCTGCGCCTGGTTCGCGGACTGGAGGAGCGTGAATACGTGCACCGCGCGCTGAGCACGCGCGACCGACGCCAGCACCAGCTGACGCTGACGGACAAGGGCCGCGCACTGCTGCAAGCCAGTGCCCCGCTGGTGAACCAGGCCTACCAGCGGCTGGTCTCTCCGCTGGAAGACGGCGAACTCCAGGAGTTGCTGCGCCTGCTGTCCAAGCTGGAATCCGGCCTGGGCGCCAGTGCACGCGTGAAGCTCGAACCCCTGCACCGGCCCGCCGCGCCGGCCTTGCACGCGGCCCATCCCGCTCCCCTGCCGGCCACCGGCACGGATTGAGCCGGGACCCGTTCACCGACCCGTTTCAACGGCATGGCCGGCTGATGCAGCCGGCCTTTTTTTCAACCTGTCTGTGCAAATTTGCACATGGATACTGCACCAATTCCCATTGTTTGTGGAAAAGCGCACAGCTACGATGCAGCGAACGCCCGGTGCAAGGTATGCCGGGCCCCGGCTCCGCGGCTTGCGGGGCTGCCATCACCGCAACAGGAGACAAGTCATGAACGCATCCACATCCGCCAAGGTTTTGGCGCCCACGGTCAAGCTGTTGATCAACGGCCAGTTGGTCGAGTCCCGGAGCACCCAATGGCGCGATGTGGTCAACCCCGCCACGCAGGAAGTGCTGGCGCGCGTGCCCTTTGCCACGCCCGATGAGGTCAATGCCGCCGTCGCCAACGCCAAGGAGGCCTTCAAGACCTGGCGCAAGACCCCCATCGGCCAGCGCGCCCGCATCTTCCTGAAGCTGCAGCAGCTGATCCGCGAGAACATGAAGGAGCTGGCCGCCATTCTGACGGCCGAACAGGGCAAGACGCTGCCCGATGCCGAAGGCGACGTCTTCCGCGGCCTGGAAGTGGTGGAGCATGCGGCCAACATCGGCTCGCTGCAGCTGGGCGAGCTGGCCAACAACGTGGCCAACGGCGTGGACACCTATTCCGTGCTGCAGCCCCTGGGCGTGTGCGCGGGCATCACCCCCTTCAACTTCCCGGCCATGATTCCGCTGTGGATGTTCCCCATGGCCATTGCCACGGGCAACACCTTCGTGCTCAAGCCCTCCGAGCAAGACCCCATGGTCACCATGCGCCTGTGTGAACTGGCGCTGGAAGCCGGTATTCCGCCCGGCGTGCTGAACGTGGTGCACGGGGGCGAGGACGTGGTCAACGCCATCTGCGATCACCCCGACATCAAGGCCATCAGCTTCGTGGGCTCCACCAAGGTCGGCACCCATGTCTACAACCGCGCCAGCCTGGCCGGCAAGCGTGTGCAATGCATGATGGGCGCCAAGAACCACGCCATCGTCATGCCCGACGCCAACAAGGAGCAAACGCTCAACGCCCTGCTGGGTGCGGCCTTCGGTGCGGCAGGCCAGCGCTGCATGGCGCTGTCGGTGGCCGTGCTGGTGGGCGATGCGCAAAAGTGGATTCCCGAGCTGGTCGAAAAGTCCAAGACCCTCAAGGTCAGCGGCGGCACCGAGCCCGGCACCGACGTGGGCCCGCTGGTGTCCTGCGCGGCGCTGTCGCGTGTGGAAAGCCTGATCGAACGCGGCCTGGCCGACGGCGCCAAGCTGGAGCTGGACGGCCGCAAGCCCCAGGTGGCGGGCTACGACAAGGGCAACTTCGTCGGCCCCACCGTGTTCAGCGGTGTCAAGCCCGGCATGAGCGTCTATGACCAGGAAATCTTCGGCCCCGTGCTCTGCCTGGCGGCTGCCGACAGCCTGGACGAGGCCATCGAGTTCATCAACGCCAACCCCAACGGCAACGGCACGGCCATCTTCACGCAGTCGGGCGCCGCGGCGCGCAAGTTCCAGGAAGACATCGACGTGGGCCAGGTCGGCATCAACGTGCCGATTCCCGTGCCGGTTCCGCTGTTCTCCTTCACGGGCAGCCGCGCCTCCAAGCTGGGCGACCTGGGCCCCTACGGCAAGCAGGTCGTGCTGTTCTACACGCAGACCAAGACCGTCACGGCGCGCTGGTTCGACGACAGCACCACCAGCCAGGGCGTGAACACCACCATCAGCCTGCGCTGATGGCGGCGGCCTTGCCGGGGACAGGCCCGGGCTCTGGGATGATGGAGGGCATGCGTTTTCCAATGACCGCCCCCATCTCCCGCTGCCTGGCCTGCCTCGCCCTGGCCACCCTGCCCTTCACGGTTCACGCGCAGGCCGGTGCCGCCTGCGACCCGGCCTCCGACGCCGCAGCCAGCCGCAACGCCTGCGCGGTCCAGGCCTTCCAGGAGGCCGATACCACGCTCAACATCCGCTATCTGGAGGTCATGCAGCAACTGCCCCAGGGCAAGCGCACAGGCCTGCGCCATGACCAGAACGGCTGGATCAAGGGCCGCACGGCGCGCTGCAAGGCCGCCACCCGCGACAGCGAGACCCGGCCCGAAGGCCCGCGCCTGTACCACGAATGCCTCGTGGCCGCCACGCAGGAACGCATGCAGGCGCTGGAGCGCTGGCTGCGGGACTGAGCACCGCACGAATCGACGAGCCCCCCCCCAGAACAACAAGGGCCACAGCGCCCAACGCAGGAGACAAGCCAGCCATGGACTTCGAACTCAACGACGACCAGCGTGCCTTTGCCGAATCGGCCCGCGCCTTTGCCCAGGCCGAACTCGCCCCCCATGCCGCGCACTGGGACCGCGAATCCATCTTCCCGCGCGAGGCCATCGCCAAGGCGGGCGAACTGGGCTTTTGCGGCCTGTACGCGCCCGAGAACGCCGGCGGCCTGCAGCTGCCGCGCCTGGATGCCACCATGGTCTTCGAGGAGCTGGCCGCCGTCGACCCCTCGACCACCGCCTTCATCACCATCCACAACATGGCCACCTGGATGCTGGGCACCTGGGCCACCGACACCGTGCGCGCCGAATGGGGCGAAGCCCTGACCAGCGGCCGCAAGCTGGCCAGCTACTGCCTGACCGAACCCGGCGCGGGCTCTGACGCCGCCTCGCTCAAGACCCGGGCCGAACTGGCGGGCCATGAGTACGTGATCAACGGCGCCAAGGCCTTCATCAGCGGCGCGGGCAGCACCGACATGCTGGTGCTGATGGCCAGAACGGGCGACGCAGGCTCGGGCGCCAGCGGCATCTCGGCCTTTGCCGTGCCGGCCGACCTGCCCGGCATCAGCTACGGCAAGAAAGAAGAAAAAATGGGCTGGAACAGCCAGCCCACGCGCGTCATCAGCTTCGACAACGTGCGCATCCCCGCGCAGAACCTGCTGGGCCGCGAGGGCGAAGGCTTCAAGATCGCCATGAAGGGCCTGGACGGCGGGCGCATCAACATCGCCACCTGCTCGGTGGGCGCGGCCCAGGGCGCGCTGACCCAGGCCCAGCAGTACATGCAGGAGCGCAAGCAGTTCGGCAAGCCCATCGCCAGCTTCCAGGCCCTGCAATTCAAGCTGGCGGACATGGTCACCGAACTCGTGGCCGCGCGCCAGATGGTGCGTCTGGCCGCCTCCAAGCTCGATGCCGGCGCGCGCGATGCCTCCACCTACTGCGCCATGGCCAAGCGCTTTGCCACCGACGCCGGCTTCATGGTCTGCAACGAGGCCCTGCAGCTGCACGGCGGCTACGGCTACATCCGCGAATACCCGCTGGAGCGCCTGATGCGCGATGCCCGCGTGCACCAGATCCTGGAAGGCACGAACGAAATCATGCGCGTCATCATCGCCCGGCGCATGCTGGAAGGCGATGCGCCCGACATGATCCGCTGAGCGACACCACACTGCCATGCCCGCACGCCCGCTGTCCGACACCACGCTGCACCTCATAGACGCCGTGCGCGAAGCCCTGGCCGGCTGCGACGACGTGCAGGAAAAGCGCATGTTCGGCTGCCATGTCTTCATGGTCAACGGCAAGCTGTGCCTGGGCGTGGAAGACGACGAACTGCTGGTGCGCCTGCCTCCCGCGCAGCACGCGGCCATCGCCGAGACCCCCGGCCTGCGCCCGCTCTCGTCCAAGGGCCAGATGGACGGCTACTTCCTCGTCGGCCCCGCCGCCTACGCCACGCGCGAGCAATGGCAGCACTGGATCACCGAGGCCCTGGCCTTCAACCCCCAGGCCAAGGCCACGCCGCCCAGAAAAGGCAAGGCCAGGGCCATGGAGGCGGCGCCAGCAGACACCAAGGTCCCCTGCGCCCCAAAGGGCCGCGCACGCAAGCATCCCATCTTCGGCGACGAATAGCCCTTTTTGCAGGAGAGCCCCCATGCCCATCCGCATCGTCCAGCTCGGCAGCCCGCGCCATGCGGATGAAGGCCTGCGCATAGGCACCGTGCGCCGCCCTCCGCGCGGCGTACCCAAGGCCGAATTCGCCAGCCGCGACTACTACGACGTCTGGTATCCGGAGCTGTCACCCCAGCCCGACACCATGCAAGGCGCGCTCGAATCGCACCGGCTGCAGGACCACGGCCAGCAGGCCGAGGCAGACAAGCTCTGGCAGCAATTCGTGCGCAAATTCCGCAAGGAAATGGCCGAGCCCGCCGCCAGCCGCACCCTGGACCTGCTGGCCGCCCTCTCCCAGCACAGCGCCTTCGCCATCGGCTGCTACTGCGAACAGGAGGCGCGCTGCCACCGCGGCATCCTGCGCTCCCTGCTCAAGGAACGCGGCGCAGACATTGCCAATGGCGACATGAACACTGGCGACACGAACACTGGCGACATCAATGGCACCGGCGACACCGGCCACTGAGACACACGACAAGCTTCACAACACAGGAGACAAGCACATGCAGATCGCATTCATCGGACTCGGCAACATGGGCGGCCCCATGGCCATCAACCTGCACAAGGCAGGCCACACGGTCAAGGCCTTCGACCTCTCCAAGGACGCCTGCGCCAAGGTCGCTGCAGACGGCGTGGCCATTGCCGCCAGCGCCGAAGACGCCGTGCAGGGCGCCGAAGCCGTGGTTTCCATGCTCCCCGCCAGCCAGCATGTGGAAGGCCTCTTCCTCGGCCGTGACGGCGCAGCCGGCCTGCTGCAGCACATTGCCAAGGGCGCGCTCATCATCGACAGCTCCACCATCGCCGCCGCCACCAGCCAAAAGGTCGCCAAGGCTGCCCAGGCCGCAGGCATTGCCTTCATCGACGCACCCGTCTCCGGCGGCACGGGCGGCGCCATTGCAGGCACCCTCACCTTCATGGTGGGCGGCAGCGATGCCGACCTGGAGCGCGCCCGCCCCCTGCTCGAAAAAATGGGCGCCAACATCTTCCACGCCGGCGCCGTGGGCGCGGGCCAGACCGCCAAGATCTGCAACAACATGCTGCTGGGCATCCTCATGATCGGCACCAGCGAAGCCATCGCTCTGGGCGTGGCCAACGGCCTGGACCCCAAGATCCTCAGCGAAATCATGCGCCGCAGCTCGGGCGGCAACTGGGCCCTGGAAAAATACAACCCCTTCCCCGGCGTCCACGAAAACGCCCCCGCCTCCAAAAATTACGCCGGCGGCTTCGGCACCGACCTCATGCTCAAGGACCTGGGCCTGGCCCAGGAAAACGCCATGGCCGTCAAGGCCTCCACGCCGCTGGGCGGCATGGCACGCGCCTTGTACGCCATGCACTCCATCGCAGGCAATGGCGCATTGGACTTCTCCAGCGTCATCCGCTCGCTGCAGAAAAACGGCTGACTGGCCTGCTGACCCTCCCCGACCCATCTTCCGCTCCCGTATGCCCGCGCCTGCGTCGTGGCGGTTGCGGGGTTGCAAGCCTGCCGAAGGACAGGCTTGCTTCGTGATCTGACTTGCCGCAGTTGTCTGAGCGGAGTTCACGCAGTGAACGCAGCGAGTTCTGCGGCAAACCCCGCAACCGTCACGACGCAGGTTGCCCGTAGCGAAGCGGAGGGACGCGGGCATTCGGGTCGTCTTTCTTTGGCCTACGTTTCTTTGACGAATCAAAGAAAGGTAGGTCGGCTGCCGGGCCGAGACCCGGCCTCGAAAAACAACCACCCGGCAGGGTCAAAAACAAGAAACCCCGACCGGGGTTTTCTCTCTTCAGCGGCACAGAAGCCCTACGTAAGCTGCCACCGCCACCATCCACCATTCCACAGAACACTCGCCAGCGACCATGACCACTACACCCCCCACCTTCGCCCCCATGCCCACAGCAGAAGGCTACTTCGGCCCCTACGGCGGCCAACTCGTCCCCCCGCACCTCAAGCAGGCCATGGACGACATCAACACCGCCTACGCCGAAATCACGAAACGCGAAGACTTCCAGCAGGAACTGGCCCAACTCTTCGCCGACTACGTGGGCCGCCCCAGCCCCGTCTTCCACGCCCGGCGCCTCTCGGCCCAGCTCGGCGGCGCGCAGATCCACCTCAAGCGCGAAGACCTCAACCACACGGGCGCCCACAAGATCAACCACTGCCTGGGCGAGGCCCTGCTGGCCAAGTTCATGGGCAAGAAAAAGGTCATCGCCGAAACCGGCGCCGGCCAGCACGGCGTGGCCCTGGCCACGGCCTGCGCCCTGGTGGGCATTCCCTGCGAGATCCACATGGGCCAGGTGGACATCGAGAAGGAACACCCCAACGTCACCAAGATGCGCATCCTGGGCTGCAAGCTCGTGCCCGTCACGCGCGGCGCGGCCACGCTCAAGGAGGCCGTGGACAGCGCCTTCGAGGAATACCTCACCAACCCCACCGACTACATCTACGCCATCGGCTCCGTGGTCGGCCCCCACCCGTTCCCGATGATGGTGCGCGACTTCCAGAGCATCATCGGCCGCGAGGCGCGCGAGCAATTCCAGGCCAAACACGGCAAGCTGCCCGACCACGTGGCCGCCTGCGTGGGTGGCGGCAGCAATGCCATCGGCGTGTTCACGGCCTTCCTGGGCGATGCCGGGGTCAAGCTCGTCGGCGTGGAGCCCTCGGGCGAAGGCACGGACAAGCCCGGCCGCCATGCGGCCACCCTCAGCATGGGCAAGCCCGGTGAAATCCACGGCATGAAGTGCTACGTGCTGGAAAACGCAGACGGCACGCCGGCTGCCGTGCACAGCATTGCCTCGGGCCTGGACTATCCGGGCGTGGGCCCGCAGCACAGCTACCTCAAGGACCTGGGCCGCGTGCAGTACGAGGCCGTCAGCGACAAGGAATGCCTGGACGCCTTCATGCAGCTCTCACGCGTGGAAGGCATCATCCCCGCGCTGGAAAGCGCCCACGCCGTGGCCTGGGCCATGCGCGTGGCGCCCGGCCTGCCCAAGGACCAGCACATCCTCATCAACCTCTCGGGCCGGGGCGACAAGGACGCCGACTACGTGGCCAAGGTATTGGGCCTCTGAACGCAGAGCTTGCGCTGGATCAAACCGCAGCGCCCCGGAGGGGGCAAAGGGCGCCCTCTCCGACAACCGCTCTCCGGGTCGGTGGAGACAATGGCCCCGACCGTAGCCTTGTCCAACCCCAATTCCCGGAAGGAGCCACATCCATGAAGCCTGTCCCGTTCGCCCGCACTGCCGCCCTCTCCATTGCCCTGGCCCTGACCTGCGCCACCGCTGCCCTGCCCGCCGCCGCCAAGTCGGTGGCCGAATGGCAGACCATCACCAGCCAGGCCAAGATCCCGCTGGAACAGGCCATCACCCGCGCCACCCAGGCCGTGCCCGGCAAGGCCATCGAAGCCCAGCTGGACGACGGCGACGGCATGGGCCCGCGCTACGAAATCGAAGTCATCACCCCGGCTGGCGACAGCGTGGAAGTCTGGGTCAACGCCATCACCGGCCAGGCCGCCCAGCACAAGAACGACGGCGCCGCCAAGCGCAAGGACCGCCAGCGCCTGGAAAAGGCCAAATCCACCATAGAGCAAGCCATCCAGGCCGCCACCAAACACACCCCCGGCACGCCCGTCAGCGCCAAGCTGGACTCCCACTGGGGCCAGACCAGCTACCAGGTCGAAGTGCTGCAGGCCAACGGCACGCTCATGGAAGTCAAGATCGACGCTGTGGGCGGCGAAGTCATCCGGGCCAAGAAGGACTGACCCACGGCCCCAACCCGACAGCGCGCTTCAACATGGGGCGCGTTTTTTTTTCGCCCATTTTTTGCCTCGGCCCTGCCATATTCGCAGGCCATCCACGCCTGCTGCACTATTCAGGCCAACGCCACCGACACCCCCTCATCCGCAAACCGCTTCGCAGCCCTGAGCAGATAGCTCACGGCATAAAGAATGGGGTCATCGGCCTCATCGCCATTGAGATGCTCCACCACCTCAATGGCATAGCCCAGATTCACCGCCGTGTCGTGCAGCAGGCCCACCAGTTCCTTGTCTTCCGGCTCCAGCGACTGCGCCTGATCGGCCTTCACGTAGTAGATGCGCAGCAGGTCGCGGCACACGCAATTGATGGCCGTGACCTTGTGGCGAGCGAGCAGGTCCAGCACATCCAGCGCAGCGCCCATGTGCAGGACGGCGTCTATGGCGAGGTCTTCGAGTTTGGGTGGGGGTGTGGTGGCGGGAGTTGGCTGGGGCATTGGGGATCCTGACGAGGCTGTCACTGTTCTCCAGATCACTGGTCGAGGGGTTCTGGAGAGCCAGAGAGCAGAGCTTCCGGATTTGCCTTGCTTGTGTCTGCCACCTGTAGTTGGAGTTTTGTAAAGCTGCTGGGAGGCTTTTCATGCAGGGCTTGAACAGGTCCAGGCCTTTGGACCGTGTTCAAGCTGCACAAAGTGATGGGGGTGTAGCGGGCGAGTTGTCAGGTGATCGCAGTACTCGATGAGAGACTGTTGCCGGCCAACACCAGCCGCTCAGGGCAGAAGGCTTCACGCTCAAACGAGCTGGCCTACTTGAGGCCCGCATGGCGGGTGGAGATACAGACCTGTTGCAGACTGTGGAAGTAGCATCCCACTACCCGTATCTGAGCTTCGCCCGACGCGCCTATGGGAATTGCACATCGCGGTTGGTACCTTGTTACGGCAACACGATCTGGGGCAAGCCTAAGACGTGAATATGTTGAGTTCAAGTATGCCGCAGTGGGCGGCGCAGGCTGCTACACAGTAGACTTGGCTGGTATCCAACAACCGGTGACCTCCACCCGAGATTGAGGGCTGGCCCGGAGACCTGAGCCGGACCCCATGGCGCAGAATGCGTTGAAGACAGCAGAACTCCGATATTTAAGGAAGCGCATCATGAGCATGAATACATATCTTAAGGGGCGCCTGCGCAACACAACCCTGCATCGGAACCAGGGGTTAATGCCTCTTTTCGAGGCTGTCGTAAATTCCATTCACTCTATTGCTGAAATATCAAATGATCCGACTTACGGGAGGATTAATATTGAAATTCTCAGGGAAAGCCAGGGAAATCTGGCTTTTGAAAATGGAAAAGCAAAACGTGGCGCACCCCCGCAAGAGCCAATTGTTGGATTCAAAATATCCGACAATGGAAGTGGATTTAATGACAGGAACATGGCGTCCTTCGAGACGTTGGACAGCGACTACAAGGCCGGTCAAGGGTGTCGTGGTGTTGGACGCTTGCTTTGGCTGAAAGCCTTCGAGGCAGTAAACGTTCACAGCGTGTTTACAGCAACAGAAGGCCAGGCTTCAAGCTGCACATTCACTTTCACAGCAAGCCAGGGCGTAGGAAACAAGGTCTTTCTTGATGTTAAGCCTAACTCTAATCCCATCACTACTGTACACCTGACCGGCTTTGAGCGCGCTTATAGAGAAGCCTCACCAAAAACAGCGACCACTATTGCCAACAGCCTCTTTGAGCACTGCCTTTGGTACTTTGTACGAGACGGCGGCGCACCGAAAATACTATTGAAAGATGGATTCGAACAGATCGACCTAGAAGACGTCTATAACGAATACATGCAATCATCCTCAACGAAGGAGGAGATCAAGCTAAAGGATCAAATTTTCGAGGTTACGCACTTACGTCTAAAAGTCGGACCGGATAGGCAGCATTTCATTGCTTGGTGCGCTGCGAGCAGGGTCGTATACAAGGAGAATCTTTCCGGAAAAATTCCTGGCTTGCACGGAAAAATTAAGGACGACGCAGGAGACTTCTTTTACGCGTGCTATGTCACATCCCCGTTCTTGGATGAACGTGTTCGCCCGGAGCGAATAGGGTTTGATATTGTCGAGACAAGCGACGATTTGTTCTCTGACAGCGAGTTGGATCTTAATGCCATTCGTTCTTCGATCGTAAGTGCATCAAAAGCGAACCTTAAAGATTACCTGGATGCGAACGAGCGTTCCAGCAGGGAACGAGTGGACAAATTCATCTCACTTCGTGCGCCTCGCTATCGCCCGATTCTCGGAAGAATAGATCCCAGAAAATTAAATGTAGATCCGGAAATATCCGACAGGGACCTCGACTTACTGCTACACAAGCAACTCGCCGAAATTGAAGGATCGTTAATATCCGAAGGCCATGAAGTAATGAATTTTGGAATTAGCGAAACCCCGGCACAATATCAGAATCGACTGCAGAAATACCTTGGAAAAGTCGATGACATAAAAAAGTCCGATCTCGCAAACTATGTCTTCCACCGCAAAATAATTCTCGATATCCTTGAAAAATCAATTGCGATTGGCCCTGATGGGAGGTACGCACGAGAAGATTTGATCCATGAAATCATTATGCCAATGCAGAAGACGTCTGATGAAATAACATCGGATAACTCAAACCTTTGGCTAATTGACGAACGTTTGGCGTTTCACAACTTTCTTGCGTCTGACAAGACACTTTCCTCCTTGCCAATTACCGGCAACACAGAAAACTGCGAACCGGATATTTGCGCACTCAATGTTTTCGATGAGCCCCTACTTGTGAGTGACGGAATTAAACTACCTTTGGCATCAATAGTAGTAGTCGAGATCAAAAGGCCAATGCGAAATGATGCAGCTGCCGGGGAAAAGAAGGACCCCATTGAACAAGCACTGGGCTACCTTGAAAGGATCCGAGAAGGAGGCGCCAAGACTGCGCGAGGGCGAGAAATTCCTGGATCCCAGACCATCCCCGGATTCTGCTATGTGATTAGCGATCTCACTCCTACAGTGCGCTCGCGGTGCAAATACCACAACCTCCGTGTGACTAGCGACAATCAAGGATATTTCGGCTACAACGATAATTTTAAAGCGTATATTGAGGTTAGCTCGTTTGATCGAATCCTGAACGCCGCGCGCGAAAGAAACCGGGCCTTCTTCGACAAGCTTGGGCTACCGACAAACTGAGCTAAGAAAAGTGGGCATCTACCGAACAAGCATGAAGCGCCGCCGATCGAGATTTTCGCAGCGTATTTCCCGCCTCTATTGAGGATTGAGTCTGACTAACCCAATAAACAAGGCGACGATAGCTGCGTGCGGACCCGGCCTCTGCCTTCCCTGTATTTTTCTCGTTGACGCTGTGGCAGTGGTCCAGTCCTTTGCTGTCATTCGGCGGCTCTACAGTTAACTCTCGACAGTACCCGCTCATAGGCGGTTAGCAGCCCTCCAACGTGCCGAAGTTAGCCGACGGCAATCGCTGCAACGCAGTCGCTGGCAGGTTGCGCAACGGCGGTCAGCAACGGGTCGATCAGAGATCGTTCACACCGCCCATCCCCCAACACAGCACCCCACGCAGCAAGTGCACCGCCACCCAAGCGCAAACGCCTGATCAATTTCCCTCCGGATGCAGCATGGCCACCATGCTGCCCGACCAGCCCTGCCCCCGCCAGGACCACCCCCCCAGCCAGCACTCCCGGAGCCAACCACGCCCAAAACCCTCTTCATCAGCCTCCCAGTAACCGACCTCGCCACCTCCACCGCCTTCTACAAAGCCCGGGCTTCACCCAGAACCCGCAGTTCGCAACGAAGACGGTTCCGCCCTGGTCTGGAGCGAGGCGGTCCAGGTCATGCTGGTCACGCATGCTAAGTGGCGCACTTTCACGCAGCGGCCATTGCCGCCTGCGGGATCGTGCGGATTGATGCTTTCGCTGGCCCTGGACAGCCGCGCTGCCGTGGACGCGATGAACGAGGCCGCCGCAGCCCATGGCGGGCAGGCCGATGTGAATCCGATGGAGGACCACGGCTTCATGTACACGCGTGATCTGGCCGACCCGGATGGCCATATGTGGGCGGCGCTCTGGATGGACCCGGCGGCCATGCCGCAATCTGTTGGATGAATGGGTTTTTTGTCCAGGGATGAGGGCAGAGTGCGTGATGCGGGTTGCGGGCGGTGGCTTCAGGCTTGCGGCAGATACCCCGGAATTCGGGGGTAGGCTTTCCTCGGTGGATACTGCTCCGATCATCCCAGCGGAGCCAAGCATGCCATTGCCGAAGATTGGACTCATCCCCTGGTTGCTCCTTGGTGCAACCCCCGTATGGGCGCAGATCAATGCCGGAGACCTGCCCGCCACCCCGTCGCCCCCCTTCAAGCTCGCGAAGGTCGCGCAATTCGATCTGCCCTGGCGCATGGCCTTCCTGCCGGACGGGCGCCTGCTGGTCACCGAGAAGCCCGGCAAGCTGTACCTCGCGACGCAGGCTGGGCAAAAGCTTGCCGTCACCGGCGTGCCACCCGTGCTGCACGAAAACCAGAACGGCCTGCTGGGCGTCTACCTGGCTCCGTCCTATTCCAGCGACGGGGCCATCTACCTGACCTATTCGGAGCCCGGCGAAATCCGCGGCACCTCCAGCCTGGCACTCGCCCGCGCGACGCTCAGGATCGGTGCCGGCACTGCCGCGCTGGAGGACCTGAAAGTCATCTGGCGCGACCCCGTCAAGGGCAAGGGCGGGCAGGTCGGCGCAGCCGTGGCGTTCTCGCCGGACCAGAAGTTCCTGTTCCTCACGGCCGGAGACCGGCAGCGTTTCACCCCTGCCCAGGACCCGAACCAGCCGGCCGGCAAGATCCTGCGGCTGACCCTGGATGGCAAGCCCGCGCCCGGCAATCCGATGGAGGGCCGGACCGGCACCACCTCGGTGCCGGTGATCGACCCGCCCAAGGACACCGAGGCCGCCAAGACCACGCCGGTCCTGCGGACCTTTGTCTTTGACGGCCCGAACCTGACGCCGTCCGAGACCTGGTCCACGGGCCACCGCACGCCCTACGGCCTTGCGTTCGCGCCGGACGGCCGTCTTTGGGAGCTCGAACATGGGCCGCGCGGCGGCGATGAACTCAACCTGATCGAGCCGGGCAAGAACTATGGCTGGCCGCTGGTCTCCTATGCGGTGAACTACAACGGCGTGCCCATCGCCAGCCCGGACACGCGCAATGACCTCACCAGGCCCGTGATCTACTGGACGCCCGTCTTCGCGCCGGGCAGCCTGATGTTCTACAGCGGCGAGATGTTTCCTGCCTGGAAGGGTTCGGCGTTCGCGTCCGGCCTCGTGACCCGCGCCCTGCACCGCATCGAGGTGAACGGAGCGACCGCGACACCTGCCGAGCACTGGACGGTGGGCTTTCGCGTCCGTGACGTGGCGCAGGCGCCCGATGGTGCGTTGTGGCTGATCGAGGACGACCGCAAGGGAGGACTGTATCGGCTCACGCCGAAGTAGACAGCCCGGGGCCATTGCGGCACGCGGGTGCGGCAGCTCAGTGCAGCCGCCCTGCCGAAAACGGCACCAGCTCCATTCGGTCCCGCCCCTTGCGCTTGGACGCATAGAGCGCTTCATCGGCCTGCTTGAGCCATTGGGACAGCTCCGTCCCGGGCTGGTCGAACCGGGTCGCGCCGATGCTCAGGGACACGGGTTCCGGCGTCTCGAACATGGTGCGTGCCTGCTGGGCGAAGGCCTCGCGCAGATCCTGGCCCAGCGCATGCGTGCTCGCCTCGGAGACGCCGCGCAGCACGATCACGAACTCGTCCCCACCCAGCCGCGCAGCCAGTGCTCCGCGCGGCAGCACGCTGCGTATGAGGTCGCTCAGGGTCACCAGCAGGCGGTCGCCGGCGTCGTGGCCGTGCAGGTCGTTGACCTGCTTGAAGTGGTCTATGTCGATCAGCAGCAGGGCGCAGGGGTGGGCCGGCGAGGCCTGCGCCAGCAGCGGTGGCGCGCGCAGGTAGAGCGCGCGCCGGTTGTCCAGGGCGGTGAGCGGGTCGCGGGCGGCGATCTGGGCGATGCGCTCTTCGCGGCGATGGCGCTCGGTGCCGGTCATGGACATGGCAAGCAGCATGATTGCCATCACCCCTTCCACCAGCGAGACCAGGATCACCGTGCCGTGGAAGCTGGCCAGGTTGACGAAGGCATCCAGCATCACGACCGAGCCGGCCTTGGCGAGGTAGAACAGGCCGTGCGCCAGCAGGACGAAGCGCAGCTGCACCGCGCCCACGCCCAGTGCACCGCCCTGGGGGCGCAGCAGCAGGCCGGCGCGCAGGGTGATGATGCCGATGAGTAGCGACTGCACGCCCAGCATCGCCTTGGACCACCAGGGCCCGTCAGGCAGCAACAGCATCGCCAGCCAGACGGCCGCCAGCAGCCACCAGGAGCGCGGCAACCGCACGCATGTGAACCAGGCGACGCCGGCCAGGAACAGCCAGTGGGCGCAGATCAGCAAGCCGTTGGGCAGCCAGATGCCGAACAGCACATGGCCCCGGGAACGCAGCAGGGCCAGCACGCAGCCCACGGCGATGATGGCAAACCCCGCGCTCCACAACAGCAGCGAGCGCTCTCGCACGCTGCTCCATTCCATGGCCAGATACAGCGCCGAGGCGGCGGCCATCGCCGTGGTGAGGACGAGCAGGGTGAAGGGATCGAGAGCCATGGTCGATGAAGGTATCGGCACAGGCTGGCTCCTTTTGAGAGCTGCCAAGTGGGGGCATACGGCGACGGTCGAGGCCACCGCTTCGACTTTGCGCGGACAGCACGGGGCGCATTGTCGCAGGATGCGGGTTCTCAGGCATCTCCTGGGGCCGGGCCGCTTCGGGTCGATCCGCGCCGGCCACATGCCGGCAGCAGCGTCGCGTGAGCGGATTCGATGGCCGGCTACACAGGGGCGCTGCCGATGCGGGAAAGACACTCTGCACTCAACACCTGGCTGTCGACTTTATAGATGGCAGAGTAAGGGAAAAAGGTATTCTTCTGCTTCAACACAAAGGCAGCAGGGCAAACCTCCAACAGCTTGTGGAGAAGCGGCGCATAAGGGCCATAAGTCCACTCGCCGGCATCAAAAATGTAGTCAGGTTTGAATTGAGCAAGCTCTTTCAGGAAATCTTCTGTCGTCTGCGAGTTCTTGTGTTGATCAGGGCGACCAATGATTGTTCTATTGAAGAACATGCCATATTGATAGTTGCTGACAAGAAAAATCCGTCGCTGCTTGTCTATGATGTCGTCATACACATCAATTGCATCATTTCCGAATTGCGATATGAAAATCGCCCTGTTTCCGTCCTGGAGTGACGGGAAATTTCGTTGAAATGCAAGATAGACAGATGAAGTCAGCAGTGTTGCAGAGATTGCCACAGCAATCAAATTCATGGAAAATCTTCCTGCAAGATTGAAATTCCCTGAATCGCTTTTCGGATCATCAACACATGGATACTTTTCAGTCAAAAAATGGATTGCAAGCGCTGTGGACACGAAAAGCACATGAATCCCATGACGTTGCTCGTAGGAGCCTGCGGCAAACCATATGACAAGAAAAGGAAGAACGCACAGAACCCAGAGCATTCTCCCCTTGCTTGAAATCGAGGAAATGAGCATCGTCCCCAGCAGAAGCAGACCTATTTCTGGCGCATCAATGATATATTTTTTTATGGATAACAGGATGGATGCCAAAAATCCGCCATTTTTCTCTGCGATATCAAGCACCCCTTGATTACCTGTGAAATTGGGCGCCACAAAGAAAGGCCAGATTGCGGCCAACAGCATCATGACGCTGCACGCAGCCAGCGCCACAGGCCTCCATTTCCAACGCCATACGCCATAGGCCGTCAATACCGGTAGCGTGACGAGGCACCAAACCAATCCCGGCTGCTTGGTGAGAGAGGCCAGGAAGCCGCAGAACAGCGAAAGCAGCAATGGGCGTAGATTTCCAGGCTTCTTCGAATATTGCAGCAAAAGGGTGAAGCTCAACAGGATCAATGCTGTCGCAAGCGGGTCGGCATAGGCCCAGAACAGAAGATTCGAAAAGCTTGCCAAGGCCCAGAAAACCAGCAACAAGCTCAGCCAGTTGATGAATCGACTGGAGCTGGCGGCGACAAGATCGGAAAACGCGATCAAGACAACGAGAGCCGGTATGCCACAGATGAGCTTGGCCGCGAAGTGCGATACGTGATTTCCTTGGGTCAGGAAGACGGAAGCCAGCTCATATGAGAAAAACTGAGGATAAGGGGCCTGGGTGTAGTAGGTATCGTAGGGCTGCTTCAGAAAATGCTGTACCCCCCACATTCCCCAACTATATATTTCGTCGTGCCTGATGAAGCCGGTTCCGGTAGGCTTTGATGCAGATGCATAAATACCGACCACCATCAACGATGCAAAAGCAAGCATTGGCAAATTTCCATTCACCAATATCCCATGAACGATTCTGGTGACTGCGACAGCCAGGAAAGCGAAGGCCACAAGCCAGGCCAAGATATACAACAGCCGCGGAATATCAATGTATTTACCGACCAATGCAAATCCTGCCGCCAATGCAATCCCCATCATTGCGCATGCTGCATATTCAGAGGATGAGAACTCCGCAACATGGAATTTTTTCTTCAAGAAGAGCATCCATATGAAAAAGCAAAAAATAACAACCTTCATTCCCAGCCAATGCCAATCAGGACGGCGAATACGTTGTTTTAATACATATAGCTTGTACAGGTTCTGGGCGGCAATTCTGGAGCTCGAGCCCCAGTATTACGCAAATCTGCGCCATACAATGCTAGGCCGCGAGAATGGCAAAGGCAATCAGACCAGTCTTATTTTTCGATTTGCTGTATGCAAGCGCAGCACAACCTATTCCGCCAGAACTGCAAGAATGCCGATCCGATCTGTATCAAGCCCCCATCGGATCTCTCGATATCAGCCGACGCACATGCTCAATGAAAGCCTGCAGCACCACGGGTGACTGGCTGCCCCTCCACGCCATCACCGCCGGCGTCATGGCCTGCTGCGGCCCGCGCAGCGGCACGAAGACCACGCCGTTCATGCCCACGCGCCGCATGCAGCGGGGCACCAGGGCCACGCCCTGCTCTGCCGAGACCAGGGCCATGACGGTAAGCCACTGGCGCGCGGCGTGGCGGGTGTGCGGATGGATGCCGGCCTGCTGCAGGCAGGCGATCACGTTGTCGTAGTTGGCGGGGGCCACTTCTCGCGCGAACATGACGAAGGTGTCGCGGGCAAGTTCGCGCAGGTCGATGTCGCGCTGGCCGGCCAGCGCGTGCGAGGCAGGCAGGCAGCAAACGAAAGGTTCCTCACCGATGGACAGGGTCTGCAGGCCGTCGGGCGGATTGGCGATGTTGAGAAAGCCGCAGTCGATCTGGCCGCTGGCAATGGCCTGCAGCTGCTCGCGCGTGGACATTTCATGCAGGCAGACCTCGACCAGGGGCCGCTCGGCACGGAAGGCGCGGCAGAAATCCGGTACCTGCCGGTAGACCATGGAGCCCGTGATGCCCACGTCCAGCCGGCCCTGCATGCCTTCGGCCACGCCGCGCACCACGTCGGCCGCGTGCTGGATCTGGGCCAGCACCTTGCGCGCCTCGGTGAGAAAGGCCTCGCCGGCGGGCGTGAGGCGTACGTTCTTGGCGTCGCGCTCCATGAGGCTGACACCCAGGTCCTGCTCCAGGGTCTTGAGCGCCATGCTCAGCGGCGGCTGGGTGATGCACAGGCGATGGGCCGCGCGGCCGAAGTGGCGCTCCTCGGCCAGGGCGACGAAGTAGCGCAGCAGATGGGTTTTCATGGACGGTGGCGGGTGGGCAGGAGGCGAGCCCGCATCTTGCACCATGGCCCGCCTCCCCCTCAGTACGATTTCGGCAGGCCCAGAACCTTTTCCGCGATGAAGCACATGATGAGTTGCGGGCTGACGGGCGCCAGGCGCGGGATCCAGGATTCGCGCATGTAGCGCTCCACGTGGTATTCCTTGGCGTAGCCCATGCCTCCGTGCGTGAAGATGGCGGCTTCGCAGGCCTTGGCGCAGGCTTCGGCTGCCAGGTACTTGGCGGCGTTGGCCTCGGCGCCGCAGGGCAGTCCCTTGTCGTAGAGGAAGGCGGCCTTCTGCACCATGAGGTGGGCGGCTTCCAGCCCCATCCAGGCCTGGGCCAGCGGGTGCTGTATGCCCTGGTTCTGGCCGATGGGGCGGTCGAAGACCACGCGCTCCTTGGCGTACTGGGTGGCGCGCGCCAGGGCCGCGCGGCCCAGGCCCACGGCCTCGGCGGCGATGAGGATGCGCTCGGGGTTGAGGCCGTGCAGGATGTACGAGAAGCCCTTGCCCTCTTCGCCGATGCGGTCCTCGGCGGGGATGCGCAGGCCGTCGATGAACAGCTGGTTGGTGTCCACGCATTTGCGGCCCAGCTTGTCGATCTCGCGCACCTCGATGCGTTCGCGGTCCAGGTCGGTGTAGAACAGGCTCAGGCCTTCCGTGCCCTGGCACTCTTCCACGGGCCGGGTGCGCACCAGCAGCAGGATCTTGTTGGCCACCTGGGCCGTGGAGATGAAGACCTTCTGGCCGTGGACCACATAGACGTCGCCATCGCGCACCGCGCGGGTCTGCAGCTTGAGGGTGTTCAGGCCCGCGTTGGGCTCGGTCACGCCGAAGCAGGCCTTGTCCGTGCCCGCGATCAGCGGAGGCAGCCAGCGGCGCTTTTGCGCGTCGCTGCCGAAGACCACGGCAGGATGCAGGCCGAAGATGTTCATGTGCACGGCCGAGGCGCCCGACAGGCCCGCTCCCGTGGCCGAGATGGTGTGCATCATCAGCGCCGCCTCGCTGATGCCCAGGCCCGCGCCGCCGAACTCCTCGGGCATGGCGATGCCCAGCCAGCCCGCGTCGGCCAGGGCCTTGTGGAAGTCGTGCGGGAAGCCGCCTTCGTGATCCTTGCGCAGCCAGTAGTCGGCGTCGAAGGGCGCGCAGGCGCGCTCGACGGCGTCGCGGATCTGTTCCTGTTCTTCGCTCCACAGAAAGTCCATGGTGTGTTCTCCGTTCCTTGTCGCTTGTGGTGTCTGTGGGGTCTGCTCAGGCGGCCGGTCGGCGCACTCGCCCGGGGTTCTCGCCGTAGGGCGGGCTGTAGAAGACCAGCAGGCGCACGGGTTCCTCGCTGGTCACGCGGAAGATGTGCATGCAGTCCTCGGGAAAGAAGCAGGTGTCGCCGGGCTGCATGGCGAAGCTTTCCTTGCCTCCTTCGCCGTCGATCTCCACCTCGGCCGTGCCGGCCAGCAGGTAGCAGGCCTGCTCCATGCCCGGGTGGGCGTGGGGCAGCGCACCGCCGCCTTTCTCCAGCGTTCCCAGCACCAGTTCCATGTGGCGCGCGCCCACGTTGGCCGCGCTGACCAGGCGGCGGTTGGTGGTGCCGTGGTGGTTGGCGGGGCTGTAGCCGGGTACGTCCTGTTCTCGGATCAGATAGCGGGGCATGGCTGGTTTCCTTGTGCTTGTGGTGGGGTGTCTTGCAGCGAGGCGGCCTGGCTGCAGGCGCGGCTGGCCTGCAGGGCCGCCAGTTCGGCCTCGGTCAGGCCCGCATCGCGCAGTACCTGCAGCGTGTGCTCGCCCAGGCGCGGCGCGGGGGCGGCGCGTTCGGCGGGCGGCGTGGCGCTCCAGCGCGTGGGGCTGGCCGTGGTGCGCAGCCGGCCTTCACTGGGGTGGTCAATTTCGTGCACGAAGCCGGTAGCCTGGTGCTGGGGGTCGGCGATCAGGTCCTCGGGCGAGGCCATGGGCATGTTGGGCACGTCGGCCGCGTCCAGCAGCGTGCGCCATTCGGCGGTGCCGCGCTCGCGCATCAGCCGCGAGACTTCGGCGTAGACGGCATCGATGTGCAGGGCGCGCTGGCCGTGGGTGGCGAACATGGGTTCGCGCATGCGCTCGGGCTGGCCGATGGCGGTGAAGAAGCTGTGCCAATGCTTGTCGTTGTAGATCAGCACGCACAGATAGCCGTCGCGCGTGCGGTAGGGGCGGCGGTGGGCCGTCAGCAACCGTGCATAGCCGGGGCCGCCGAGTTCGGGCTCGAAGGACAGGCCGGCCATGTGGTCGCCCAGGATGAACTGGGTCATGGCCTCGAACATGGGCACGACCACGGCCTGGCCCTGGCCTGTTTTCTCGCGCGCATAGAGGGCGGCCGTGACGGCGTAGACGGCATGCAGGCCTGTGACGCGGTCGCCCAGGGTCATGGGCGCGTAGGCGGGCTCGCCGCCGCCGTATTGCTGCGCCAGCCAGGGCACGCCGGTGGCGCCCTGGATGAGGTCGTCATAGGCGGGCCGGGCCGCGTTGGGGCCGCGCTGGTCGAAGCCGCAGCAACTCACGTGGATGATGCGCGGGTTGCGCGCCGCCACGTCCTCGTAGGCCAGGCCCAGTCGCGCCATGGCCTGGGGCCGCACGTTGCTGACCAGCACGTCGCAGCCTTCGGCCAGGCGCAGCAGGGCCTCGCGCGCGGCGCCCTGCTTGAGGTCCAGCACCACGGAGCGCTTGCCCTGGTTGGCCTGCAGGAAGATGTGGCCCATGGCGGGATTGCGCATGGGGCCGACGTGGCGCATGTTGTCGCCCTCGGGCGATTCGACCTTGATCACCTCGGCCCCCAGGCCCGCAAGGATCTGGGTGGCAAAGGGGCCCATGACCACCGAGGTCATGTCCAGCACCTTCACCCCGGCAAGAGGGCCTTGCTGCCCCTGCTGCGCTTCTTGCATGCCGGTCTCCCTCACTGCGCCTCGATGCCGGCCTGCTTGACCAGTTGCCCCCAGCGGGCCATCTGGTCCTTCACATAGGTGGCGAACTCGGCGGGCGTGGCCGTGGGCCAGACCTCGAAGCCGACCTGGGCCAGTTGCTCCTGCACGGCCTTGTCCTTGAGGATGGCCTGCAGCTCGGTGTTCAGGCGCTCGGTGATTTCCGCGGGCATGCCGGCCGGGCCGAAGATGCCGTTCCACGACGTGATGTCGAAGCCCGGCAGCGTCTTGCCGATCGCCGGTACATTGGGCAGCAGGGTCGAGCCCTTGGCGGCCGTCACGCCCAGCGTGCGCACGCGGTCGGTCTTGATCGTGCCCCAGGCCGAGCCGAGGTCGGCCACATAGACCTGGATCTGGTTGCCCATGAGGTCGGTCAGTGCCTGCGGGCTGGACTTGTAGGGCACCGAGGTGATCTGGGCCCGCGTCACGTACTTGAAGGTTTCCGAGGCCACCAGCGAGGTGCTGTTGGGCGTGCCGTAGGACAGGCGGTCGGGATTGGCCTTGGCGTAGTCGATGAGTTCCTGCACGGTCTTGGCGGGCACGGAGGGGTGGACCAGCAGCGCGAACGGCAGCTCGCCCACGCGCGCCACGGGCGTGAAGTCCTTGACGGGGTCGTACTTCAGGCCCTTGACCAGCCAGGGGTTGGCCGAGTGCGAGGTATTGGTTGTCATGAACAGGGTGTAGCCGTCGGGCCTGGCCTTGGCCACATGGCCGGCGGCGATCTGGGCATTGGCGCCGGCCTTGTTGTCCACGATCACGGGCTGCCTGAGCCGCTCGCCCAGCCGGCTGGCCACCAGGCGCGCCACGGCATCGGTGCCGCTGCCGGCCGCAAACGGCACGACCAGGGTGATGGGGCTGGAGGGATAGCTGCCCTGGGCCAGGGCGGGGGGTGCCGCAGCGGCGGCCATGGCACTGAGCGCGCCAAGGGCCAGGGCCCTGCGCAACGGGGAATGCTTCATCTGCTTGTCTCCTGTTTCCTGTGAAAGGCGGCGCTGTGTATCCAGCGCTCGCCGCCATGGTGCGGGCGTCAATGATTCAAGTCCAATTCTTTAAAACCAATCAAGGATTCGATTTATGAATCATTGAAACAAGGTCCGGCACCCAGGTCCCGCCTCTTGCACCCGGGCTCCATCGGTGCGAGGCTGGCAGCCTTGCACCGCGCCCAAGCAAAGGAGTTCCCCATGTCACACACCGCCCACACCATCCGGCTGCACCGTGTTCTCAAGGCTCCGCCTGAGCGTGTCTACCAGGCCTTCACCACGGCGGCGGCCCTGGCCAAATGGCTGCCGCCGCACGGCTACGTCTGCGAAGTGGCCGAATTCGACGCGCGCGTGGGCGGGCGCTATCGCATGGCCTTCGTCAACCTCTCCACAGGCGGGCGCAGTGGGTTCGGTGGCGAATTCCTGGAGCTGGAGCCGGGCCGGCTGGTACGCCACACCGACAGGTTCGACGACCCCCAGTTGCCGGGCGAGATGATCACCACCATCGCGCTGCGCGCCGTGTTCTGCGGCACCGAGCTCGACGTGACCCAGGAAGGCGTGCCCGCCGTGATCCCGGCCGAAGCCTGCCACCTGGGCTGGCAGGAATCGCTGCAGTTGCTGACCCTGCTGGTGGAGGCCAGCGTGCCCGGCTGAGACCATGCCGCGCATCGGCTGTCATATGGCCGAGGTTGATCGATCCCCGTGCTTCGGAGGACAATGCCCGTATTGCCCGCCAACGCCCGGAGGTCCGCCATGGCCACCCCCTTTGCACCGACCGCACATGCCATCGATGTCCTGCCGTTCGGTGCGCGGCTGGCGGGCGCAAGAACCTGCGCCCTGTTCAAGTCCGAGGACATGGAGGTCATCCGCGTGGTGCTGCGCGCCAGCCAGTCTCTGCCACCGCACAAGGTGCCGGGCAGCGTGAGCCTGCATTGCCTCGAAGGGCAGCTGGAGGTGATGCTGGGCGGCAGCCTGCAGGCGCTGCAGGCCGGCCAGCTCATGCACCTGCCACCCAACATGCCGCACGCGGTACGCGCCGTGGAGGACACTTCCGCCCTCGTCACCATCGTGCTGTGCGATGCGCCCTGACAGCGCTGTTCAGCGCACGGGCAGGAACTGCATGAACGGCCCTGCCACCAGGCCCTGCCCGTAGCCGATGAAGGAGCGCCGATAGCGCTCCGTCGTGTAGTTCGCCATCAGGTCGAGCCGGCCGATGATCTTTCCCATCTCGCGCTCGAAGCTGAGATTGCGTGCGTCATCGCCCAGGTGGTTGGACAGCAGCAGCGGACCGCCCCCCGCATTGCGGCGCGAATTGAGGATCCAGTTGGCCACCTCCACATTGCGCGCCGCATTGAAGAGCAGTTGCGGATCCAGCCCATGGACCAGGGTGAAGCTGGTGCGGTCGCCATGGGCCGTGATGATGGTATCGGCCAGCGCATGGATGAAGGAGGCCACGCGATCGCCCGTGAAGTCGGGCTGCAGCGCCAGCGACAACGCCACCACGTCGCGCTGGCCGCGCAGGTCGGCCCAGGGCTGGCGCTCCAGGATGGCGATGCGCACATAGGCGGCAGCGGCCTCGCGGCTTTCGGCGGTCTTCTTCCATTCGGAGGGATTGCGCAGGTACAGCTTGTCCATGATGCGAAACAGGCTGTCCAGGTTCTCCTTCATGGCCAGCGTGGCCATGCGGTTGCTGTCGGACTGCACGAGTTCGCCCGCCTCGAACGAGGCGCCCTCCACCTTTCCGCGCGGCGCGGGCGTGTCCGCGCAGCCGGCCAGCAAGGAAGCCGCCAGCACGAATGCGTACGCAGCACCTGCGGATCCGGACGGGCTGCCCCTCACCCCGGCTCTGCGGCCGGCCCTCCGTGGCAAGACAAGCTCAATAGTCATGCCGGAACGATAGCAGCGGGCTACCGCCGCCCCTGGACGGGATGCACTGTCTTACAACGCAGACCACGGCAGGCGTCAACCTCCCGTCAGGCAGTGTTGCGCCAGCCCGCCACCCCCGTGCCCTCATCCACCCCGGTGTTGCGCCAGCAGATGGCCCAGGATCTTCCAGGCCTTGGCCTGCTCCACCATGGGAACGGGGATGCGCAGCATGCTGCCTGCCGCCTGGCGGGGTGAGAACAGCAGGCCCGGCGCCAGCAGCAGGCCCTGTGCGGCCGCATGGCGGGCCAGTACTTCCGAATCCATGCCGCAGTCCACCCAGGCGAACATGCCGGCCTGTGGTTCGTGCGGCGCACGGCAGTCCAGGTTTTCCAGCATGCGCAGGCAACGGTCGCGCGCGCGGTCCACGCGCTCGCGCAGGCGGTCCACATGCTTGCGGTACTGGCCGTCGGCGAGCACGCGGTGCACGACCTGCTCGCCCGGCAGTGCCGTGGTCAGCCCTCCCAGCAGCTTGAGATCGGTCAGCCGCCGGATCAGGTCCGCATGGGCCGCCACATAGCCCACGCGCAGGCTGCCGGCCAGCGTCTTGGAATAGCCCCCCACCAGCAGCACGCGCCGCAGCCGGTCCATGGCCGCCAGGCGCACGGGCACGCCGGGCAGGAAGTCCGAATAGGTATCGTCCTCGACCAGGTAGAAGTCATGGCGCTCGGCAATGCGCAGCACCTCGTGGGCCACGCCGGCCGACAGGGTCTGGCCCGTGGGGTTGTGCACGGCCGTGTTCAGGATGAAAAGCCGGGGCTGGTGCTGGCAGGCCAGCCGCTCCAGCGCCTGCACGTCGGGGCCGCCGGGCAGCCGGGGCACGCCGACCACGTTCACGCCCAGGGCGTTGAGCCGGCCGAAGATCAGGAACCAGCCCGGGTCCTCGACCAGGACCGTGTCGCCGGGGCGCACAAGGCTGCGCACGATGAGGTCCAGCCCCTGCGTGACTCCGGCCACGGTCATCAGGTGGTCCTCGGGGTGGGCTGGCACGTCCTGGGCCTGCAGCACCGAGGCGATCTGCTGGCGCAGCGGCAGGTACCCCTGCGGCACGCCATAGGTCAGCAGGCTGGTCCCCGTGCTGCGGCCCACGGCGCGCAGGGCGGAAGCCAGCATCTCCTGGTCCAGCCATTCCGGCGGCAGCATGCCCGCGCTCCCCGAATGCTCCGTGCCTTCGCGGAACATGCTGCGCAGCAGATACGCCGTGTCGAAGGCCGCGCCCTGCTCCAGTGTCGGCAGGGCATCGCTGGCGCGCGGCACTGCCTGGGCCGCCCGCTGGGCGCTGACGAAGATGCCCGAGCCACGCCGCGAATGCACCAGCCCCTGTGCGGCCAGCCGGTCATAGGCCTGGACCACGGTGTCTCGGCTGACGCCCGCCTCCTGCGCCAGAGCCCGCACCGAAGGCAGGCGCGAGCCTGCGCGCAGCCCGTGGTGACGGATCAGCCCGCCGTAGTGATCCACCAATTGCTCCACCAGCGAGAGGTCGGAGGAGCGCAGCGGACGCCAGGGCTCGACGGCCTGGAATGCGGTGCCGGAGGGACGGGAAGACGCGCCGGTATCGGGCGCCGAGGCAAGTGTCAGGGTCATGTGAGCAGGCCAGTTGGCGGATTGTTCCGGCAAAGTGTACTGCCACTGTACCGATGACTGCCATTAGCATGGACTGACGGCGCCGCGGCCCGCGGCATGCGCGGACAGGGCGCCGGATTTCCTCCAGCCCCGTTGACACCATGCCTTACGATTCCGCCCCCACCTCGTTCCTGCTGCCGCTGGCCATGTTCGCCTTCGTCAGCTCCGTCACGCCCGGCCCCAACAATGTGATGCTGACGGCCTCGGGCGCCAGCTTCGGCTACCGCCGCACCGTGCCCCATATGCTGGGCATCACCCTGGGCGTGGTGGTCATGGTGCTGCTGGTGGGCGCGGGCCTGGGGGCGGTCTTCGAGCGCATGCCGGTGATCTACACCGCGCTCAAGTACCTGGGCGCGGCCTATCTGGTCTGGCTGGCCTGGAAGATCGCGGGCAGTGCGGGCATCGATGGCGGCAGCGCGGGCGCCAAGCCCTTCGGGTTCTGGCAGGCGGCGGCCTTCCAGTGGGTGAATCCCAAGGCCTGGATCATGGCCATCGGCGTGATCGCCACCTACACGCCGCGCGAGGATTTCTTCGTCAACCTGTTGCTGGCCGCGCTCGTGCTGGGCGTGGTCAACTACCCCAGCGTCAGTGTCTGGACGCTGTTCGGCAGCGCCGTGGGGCGTGCGCTGCGCTCCCCCCGAGCGCTGCGCCGCTTCAACTGGTGCATGGCCGCCCTGCTGCTGCTGTCACTGTATCCCGTGCTGGCCGATTCACACGCCTGAGCACAGCCTATGCCGGCGGCAGTCGCAGCACCTGGCCTGCAAGATCGGCGATGCCGGCCTCGCCAAGGTCGGCGGCCTGCACGGTGCGGCGCGCGCGCCACCGGGAGAAATGCCGTTCCTGCGAGCGCTGGTAGTGCGGGTCGTAGTGCAGGGCCATGAGCTCGGAAAACAGGGGGGACAGACTGCGCTCATGGGCCCAGGCCTGCCAGCGCGCGACGACCTCCTTGCCCTGCAACTCCTTGAGCCAGCCCAGCTTGTCGGCCAGCGCCTGCGGATCGTCGCCCAGGTAGGCATAGTCACGCAGCAGGTAGTCCAGGCGTGCCTGGGCCGTGGCCTCGATCTCGACCACGGGTGACTGGCGCATGTGCTCCACCAGCCCCAGGGGCAGGGACACGCGCCCGATCTTCACGCTTTCGCCTTCCACATAGACGGGCCGTGCCAGGTCGAACGTCTCCAGCTGCTGCGCCAGCAGCGTCTCGAAGTACTTCTGGCTGGGCTGCTCCACGCCGGGCAGGTTGCCCAGCAGCGAGCCCTTGTGGCGGGCATAGCCTTCCAGGTCCAGCACCTGTTCGCCAGCTTGTGCCAGCGCATGCAGCACGCGTGTCTTGGCGCTGCCGGTGGCGCCGCACAGCACCTGCAGGCGCAGCTGCGGCACCAGATGGTCGATCAATGAGATGACATGGCCACGATAGGCCTTGTAGCCATTGGCCAGTTGCTGGGCGTCCCAGCCCACCAGCCGCAGCCAGGTGACCATGGAGCCGCTGCGCAGCCCGCCGCGCCAGCAGTAGACCAGGGGCTTCCAGTGGGCGGGCTTGTCGGCGAAGGTCTCATGCAGGTGGCGGGCCAGGTTGGCCGAAACCATGGCCGCGCCCAGGCGCTTGGCCTCGAAGGGGCTGACCTGCTTGTAGATGGTGCCGATGCGGGCGCGCTCCTCGTTGTCGAGCACGGGGCAGTTGATGGCGCCGGGAATGTGATCCTGCTCGAACTCGGCGGGCGAGCGTGCGTCGATCAGGGTGTCGAACTGGTGGCGGTCGGTGACACGGATGGGCTGGCGATGGGACACGGGCAATCGGCGATCTGGCGATCGTGCGGGAGGCGGAAACAACCGGCCTCATGGGCACAGGAGCTCATGGGCCGGCACCGGAACCAGGAAGGTGGATCGAGCCTCGACACGCACCGGCCCGCCCGTTGCGCGCCTTCATTGCGCACGCCGGGCATGCGGCCGACCTTGGAAACGCGCATTCTCGCACGGCAGTCCTGCCGCGCGGGCCATCAGAGCCGGTGCGCGCGGACACTGCCCTTCTTCATGTGACTCATTTCGACGCCGATCCACCACCCCGCGGATGGATCAGCATGCGGTCGCCCCGTATCTCCACGTCGAACTGGCGCAGGAAGTTCTGGCCCAGCAATCCATCCCTGTCGGTACTCCCCGTATAGCCCGTGCCCACGCGCAGGCCGCTGACCACCAGCGTGGCCACGCGCACCTGATCGGCCACCACCATGCGGCCGTCACGCTCGCCGTTGGCGGTGCGAAAGCGCACGGGCTCGCCACCTTGCAGACCCGCGCGCACGGCCAGCGACTCGGTCACGCCGACCATGCTGGCGCCCGTGTCCACCAGGAAGCTCACCGGCTGGCCGTTGACGAAGCCTTCCACGCGGAAATGCCCGTCGCGGTCGCGCGCGATGACCACGGTGCCGTCGGACTGGACCTTGACGCCGGCAGGCTTCAGGTACATCTGCATGGCCCAGTACAGCACGCCCATGACCAGCAGCCAGAAAAGCAAAAAGCCCAGCATGCCGCGGCGGGCGACGGACTGGACGCTGGGCTCGGTGGCCGCAGCGGACGGGGCGGATGGAGGCGGCGTGGATTTGAGGCGCATGGCAATGCAGACGGTATCGACGGTGGCAGCCGCCCATTCTGCCTGCGGCCCTGCACCGCCACGGACAAGCCGATAGCCGCTACAGTGGGCGCCTTCATTACAGCCCGCTCCTGCCATGACCACGACCGCGCAGCCGCCCTTTGTCCTCCACTACATCTTCGACCCGCTGTGCGGCTGGTGCTATGCCGCCGCGCCCCTGGTCAAGGCCGCGCGCCAGGTGCCCGGCGTCAGCCTGCAATGGCATGGCGGCGGCATGCTCACAGGTGCCCATACCCGCACCATCACGGCCGACTGGCGCAACCATGTGATGCCGCACGACCGGCGCATCGCCGAGATGACGGGCCAACCCTTCGGCGCGGCCTACTTCGACGGCCTGCTCAACGACCTGGGCGCCGTGCTGGACTCCGAGCCCCCCACCACGGCGCTGCTGGCAGCCGAGGACATCGCCAGCCGGGGCCTGGACATGCTGGCGCGCCAGCAACAGGCCCACTACGTCGAGGGCCGCCGCATCAGCGACCCGGCCGTGCTGCTGGAGCTGGCCCAGGACCTGGGCCTGGATGTGGCGGCCTTCACCGATGCCTTCCAGCGCCTGTCAGGCAGCGCCACCCAGGCCCACATCGCCCAGGCGCGCGAATGGCTGAACCTGGCCCAGGGCCAGGGTTTCCCGACCTTTGCGCTCGAGTTCGACCACCCGGAACCTGACCAGCCGGGCCAGCGCGCCATCCAGCGCATCGACATCGGTCCCTGGCTGGGCGATGCCGACGGCTGGGCCAGACAACTGGGCGAGTGGGTGCAGCAGGTTGCGGCCATCACCGCCGGCGAGCAGACCGCGCCCCAAGGCGAGGATTGCGGGCCCGATGGCTGTGCGCTGCCCAAGAGCTGACCCGTCAACGCCCGTCAATCCATCTTGGAGATCATCACCTCGCCAAAGCCGGAGCACGACACCTGGGTGGCGCCGTCCATCAGGCGGGCGAAGTCGTAGGTCACCTGCTTGCTCTGGATGGCCTTTTCCAGCGCGCTGATGACCAGGTCGGCCGCCTCGCGCCAGCCCATGTGGCGCAGCATCATCTCGGCCGAGAGGATTTCGGAGCCCGGGTTCACGTAGTCCTTGCCCGCGTACTTGGGGGCCGTGCCGTGCGTGGCCTCGAAGCAGGCCACGGAGTCGGACATGTTGGCGCCCGGCGCGATGCCGATGCCGCCGACCTGGGCCGCCAGCGCGTCCGAGATGTAGTCGCCGTTGAGGTTGAGCGTGGCCACCACCGAGTACTCGGCCGGGCGCAGCAGGATCTGCTGCAGGAAGGCATCGGCGATGGAGTCCTTGATGACGATGTCCCGGCCCGTGCGCGGGTTCTTGAACTTGAGCCAGGGTCCGCCGTCGATGGGCTGGGCGCCGAACTCGCGCGCGGCCAGCGCATAGCCCCAGTCGCGGAAGCCCCCTTCGGTGAACTTCATGATGTTGCCCTTGTGGACCAGGGTCACGCTGGGCTTGTCGTTGTCGATGGCGTACTGGATGGCCTTGCGCACCAGGCGCTCCGTGCCCTCGATGGACACGGGCTTGACGCCGATGCCCGAGGTCTCGGGGAAGCGGATCTTCTTGACGCCCATCTCCTTGACCAGGAAGTCGATGAGCTTCCTGGCGTTTTCGCTGCGGGCCTCGTACTCGATGCCCGCGTAGATGTCCTCGGAGTTCTCGCGGAAGATGACCATGTTGGTCTTCTCGGGCTCCTTCAGCGGCGAGGGCACGCCCTTGAAGTACTGCACGGGGCGCAGGCAGACGTAGAGGTCCAGCTCCTGGCGCAGTGCCACGTTCAGCGAGCGGATGCCGCCGCCCACGGGCGTGGTCAGCGGGCCCTTGATGGAGACCACGTACTCGCGCAGGGCTTGCATGGTTTCTTCGGGCAGCCAGACATCGGGGCCGTAGATGCGCGTGGATTTCTCGCCTGCGAAGACCTCCATCCACTGGATCTTGCGCTTGCCGCCATAGGCCCTGGCCACGGCGGCATCCACCACCTTGATCATCACCGGCGTGATGTCCACGCCGGTGCCGTCGCCTTCAATGAAAGGAATGATGGGCTGGTCTGGCACGTTCAACGACATGTCGGCGTTGACAGTGATCTTCTGGCCCTCGGCCGGCACCTGGATGTGCTGGAAGCGGTTCATGGGGACGGGTCTCCGTTGGCTGGTGCACGAGGCAAGCGTGAATGCCCGGATCGGGCACAAATTTGGTGCAGAAAATTCTAACGACAATCGGGCCGCCCTCCTGTCAACGGCGATACAGTAAGCGCGTTGAGCATGTGCGGTGCATCAAGAATTTCGCACCGTTTCCGGTTCAACTTGGCTTCTACCGCTTTTCAAGGAAATGGCATATATGAAAAAACTCCTCGCTGTCCTGATCGCCGGTTCGTTTGCCGCAGGCGCCTTCGCACAGGCCGCCGCAGCACCCGAAGCGCCGATGTCGGCTCCCACGGCCGCTTCCGCTGCCGCTCCCGCCCCTGCGGCCAAGAAAGCCAAGGTCGCCAAGAGCGGCAAGCACTCTGGCAAGAAGCACGCCAAGCGCTCGACCAGGAAGTCGCACAAGGCCACGGCCTGAACGACTGCTGCGGGAGCAGGCAAGCCCCCGCAAGAAAAAGCCCGCAATATATGCTTTGCGGGTTTTTTTATTGCCGATGCGGCCCGTGGCTGCGCCAGAATGTGCAGGATGACCAAGCTCTCGATGCCTCTCCAGACTTCTTTCCCGCGCCACCTGTGGCAGGGGCTGTTCATGGCGGCCTGCCTGGCCGCCGGCGCCACCACGGCCTCGGCCCAGCCCCAGGGCGACCCCCAGATGCACCTGCGCCGCGTGGAGCTGACGGCAGGCATCCACCGCATCGATGCGCAGGTCGCGGCCTCGGACCGCGAACGTGCCATCGGCCTCATGTTCCGCAAGGAGATGCCCCAGCAGGAAGGCATGATCTTCGTCTTCGAAGTGCCTGCCGTGCAGTGCTTCTGGATGCGCAACACGCTGCTGCCCCTGACCGCTGCCTTCGTCGCCGATGACGGCACCATCGTCAACCTGGCCGACATGAAACCCATGACGGAAGACTCGCACTGCTCGACCCGGCCCGTGCGCTACGTGCTGGAGATGAACCAGGGCTGGTTCGCCAAGCGCGGCATCCAGGCGGGCACCAGGCTCGGCGGCAGCCTGTTCACGGCCGCCCCCCGGCCCGCCGCCAAGCCATAATCCCCCTCCATGCACGCACTGCGCTCATCGTTGTCGCTCACCCGGCTGATTCTGGCCTGGTTTGCACTGACGCTGGGCGTTGCCGTGGCATCACCCCTGGTCCACCCCCAGGGCTTCGAGCTGGTCTGCACGGCCAGCGGCGATGTCAAGCTCGTGGCGCTGGGCGACAGCGCAGCCCCGGGCATGGGCCACCACCAGCTCGACTGCCCCATGTGCCTGCCCGCGGGCGCACCGCCGCCGGCCCTGCCGCAGATGGCCGTGCCGCATCAGCAGCCGCTGGCGCATGCGCTGCTGCCGCTGGTGGCGGCGCACATTGCCTCCGTCACACGCGCGCCGCTGCCGGCGCGCGGCCCTCCCTTGCTGACTGCCGTGTCCTCTTGAATCGCCGCCGGGCCTGCTGATGCGCGCCCGGCCCGCCTGTGCCGCGCCTGCGGCCCAGGACTGCGCCGCATGCGCGCTGCAAGACCCGGAGTCAGTTCGTGAATTCTTCCCCTTTCCCCGCGATGGCGGCGCCGGTGCGCCCGTCCATGCACGCCTTTCGTCTCCACCCCCTGGCCACGGCGCTGTGCTGTGTGCTGGGCGCCGCATGGGCGCCTGCCGCGCTGGCGCAGGCCCTGGCCGAGGCGGCACTGCCCGCCGTCGAAGTCTCCGACCAGGCAACCGCCGACGCCAACGGACTGCTGCCGCTCGACAAGACCGTGGGTACGGCCAGCCGCCTGGGCCTGACGGCGCGCGAGACGCCCGCCTCGGTGCACATCGTGGACCGCGCCGCCATCGAGGCGCGCGGCGCCCAGGATACGCAGGAGATCCTGCGCTCCATTCCAGGCGTGACGGCCTACAGCCCGCCCGGCAACATCGGCATCAGCTACCGGGGCTTCGGCACGGGCTCGGTCAGCCAGCTGTTCAACGGCATCAACCTCCAGTACTCGATCGCGGCACGTCCCGTGGACAGCTGGATCTACGACCGCGTCGAGGCCATCGGCGGCGCCTCCGGCTTTCTCTACGGCGCAGGCGGTGTGGGCGGCACGCTGAACTACATCACCAAGCTGGCACAGCGCGACAGCTTCACCGAAGGCCAGCTGCGCCTGGGCAGCCATGGCCTCAAGGAGGCCTCGGTGGGTCTGAACCGGCGCCTGGGCGACGCCGGTGACGCCCAGGGCACCACCCACTACCTGCGCTTGGACCTGAACCACCGCGATGCCGGCAGCTGGGTGGGCGGCACGCAGTCGCGCTCCACGCAGCTGGCGGCCTCGCTGCTGTCCGACCTGGGTGGCGGCCTGACCCATACCCTGGCCTACGAAGCACAGCATGAGCGCGTGGACCGCCCCTACTGGGGCACGCCGCAGCTCAACCCGCTGCGGGGCGAGGCACGCGTGGATGAAGCCACCGTGGGCAAGAACTACAACAGCGCCGACGGTCTCTATGCCCAGCGCGTGCAGTGGCTGCGCTCCATCACCGAATGGCGCGCCAGCGACCGGCTCAAGCTCGGCAACACCTTCTATGCCTACGACGCGCTGCGCGACTACCGCAACGTGGAGACCTACCGCTTCACGCCCGACAACAGCGCGGTGGTGCGCTCGGCCGCGCTGCTGCAGCGCCACGACCAGCGCATGGTGGGCGACCGCATCGAAGGCAGCTACCTGGGCGAGCTGGCCGGCCGGCGCAGCGAATGGGCCTTCGGCCTGGACGTAAGCGTGAACCGGCAGACACGGTTTCCGAACAGCCTGTCGGGCACGGTGAGCACGGTCAATCCCTACGACTTCCGCACCGAGAACTTCCACGACATCCCGGGCATGGCGCCGGGCTTCCGGCCCGACCGCGACAACAAGGTCACGACCACCGCCCTGTACCTGGAAAACCGCACGGCCCTGACGCCTGCCCTGCACCTGCTGACGGCACTGCGCCACGAGCGCATCGACGTGGACCTGACCAACCGCCGCGAGGTCACGCCCGCCCTGCCCGCCAGCTACAGCCGCAGCTACAGCCCGACGACCGGGCGCGTGGGCCTGGTCTGGGATGCCACGCCCGAGGCCAATCTCTACGCGCAGTTCTCCACGGCGGCCGATCCACCATCGGGCATGCTGATGGGCGCCTCGTTTGCCGATGCCATCAACAACACCGGGCTGACCACGGGCCGCCAGGTGGAGGCGGGCAGCAAGCTGTCGTTCTGGCAGGGCAAGGGCACGGCGGCGCTGGCGGTCTATCACATCACGCGCCGCAACATCTCCACCCAGGACCCGCAGGACGCCACGCGCACGGTCCTGGTGGGCCAGCAGTCCTCGCGCGGCGTGGAGCTGTCCATGGGCCTGGCTCCCACGCCGCGCTGGTCCATCCAGGGCAACTGGAGCCATGTGGATGCGCGCTACGACAACTACCAGCAAGGCGGGGTGTCCCTGGCCGGCAAGCGGCCCACGAACACGCCCGCCAGCGTGCTCAACCTCTGGACCAGCTACCGCATCACGCCCGCGCTGGAGGTCAACGCCGGACTGCGCCGCGTGGGCGGCATCTATGCCGATGCGGCCAACACCCTGTCCTGGCCCGCCTACACGCTGCTGGACCTGGGCCTGAGCTACCGGATCGACCCGCGCATGACCGTGGTTGCACGACTGCGCAACGCCACGGACCGCACCTACGCAGCCAGCCTGACCAGCACCATGGCCTACCTGGGAGCGCCCCGCACGGCCGATATCACGCTGCGCGTGGCGTTCTGAGCGAGGGCCGCGCCATGCGCCTTCACCTCAAACGCTGGCTGTTCCTGCTGCACCGCTGGCTGGGCATCGCCGTGTGCCTGTTCTTCGCGCTGTGGTTTGTCTCGGGCATGGTGATGATGTACGTGGGCTACCCCAAGCTCACCGAGGGCGAGCGGCTGCGCCACCTGCCCCCGCTCGATGGCAGCGCCGCCCTGCTCGCGCCCGCCGAGGCGCTGCGCGCGGCCGGCATCGACGGCCCGCTCAAGGACCTGCGCCTGCATGCCGGCAGCGCCGGCCGTGCCAGCTACGTGGCCACGCCCGAGGGGCGGCGCCAGCCCGTGGCAATCGATGCGGCCAGTGGCCAGGTGCTGGACGCCACCAGCGAGGCGCAGGCCCTGGCCAGCGCGCGCGCCTTCGCGGGGGACGGCTCCGGCCTGCGCTACCTGGGCACGGTGGACGAGGATGCCTTCAGCCACTCGCGCGCACTGGACATCCACCGCCCCCTACACCGCGTGCAGCTGGACGATGCCCAGGGCACGCTGCTCTACATCTCCGGCCGCACTGCCGAGGTGGTGCGCGATGCCACGCGCACCGAGCGCGGCTGGAACTACCTGGGCGCCTGGCTGCACTGGCTGTACATGTTCCGGGGCAATGCCTTTGACGGCGCCTGGGCCGACATCGTCAACGTGCTGTCGCTGGTCGGCATTGCCGTGGCCATCACCGGCACCGTGGTCGGGGTGATGCGCTGGCGGTTCAGGCAGCCCTACCGCAGCGGCCGGCGCACGCCCTACCCGGGCCGCGCCATGCGCTGGCACCATGTGGCGGGCCTGCTGTTTGCGCTGACCACGCTGGCCTGGATCTTCAGCGGCCTGATGTCCATGAACCCCTGGCGCCTGTTCGACACGGGCACGCCACCGCTGCACATGGCCCGGTGGCAGCAGGGCCCGCTGCGCCTGACCGGGGACGAGGCCACGCCGCAGTCGCTGATCGCCGCAGCGGGCGGCCCCGTGCGCGAACTGCGCTGGCTGCGCACCGCAGGCCGCGCCGAGGTGCTGGCCCAGCCCGCAGCCGGTGCGCCCCTGGTGCTGGACAGCGCCAGCGCAGCGCACGCAGCCCATTCGCGCGAGGCCCTGATGGCCCGCGCGGCGGTGCTGATCGACGCACCCGTGCTGCGCAGCGAATGGCTGACCGCGCACGACCTGTACTGGTACGAGCGCGCCGAGCACACCATGATGGGCGGGCATGACAGGCCCCTGCCCGTGCTGCGCGTGGTCTTTGGCGATGCCGCGGCCAGCTGGGTGCACATCGACCCGCACACGGGCCAGGTGCTGGGCCGGCTGGACGGCACCCAGCGCCTCAAGCGCTGGCTGTTCGCCATGCTGCACAGCTGGGACTGGCTGCCGTTGCTGCAGTGCCGCCCGCTGTGGGATGTGCTGCTGCTGGCCTTCAGCCTGGGCGGCCTGATGCTGAGCGCCACGGGGGTGCTGATCGGCCTGCGCCGGTTGCGCCGAAAGCGCAGCCATCATGCCCGGCCGCAGGCATCCACCGAGTCAAGCGCCTATGGTTAGCCACCATACTGTATGCTTGCCGCATGCAACTCGAACAGAAATACCAGGCCTTGCTGGCCGAAGCCGAGCGTCGCCAGCTGGCTGATGTGGACAGCATCCGGCTGTGCTTCCAGACCCTGTCGCTGGCCGCGCGCATCGACCGTGACTGCGCGGCGCTGCTGGCGCCCCACGGCCTGTCCGAAGGGCGCTTCGTGCTCATGTTCCTGCTGGAAGCCGCTGGCGAGGGCCTGGCCCCCAATCACTTGGCCGAGCAGGCCGGCATCACGCGCGCCACGGTGACCGGGCTGCTCGATGGCCTGGAGCGCGAGGCACTGGCCGAACGCCTGCCCGACCCCACCGACCGGCGTGCACTGCGCGTGCAACTCACGGCCAAGGGCCGCCAGCTGGCGCGCAAGCTGTTTGCCCAGCACAGCGCCTGGATCGCGGGCCTGTTCGCCAACCTCTCGCCGGCTGAACGCGGCCAGCTGGCCAAGCTGCTGACCAAGGCCGCGGCAGGCATGAAGGTCCCGGCATGACGGCATCGATCCCCCGCCGCAAGGGTGCCAGCCGCAGCGCCGACATCACGCCCGAACTGCTGCGGGCCCTGTCGCTGGGCGAAATGGAAACCGCCACGCTGACCGAGAGCCTGGCCGTGGACCAGGCGATGCTGTTGCAGGCCGTCTTTCCCGAGGACTGGCCACAGCTTGAAGATACGGCACAGGCCCTGGGCCGGATGGGCATCCTCAAGCGCATGGAATGCCTGGGGGCCCTGCTGTGGCAGACACTGGGCCAGGCCGGCTGGCAGCGCTGCCTCACGCACCGCTCGGACACGGCGCGCGGCTGGGCCTGCTTCATGGCGGGTGCGCAGCCCGGGCTGGGCCTGCGCCAGCGGCTGGACCTGGTGCAGCCGCTGGCCGATGACCCGCATTTCGGCGTGCGCGAGTGGTCGTGGATGGGCGTGCGCCCGCACCTGGCCGACAATCTGCCGCAGGCGGTGAAAGAGCTGGCGCGCTGGACGGACCAGCCCTCCGAGCGCCTGCGCCGCTTCGCCAGCGAGGCCCTGCGGCCGCGCGGCGTCTGGTGCAGCCATATCGCCGCGCTCAAGCAGCAGCCGGAGATCGCGCTGCAGGTTCTGGAGCCGCTGCGCGCCGATGCCTCCACCTATGTGCAGGACTCCGTGGCCAACTGGCTCAACGATGCCGCCAAAAGCCGGCCCGACTGGGTGCGTGCACTGTGTGCGCAATGGCGCGAGGAATCCCCCGTGCCCGCCACGCTACGCATCTGCGAACGCGCGCAGCGCAGCCTCAAGAGCCTGTAGAGCCGCTCTGCGCCGGCAGCCGCTCGCAATCGGGCTTGACGCAGCGCCCGTAGAGGATGTGGGAGTGCTCCACGATGGCAAAGCCGTGCGCTCTTGCCAGCAGTTTCTGGCGCTGCTCGATCACGGCATCATGGAACTCCTGCACCAGGCCGCAGCGCGTGCAGATCAGGTGGTCATGGTGCTCGCCGTCATCAAGTTCATAGACCGCCTTGCCCGCCGCAAAGCGCTGCTGCCGCAGCATGCCGGCCTGCTCCAGCTGCGCCAGCACGCGATAGACCGTGGCCAGGCTGGTGCCCCGGCCCTGGTCATGCAGCTGGCGGTACACATCCTCCGCCGCCAGATGCCGCTGGCTCCCGTGGCGAAAGATGTCCAGTACCCACAGGCGCGCCAGCGTGGCCTTCAGCCCCAGGTGCTTGAGGTCAGCGGAATCGGACATGCAGCCTTTTCTTTCTATCGGTGATGCACGGCACTGCGCGCTACCAACCGTCCAGGGTCCATGAGACTGGCGCACCCCAGCTCAGTGACACCAAGCAAGAGCCGCCTCGCGGCGAGGGTGTCGTTCCCCTCCCGCGCAGCGAGAGAGGGGGAAGCGGCGCAGCCGCTCAGGGGGTGCCTTCTAAAATTCATTTTGGATGGCCTTGTAGCCGCGCACCAATTCGTTGTTGGTGCGGACCACGTCCTCGGAGAAGTCGCTGGCGGCGGCGGGCACCGGGGCCAGCGTGGACAGGTCGGTCTCCGGGCCGATGCGCGCGGTGGACGGCACGTAGAAGCCCGGCGGCAGATGGCAGCCATCGACCACGGCGTTGTAGCGCACCACGCAGCCGTCATCGACCACGCAGTTGAACAGCACGCTGTTGAAGCCTATGAACACGCTGCTGCCCACGGTGCAGGGGCCGTGGACGATGGCGCGGTGCGCAATCGAGGTATTGCGCCCGATGCTGACGCGCGCGCCGGACTTGGAATGGATCACCACCCCGTCCTGGATGTTGGAATGCGCGCCGATCACGATGGGGTCGATGTGGCCATCGGCATCCATCTCGTCGGCACGGATCACGGCGTAGGGGCCGATGAAGACGCCCTCCTCGACCACCACCAGCCCGCACAGGATGGCGGTGGGATCGACGAAGGCATCCGGGTGAATGCGCGGCAGGTCGCCGCGCGGGTTCTTGCGGATCATCCCTTGCGCTTGTTCCTGGCGCCGCCCTGGCGGGCCTTGAAGCGCGGGTTGCTCTTGCAGATGACATAGGTGCGGCCGCGCCGGCGCACAACCTGGCAGTCGCGGTGGCGCAGCTTGGCTTCCTTGAGGGACGAGAGGACTTGCATGGGGAAAAAGCTCCTTGAAGTGGACGTGAATGGTCAGGAATCAGCGGGCTCGGCCCAGGCCACGGCATCGTGCGGGTGCAGGCTTTCCAGATGGCGCACATGCACGCGAGGTTGGGCATGGGTGCCGGCCAGGGCCGCCTGGATACGGCGCGCCGCGTCTTCGACGAACATCAGGTTGCTGCCGTTGAGCGCGGCAAAGGCCTGTTCGTCGGCCCGCTTGACCGCCGTCTGCACGGGCGTGCCCAGCGCCTGCTCCACGCGGGCTATCAGGGCCAGGATGCCCAGGTCGGGCGCATCGGCGGCCAGGTCCACGCTGACGCAGGCCTCGCTGCGCTGGCTGTGCGCCGTGGCCAGCGTCCCGTGCTTGCGCAGCCAGCCGGCGACGCTCGAAGGCTCGACCTGGGTCTGCCCCGCGAAAGCCTGGAGAAAGCCCTGCTCCAGCAGTTGCCGCGACAGCGCCGCCGAGCAGGGGCAGGTCGAGGAGTAGCCCACGCTGACCTGCAGCCGCAGCTGGAACACGCCCTGGGCCAGCGTGGCGTCCAGGCGCACGGGGTAGGCCTTCCAGCCCGACAGGTCCCGGGTCACGAGCGCGGGGCGCTGGGTCAGCAGGTCCATGGCCAGGCGCAACCGCGCGCTGCGGCTGGCGCAGTCGCGGTGGCTGTCGATCATGGCCTGCAAGGCGTGGCGCAGGCCGAAGGGGGTCAAGGCGGCTTCCTCGGCCAGGCTGTCCAGCTGGCGATAGAGCCGGGACATGTGTATGCCCTTGACATGCGGGGCCGGAAGATCGACCTGTACGTCGGCGCGGGCATGCAGTTCGCGCCAGTAGCCGGGCTCGGCCACGGTCACGGGCAGGTCTATGCCCTGCATGCCCACCCATTGCAAGGGGCTCAGGCTGGGGGCGGGATCGGTCAGGGAAACGTCGGGAAGCGGTGCGAGCATGCGGATTCCTGCGGGTTCAGTTCCATCCGGGGAAAGGGTTGTGCCACTGTGTCCAGGCCTGCGGGCCCCGGGCCATCTCGCCATCGGTCAGCAGGCAGGCATCCAGGCGCCCGCACAGCACGGCCTCGTCCATGTCCATGCCGATCAGCACCAGCTCCTGGCGCGCATCGCCGACACCGTCCACCCATTTCTCGAGGATGCGTTCCACCGCCTCGCTATCGCGCGGCCAGCGTTCGGCCTCCACGGCCGCCCACCAGTGGCCGGCCGGGCCATGGCGGGCCACGGCACCGGCCTGGGACCAGGAACCGGCCAGCGCCGGATGGCTGGCCAGCCAGAAGAATCCCTTGGAGCGCACCACGCCCGACCATTCGCTTTCGACCAGGTCGAAGAAGCGCTGCGGATGGAAAGGCCGGCGCGCACGGTAGACGAAGCTGCGGATGCCGTACTCCTCGCTCTCCGGCCGGTGCGTGCCGCGCAGCTCCTGCAACCAGCCCGGCGCCCGGGACGCTGCCTCGAAGTCGAACAGGCCCGTGTCCAGCACCCTGTCCAGCGGCAGCCGGCCAAAGCTGGCGATCTCCATGCGGGCACGCGGATTGAGGCCGCGCAGAATGGCCATCAGCCGCGCGCAATCGTTCTCGCTGACCAGGTCGATCTTGTTGAGCACGATGACATCGCAGAACTCCACCTGCTCGATCAGCAGGTCGACCACGGTGCGGGCATCCTCCTCGCCCAGGGACTCGCCGCGCGAGCGCAGGCTGTCCCTCGAGCCGTAGTCCTGCAGGAAGTTGAAGGCATCGACCACGGTGACCATGGTGTCCAGTCGCGCCACGTCGCCCAGGCTGCGGCCATCCTCGCCCGCGAAGGTGAAGGTCTCGGCCACGGGCAAGGGCTCGGAAATGCCGGTGGACTCGATGACCAACTGGTCGAAACGGCCCTCGCGCGCCAGCCGGTCCACCTCCAGCAGCAGGTCCTCGCGCAGCGTGCAGCAGATGCAGCCGTTGCTCATCTCCACCAGCCGTTCCTCGGTGCGCGACAGGCCCGCGCCGCCATCGCGCACGAGGGCGGCGTCGATGTTGACCTCGGACATGTCGTTGACGATGACCGCCACGCGCCGGCCCTCGCGGTTGTGCAGGATGTGGTTGAGCAAGGTGGTCTTGCCCGCGCCCAGAAAGCCGGACAGCACGGTCACGGGCAGCCGGACATGCGGCGGCCGCGCCGGCGCTTCGATATGCATCATGGAATCTCGGAAAAAGGGAATCTCGGGAAGCGCCATCTCAGCGGCGCTCAGGCATGGACCGGCGCACACGCCGAGCATCTGCCATGCAGCTCGATGTTGGAATGCCCCAGGGCAAAGCGGTTGTTCCGCGCCCAGTGGTCCAGGCAGTGGCCCAGCTGTTCATCGATGAACTCATCCACATGGCCGCATCCGTCACAGATGGCGAAGGCCGTCATCCCGTGGTCGCGGCCTGGGGGATGCGCGCAGGACACATAGGCATTCATGGACTCCAGGCGATGGACCAGTCCCTGCTCGGCCAGCTTGTCCAGCGCGCGGTAGACCTGGGTGGGCGCGCTCAGGCCCTGCCCCCGGAGCTGGTCGAGTAGCGCATAGGCGGTGAGCGGGGCTGCGGCTTGCTGGAGGGTGTCGAGCACCCGTTGCTGGTGGGCGGTCAATGGCATGGTGGTTTCCTGGTTCTTTGCGCACGGCCTTCTTGCCGTGCATCAATTTTGCAATGTTATAACATAACAAATCAATTTCAGCCTGTTCTTGCAGAGATGCCGCGCAGTGCCTGGCGCACCAAGCAAAACGGCCACCCCGTCGGGGTGGCCGTTTGTGATGGACCGGCGGCGCCTGTGCGCCGCCGAAGACAGGATCGGCTTATGCCAGCAGCGCGTCGATCGCGGCGTTGAAGGTGGCGCTGGGGCGCATCACGGCGTCCATCTTGGCCACGTCAGGCTGGTAGTAACCACCGATGTCCACGGCCTTGCCCTGCACGGCGCGCAACTCTTCCACGATCTTGGCTTCGTTGTCGGCCAGTTGCCGGGCCAGGGGAGCGAACTTGGCGGCCAGTTCGGTGTCCTGCGTCTGGGCGGCCAGGGCCTGTGCCCAGTACAGGGCGATGTAGAACTGGCTGCCACGGTTGTCCAGCTCGCCGGTGCGGCGCGAAGGCGACTTGTCCTCGTCCAGCAGCTTGCCCGTGGCTTCGTCCAGGGTCTTGGCAAGCAGCTTGGCGCGGTCGTTGCCGTTCTTGATGCCCAGGTCTTCCAGCGAAACGGCCAATGCCAGGAATTCGCCCAGCGAATCCCAGCGCAGGTGGTTTTCTTCCACCAACTGCTGCACATGCTTGGGAGCCGAGCCGCCGGCACCCGTTTCGTACATGCCGCCACCGGCCATCAGCGGAACGATGGACAGCATCTTGGCCGAGGTACCCAGTTCCATGATGGGGAACAGGTCGGTCAGGTAGTCGCGCAGGATGTTGCCGGTCACAGAGATGGTGTCCAGGCCGCGGGCCACGCGCTCCAGCGTGTAGCGCATGGCACGGACCTGCGACAGGATGTGGATCTCCAGGCCGCTGGTGTCGTGGTCCTTGAGGTAGGTGTTGACCTTCTTGATCAGCTCGGCCTCGTGCGGACGGTAGGGATCCAGCCAGAACACGGCGGGCATGCCGGAGTTGCGGGCACGCGTGACGGCCAGCTTGACCCAGTCGCGGATCGGGGCGTCCTTGACCTGGCACATGCGCCAGATGTCGCCCTGCTCCACGTTCTGGCTCATCAGCACCTCGCCCGTGGCCAGGTCGACGATATTGGCTACGCCGTCTTCCTCGATCTCGAAGGTCTTGTCGTGCGAGCCGTACTCCTCGGCCTTCTGCGCCATCAGGCCCACGTTGGGCACGGTGCCCATGGTCTTGGGATCGAAGTTGCCATGCCACTTGCAGAAGTTGATCATCTCCTGGTAGATGCGGGCGAAGGTCGACTCGGGCATCACGGCCTTGCAGTCGTAGGGCTTGCCATCGGCGCCCCACATCTTGCCGCCCTGGCGGATCATGGCGGGCATGGAGGCGTCCACGATCACGTCGTTGGGCGAGTGGAAGTTGGTGATGCCCTTGGCCGAGTCCACCATGGCCAGCGCGGGACGGTGCTCCTGGCAGGCGTGCAGGTCACGGATGATCTCTTCGCGCAGCGAGGCGGGCAGCGTCTCGATCTTCTCGTACAGCGTGGACATGCCGTTGTTGACGTTCACGCCCAGCTCGTCGAACAGCTTGCCGTGCTTCTCGAAGGCTTCCTTGTAGTAGATCTTCACGCAGTGGCCGAACACGATGGGGTGCGAGACCTTCATCATCGTGGCCTTGACGTGCAGCGAGAAGAGGATTCCGGCGTCGCGGCAGTCGTCCAGTTCCTTCTCGTAGAAGTCGCACAGCGCCTTCTTGCTCATGAACATCGAATCGATGATCTCGCCGGCCTGCAGCGCGACCTTGGACTTGAGCACCACGGTCTTGCCGCTCTTGGTGGTCAGCTCCATCTTGACGTCGCGGGCCTTGTCCAGGGTCATGGACTTTTCGCCGTGGTAGAAGTCGCCATGCTCCATGTGCGAGACATGGGTCTGCGACCACTGCTTCCACTCGCCCATGGAGTGCGGGTGCTTCTTGGCGTAGTTCTTGACGGCGGCGGGGGCACGGCGGTCGGAATTGCCTTCACGCAGCACGGGGTTCACGGCCGAGCCCAGGCAGCGGCCATAGCGCGCCTTGATGTCCTTTTCCTGGTCGTTGGACGGGTTCTCGGGATAGTCGGGCAGCGCGTAACCCTTGCCCTGCAGCTCCTTGATGGCCGCGGTCAACTGGGCCACGGAGGCGCTGATGTTGGGCAGCTTGATGATGTTGACATCGGGCTCCAGCGTCTTCTTGCCCAGCTCGGACAAGGTGTTGGGCACGCGCTGGCCTTCTGCCAGCAGGTCCGAGAACTCACCCAGGATGCGGTGGGCGACGGAGATGTCGGCGGTCTCGACGTTGACGCCGGCCGGTGCGGCGAAGGCGCGCACCACGGGCAGGAAGGCGCTGGTGGCCAGGCGCGGGGCCTCATCGGTCAGGGTGTAGATGATGGTGGGTTGCTGCGTACTCATCTCTTGTCTCAGGTAGTGAAAAGGTAGGGGTCGCGCCGCAGGCCGTCGAGCCGGCTTCCGCAGGGGGAGCGGAGCCGGCGCGGCCTGACGCTGCGGGATCGCCGAGCAATGCCCCGTCGCGCCAGCATGCTGCCTCGGCGTTTTCTGCAATGCGATCCCACAATACAAAATTCTAAGCGGAACCCGCCGTATTTTTTAAGTCTTGTAGAAGACTTAGGGTTTTACAGCGGCATTCAGGCCCTGTTTTCACAGGGAAAGCGGCTGGGGCCTCCTTGTTTTCTGCCATGTAAAAAATGCTGTGGCGCAAGGGACACGAAAGCCCCGCAGGCCCGCCCCTTCAAACCCACAGTCGGTACATCCAGAACGACTCATCGTGCTCGAAACGCCGCGCGAACTCGCCCGGAGAAAACCCCGTGATCTGCCGCACGGCACGGCACATATGGGCCTGGTCCGAAAATCCTTCGTCCAGGGCCAGCGCCGCCCAGTCCAGCGGCAGGCCCTGCGCGTGGCGCTGCCGCGCCGCGTGGAACAGGCTTTCGGTGCGGATGATGCCCTGCCACTGCCGCAGGGACCGGCCACTGAACAGCTTGATGCGCCGCTCCACCTGGCGCGCGCCCAGCGTGTGATGCCATTGCAGCGCCTGCATTCCCAGCCAGGCCACCCAGTGGCGCCCATGCTCGCGCAGCGAGGGCAGCACCTGGTTGCCGCCTGCCCCCACCTCGCGCCAGCGCGGCGCCAGGTGGCGCTGCAGCGCCCGCAGAGTGCTGGCATCATCCTCGGCCGCGAGCAGGGCCTGACAGAGCGCAGACCATGGCGCTCCCAGCACCTCGTGCGCCGCGGCAAATGAATCCTGCACCGCGATCACCCCGGGGCCGAACAGCTTCAGCGCGGCATCCAGGTGCAGGCAGGCCATGCCCCCGCGTCCCGGCCGGTCGGCCCAGCTTGCCGTGGATGTGGTCTGGCTGCCCGAGAGCATGACGCAGGAGGCAAAGGGCCGGCAGCCCCCCTCCCCCACCAGGCCCGCGGCCATGTCCTGGTACCAGGACAGGCACACCATGGGCGTGGCCGGAAAATGCGACAGCCGCTGGGCATCGTCCAGGGCCACGCCCCGCGTGTCGCGGCATGCGACCGCCACCACGGCACCTTGCAGGCCCGGTGGCGCGGGATACAGCCGGGAATGCGGCTGCGGGCCCGGCCCCGCACAGCGCGGGGCCCTGGCATGCAGGGGTGGGCAGGCAGAGAAATCATTGCGCCCAGGGCACTCGGGGGTCTTCACGGCGGCGTCCATGGGCCGCAGTGTAGGGCCAGCACGATGTCGGTTTGATTCAAGACGGGCGCGACCCATCCGGCGACCATGCAGCCATGCATCGCCCCGAACCTCCATCCGAACTGTCCCGGCCCGCCTCTTGCGGCTGCCCCCATTCCTCCTCCCTGGAATCGAACCACACGGCCCCCGCAGACAGCCCGGGCGTTGCAGCGGCCTGGCCGCCAGGCCCGGCGACGGGGCTGACCGGCTGGACACTGCTGCGACCCATGGCGCGCGACCTGCTGGGCACACTGGCGCAATGGCGCGACGCGCATGGCGATGCCATCCACCTGCGCATCTGGCCCGAGCACCAGGTGGTCCTCACCCACCCCGACCTGGTGCGCGAACTGCTGGTCGGGCAGCACGATGCGCTGACGCGCTGGGAACACGGCATCTCGGTCTTTGCTCAACTGCATGGGCACAGCGTGCTGGTCAGCGAAGGCCATCCCTGGCGTGCCAAGCGCCAGGCCCTGCTGCCGGCCTTCTCCCCCAGGACCGTGCAGTCCCAGATCCCTGCCCTGACCGCCACCGCCGAGGCCTCGCTCCAGGGCTGGCCAGGGCAGTCCCACGACTTTCCCATGGAGCAGGCCCTGACCACGCTGACCATGGACGTGATCATGCGGCTGGTGTTCTCCGGCGCCATGGGCGAGGATGCGCGCGCCGCCGGGCAGGCCATCCGCGAAGTCAGCCACGCGACCAACCGCGAGTTCTACTGGCCGCTGCGCTGGCCCGACTTCATGCCCTGGAAACGCGGCAAGCGCCAGGCGCTGGCCTGGCTGCGCGGCTTCATCGACCAGCAACTCCGCGCCCGGTTGGCGCAGAAGCCGGCAAACTGGCCCGAAGACCTGCTGAGCCGCCTGCTGCGCCTGCACCAGGACGACACCCGGACATGGACGCTGCAGGCCGTGCGCGATGAGTGCATGACGGCCTTCCTGGCAGGCCACGAGACCGTGGCCAGCAGCCTGACCTGGTGGTCGTGGTGCATGGCATCCCATCCCGAAGCGCAGGAGACGGTGGCCGAAGAAGTCCGCGAGCGACTCCAGGGCCGGCCGCCCACGGCGCAGGACCTTCCGGCACTGCGCCAGCTGGACTTCAGTCTGCGGGAGGCCATGCGCCTGTATCCCGCGGCCCCCGTGCTCATCAGCCGGCGCTGCACGCGGCCCGTGCAGCTGGGGCCATGGCGCCTGCCCGCAGGCACCATGTTCATGATCGCGCCGGGCCTCATGCAGCGCGACGCGCGCTGGTTTCCCGAACCCCATGCCTTCCGGCCGGCGCGCTTCGACGAAGCGCATCCGGACGGTGCCCCCACAGCGCCACGCGGCAGCTGGATGCCATTCGGCACAGGCCCGCGCATATGTCTGGGCCAGCATCTGGCCCAGGCCGAGATGGCGGTGGTTGCCGCCATGCTGCTCCAGCGCTGGCACCTGCACGCGACACAAGGCGCCAGCGCCCCTCGGCCCGTGCTGCAGGTCACGCTGCGGCCTCAGGAGCCTTTGCGGCTGCGTCTGGAACCGCGCGCACACGCAAAGAATCCCGGGTAAACGCGAGGACATATTGCGCCAAGTCATCCACAAAGCACGCCAATTCCGCCAAATTGTCACCCATCCGCATTTATCCTGTCTTTTTGAATCCCAAAGACTGGACTGGAGACGATTTGAGCACCCTGGCTATCGTGATTTCCCTGGCGGGACTGATGTTCCTGGCCTACCGAGGCATTTCCGTGCTGCTGCTGGCACCGCTGATGGCCGCCGTGGCCGTGCTGCTGTCCGGCGACCTCAGCCACATGCTGCCCCTGTACACCAGCACTTTCATGGGAGCGCTGGGCAACTACATGCTGCAATTCTTCCCCGTGTTCCTGCTGGGGGCGTTGTTCGGGCAATTGATGGCCGACTCGGGTGCCGCCACGGCGATATCGCACTGGATCATGCGCGTGCTCGGCGAGAGGCACGCCATCCTGACCGTGGTCATGGCCTGCGCGGTGCTCACCTACGGCGGCGTGTCGCTGTTCGTCGTGGCCTTTGCCATCTACCCCATCGCCAAGTCGCTGTTCCGGGCGGCGCATGTGCCCAAGCGACTGATACCTCCGACCATCGCGCTGGGCTCTTTCACCTTCACCATGACGGCGCTGCCGGGCACGCCGTCGATACAGAATGCCATCCCCATCCCCTACTACGGCACCAACGTCTTCGCGGCGCCGGGCCTGGGCATCATCGGTGGCCTGACCATGCTGGCCCTGGGCCTGTGGTGGCTGCAGTCGCGCGCGGCCCAGGCCCGCGCGGCCGGCGAAGGCTATGGCGAGCATGACGATGCCGTCGAGCAGCCAGTCCATGGCGACGGCGACCCGGCCCTGCACAGCCCCAGGGACCTGCCGCTGCTGCTGGCCCTGCTGCCGCTGGTGCTGGTGATCGCAGTCAACGCACTGCTCACCTACGGCGTGTTCCCGCAGATGGATCTCGGCTTCCTGAAGGAGCGCTTTCCCGCCGTGGACCCGGCCAAGCAGACCGGGCTGTGGGCACTGATCGTGGCCCTGGCCGTTGCCTGTGCCGCGCTGGTGCTGCTGGGCCTGGGCCGCTGGCGCAACCTCAAGGAATCGGTGAACAAGGGCGTACTGGGCTCCATGCTGCCCATCTTCAACACCGCCTCGGAAGTGGGCTACGGCGCCGTGATCGCCGGCCTGGCGGGCTTTGCCATCATCCGCGAGGCCGTGCTCAACGTGGCGCCCCACAACCCGCTGATCTCCGAGGCCGTGGCCATGAACGTGCTGGCCGGCATCACGGGCTCGTCCTCGGGCGGACTGTCGATCGCCTTGTCCACGCTGGGCAAGGACTACCTGGCCATGGCGGCCCAGCTGGGCATCAGCCCCGAGCTGCTGCACCGCGTGGCCGTGATGGCGGCCGGCTGCTTCGACACCCTGCCCCACAGCGGCGCCATCATCACGCTGCTGTCCATCTGCGGCCTGACGCACCGCCAGTCCTACGGCAACATCGCCATCATGACCATCGGCGCGCCGCTGCTGGCCCTGGTGCTGGTCATCACGCTGGGCACCCTGTTCGGATCATTCTGATGGCGGTGCGCGCGCGGCAAATACCACGGCGCCATGCAGGCCACAACCGGCATATGACGTATAGGCAGACAACCGGCGCGGCACAACAATGCATGCACGGCGATACGACATCGCCCCGATTCATTCCCGCACCAAGCGACATCCGCTGCCAACGTTGCCAGCGATGATGTCGGGCAACAAAGCCTGAACTGGTCCCCTCGCCCGGACCGGTTCGGGCTTTTTTGTTTGCGCTCCATGGCCGGCACCTGCCCGACGGATTTGCAGCATCCGTAGGCGAAGCCGTGCCCGTACGGGAATGCAGGGGTGGCGATGCGCAACGCCGCCCCTCAACCCCTTCAGGAGCAGCAGCATGAGACACGGAGATATTTCCAGCAGCAATGATTGCGTCGGCGTGGCGGTGGTCAACTACAAGATGCCGCGCCTGCACACCCGGGCCGAGGTGCTGGACAACTGCCGCAAGATCGCCGACATGCTGGTGGGCATGAAGCGCGGCCTGCCCGGCATGGACCTGGTGATCTTTCCCGAGTACTCCACGCACGGCATCATGTACGACGCCAAGGAGATGTACGACACGGCCAGCGCCATCCCGGGTGAAGAGACCGAAATCTTCGCCGACGCCTGCCGCCGGGCCAACGTCTGGGGCGTGTTCTCCCTGACGGGCGAGCGACATGAGGAGCACCCCAACAAGGCGCCCTACAACACCCTCATCCTCATGAACAACCAGGGCGAGATCGTGCAGAAATACCGCAAGATCATGCCCTGGGTGCCCATCGAGGGCTGGTACCCGGGCGACTGCACCTATGTGAGCGAAGGCCCCAAGGGCCTGAAGATCAGCCTCATCATCTGCGACGACGGCAACTACCCCGAGATCTGGCGCGACTGCGCCATGCGTGGCGCCGAGCTGGTCGTGCGCTGCCAGGGCTACATGTACCCGGCCAAGGAGCAGCAGATCATGGTCTCCAAGGCCATGGCCTTCATGAACAACTGCTATGTGGCCGTGGCCAATGCGGCCGGCTTCGATGGCGTCTACTCCTACTTCGGCCACTCGGCCATCATCGGCTTCGACGGCCGCACCCTGGGCGAAACCGGCGAGGAGGAAATGGGCATCCAGTACGCCGAGCTGTCCAAGCACCTGATCCGCGACGCGCGCAAGAACGGCCAGTCGCAGAACCACCTGTTCAAGCTCGTGCACCGGGGCTATACCGGCACCATCAATTCGGGCGACGGCGACAAGGGCGTGGCCGCCTGCCCCTACAGCTTCTACAGCCAGTGGGTCAACGACCCCGAGGGCACGCGCGAGATGGTGGAGTCCTTCACACGCAGCACCGTGGGCACGCCCGAATGCCCGATCGACGGCATTCCGCACGAGGTGCCCAGGCACCGCTGATCCAGGCCCCCGCCCCTTTCGCTGGCCGCCCCCCCGGCCAGCCTACCCCGATGGAAAAGCTGACGATGAACCAGACCGCAAGCCCTTTGCACGCGCCGCATGTCCAGGCCGCCGATCCGCTGGCCGCCTACCGCATCCATGACGAGCCCTTCTATCGCCCCTCGGGCCGCGAGGTACAGCTGTACCGGCATGCCTACCAGCACCGATTGCCGCTGATCCTCAAGGGTCCCACGGGCTGCGGCAAGACGCGCTTCGTGGAGTACATGGCCTGGGCGCTCAAGCGCCCGCTGGTCACGCTGGCCTGCAACGAGGACATGACGGCCTCCGACCTGGTGGGCCGCTACCTGCTGGATGCCGATGGCACGGCCTGGCACGACGGCCCGCTGACCCTGGCCGTGCGCCATGGCGGCATCTGTTATCTCGACGAGGTGGTGGAGGCGCGCCAGGACACCACGGTGGTCATCCACCCGCTGACCGACGCGCGCCGCGCCCTGCCGCTGGACAAGAAGGGGGAACTGGTGCATGCCCACCCGGACTTCCAGCTCGTGGTCTCCTACAACCCCGGCTACCAGAGCAGCGCCAAGGACATGAAGCCCTCGACGCGGCAGCGCTTCGTGGCGCTGGATTTCGACTATCCGGCACCCGACATCGAGGCTGACATCGTGGTCCGCGAAACCGGCATCGCCCCGGACACCGCGCGCAGCCTGGTCAACCTGGCGCAGGGCACGCGCGCGCTGCGCCACCGGGGCCTGGACGAAGGCGCCTCCACGCGCATGCTGATCTACGCGGGCCTGCTGATGCGCGACGGCGTCCCGGTGCAGGACTGCTGCGACATGACCATCACGCGCGCACTGACCGACGACCCGGACACGGCCGCAGCGCTGCGCCAGCTGGTCGAAGCCGAGTTCGGCGCCTGAGGGCCCTCCCATGGTCGCCCCGCCCTCATCCGACGACACCCGCCTGCACCACTCTCTGAGCCTGCTGGCCAGCGCGCTCGCACGCCAAGACGTCACCGTGCAGCCGCTGGCACGGGCCACCCCCTCGGAGCAGGCGCTGCCGCCGCGCGCCGTGCTGGCCGGCTCACCGGCACGGCTGCTGCTGCCCGCCCAGGCGATGCGAGGGCCGCTGCATGCGGCCACCGTGGCCCATGCCGCGGCCCACCTGCGCTACTCGCCCGCGCGCCAGGACAGCCGCGCCCTCAAGCCCATGGGCCAGGCCGTGGTCGCGGCGCTCGAAGATGCGCGCGTGGACCGGCTGCTGTGCCGCGCGCATCCCGGTGTGCGCCGCTGGTTCGAGGCCTGCATCGCGCCCGAACCCGATCCGTCCGACCTGGGCTTTGCGGCCTTCATGGCGCGCCTGGACCGCATGCTGCTGTGGCCGGACCATGCCGATGGCAACCACTGGATCCACAAGGCACGCGGCCTGTTCGAGGACACCGCCACGCGCCACGGCCTGGAGGACCCTGCCGCCTTCCGCGCCATCGCCTCCATCCTGGCCAACGACCTGGGCCAGATGCGCGTGCGCATGGACCCGCAGCACCACGCCGTGCCCAGCCCCTACCGCGATGACAACAGCCATCTCTGGCAGCACCCCGACTCCCCGGACCGGCAGGACGATCCGCTGGCGCTGCCGCAGGCCGGCACCGGCGCGGCACGGCCGGCATCGCCCGGCGCCACGCAAGGCGCCGATCACAGCCGGCCGCAGGACATGGAACTGGCCCGCCATCGCTATCCCGAATGGGACCACAGGCTGGAGCGCCTGAAGGCGGACTGGTGCACGGTCATCGACACCCTGCCCCAGGGCCAGAGCCCGGAGGCAGCGCCGCCCGGCAACCCGCGCAGCCCCCATGGACGCCCCCCCATGCCCTTGCCGCGGGCACGCCAGCTCGATCGCCGCCAGCGCCTGCGCCGCCAATGGGAGGGGGACGAGCTGGACTTCAACGCCGCCATCGAAGTCCAGGTGGACCGCCGCCTGCGGCTGCTCCCCGAACCTCGCCTGTTCCTGCGCGCGGGCAAGGGACCACGTCCCGCCAGCCTTCTGGTGCTGATGGACGCCTCAGAATCGGTCAATGCGGTCGGCCCCCACGGCATGCGCCTGCTCGATCTGGAAAAGCAGGCCGTGCGCATGCTGGCCGAATCCCGCGTCGCGGGCATGGAGCGGCTGGCCATCCACGCCTTTTGCTCCAACACGCGCGCCGAAGTCCACTATCTGCACCTGCTGGATTTCGGCATGCCGTTCGCGGGCAGGGCCCCCGCCCTCCTGCATGCGCTGCAAGGCCGCTACTCCACCCGCCTGGGCGCCGCCCTGCGCCATGCCACCACCGTGCTGGCGGCGGAGCCCGAAGGCCAGCGCCACCTGCTGGTGCTCACCGATGGCGCACCCAGCGACATCGATGTGCACGACGTCCGCCATCTGGTCGAGGACGCGCGCCACGCCGTGCAGCAGGCCCGCTGCGCCGGCATCCGCATCAGCTGCCTGGCCGTGGACAGCCAGGCCGACAGCTACGTGCGCCACATTTTCGGCTGGCGCAACTACGGCATCGCCGACGACGCCAGCCACCTGCCCCGGCGGCTGGCACGGATGGGCGCCCGTCTCGCCGCAGGACGCTGAGATGGCCCGCAACCTCGATTAACCTGGGAAACCGGAACACGAAGACCGCAAGCACAGGAGTCCACACTTGGCAAACACCGATCCCGTCAGAGTCGGCATTCTCTATTCGGCCACGGGCACCACCTCGACCATAGGCCAGTCCCAGCTGCGGGGCGCGCAACTGGCCATCGACGAGATCAACGCCGCCGGCGGGCTGCTGGGGCGCGAACTGGTGGCCGTGCGCTACGACCCCGCCTCCACGCCCGCACGCTATGCGGCCCTGGCCGAGCAGCTCATCGTGGGCGACGGCATCAACGTCATCTTCGGCTGCTACATGTCCAGCAGCCGCAAGGCCGTCATCCCCATCGTCGAGAAATGGAACCGGCTGCTGTTCTATCCCACGCTCTACGAGGGCTTCGAGTTCTCCGGCAACGTCATCTACACCGGCGCCGCGCCCAACCAGAACAGCGTGCAGCTGGCCGACTTCATGACCAGCAACTTCGGTGCCCGCGTCTACCTCATAGGCTCGGACTACATCTACCCCTACGAGTCCAACCGCATCATGGGCGAGCTGGTCATGCAGCAGCCAGGCAGCGCCATGCTGGGCGAGCACTACCTGCCACTGGATGCCACCGAGCGCGACTACGCAGTCCTCATGCGGGACATCCGCGAGCGGCAACCGGACTTCATCTTCTCCACCGTGGTCGGCGACTCCACGGCCAGCCTCTACCGCGCCTATGCGGACGCGGGTTTCGACCCGCAGACCATGCCCATGGCAAGCCTCACCACCTCCGAGGCCGAGATCGCCCAGATGGGCGCCGACATCGCTGCCGGCCACTTCACGGCCGCCCCCTACTTCCAGTCCATAGACTCGCCCGCCAACACGCGCTGCCTGGCCCTGCTGCGCCAGCACCTGGGTGAAGACTGCCGGCCCAACCTGTGCTGGGAGGCCGCCTACTTCCAGATGCACCTGTTTGCCAACGCCTTCCGCCAGGCCGGCAGCGACCGCATCGGCGAATTGCTGCCCCATCTGCTGGGCAGCGAATTCGATGCACCCCAGGGTCGCATCAAGATCGACCCCGGCAACCACCACACCTGGCTGTACCCGCGGGTGGGCCGGGCCAACGCGCAGGGCGGTTTCACCATCGTGCGCCAGGCCACGCGAGCCGTCTCCCCCGACCCGTACCTGGTCACCCATTCCCTGGGCGACTGGACGGCCAGCCTCGGTGCCCTGGAGGACTGAGCGTGGATGCCTCCCCGAAACATGACGCTGCGACAGGCAAGCCCTTGCTGGAAAGAAAGCCGCTGCTGCGCGCCACCTCGCCCCAGCTCAAGGAGTTGCGCCAGTTGCGTGTCGCCGTCGTCCACCCCGACGATGCCGACGGGCGCCTGCTGGTCCAGCAACTGCAACGCATAGGCTGCCAGGTCCAGGCCCTGTGGCCGCCCCAGCCCAGTCTGCCCGAAGGCACGGACGTGGTCTTCCTCGCCGTGCGGCCCGACCACCTGCAGCTGCACCACCCCTGGACCCGGGGCGAAGGCGAGAACCCGCCCACCGCCATTGCCGTGGTCAACTACGAGAACCCCACCGTCGTCTGCGCCGTGCTGGAACTGCAGGTACAGGCCATTCTGCCCTCGCCCATACGCTCCTTCGGCCTGCTGTCCACCCTGGTGCTGGCACGCAGAAACCACAAGGAGTCACGCCAGCAACAGCACCGCATCGCCAGGCTTCAGGCCAAGCTGCTGGGCCAGCGCCGCGTGACCGAGGCCAAGTCCATCCTCATGCAGACCCATGGCATCGGCGAGGACCAGGCCTACGAAATGATCCGCGCGCAGGCCATGAGCCGGCGCAGTTCGGTCGAGGACGTTGCCCAGGCCATCGTCCACGCCAGCGAGATCCTATCGCTGGGCAAAGGAAGTGGCAGGCCTCCCCCCTGACGGCCTGTCACTCCAGGGGCTGGGGTATCACGGCCCCATGCCGTCAACCAGGGACGGGACAAGCCCCACCGAGGACTTCACCATATCGATGTGCAGGATGCCGTCCTCGTCATAGGCGTCACCCACGGCTTCAAAGCCGAGGGAGGCATAGAACCCGTGCAGGCGTGCCTGTGCCCCGATCCGGATGCCTTGCCCGGGAAAGCGCGCCTCGGTGAAGGCGATGGCCTGGGTCACCAGGGGACGTCCGAGCCCGCGCCCCCGGAACCTTGCCAAGGTCATGACACGCCCGATCGAGGGCTCGCGGTACTTGATGCCAGGCTCCACGACCCTTGCGCAGGCCGCAAGCTCGCCCTCGACAAATGTCCTCAGATGCCAGCAGGAGGGGTCCACGCCATCGGCCTCCTGATAGGCGCATTGCTGCTCGACCACAAAGACCGACTCCCGCGCCTTGATGATCTCGTACAGCTCCAGCGCAGTGAATGACTCCATTCGAGCCCATTTGAATTCCAGGTCCATCATGTACTTTCTCGATCAAGGATGCGCGGCCGCCTCGCGTGCGCAATTCACAGGTAGTGCCGCTTGACCACCAGATAGCGCGCGGGCAGCTTGCCCGTATTGCCAAAGGAGCTCTCCAGCCGGGTGGAAATCCGGGCACAGTCCCCCGCTTCCAGCTCGAAGACCGCAGCATCGCCCCGCAGCGTCAACCGGCCCTCCAGCACCAGGACCTGGTCTTGCGAATGAAGGCTCTGTGTGGCAGGAAACGTCACCGTGGCCCCGGCAGGCAGCTCGACCGCGACGATCTCGGTATCACCGTTGTCGCCGGCAGGAGACACCAGCCGGCGCGTGTACCCCGTCTGCGGATCGGTCCAGACGGGCTGCTCCTGCATGCACCGCATGGCCGGCCTGCCGGGCCGGCGCTCGCTCATCAGCGAAGACAGGCTCAAGCCCATCGCATCACCGATCCTGGACAGGAGAACGGCCGTGGGACTGCTTTGCCCCCGTTCGATCTTCGAGATCATGGCGCGGCTGACGCCCGCCTGGGCCGCCAGCTGTTCGAGCGTCAGGCCCCGCTCCATCCGTTCCTCGCGCACACGCCGGGGGATCAGGCTTTCGAGAGATGCATGGCTTGTCATGCCATCTACTATAGTGGAAATCCACCATGGTGGAATGCAGGGAAGGCACATGACCGGTGTCACCATGCGCTTGCCGATCAAGGTCGGGGACGCCGAGTCGGGGACATCACCCAGGGACGCGGATCCCTGCCAGGACGCAGGACGCGCTGTGCTTGCCGACAGTCGGCCAGATGACCAGGCCGTTGCGTACGACGCTCAACGGTCGGCCTCTTGCGGATCCAGGTAGTGCTTGAACAACGCAAGCGCACCGTTGAGCACCGCGCCTTCATCCTCGATCGGCAGCCCTTGCACCGAGGTGTCCTTGACTCTCAGTTCCGCCTGATCGCGCAATTGCCTCAGCGTCTGCACATCCACCCCGCCATGGTGCAAGGAGTGGCGGATCACGTCATGGACGAATTCACCCAGGCCTATATAGGCGGCGGCCAGCATGCATGCCTGATTGCGCGCATTGTGTATCTGCATCTCCATGGAGATGGGTTGCTTGTCTTGTTTCATTGGGATATCCAGGCAGGGACATCGGACAATCATGCGCAACTGGCGAGGGTTCAGGAAGTACTCATCCAAAAACAGGAATATTCCTAGGAATGTTCTGTCTTCAAGATGCACGAGCATGCCGGCGACTGACCGCCTCGCCTGACTCCGATGCGCCAACCTCACCCCAGTCGGCACCACCATCACCACAACCCGCCGTCACCTCCTCGAAGCAGAACGCTCCCAGCTTCGGCGCAAGCCCTTTGCTCCTCGAGGGTCCGGCGATCACTGAATCGAAACCGGATCGGCATCCTGCCGCAGCGTCTTCATCGGGGAATCATGCGCAGGCCTCCCGGGTCTCCCACAAGAATACGGAACAGATCCAGGCATTGGGTACGACCGCAGTCTTTGCCACCAGCGGAGCTTTCGCTGAAAGGACAAAGCTGCCATCGACACCCCAGAACCATCCTGAGAAACCAACCAGCATCAGGCGCACGGCTCCATTCCCTGAGGAAAAGCCAGCGTCGAAAGCACCCATTGCTCAACATGCCAGGTTCAACATTTTTCCGGGGTCACCGCCTCCCAAGGATCGGGACATCAGGGCGAATAGATATCACCAGGACCAGCTGGCCGGATCCATGCTGCTCAGCGCCATGCGTGCCGAGCAGCAAAAGACACGCAGGCAACACCATGTCCAGATGGCGGAGTCCACAAGGCGCAATGCTGCGGACACCGAATCCGCACTGCGGGCCGCCCTGAATCAGGTGCTCGAAGCCCGCAAGGAAGCTGCCTTCTTTCGTGAAGAAGCTGCACGGGCCAAGGACGAGGCGATGATTGCCCGCAAAGGCATGTGGCTTGGGCTGCTCGTGGCCCTGGTTTCGGTTCTGATCAGTGCCTCGTCCCATTGGGCATACGTGTCAAGCGGCGGCGGCTGACCGGCAATGCCGGCTTCTCAGGGCTGGCTGATCGCAGAGCGCCTTCGCCGCCAACAGAAGCCCCCCAGCCGTCCTACTTCGTAGCGACCAGTTGACTGACTCTCTGCATTGCGTTGTGGATTTCGCTGGCGACATACGAAGAGATTTCCTCGCTGCTCACGCCAGGAACGATGGCAGCACTTCCCTTGTCAGCGGAGGCACTCCAATGCAGATTGAACAGGAGCTCCTTCAGATCGGCAGATTCCATCACATCAGACATCAGCCCCTGGAAGTCCAGGATCACCTCCATGCGTTTATCTCCATCCTTTGCCAGCCTGCAAAGCTGCTGGAACCAGGATGCCTCACGCAGGTACTCAAAGAATGCAAGCACGTCCGGTTGATATATGCCCTCTCGTCCATCGACCAAGAGATCTTTCCCCGGTGCAAATGTATCACGGTAGCGGAGCAGCGCCTGCAGTTCATCGGCACTGATGTCGAATTCCAGCTCGGCCAACTTCTTGCGAGGTCCTTTGAGCCAGAGAAGTTTGGCCTCGTGGGCTGTACTCGCGAGGACCTGCGGAATCTTGCCGGCCTCTTTGTCATACATCTTGATATCTTCGAAAATCAGGTGGCGCTTTCCCAGCATGGAGGCCTGGGCTTCTTCACAAGCACGGATGATCCAGTAGGCCTGCTTCTTGTCCTTTGCACTGAAGCTCGTGGAATTCTGGGCAATGAACTGGATGTTCTGAGCCATGTTCCAAGCCACCACCGCCCAATAGCGGTAATCTGTCAACTTCTCACGGGATGGAGATTCGTCATGGATGTACTCATTCCATGGACCGCTTGGCACATCACCGATAGCGGCAACCACCGATGTCTTTTCCCGAGTTCCCAGCCATCCGTAACCGTGCGCCTTTCCCCCCTCAAAAATACAGAGCGCATAATCTTTGCTGCTCTCCTCGGATTCAAAGCGGACAAAGCTCCCATCGCGCACAAAAGGAGCCAACGCCTCCAGTTGCTGAGAGACTCGTTCGGTTATCTTGTCCACATCGATCTCCTCGATTATGAGCAGAGTTCTGTGGCTCTTGCCATGCCAGCCAACCGCCGCCAATGCAGCATCCAAGGGCATCTCCTCGGTGATCCAGCCTTTATCCTTCAGCAGCTTGGAAATCTCCTTGCCTTGCTTCCTGGCGATCTTGATGTTGATTTCAGTCTGGCGAAAAGCGATGCCCATTTGCCAATTCCCTCCAGAGATTGATTGCAAACCTTGATACAGCTTCCGGCGTGCATGAGACGCCCTTCCGGACACGTGCGCTCGATTTACGAACGCAGCTTCCCCCAGCGGGAATATAGCCTCCGGCAACCTTTCTGAAGTTGACGCTTTGTCCACCCCCGCTTGCGGATCCATCCTCGAGCGAAGGATGGCTGTTCAGTGCGACCAAGGCGCTGGGCCGCTTGAAAGCCATGTCCGACTCTTTTTGTTCGGTGGACTGGGCCCGCATACCTGGCTACGTACCAGCCAACACGCTCCGAAGCATCCAGCGTCTGACCGCTTCAACCGCCTCGGGCTTTCGCGGCTTTCGCGGGCACACCACGTAGTAGCCAGCATCCGTGTGCATCTCCTCCTGGAACAGTTGTGCCAATCGACCATCCGCAAGGCAAGGGCTGACGAACTCCTTCTGAACAAGGGCCAGACCCTGCCCCAGGAGCGCAGCATCGATGGCCAAGGTAGTCTGGTTGAACCAGATGGCATGCGCAGGTGCTGCTGGCTCATGGTTCGGGAACTGCTCGAAGTAATGGCTCCAGGGGGACTGGGAATCGTGCAGCAGCACAAGGGGCATCTGCATGCTCGCTTCCCGGCCCGAGTACTGAAGCAGACGCGGGGTCCCCACGGCGACCAGGCACTCCGGGAACAACAGATCGGCCTGGATCCCAGGACCGAAGGGCGGACGGCCATATCGAACAGCCAGATCCACCGCTTCCGTATGGAAATGCGAGAGGCGCTCGGTGGCCAGCACTCGCAGTTCGACATCGGCATGGGCCCGTGTGTAGTCGGCCAGCCTCGGCATGAGCCATTTGGTGGCGAACGTGGGCGTCACGCTGACCGTGACGCCCAGTTTCTCGGGCGCAAGGCTCTGCGTGGCATCGGCCAGCATATCAAACGCGCGGCGCACTGTGCCGATGTAGCGCTGGCCGTTCTGCGTGAGGCTCAGGGCACGAGGCCGGCGCTCGAACAGTTTCACGCCGATCTCGGCTTCCAGCGCCCGCACCTGCTGTGCAACAGCACTCTGAGTCACACCCAGTTCTTCCGCAGCCCTGCGGAAACTGAGATGCCGGCTCGCCACCTCGAAAGCCCGCAGCGCGTTCAAGGAGGGGGTGCGGTGTATCCGGGTATTCATGGCTGTAGATTTTCTACTGAATCAAGGCAGCCATTCCACGGCCTGGACAGCCCAGAGGGTCATGAACCTGAAAAAAAATGGCCATGTCTACGAAAGGTACCTGCCACATGGTCACAGCAACAGAAAAAGTCGCTCTCGTCACGTCCGCCGCCACGGAGATCGGAACCGCGATCGCTCGGCGGCTTGCCGCGGACGGCTTTCGCATGGGCCTCATTTCGTCCACCGACAAAGGCGCAGCGCTCGCGCGGGAACTCGACGGGGTCAGCGTCACCGGCTCCGGCGAATCCTTGACCGACCTGCTGTGCCTTGTCGAACTGGCCCATCAACGCTGGGGACGCATCGACGTGCTTGTCAACAACGCCTCCCGCGGACAAGGCGCACCCCTTCTGGCTTTGTCCGACGAGCTTTGGCTGGCCGACGCGAAGGCCAACCTCCTGCAGGTGGTGCGGCCGACGCAACTGGTAACCCCCATCATGCAAAGGCAAGGCGGCGGAGTGGTGATCAACATCTCGGGCGCCGCAGCGAAGGCGGACAGCGAACTGGCGCCAGCATCGTCCACCATTCGGGCCGCACTGGAATCGTTCACACGGATCTTTGTCGGTGGCTACTCGCGGGCCAACATCCGCATGAACAACATCCTGCCCGGCTGGATCGGAAGTGCCGGCGTACATCAGAACCACATGGCATCGGTACCCCTGCAAAGGTTGGGCACACCTGAGGACATTGCCGCGGCCGTGGCCTTCCTCGCCTCGGAAGGAGCCGCATACATCACGGGCCAGACGCTGCGCGTGGACGGAGGCCTTGGGGCATCCTCACCATGAGACTCGATCCGCCGCACCCCAGCCAGAACCGTCGGTCAGTACCCGGTGCGGATGGAGCAGCACGAGCAGCAAGGCGACGCCCACGGCACAGCTGGACCATGCAGCACGCCTACCAGGGAACGAATATGGCAACCAGCAGCACCGCGACGACAGCACCTGCGATGTACAGCATGCGCTTGGTCGCAAAGCGGTTGCGGGAAGACGAGGTAGGCACTTGACCAGGGGAATTGGGGGCGGGTTTTGTCATGCCCTCAAGCATGTGCGTCCACCGTCCCCGACCCTGTCGGACAACCGCAGCACAGGGAATCGGACCACAGGAGGTCCGCATGGCGAGCAGCCGCCGACCTCTTTTGCCGACGCCGCCAATCCGCACGTCTCACTTCGCCCTGACCGCCAGGTGCGGAGGCATCGACGTCCTGCTGAAGCAGTGTTGAGAGGACTTCTTCGGACTGCTCGTGCCTGCATACCGGCTCGACGCCCGGCGAAGCCGCTGCTTCGTGGAAGCAAAGACTGGGCAGACAGCATCGAGACGACCCACGCGACCTTGACCACCTTCAGTTTTCCAGCGGCCCCACACGCGCCGAGAATCGCCCTCGCGTCTCTTGATGCACGCCGGCTCCAAGGCCCTGCGCGTGAAAGTTTCCGTCTCACTGTGCACAATTACGCCCTTCTCTCTCAGGCGAATTTGTGCCTTATAGGAAGTCGAGCCGTCGGCCTTCTTCCTTGCCGTAATTGACCCCAATGCTACGGTGCTCCACGTTCTTTTTGGAGCACTGAATGTATCACCGGGATAGGAAAGTCGGGGTTTTTCGGGGGAGATCGGTGCTACAAAACAGTGCTCCATACTCCATGGAGAGCGCGATGAACGATCAAATACACAAACAAAATCAACAAGTTGCATTGAATTGGCGCATGTCCGTCGCGCCCATGATGGACTGGACAGACAAGCACTGCCGCTACCTGCATCGCCTGCTGAGCCGCCACACCCTGCTCTACACCGAGATGGTGACCACTGGTGCGCTGCTGCATGGCGATGTGCCCCGGCACCTGCGATTCGAGGGTGAGGAGCATCCGTTGGCCTTGCAATTGGGGGGCAGCGAGCCCGGCGATCTGGCGCAAAGCGCCCGGCTGGGGGCGCAATGGGGCTATGACGAGATCAATCTGAACTGCGGCTGCCCCAGCGAACGCGTGCAGCGTGGAGCGTTCGGCGCCTGCCTGATGAACGAAGCACCCCTGGTGGCCGATTGTGTGAAGGCCATGGTGGATGCGGTGGACATTCCCGTCACGGTCAAGCACCGCATCGGCATCGACAAGGATGAGAGCTACGGCTTCGTGCGCGATTTCGTGGGCACGGTGGCCGACGCCGGCTGCCGCGTCTTCATCGTGCATGCACGCAACGCTTGGCTCAAAGGCCTTTCACCCAAGGAAAACCGCGAGATCCCGCCGTTGCGCTACGAAGTCGTGGCCCGGCTCAAGCAGGATTTCCCCGGGCTGACCATTGCCATCAATGGCGGCATCAAGGCCGACTCCACGGTGCAGGAATTGTTGCAGCAGGTCGACGGCGTGATGGTGGGCCGCGAGGCCTACCACAACCCCTGGTGGCTGGCTTCCTGGGATGCGTTGTACTACGGCGAAGCGGACCAGTTGCATACGCGAGAGTCGGTCGAGGAGCAGATGGTGGCCTATATGGAGCGCGAGGCTCGCGCACATGGCACGCACTGGTACTCCATCGCCAGGCATATGTTGGGCTTGCGCAACGGGCTGGCAGGGGCCCGCCGCTGGCGCCAGGTCTGGAGCAACCACAAGCTCAAGCAACTGCCGCCGTCAGAGGTGATGCGGCTTGCGCGCACCAAACCAGCCGAAGGGGCGCTCGAAGCCTGACTCGGCACACGACATTGCAGGCAAGCCGTGGCCTTGCAGGCCGCCGAACGACCTTCATCAACAAAACTATCACTTACGCGACAGCAGTAGAGGGGTTTTACTACCAATTTTTTTAGCGTGCTGCTGATATATTGCACTGCAACAAATTCCACCCCCCTCCTTGTACCCATGCTTTATCAGCTCTACGAAATCCAGCGCGCCATGGTCGAGCCCTTTGCCGATTTCGCGCAGGCTGCCGCCAAGCTTTACAGCAACCCCCATTCGCTGTTGAGCCAGGGCCCGTTGTCCCAGCGCATGGCCGCCGGGTTCGATCTGTTCTACCGCCTCGGCAAGGACTACGAAAAGCCGGAGTTCAACCTGCACACCGTGGATGTCGGCGGCGTGGACGTGACCATCCGCGAGCGCGTCGAGGTGGACAAGCCATTTTGCGAACTGCGCCGCTTCAAGCGCTTCTCCGACGACACGGAAACGCTGCAGACCATGCTGAGCCAGCCGGTGGTGCTGATCGTGGCGCCGCTGTCGGGCCACTATGCGACGCTGCTGCGCGATACGGTGCAGAGCATGCTCGGCGACCACAAGGTCTACATCACCGACTGGAAGAATGCCCGTCTGGTGCCCTTGGCCGATGGCGAGTTCCACCTCGATGACTATGTGAACTATGTGCAGGAGTTCATCCGCTACCTGCAGGGCAAGTACGGCCAATGCCACGTGGTCAGTGTCTGCCAGCCCACCGTGCCGGTGCTGGCTGCCGTGTCGCTGATGGCCAGCCGCGGCGAGACCCCACCGCTGTCGATGACCATGATGGGCGGCCCCATCGATGCGCGCCGCTCTCCGACCTCGGTGAACAATCTGGCCCAGAACCGCAGCTTCGAGTGGTTCGAGAACAATGTGATCTACCGCGTGCCCGATGGGTATCCAGGCGTGGGCCGGCGTGTGTATCCCGGCTTTCTGCAGTACTCTGGCTTCGTGGCCATGAACCCCGATCGCCACGCCAAGAGCCACTACGACTACTTCAAGGACCTGATCAAGGGCGACGACGCCAGCGCCGAGCACCACCGCAAGTTCTATGACGAGTACAACGCCGTGCTCGACATGGATGCCGACTACTACCTGGAAACCATCGCCACGGTGTTCCAGGACTACAAGCTGGTGCACGGCACCTGGGAAGTCCGCTCGCCGGAAGGAAAAATCGAGCTGGTTCGGCCGCAGGACATCCATGGCAGCGCGCTCCTGACCGTCGAGGGCGAACTGGACGACATTTCCGGCTCGGGCCAGACGCGGGCCGCGCACGACCTGTGCACGGGTATCGCGGCCGACCAGCGCCAGCACCTGGAGGTTCAGGGCGCAGGACACTACGGAATCTTCAGCGGCCGCCGCTGGCGTGAGATCGTGTATCCACAGGTGCGCGACTTCATCCACGCCCACCAGCCCGAGAGTGCCACCGCCGCCAGCGCGGCCGGACATGCCAGCAGCCTCAGTGATGATGCCCCGGCGGCCTCCGACTCCACGGCACCTGCGCGCCGCCGTGGCGCCAAGGTGCAGGCAGGCTGACAAGGCCATGTCCGCCTGCGCCCCCCTCGGCCGCGATGCGCTGGCAGCGCGCATTGACGCCGCATTGCCGCAGACGCAATGCACGCGTTGCGGCTACCCCGACTGCGCAAGCTATGCGCGGGCCGTGGCCGCGGGCGAGGCCGGCATCAACCAGTGTCCCCCGGGCGGTGCGGCGGGCGTCGAGCGGCTGGCCGCGCTGACAGGCCGACCGGTCATTGCATTGAGCGTGGAGCATGGCGCCGAGGCGCCGCGCAACGTGGCCGTGATCGACGAGGCCTGGTGCATAGGCTGCACACTGTGCATCAAGGCCTGCCCCACGGATGCCATCCTGGGCGCCAACAAGTTCATGCACACGGTGATCGCCGCCCACTGCACGGGCTGTGAACTGTGCATTCCGGTCTGTCCCGTGGACTGCATCGAACTGCACAACGCCAGCGGCCCGGCCACCGGCTGGTCTGCCTGGAGTCCGCAGCAGGCAGAGCATGCACGCCAGCGTTATGCAGCGCACCGCGACCGCCTGGATGCGGACCGTGCGAAGACGGCCGTTGCAACCGCCATGCAAGAGGAAAAGAAGCTCGACGGGCCTTCCACGCCCTGCCCGACGCCTCCGGCCACGGACAGCAAGCAGGCCACCATCGCTGCCATCCTGGCCCGCGCGCGGGCACAGCGCGCAGGTGCAGGTGCCTCGCCCGGCACCCACTGAGCCAGGCGCGCGGCTCGCCTGACGGGCCGGCCTGCGGCTAAGCCGCCAGCGCCAGGCTCTTGTACACCCCGCAGCCCCAGTACAGCCCGCCGTGCTTGCACACGAAGGACATCTTGGTCTGCACCTGCTGGGTCGAGGGGTTCCTGAAGTCGTATTCCACCCAGCCCGGCCCGCGCTCGGCCTGGGCGATGATGTCGTTCAGCAGCTGCTCCCCGCGCACGCCGGGCAGTTCCTGCACGCGCACGCCCACGCGTGAGGGATTGCCGCCAAACGCCCGGTAGCTGCCATCGGCGGCCAGGGCGAAGACGTACATGTCGCGGTCATGGAATGGCTGGCCGGGATCGTTGACGGCGGCCAGCAAGGCATCGGTGGTCACTCCGCGCCGGGCCATACGCATGGCGGACTCGACCAAAGCCACGGCCTCCTCGGCCGTTCCCTGCTGGAGTCGAAAGCGTGATACCGCCCCGGACAGCATCTGCGCACGCTGCTGCAACGCGCGGGCCTGCTCCAAGGCGTGGCCCACCATCTGCGCGTTGTGCTGTGTAATCTCGTCGATCTGGTGCACGGCACGGCTGATCTCCGCAAGGCCCGTGCTCTGACTGCCCGTGGACCGCGACAGCTCGCCCATGTGCTCGGCCACCTGGCGGATGCCTTCGGTCACGCGCTCCATGCCACGACCAGCCGTGCGTATCAACTCCGTGCTTTGCCCGACCTGGGCCAGCGCGTCGCCGATCAGGTGGCGTATCTCGCGCGCGGCCTCCGCCGAGCGCTGTGCCAGGGAGCGCACCTCGCTGGCCACGACGGCAAAGCCCCGGCCCTGCTCCCCCGCGCGGGCCGCCTCCACGGCGGCATTGAGGGCAAGGATATTGGTCTGGAAGGCGATCCCGTCGATCACCCCGATGATCTCGCGCATGCGGCCGGCGCTGCTCTCGATGGTTTCCACAGACTCCACGGCGCGCCCCATGGCCACCACGCCTTCGTCGGCGGCGCCGCGCACGGCGCTGGCCTGGCCATGGACCACGCCCACCACGTCCGCGTTGTGCTGCACGGCGCTGCTGAGCTGCTCCACGCTGACCACCGTCTGCGCCAGATTGCTGGCCTGTTGCTCCGTGCGTTCGGACAGGGCACGGTGCTCATCCACCAGTTGCTGGCCTGCCTGGGCCACCAGTGCCGCATTGCTGCGCACGTCGGCCACCATGCCCGACAGCGAGGTGACCATGCCGCCCAGCAGGGCCTTGGGATTCTTCGCGGCATCCCCTCCCTCCGGGAACGCCACGGCCTCGACGGCCACGCGCTGGCTCAGGTCCCCCTGGGCGATGCCCTGCATCGCCTGCTGCAGCAGTTCGCGCTCTGCCCCCACTCTGGACCAGAGCCGGTACATGCCGGCCAGCAGCATGAGCCCCCACAACGCCAACGCGCCCCACAGCCACCCTGCAAGGCCGGTTTCCGTTGCCGCCAGCGCCAGCACCGGCCCCATCAAGGCCCATAGGGTGAATGCAAGAAAGCCGGCCCCCGGGCCGGATGTATGCTTACGATGCCTGCTTTCATCTTTTTCCATGCCAGCGCCTGCCTGCATAGCGGATTGCCTCTCTTGTCATTGGTTCTGGAACTCACCGTTTGCGAGGCCACGCCACACGAGATGGCATGGCCCCAGTCGAGACCATGCCAGAATAGGTAACAGAATGCAAAAAATCCAGCGTGCAGACCCGCAGTCCCTGTGACGATGGCATGCCGAAAGCGCATCAATCCATAATGCGAGCCCATGAATCCCCTGCTCTCCCGACTCCAGCCCTATCCGTTTGAGCGTCTTCGCAAACTGTTCGCCGGGGTCCAGCCACCGGCCGATGTGCGTCCCATCAGCCTTGGCATCGGAGAGCCCCGCCATGCCACGCCGGCCTTCATCGAGCAGGCCCTGAGCACCGATCTGGGCGGCCTGGCCAGGTACCCGGCCACTGCCGGCGAACCCGCGCTGCGCGAGGCGTGCGCGCGTTGGGCGCGCCAGCGCTACGGCATTGCCCTGGATGCATCCACCCAGGTTCTGCCCGTCAATGGATCGCGCGAGGCGCTTTTCGCCTTCACACAGGTGGTGATCGATGCCGGCCAGGAGGGCGCGCGCGTGATCTGCCCCAACCCCTTCTACCAGATCTACGAGGGTGCCACGCTGCTGGCCGGCGCCCAGCCGTATTACGCCCCCAGCGATCCGGCACGCAATTTCGCCGTGGACTGGGACAACGTGCCCGCCGAAGTCTGGGAGAAGACCCAGCTGATCTTCGTGTGCTCGCCCGGCAATCCCACGGGCGCCGTGATGCCGCTGGCCGAATGGGAGAAGCTGTTCGCCCTGTCCGACCGCTACGGTTTCGTGATCGCCAGCGATGAGTGCTACAGCGAGATCTACTTCGATGGCACGGCACCCCTGGGTGGCCTGGAGGCCGCGCAAAGGCTGGGCCGCACGGACTACAGGAACCTGATGATGTTCACCAGCCTTTCCAAGCGCAGCAATGTGCCCGGACTGCGCAGTGGTTTCGTGGCTGGCGACGCGGCCCTGATCAAGGCCTTCCTCCTGTACCGCACCTACCATGGCGGCGCCATGAGCCCCGTTGTGCAGACAGCGTCCATCGCGGCCTGGGGTGACGAGGCCCATGTGGAAGAAAACCGCCGCCTGTATCGCGAGAAATTCGGCCAGGTCACTCCCGTGCTGGCCCGCGTGATGGATGTACGCCTGCCCGATGCGAGCTTCTACCTGTGGGCCGGCATTCCCGCATCCCTGGGCCTGGACGATGCACAGTTCGCACGAGAGCTTTATGCCGCTACCGGCGTGACCGTGTTGCCGGGCAGCTATCTGGCGCGCGATTCCAATGGCCGCAACCCCGGTGCCGGGCGCGTGCGCATGGCTTTGGTAGCCGAGACGTCGGAATGCCTGGAAGCCGCCCACCGCATCGCACAATTCATAGAATCGCGCCAGAGCTGAGCCGCCCTGGCCTCCCCCCTTTTCTCACAAACCCTTTGATCACCAAAGCCTTATGACGCAACAGCTGCAATCCATCATCGACACCGCCTGGGACAACCGTGCCAGCCTCTCCCCCGCTGCCGCACCCAAGGAAGTGACCGAGGCCGTGGACCACGTGATCGAGGCCCTGAACAACGGCCAGCTGCGCGTTGCCACGCGTGAAGGCGTGGGCCAATGGACCGTGCACCAGTGGATCAAGAAGGCCGTGCTGCTGTCCTTCCGCCTCAAGGACAACGTGCTGATGCAGTCCGGCGACCTGAACTTCTTCGACAAGGTGCCCACCAAGTTCGCCGGCATGACCGAGGCCGAGATCGCCGCCACCGGCGTGCGCGTGGTGCCCCCGGCCGTGGCCCGCCGCGGCAGCTTCGTTGCCAAGGGCGCGATCCTGATGCCTTCCTACGTGAACATCGGCGCCTATGTGGACGAAGGCACCATGGTTGACACCTGGGCCACCGTGGGCTCCTGCGCCCAGGTCGGCAAGAACGTGCACCTGTCCGGCGGCGTGGGCCTGGGCGGCGTGCTGGAGCCGCTGCAGGCCAACCCGACCATCATCGAGGACAACTGCTTCATCGGCGCCCGTTCCGAGATCGTCGAAGGCGTGATCGTGGAAGAGAACTCCGTGATCTCCATGGGCGTGTACATCGGCCAGTCCACCCCCATCTATGACCGTGCAACCGGCGAGACCAGCTTTGGCCGCGTGCCTGCCGGCTCGGTGGTGGTATCGGGCAACCTGCCCAAGGACAACGGCCGCTACAGCATGTACGCCGCCATCATCGTCAAGAAGGTCGATGCCAAGACCCGCTCCACGACGAGCCTGAACGATCTGCTGCGCGATTGATCCGTATCCGGTCCGCGCCAGGTGTGCGGATCCGCAGCCCGGACATCCCCTGTTCAGGGGATGGAGCGAGGCATACTATCGAGGGCGTCCCCGGCCGCAAGGCAGCGGACGCCCGTTTCACGTCAGCATGACCAGGACATGGAGAGCGCAGGCGAACGGCTAGGCAGGGCGTGACGCCTTGCTGCATCCTGCCAGCGCAAGTCCCGGCCGGAGGAACGTGCTGACGATCCAAGAACAGCAACAGCACACGAAATTTGGGGGAACACATGGGCACGATGGAGAGGATTTTGCGCCTGATGGGCGAGAAGCAGGCGTCCGACGTCTACCTGGCGGTCAACGCACCGGCGCTGATCAAGATCAATGGCGAATGCGTCCCCATCAACAACCAGCTTCTTCCGCCCGATGCGCCGCGCAGCCTGCTGGCGGAGATCGTGCCGGCCGAGCGCCTGCAGGAACTGGACGAGACCGGCGAACTCAACATGGGCGTGCCGCTGCGCGGCGTGGGGCGATTTCGCGTGAGCGCCATGCACCAGCGCGGCAGCTGTGCCGTGGTGGTGCGCTTCATCGCCCAGCACATTCCGCCCATGGAGACGCTGAACCTGCCGCCCGTGCTGGGCGAGCTGATCATGCAAAAGCGTGGCCTGCTGCTGGTCGTGGGCTCCACGGGCTCGGGCAAGAGCACGACACTGGCATCGATGATCGATGCGCGCAATGAAAAGCTCACGGGCCACATCCTCACCATCGAGGACCCCATCGAATACCAGTTCCGCAACAAACGCTCCATCGTCAACCAGCGCGAGGTGGGCTCGGACACGGCATCGCTGCAGGTCGCGCTCAAGAACGCACTGCGCCAGGCACCCGACGTGATCCTGATCGGCGAAATCCGCGACCGCGAGACCATGTCATCGGCCATGGGATTCGCACAGTCCGGCCACCTGTGCCTGGCCACGCTGCACGCCAACAACAGCTACCACGCGCTCAACCGCATCCTGTCCTTCTACCCCGAGGAGATCCGCCCGACCATGCTGGGCGAGCTGTCTGCCGCGCTCAAGGGCGTCATCTCCCAGCGCCTGGTGCGCACCGTGGACGGCGGCCGCATGCCGGCCGTCGAGGTGATGCTCAACACCAAGCTGATTGCCGACCTGATCGAGCGCGGCAACTTCTCCGGCGTGAAGGAGGCCATGGAGAAATCCATGGCCGAAGGGTCACAGACCTTCGAGGAGGCGCTGGCCCACCTGATTCGCAGCGGCCGCATCGACCGCGCCGAAGGCCTGGCCTTTGCCGACTCGCCCACCAATCTGATGTGGCGCCTCGAGAATGATGTGGTCAAGGCCGGCCATGCCGCGCCCTCCAGCCAGTTCGCCGAACTGGCCACGCCCGGCGAGGACGACATGCCCTCCTTCACGGAAATCATGCTGGAAGTCAAGCCGAACTGAGCACCCGGCCCCGCAACGTTCACAATGTCGGAGCATGCCGGCGGCACCGGCCCTCCGACTTTTTTTTGAATCCAACCACCATGTCCCGCACCCTGCAACTGACCGAGCAACTGATCAGCCTGCCTTCCGTCACGCCCGAGGACGCCGGCTGCCTCGAGCTCCTGGCCGAAGCCTTGCTGCCCATGGGCTTTGACTGCGAGCGCATCGACAGCGGCCCCGAGAGCTTTCGCGTGCGCAACCTGTGGGCCAGGCGGGCCGCTGCGGGGGCCGACCGCCCCGTGCTGGTCTTCGCCGGCCACACTGACGTGGTGCCCACGGGCCCGCTGGAGCAGTGGAGCAGCCCGCCCTTCGTGCCCACGCACCGCGACGGCAAGCTCTACGGCCGGGGCGCCAGCGACATGAAGACCTCCATCGCGGCCTTCGTCGTGGCGCTGGAGGAATTCCTGGCCGAGACACCGGCACCCTCCTTCGACATTGCCCTGCTGCTGACCAGCGACGAGGAAGGCCCTTCCGTGGACGGCACCAAGGTCGTGGTCGAGCTGCTGCGCGAGCGCGGCCAGCGCCTGGACTGGTGCATCGTGGGCGAGCCCACCTCCGTGCAGCGCACGGGCGACATGATCAAGAACGGCCGTCGCGGCACCATGAGCGGGCGCCTCACGGTCCAGGGCATCCAGGGCCACATCGCCTATCCGCAGCTGGCGCGCAATCCCATCCACCAGGCCCTTCCCGCCCTGGCCGAGCTGGCCGCCACGCGCTGGGATGAAGGCAATGCCTTCTTCCCGCCCACGAGCTGGCAGATCAGCAACATGCACGGTGGCACGGGCGCCTCCAACGTCATCCCCGGCCACGTGACCATCGATTTCAACTTCCGCTTCTGCACCGAATCCACGGCCGAATCGCTGCAGCAGCGCGTACATGCCGTGCTGGATCGCCATGGCCTCGAGTACGAGCTGGCCTGGACCATCGGCGGCCAGCCCTTCCTGACCACGCCAGGCACCCTGGTGAATGCCGTGCAGGCGGCCATCCGTGCCGAGACCGGCCTGGAGACCGAGCTGTCCACCACGGGCGGCACCAGCGACGGGCGCTTCATCGCCCAGATCTGTCCCCAGGTCATCGAGCTGGGCCCGCCCAATGCCAGCATCCACAAGATCGACGAGCACATCGCCGTGGCCGACATCGAGCCGCTCAAAAACATCTACCGCCGCACGCTCGAGCAGCTGCAGCGCCAGCAGGCCGCCTGAGCGTGGCCAAGGAGCCGACGATGACATCCAGCCCCTCCATCCCTCCCATCTCGGGCAGCACCATTGCCGAGCTGGTGGCTTCGGGAGCCGCCGCGCTCACGGCCGCCGGCGTGGCCTTCGGCCACGGCACGGCCACGGCCGAGGACGAAGCCGCCTGGCTCACGCTCTGGAAGCTGGGCCTGCCGCTGGACAGCGAGCTGACGCCCGGCGCGCCCGAATCCATCGCCAGCCACCCCGTGGAGGCGCAACAACAGGCCGATGTGGCCGCGCTGTTCATCGAGCGCATCCACTCCCGCAAGCCGGCCGCCTACCTCACACGCGAGGCCTGGCTCCAGGGCGTGCCCTTCTACGTGGATGAGCGCGCCATCGTGCCGCGCAGCTTCATCGCCGAGCTGCTGGCCGATGGCAGCATCGACGGCTGGCTGTCCGACCGCACGCGCCGCGTGCTCGATCTCTGCACGGGCAACGGCAGCCTGGCCTGCCTGGCCGCCATGGCCTGGCCCGAGGTCGAGGTCACAGGCGCCGACATCTCGCCCGACGCGCTGGACGTGGCCCGGATCAACGTGGACCGCCATGACCTGGCCCGGCGCGTACAGCTGGTGGAAAGCGACGGCCTGGCCGCACTGCCCGGCCCCTGGGATCTGGTGCTGTGCAACCCACCTTATGTGAACGCCGACAGCATGTCGCGCCTGCCTGCCGAATACCAGGCCGAGCCCGAGCTGGCCCTGGCCGGCGGCACCGACGGCATGGACTTCATACGCCGCATGCTCGAAGACCTTCCTTCACGCCTGGCCAAGGACGGCGTGGTCGTGCTGGAGATCGGCAACGAAAGACAGTTCTTCGAAGCTGCCTTCCCCGACCTGCCTGTGTTCTGGCTGGACACCAGTTCCGGCGATGAACAGGTGCTGCTCATCACCCAGGAGGCACTGCGCGCCTGGACCGAGGGCGATACCGAGGCCCTGCGCCCGCAGTACCGCCCCCTGGGTTGAGATGGATCTCAGGGCGCTGCGCTACTTCATCTCGGTGCTGGAGGCCGGCAGCCTCTCACGCGCCGCGCATTCGCTGTACGTGGCCCAGCCCGCGCTGACGGCACAGATCAAGAAGCTGGAAGGCGAACTGGGCACTCGGCTGCTGGAGCGCAGCCATGCGGGCGTGACCCCCACGCCAGCCGGCACCCAGCTGTATGAGGATGCCCGCCGCCTGCTGTCCGACGCCGACGCCATGCGCGAGCGCATTCAGCGCCTTCCCCAGGGCCCCGAAGGCTCGGTCACCATCGCGCTGCCGTTCCTGCTGACCAGCCTGCTGGCCGGCCCCGTGATCGCCAGCCTGCGCAGCAGCCATCCTCGCATCCGCATCTTCGTGATCGACGACCTGAGCCTGATGGTGCAAAAGGCCATGCTGGACCGGCGCGCCGACCTCGCCATTCTGGTGGATACGCCCGCCCTGCACGACCTGCAGGTCGAGCCGATGGCCGAAGAGCCCATCTACGTCTGCGGCCATGACGTCGACGCCGTGGCAGCCCCGCTGCTGCGTCCGGCACCGGACGATGGATTGCCGAGCATGGACTTCGCCGACGCCTGCCAGTTGCCGCTGGTGCTGCAGTCGCGCCGCTTTTCCATCCGCCAGGCCGTGGAATCCGCCGCCGAGGCAGGCGGCCTGCGGTTGAACATCGTGCACGAGCACGATTCGGCCCGCGTGATCCGCTCGCTCTACCACTGCGGCGCGGGCTTCACCTTCACGCCCGCCTGCTCGTTGAGCGAGGCACCGGCCTGGCTGCGCGCGAACGCGGGCCTGGCTGCCAGGAATGGCCCGGCAACCATCGAACCCGGCTGGATCGTGGCGCGGGTGACGTCGCCCGAACTGCTACGCCACTACTTCCTGGCCGTACAGGCCAACCGCGGCAGCGACCCCGCGCTGCAGGTGGTGCGCCAGGCCCTGATGGCCCAGGCCCGGCGCCTGATGGACAGCCATCTCTGGCAGGCACGCTGGCTGGCCGCCCCCGGGGCCATCAACCCCAGCCCTCAGGGTTGACCTGAACATCAGAATTCCTGATCCCTTTGGATCAGCAAACAGTATTTCCTCTGGCTCCCCCTCTTCTGCAACAGTGCATGGCATGCCGCGCAGGAGGCGCGGCTGCAGACGAGGAACACCATGCAAGAGACATCCCGGCCCACCCAGGGCCATGCCATCGCCAACGTCGGCGAACTGGTGGCCCGCAGTTGCAGGGCCCATGCGGCGCAGCCTGCGGTGACCAGTGCCACGCGCAGCATCACCTACGCCGAACTGGAGCAGCGCTCCAACCGCCTGGCCAACGCCCTGCTGGCCCAGGGCCTGGCGCGCGGCGACCGCGTGGGCATCTACCTGCCCAACTGCGTGGAAATCGTCGAGATCGAGATCGCCTGCTACAAGGCCGGGCTTGTCAAGGCGCCGTTCAACGCCCGGCTGTCCCCGCGCGAAGTGGGCGACATCGCGGCCAACAGCGATGCCGCCATCATCATCACCACGGCCGCTCGAGCGGAGACGTTCAAGCCCCACCTGCAGTCGCCCGGCGAGCGCCTGCTGCTGCTGGACGGCCCCGCCGAGGACAGCTACGAAGCCGTCCTGGCCTGCGCCAGCGACCGCTTCCAGCCCGTGGCCGTGCAGGAGCACGAAGTGGCCGTGCTGCACTACACCTCGGGCTCGTCGGGCGTGCTCAAGGCTGCCATGCAGACCTTCGGCAACCGCCTGGCCCAGCTGCGCAAGTTCCTGATGCGCGGCGAAGGCATGCAGGCCGGCCATGTCCTGGGCCTGGTCGGTCCCGTCACGCACGCCTCCGGCATGCAGATGGTGCCGGCGCTGTGCACAGGCGCCACCATCCACCTGTTCGCGGGCTTCGAGCCCGGCGCCTTCATGGCCGAAATGCAGGCGCGGCGTGTGACCCATACCTTCATGGTGCCGACCATGATCAACATGCTGCTGGCCGAGGTCGGCGGCCGCTACCGCCCCCTGCCCGACCTGCAGCGCCTGGGCTACGGCGCAGCCCCCATGGCACCGGCGCGCATCCTGCAGGCCATGGACGTGTTCGGCCCCATTTTGTCCCAGGGCTATGGCGCGGGCGAGACCACTTCGGGCGTCTGCGGCCTGACCGTGCAGGACCATCTGCAGGCACGCGCGTCGCGCCCCGAGCGCCTGGCCTCCTGCGGCCGGCCCTTTCTCGAATCCCTGGTCGAGGTGGTGGATGACGAGGGCCTTCCCGTGCCGCAAGGCGAGATCGGCGAGATCGTGGTCAGCGGCGCCGACATTTTCGCGGGCTACTGGCGCGCCCCCGAACTGACGGCCGAGGTGCTCAGGCACGGCCGCTACCACACGGGCGACCTGGCGCGCATGGACGAGCAGGGCTTCGTCTACATCGTGGACCGCAAGAAGGACATGGTCATCAGCGGTGGCTTCAACGTCTACCCGTCCGAGGTCGAGTCGGTGCTCTACGAGCACGCCTCGGTGGCCGATGCCTGCGTATTCGCGATCCCCGACGACAAATGGGGCGAGGCCGTGGCCGCCCATATCGTGCTCAAGCCCGGCCAGGCCGGCGACAGCGCCGCGCTGGACCGCTTCTGCGCCGAGCGCCTGGGCGGCTTCAAGCGTCCGCGCCACATCGAATTCGTGCAGCAACTGCCCAAGAACCCCAACGGCAAGGTCATGCGCCGCGCCGTGCAGGCGCCCTACTGGGCCCAACACGCCCGCAAGGTGAACTGAGATGAATGCCAAAGACACCCTCCCATCCGCTGGCGCCCCCCTGCTGGAAATGCCGTTCGAAGGCTCCGAACGCGCCGCCGTGCTGATCGAATCGCTCCAGGGCTTCATCCATGGAGAGCTGGGGGACCTGGCGCGCGAACATGGCGTGGACCATGAAAACAGCGCCTCCAGGGATCTGCTGCGTCAGGTCTGGAAGCTTTCCCACGCCCGCGGCTTCTACGGCATGACCCTGCCCCAGGCCATGGGCGGCGCAGGCCTTTCCGTGCTGGACCAGGTACTGGTCAAGGAAGCCATCTATGCCACGGGATCGCCGTTCGCGCCCCATGTGCTGGGCGAACTCAGCGGCCCTCCGCGCATAGGCGCCCTGGTGCGCAAGGCCACGCCGCTGCAGATGGAGCAATTCATACTGCCCGTGGCGCACGCCGACAAATCCATCTGCTTCGCACTGACCGAGGCGTCTGCCGGCTCGGATGCCGGCGCGCTGCAGACGCGCGCCGTGCTGGAAGGCGAGCACTACGTGCTGCACGGCCGCAAGCGCTTCATCTCGGGCGCGCCCTTTGCCGACTTCGCCGTGCTCATGGCCTCGACCGCCCCGGAGGACAGCCCGCAGCGCGAGATCAGCGCCTTCTTCGTGGACCTGCATGCGCCGGGCGTGCAGGTGGTCAGCGGCTACAGGACCATGGCCGGGCAGTCCGGCACGGGCGACATCGTGCTGGACGGCTGCCGCGTGCCTGCGGCCCAGCTGATCGGCGAGCCGGGGCGGGGCCTGGCCCTGGCCCTGGGCCGCATCACGGTCAACCGCCTGCTGCACTGCCCGGCCATGCTGGGCCTGGCCCAGGTAGCACTGCGGGATGCTCGCGACTACGCGCTGTGCCGCCAGCAGTTCGGCCGCAGCATTGCCCAGTTCCAGGCCATACAGCACATGTTGGCCGACATGGCCACCGAATGGATGGCGGCACGGGCGCTGATGGTGCAGACGGCGCGTGCCATCGATGCAGGCATCGATGCGCGGGCCCAGGCCTCTATGAGCAAGCTGTTCTGCTCGGAGACGGCGTTCCGCATCGCCGACCGCGCCGTGCAGATCCACGGCGGCGAAGGCATCGTACAGGGACGGCGCGTCGAATTCCTGTTCCGCATGCTGCGCATGTACCGGGTGCTCACGGGCACCAGCGAGATACAGCGCAACACCATCGCCAAGGAACTGCTGGAACGGGCCACTGCCTGAGGCGGTCCCCAGGAAAAGGACAGGACAAGGAGACAACGCCATGCAAGACATACCCAACCATGACCCGGACCGCCGCCGATTCCTGCGCGCCGCCGGTGCTGCATCGCTGGCGACAGGCCTGCCCTGGGCTGCCGCGGCCACGGCACAAGACAGCGCCTGGCCCACGCGTCCCATCAAATGGGTGGTGCCCTACCTGGCGGGCACCAGCCCCGACACAGCCGCGCGCATCGTGGCCGAGGCACTGTCGGCCCAGCTGGGCCAGCCCGTGGTGATAGACAACCGCGCGGGTGCGGGCGGCAACATCGGCGCGCGCCAGGTGGCCAAGGCACCCGCGGACGGCTACACCCTGCTGTACTCGGGCTCGCCCATGGCTGCTGCCATGCGCATGTACAGAAACCCGGGTTACGATTTGTTCAAGGACTTCCGCCACGTGCTGGGCATGTCTCGCTCGGACATCTTGGTGGTTGTGCATGCCGACTCCGGCATGCGTACGCTGGACGACCTGGCCGCCCGTGCCAAGTCCAGGCCGGGCGCGCTGGACTATGCCTCGGGCGGCGTGGGTACGCCATCGCACCTGGGCGTGGAAATGCTGGCCTCCAGCATGGGCCTGCAGGTCAACCATGTGCCCTACAAGGGTGCTTCGGAACTGGTCAATGCCGTGCTGGGCCAGCAGGTGGCTTTCGGCGCACCGCTGTTTTCGGTCGCGTACCCCCAGGTCCTGGCCGGCAGGCTGGTACCGCTGGCCATTGCCGGGCCGCAGCGCAACCCCAAGCTTGCACAGGTGCAGACCCTGGCCGAGCTGGGCGTGCCCGATGTCAACCTCACATCCTGGGGCGGCGTCTCCGTACCGGCCGCCACGCCCGAGCCCATCGTCCAGCGGCTGCGAACGGCACTGGAGGAAGTGCTCAGGCAACCCAAGGTCATCGCCTTGCTGGAGCAGGAAGGCGGCAAGGTCGCCATCACCAGCGCCGACGCCTATGCCAAGGGCTTCGAGCGCGAGATCCAGTTCACCCAGTCCATGATGCAGCGTGTGGGCATACAGCCGATCTGAGGCCTTGCACCGCAGCCGGGCACGGGCATGGCGGGCGGGAATCCTGTCCCGGCGAATCACTGGGATAATCCTGCCCATTCATGATCAGCCTTCGCAACATCATCCTGCGCCGCGGCACGCGCGTGCTGCTGGACAGCACCTCTGTCTCCATCAATCCCGGTGAAAAGGTCGGCCTCGTCGGACGCAACGGCGCCGGCAAGTCCAGCCTGTTCGCCCTGCTCAACGGCAGCCTGGCCGAAGACGGTGGGGAGTTCTCCATCCCGCCCCAATGGCGCCTGGGCCAGGTCGCGCAGAACATGCCCGAGACCTCGGAGTCCGCCACCCAGTTCGTGCTGGACGGCGACACACGCCTGAGCGAGCTCAATGCACAGCTCGCGGCCGCCGAGGCCAGCGAGGACGGCATGGCCATCGCCCATGCCCATGTGGACCTGGCCGACGCCGGGGCACACGATGCCGTGCCGCGCGCCCAGGCCCTGATCCTGGGCCTGGGCTTCAAGGTGTCCGAACTGGAGCACCCGGTCAACAGCTTCTCGGGCGGCTGGCGCATGCGCCTTCAGCTGGCACGTGCACTGATGTGCCCTTCGGACCTGCTGCTGCTCGACGAACCCACCAACCACCTGGACCTGGACGCCCTGGTCTGGCTCGAAGCCTGGCTCAAGCGCTATCCGGGCACCCTGGTCGTGATCAGCCATGACCGGGAATTCCTGGACGCCATCACCAACACCACGCTGCACATCGAAAACGCCCAAGTCACACGCTACGGCGGCAACTACAGCAAGTTCGAAGAACTGCGTGCCCAGCAGATGCTGCTGCAACAGGCCTCCTACGAGCGCCAGCAGGAAAAGATCGCCCACCTGCAGAAATTCATCGATCGCTTCAAGGCCAAGGCCTCCAAGGCCAAGCAGGCGCAAAGCCGCGTCAAGCAGATCGAGCGCATGGAAAAGGTGGCTCCCATGCTGGCCAGCGCCGAATTCACCTTCGAGTTCAAGCCGCCCGCCAACCTGCCCAACCCCATGCTGGCCATCACGGACGCATCCTTCGGCTATGTGGACGACGAAGGCCGCGAGACCACCATCCTGCGCGGCGTCAACCGCTCGGTGCTGGCAGGCCAGCGCATCGGCATCCTGGGCGCCAACGGCCAGGGCAAGTCCACCCTGGTCAAGACCATTGCGCGCGAGATGAAAGCGCTGGCCGGTACCGTCACCGAAGGCAAGGGACTGAACATCGGCTACTTCGCCCAGCAGGAGCTGGACGTGCTGCGCCCCGGCGAGAACCCGATGGAACACATGATCCGCCTGGCCAGGGATACGGGAGCCACCGGCCCGCAGGCGCGCGAGCAGGACTTGCGCAGCTACCTGGGCACCTTCAATTTCAGCGGCGACATGGTCAAGCAGCCCGTGGGCAGCATGAGTGGCGGTGAAAAGGCACGCCTGGTGTTGGCCATGATCGTCTGGCAGCGCCCCAACCTGCTGCTGCTGGACGAACCGACCAACCACCTGGACCTGGCCACGCGCGAGGCCCTGGCCATGGCGATCAACGACTTCGACGGCACCGTCATGCTGGTCAGCCACGACCGTGCGCTGCTTCGCTCGGTCTGCGAAGACTTCTGGATGGTCGGTCGCGGCAAGGTCGGCCCCTTCGACGGCGACCTAGACGACTACCAGCGCTACCTGCTGGAAGAGTCCCGGCGCCTGCGCGAGGAAGCCCGCCAGGCCGAGCAGTCCGCCAGCCGGGTCACCGAGCCCGTGCCACAGCAAACAGCCACGCCCCCGGCTCCGGCCGGCGCGCCAGGCGTGCTGGCCGGAGACCAGCGCGAGCAGCGCCGCCTCGCCGCACTGGCACGACAGCAACTGGCCGAGAAGACCCGCCCCTTCAAGAAGGAGCTGGAGCAACTCGACAAGCGCCTGCCGCAGTTGCAGGCCGAGCGCCACCGTCTCGAAAACCTGCTCAGCCAGCCAATCCCACCTGGCGAAATCGCCGAAGCCGGACGCCAGCTCAAGGCCTGCAATGACGAAATCGATGGCCTGGAAGAGCGCTGGCTGGAGCTCAGCGAGCAGATCGAGCAGCTTTCGGCGCTTGCCGGCAACGAGGCGTAACAGAGTCACCCCTGACTGGCATGGGACGCAAGCCCTTGTCAGGACAGGGATTTTTTTTACTCACGCATGAAGTCTGTCTCCAGACTGACATATTACCCATCCCAGGCTTGCAATTACTTTCGCCTTGGGGCAGCCCCTGGGTCAACCCGCAGCCACGGCCCTGCGTTGAACACGCAAAGGAGTGACCGCAATGACCGACATCTTTTCCCACACCGCCCTGCAGACCCGTGTCGCAGCCGCAGCGCTGGCCCAAGCTGTCTGGCCATGGGATGACCGCGACCGCAAGCGCGCCCCCAGCCACGCCTGAACACAGCCCTTCGAAAAAAGTTTCGCTTCCTCGAAAATTTTTTTGAAAACCTGTCAACGACCTGAATCCGGCCCGCGTTAAGAGAGCAATACAGGAGAAAGCTTCCATGCAAACCAACGCCATCATGTCCATCTGGCCCGAAGACGAACGCGATCGCAAGCGCTGATGCGCCGGCTGGCGCACGCGGTGCCCCAGCCCTTGACGCCGCCGGCCTGACGGCTTTTCGTGCAGGCCTCCTCTTCCACAAAACCCGCCAAGGCGGGTTTTGTCATTTCCGGAACCTGAGGGCTCTCACGGCACGGTGGGCCCACCTCAAAGCAAAAAGGGAGCCGCGAGGCTCCCTTGGTGGCATGGACCCGTGCAGCTCAGTGCATGTGCAGGCCGCCATTGACCGAAAAGTCCGCTCCCGTCGAGTAACCGCCTTCTTCGGAGGCCAGCCACGCGATGATGGAGGCGATTTCGCTGGGCTCGCCCAGGCGCTTGACGGGGATGGTGCCCACGATCTTCTCCAGCACGTCGGGGCGGATGGCCTTGACCATGTCGGTGCCGATATAGCCGGGGCTCACGGTATTGACGGTCACGCCCTTGGTGGCCAGTTCCTGCGCCAACGCCATGGTGAAACCATGCATGCCGGCCTTGGCGGCCGAGTAGTTGGTCTGCCCGGCCTGGCCCTTGGCGCCGTTGACCGAGCTGATGTTGATGATGCGGCCCCAGCCCTTTTCCACCATGTCACCCACGACCTGCTTGGTCACGTTGAACATGGAGTTCAGGTTGGTCTCGATCACGGCCTGCCAGTCCTCCGGCGTCATCTTGATGAACATGCGGTCGCGCGTGATGCCCGCATTGTTGACCAGCACGTCGATGCTGCCGTGTTCCGCCTTGGCCTTGCCGAAGGCCTCTACGGTGGAAGCCCAGTCGCCCACATTGCCCACCGAGGCATGGAAGGTGAAGCCCAGCGCCTTTTGCTCGTCCAGCCACTTCTGGAAATCGCGCGACGGACCACAACCGGCAATGACCTTGAAGCCTTCCTTGTGCAGACGCTGGCAGATAGCCGTTCCGATGCCACCCATTCCCCCTGTGACATACGCTACTTTTTGAGCCATTCTTCTCTCCTGTCGATCAATGGTTGCTTCAGATCAATCTATCCACGACAACCGGGTCATTGACTCCGGTTATCACCAGGAGTGCCGAAACCTCTGGGTTCCGCTCTCCCGCATGGCTAGTATGCAGCGCGTGCGCTGCGCCCCTTATCGGGCAGGCCCTAGGCCAGCCTAGGATCTACCCTGAAAGCTTGCTAACGTTTTCCCTGAGGATCACACGCGCTCGACCGCCATGGCCACGCCCATGCCACCGCCGATGCACAGGCCCGCCAGGCCCTTTCTGGCGCCGCTGCGCTGCATCTCGTGCAGCAGGGTCACCAGGATGCGCGCACCCGATGCGCCGATAGGGTGGCCGATGGCAATGGCGCCGCCGTTGACGTTGACCTTGGCCGGGTCGATGCCCAGCTCCTGGTTGACCGCGCAGGCCTGTGCCGCGAAGGCTTCGTTGAGCTCGAACAGGTCCACGTCCTGGGCGGTCCAGCCGGCGCGCTGCAGCGCCTTGCGCGAGGCAAACACCGGGCCCAGGCCCATGGTGGCCGGATCCAGGCCGCTGGTAGCGTAGGAGACGATGCGGGCCAGCGGCTTCAGGCCCAGGGCCTTGGCCTTGGAGGCGCTCATGACCACCACGGCCGCGGCACCATCGTTCAGGCCGGAGGCGTTGCCGGCCGTCACCGAGCCGGCCTTGTCGAAGGCGGGACGCAGGCCGGCCAGGGCTTCGGCATTGGTCTTGCGGTTGATGTATTCATCGGCACCGAAGACCACGGGATCGCCCTTGCGCTGGGGGATGCTCACGGGAACGATCTCATCCACGAACTTCCCGGCGTCCTGCGCAGCCGTGGCCTTTTGCTGGCTGGCCAGCGCCAGTGCATCCTGCTGTTCGCGGCTGACCTGCTTTTCCTTGGCCACGTTCTCCGCCGTAATGCCCATGTGGTACTGGTTGTAGACGTCCCACAGGCCGTCCACGATCATGGTGTCCGCCATCTTCCAGTCGCCCATGCGCTGGCCTTCGCGGGAGCCGGGCAGCACGTGGGGCGCCAGACTCATGTTCTCCTGCCCCCCGGCCACGACGATCTCGCTGTCGCCAGTGGCCACGGCCTGGGCCGCCAGCATCACGGCCTTCAGGCCGGAGCCGCAGACGGCATTGATGGTCAGCGCCGGGGTTTCCTTGGCGATGCCGGCCTTCATCATGGCCTGGCGTGCCGGATTCTGGCCCGCGCCAGCCGCCAGCACCTGGCCCATGATGACTTCGCCGACCTGGTCCTTGCCGACCTTGGCGCGCGCCAGCGCTTCGCTGATCACGATGGAGCCCAGTTCCGTTGCGGGGATCTTGGACAGAGAGCCGCCGAACTTGCCCACGGCAGTACGAACGGCGGAAACGATGACGATGTCTTCCATGATGACGGACCTTTCTTTGGACTCTTGAAGGGATGCCCGGGCAAGCACCGCCCAAGCTGTGGCGGTCGTGCCCCTGCATTCAAGCCGCAGCGTTATTGCGCTGCAGCATCGAAACGATTGTGCCTCAGGCCTTGGCCAGCACGTAGCGGCCGGGTGCCGGCTCGATGGCCGTGTATTCCCTGCCCCTGCCGTACTGCTTCGGTGCAGCCACCAGCTTGCCGCCGTGCTTCGAGAGCCAGGGGCTCCAGTCGGCCCACCAGCTGCCCGGATGCTCGTCGGCGCCCGCCTGCCACTCCTTGAGCGTCGGTGGCAACTGACCATCCTCGCGCAGCCAGTAGCTGCGCTTTTTCTTGGCCGGTGGATTGATCACGCCCGCGATGTGGCCCGACGCACCCATGACGAAACGCTTGTCGCCGCCCAGCACCTGGGTCGATGCGTAGGAGCCGCCCACGGGCACGATGTGGTCCTCGCGCGAACCATAGATGTAGGCCGGCAAGCACAGCTGGTGCATGTCGATGCGCTCGCCGCAGACGGTCAGTGCGCCGGGCTGGGCCAGCTTGTTTTCCAGGTAGAGGTTGCGCAGATACCAGGCGTAGTAAGGGCCGGGCAGGTTGGTGCAGTCGCTGTTCCAGTACAGCAGGTCGAACGGCGGCGGCGTCTCGCCCTTGAGGTAGTTGCCCACCACGTAGTTCCAGACCAGGTCGTTGGGCCGCAGGAAGCTGAAGGTCGATGCCAGATCCTGGCCCTTCATGAGGCCGCCCTCGCCCATCTGCATCTCGCGAAAGCGAACCACCGATTCATCGATGAAGACATCGAGGATGCCGGTGTCGCTGAAATCGATGAAGGTGGTCAGCAACGTCATGCTGGCCACGGGGAACGGAACGCCGGCAGGTGCGGCAACGCGCGACGCCGTGGTCCTGGCTGCCGCTCGGCCTGCCGTGGACCTCTTGGCCGGCGCGGCTGACGGCTTGGGGGCGGCAGCTTGCTCCCGGTCATGGCGCGCCTGGAGGACCGCCAGGGCAGTGGACAGCATGGTCCCCCCTACGCAGAAACCCAGCACGTTGATCTGGTCGGCACCCGCGATGTCGCGCGCCACCCGCATGCCCGTGAGCACGCCTTCCTCGATGTAGTCGTCCCAGGTCTTGCGCGCCAGGCTGTCGTCGGGGTTGCGCCAGCTCATCACGAAGGTGCGATGGCCCTGGCTGACGGCATAGCGGATCAGCGAGTTGTCGGGCTGCAGGTCCAGGATGTAGAACTTGTTGATGCAGGGCGGCACCATCAGGAAGGGCCGCTCATGCACCTTGTCCGTCAGGGGCTTGTACTCGATGAGTTGGAACAGGTCGTTCTCGAACACCACGGCACCTTCGGTGGTGGCGACGTTCCTGCCCACGGTGAACTGCTTCTCGTCGGTCATGGACACATGGCCCTGGCGCATGTCGGCCAGCAGGTTGGCCACGCCCTGGGCCAGGCTTTCACCCTGGGTCTCGATGGCTTTCTTCTGGGCTTCCGCATTCAGCGCCAGGAAGTTGCTGGGCGCCATCGCGGCCAGCCATTGCTCGACGGCGAAGCGCACGCGGTTGCGCGTCTTGTCATCGGCCTGCACGGCGTCGGCCAGGCCCGTGAGCATGCGGCTGTTGAGCAGGTAGGTGGCCGCCGTGACGGCCGTCAGCGGGTTGTCGGCCCAGGACTCCGCATTGAAGCGCTTGTCCTTGGACAGCAGCGCCTGGGCTCCTCCTTGCTCGTACAAGGCCTTGGCTCCCTCCAGATACTGCTGCTGCAATTGCAGCAATTTCTCGGGATCAAGCGTCAGCGGCGTCTCGGTCAGCGCGGCTGGCTCGGGGACTGCCGCCTTCCATGCCTGGGGCATGCCCTGCATGCCCGGCTGCCCCATCTGCTGCAGTGTCTGCAGCGTGCGGCTCCATTGCTCGGTCCAGAATTGCTGGATGGGTTGGCCCGTCAGGCCAGCGAGTGGGTCAAAATTCATGCTGCATCCTTGTTCGCGGATGCCGTATGCAATAGCCGCAGCCTTGCGGGGCATCCGTTTTGATTGTGACCCAGGCGAGCCCCGCCCTGCCCGGCACAGACCTCCACGAAAACCCGTGCCCTGCGCATTTTTTTGGTTCGACCATGTATCTCGTCGTTATCGCCTGGTTGTATGTCACGCTGGTGATGGCCCTGGCCGAGGCCGTCAGTCCCACGGGCAGCATACTCGGCGCCGTGATCACTTTCGCACTCTACGGACTGCTGCCGCTGTCCATCGTGATCTACATCATGGGCACGCCGGCGCGCAAGCGCAGGCTGCGTGCCGCGCGTGAGCTGGCCGAACGCTCATCCCCGCCAGATGCAGGCGGCGAAACGGCCGCTGGCACCGAGCGCGGCTCCGTCGCGCCGGTGCGAAAAGAACCGTGAGGCATTGCCCACCGTGCACCAGCCGTCGCTGCCGTCATTGCCGTAGACCGCCATGATGCCCAGCGCGGCAAGGCGCTGACGCGCCAGTTGCGCAAGGTCGGCAAGGAACTTGCCTGGCCTGTGCGCCGGCTGGAAATGCCGGGCCGCCTCGGCATCCCGGGACAGGAACGCCTCACGCACCTCCGGGCCCACCTCGAAATGGCGCGGCCCTATGCAGGGTCCGAGCCAGGCCAGGGTCTGCCCGGCAACCTGCTCGCCGCCCTGGCCAGCAGCATCGGCTTCGCCGGCAAAGCGTGCGAACAGCGTCTCGATCACGCCACCCGCCAGAGGTTGCCCATGCCCTGGCGGCATGCCCGCCAGGCCGCGCCAGCCCGCATGCGCCGCGCCAACCACCGCACCGCTGCGGTGGGCCAGCAGCACGGGCAGGCAATCGGCCACCATGATCGTGCAAACCACACCGGGATCGCGGGTCACGCAGGCATCGAAGGGCCGGCCCTGGGCGCTGTCGGGCGCCAGGACCGCCACATCCACGCCGTGCACCTGCTGCAAGAACACGGTACAGGCACCGGGGGTACGCGCCCGCACGGCCTCCTGCAAGCGCAGGCGGTTGGCACGCACGGCGGCGGGCTCGTCGCCCACATGGTCGCCCAGGTTCAGGCTGCCCCAGGGCGCCCGGCTGACACCGCCCTCGCGCGAGGTGCACAGCGCATGCACGCCCGGCGGCGCGGGCCAGTCGGGAACCAGCCAGGACTCGGGCAAGGCGTCAGGGCAGGCCGTGCTCATTCCGCGTCAGGGCAGGCCGAAGGATGGGCCTTCTGAAAGGCTTCCAGCGCCTCGCAACGCTCGACGATGGCCGACAGGCGCGGCAGGCCGTCCAGGCTGACGTTGAAGCGCCGGCCATTGAAGACCTGCGGCACCAGGCAGCAGTCGGCCAGCGAGGGGGTATCTCCCCAGCAGAACAGGGATGGCGGCAGGCCCGCTGCCTCGCGCTCGGAGGCCAGCAGGTCCAGCTGGCGTTCGAAGGCTTCGAGCCCCGAGCGCACCCAGTGCACGTACCAGTTGCTCTTGGCTTCGTCGGAGACACCGAGATTGCGCACCAGGTACTTGAGCACGCGCAGGTTGTTGAGAGGATGGATCTCGCAGGCCACCATCTGGGCCAGGGCGCGCACATGGGCACGGCCCAGCGCATCGCGCGGCAGCAGCGGTATTTCGGCATGGGTCTCATCGAGATATTCGATGATGGCCATGGACTGGGTCAGCCAATGGCCGTCTTCGGTTTCCAGCGCCGGCACCAGCGCGTCGCCCACGCGGCCGGCATAGGCCGGCTCCCTGTGGTCGCCCCGCAGCAGGTGCACCGGCACGGATTCATAGTCCAGCCCCTTGAGCTGCAGCGCGATGCGCACGCGATAGGAGGCCGACGAGCGAAAGTAGGTGTGGAGCTTCATGACCGCAAAGCATACCGTGCAGGCGCCAAGATGCGTGGCACACTTGCGGCGGCGCCCATGAGACAAGGCGCCATAGGAACACCGACATGAGCTACGTTTTCACCCCGCCCGCCGTGGCCAGCGTCCCCGTCCTGGGCCGCTCCGAGCGCTTTCCCGTGCACCGCATCTACTGCGTGGGCCGCAACTATGAGGAACACGCCAAGGAAATGGGTTTCACCGGCCGCGAGCCGCCCTTCTTCTTTCTCAAGCCGGCGGATGCCGTGGTGCCCGTCGAGGCCGGAGCCACCGGCACCATGCCCTACCCCACGCTGACCGCCAACCTGCACCATGAGATCGAACTCGTGGTGGCCATCGGCAAGGCGGGAAAGAACATCAAGGCCGCCGACGCGCCGGACTACATCTGGGGCTATGCCGTGGGCCTGGACATGACGCGCCGGGACCTGCAAAACGACATGAAGAAGCAAGGCCGTCCCTGGTGCATCGGCAAGGCCTTCGAGCACGCCGCGCCCATCGGCCCGATCACGCCGGTGGCCGAGGCCGGCGACATCGCCAAGGCGGCGATCTCCCTGCAGGTCAATGGCACGGATCGCCAGCGCAGCGACATCGGCAAGCTGATCTGGAACATCGCCGAGACCATCGAGCACCTGTCGGCCGCGTGGGAACTGCAGCCCGGCGACCTGATCATGACGGGCACTCCCGAAGGCGTGGCCGCCGTGGTGCGTGGCGACCTTCTGGAAGGCCGCATCGACGGACTGAGCCCCTTGAGCGTCAAGATCGCCTGAAATCCCTCAGCCTGGCGACAGGCCGGCAAGGCAGCAGGGAGCATGCTCCCAGGCCTGCCGGCCTTTGTTTTTTGAACCCGCAGTCCGCCGCACGGCGGCGCTTTCATCCCATGGTGCCGGCATGATTATTCGCAGCCCCATCAAGTTCTGCCGCGCCTGTGGCACGGCCGTGGTCTACCGCCTGCCCGACGATGGCGACACGCGCGAGCGCGCCGTCTGTCCGCACTGCCACACCATCCACTACGAGAATCCCCTGAACGTCGTGGGCACGATTCCCGTGACCGACGACGGCCGTGTGCTGCTGTGCAAGCGCAACATCGAGCCGCGCAGGGGCCTGTGGACCCTGCCGGCCGGCTTCATGGAACTGGCCGAGACCACGGCGCGCGGTGCCCGGCGCGAAACCGATGAGGAGGCTGGCGCCGACATCGAGATGGGGCCGCTGTTCTCCATCGTCGATGTGCCCAAGGTCAGCCAGGTCCATCTGTTCTACCGCGCGCGGCTGCGCAGCGAACAGTGCTATCCGGGACCCGAGACCATGGAGACCCGGCTGTTCGCCGAGGCCGAGATCCCCTGGGAGGAACTGGCCTTTCGCACCGTGCGCGTGACGCTGGAGCGCTACTTCGAGGACCGCGCTGCCGGCCTGCTCGACGCCCATCGCGTGCACTCCATCGACCTGAGTCTGTAGCCATGTGCCTGCGCTGCACCGCCACCGTGCGGCATGGCACCACGACAAGGCCTGCACGGCAGCCGAACCAGGGCTGCGCATCGCTGGAAGACAAGCTGCCGCTCCGTTTGTCATCCTTTTGACACATTTGGTCACAAGCTGGCCTCCTTCTTGCTCGTTGCACAGGGCTTTCCCCAGGATGGGAAGGCTGGTTTGACCAAACCTGAACCTGACTGCGGAGCGACCCATGGCCACATCCCTGCCCACCGACCTGATCCTTCCCCACCTGCGCGAGCTCAACCGCAACGCCGCCGATCTGCGCGAGATCCGGCTCATGTGGCGCCTCATCGAAGCATCGGCGCGCATGCAGGCTTCGGTGCAGGGCCAGGCCCTGGTATCCATGCTGACGGACACTCGCCAGGGGCTTGAGCAGCTGGAGCAAGGTCTGCTGCAATCGCAATTGACCCAGTCCGCGCAGGAAACCATGACGCAGCTGGGCATGCAGTCCAGCCATGCCATCGACCTGCTGGTACGCAGCCTCTACGAGCGCACGGCGGATGTGGGCTTCCTGGCAGCCGATGCCGTGCTCTGTGAGGCCATGGCCCGGCACGACGATGGACCTCCAGGCATGGAAGCGGGAAGCCTGCAGGCCTGGCAGGCGCCGCTGCAGGCGCACCTGCAGGCCTACCGTGCCAAATACACGGTCTATGACGACATCCTGCTGCTCGATACCCGAGGCCAGGTCTGCGCGCGCGCCCACGCCGAGCCAGGCCAGGAGCCACCGGCTTGCAGCGAGGTCTGGTTCCACCAGGCCCTGCAACAGGCGGACCACGTCAGCCATTTCGGCCCAAGCTGCGTGCTGCCCGGCGCCGACCGCCTGCTCTATGCGCAGCGCCTGTTGCATCCACGCACCATGGCGGTGCTCGGCGTCCTGTGCCTGAGCTTTGATTTCGCGGCGGAGATGCGCGCCATCTTCGCCTCGGGCGGGCCACGTGCGCAGGTCGGGCTGCTGCTGGACAACGGCGGACAGGTCATTGCCAGCAGCGACCCCTACTGGATCGCCCCGGGAAGCCATGTGCCCATGCACCACGGCGATGCCGCACTACCGTTGATCCATGCAGGCCGCACCTACCTGGTGCGCACGGCGCGCGCCTTGCCCTACCAGGGCTATGCGGGGCCCGAGGGGTGGCAGACCCAGGTCATGGCCCCGCTGGACCTGGCCTTCGCAGCGCAGCAGCGACCCCAGGTCCTGCAGGAACTCACGCCCGCAATGGCCGAAGGGCTGATGGCCAGGGCCGCAGGTTTCTGCCCGCCGCTGCACGCCATGGCGTGTGCCGCCGACGACATACGCCGTGTGGTCTGGAACGGCCAGGTACTGGCCGCCAGTCACACGCCGCCAGCCGGCGCGAAGGACAAGACAGGTCAGGATCCGCTGCAGGCCGTGCTGGAGCAGATGGGGGAGACCGGCGACCTGACCCACGCGGTGTTCACCCGCGCCATCCACGGCCTGCATGAGACTGCGCTGTCCACACGGCTGCAGGAGCATTCGACGCTGAACCGGCTGTTGATGGACCTGCTGGAGCGCAACCTCTACGAGCGCGCCAATGATTGCCGCTGGTGGGCGCTGACGCCGGGCCTGCAGGCAGTGCTGGAGGACAACGCCGGCTGCCTGGCCCTGTCGGTACAGGCGCATGCACAGGCACAGCAGCTGCTGGAGCAGCTCAACGCGCTGTACACCGTCTATGCGCGCATCGCTCTCTACGATGTCCGTGGTCAGGTGCTGGCCTGCAGCCACGCGCACGACGACAGCCTGCCCCTGGCGCCGGGCTCGCAGGTGGAGCCGGCCGCCTTGAAGGCGACTTTCGGCCTGTGCGATGCCCAGGCCTACCATGTGCAGCAGCTTGACCTGGACGGGCTGCCCACGCATGTCTATCACGCCGCCGTGCGCGCCTCGCATTCCTCCTCGGCCGATGCCTTGCCCGCTGCTGAGCCGAGGCCCGTCATCGGCGGCATCGCCCTGCTGTTCCATACACGGCGCGAGTTGGAGGCCATGCTGCAAGCCGCAGCGCCCCAGCAGCCAGAAGCGCCAGAGAACCAAGGCCACGGCCAGCCCCAGCTGGCCATGGAGGCCTTCTACGTGGCGCGGGATGGCTGCATCGTGGCGGCAAGCCATGGCGGGCGCGCCTTCGGCAGCCGCATCGAAGGCGTGCCCGGCCTTGCGTCGCTGGCCGACGGTGAGGTCCGCTGCAGCATCGAGGAAATCGAGGGCCAGTACTGCATCGTCGGCATGGCGGCTGGCCGTGGCTACCGGGAGTTCCGATTGGATCAAGGCGCGGACGGCGGCATGCTGGCGGGCCTTGTCAGCCTGAGCCTGCAACGCCTGGGGCCCGTACACTCCGACGCGCGCAACCGCGCGCTGCGCCTGGAGACGGCCCATCGCCTGGACGAAGCCCGGCATGCGGGCCGCACGCAGCAGCCGCCGCCGGACGGGCAACCGCCGGTCGAACTCGCCAGCTTCTATGTGGGCGCCAGCCTTCTTGCCCTGCGCGCATCGGAGATCTGCGAAGCCTTGCCCGCCAGCGCCATTGCACCTGTGGCCGCAGGACGGTTGCCATTTTGCGTGGGCGCCCTGGCGCGGCGCAGCCAGGGCAGCGTCAGCGGCTATGTCTGGGTCTTCGATCTGGCCGCGCTGCTGCAAGGCCGGTCCGGCGTGGTCACCGAGCAGTCGCAGGTCATCGTGGTCCGTCATGCAGGACTGCGCGTAGGCCTGCTGGTCAGTGCGTTGCAGGGCGTGCACCGTTTGCCGTCGAGTGCAATTGTGGATTCGCCCATGCTGGCGATGGCCCCAGGATCCCAGGCCCTGGTGCGGGAACTCGTTCATGCCGATTCGGGCCTGCCGCTGATCCAGTGCCTGGACCCTGCTGCACTGATGCACAGGCTGCAGCCTTCTCGCGATGCGGCAGCCAACTCGGACCGCAATGCGGTAGCCATGGACCGCGAGGCGGCGTAGCCCCTGCCGGCGACACCGTCACAGCCCCCAGTGGCGCAGCCCCGGCAGCGCCGCCTGGGCGGCCTCGTAGCCTTCGTCGATGGCTTCCCGCGCGCGGTGGAAATCCAGCAGGCCCAGATGGGACAGTCGCGGAGCGATCACGAGTTCGGGCGGGTCACCGGCCATGCGGCTGCGCGTGATGCGCATCTGCATGATGTTGACGCTGGTCATCACCACATCCAGCAGCGAGGGTGGCCGCGGCGGCGGCCCGGGCAGGGGGCCGGCCTCGTCGCGGTGATGGCCGGGCATCCATCCCATCACGCCGCGCTGGAGCCGGCGCATCCAGGCCGAGCCCGCCACGGCGCTGGCCTGCCCTGACAGGTCCTCGGGCGCCACGCCCTGCTCCAGGGAGGACGGCGCTTCCTGCAGCGGCGCCGCCGCCGCCATGGCGGCCACCGGCGCCAGCGGCTGCATGTGGCGGCGCATGATGTCGGCATTGAGGTCCACCGCGATCACGATGTCCGCGCCCATGGCACGTGCCAGCGAGGCCGGCACGGGGTTGACGATGCCGCCATCGACCAGCAGCCGCCCCTCCCGGTGCACCGGGGTGAACAGGCCAGGCAGTGCGATGGAGGCGCGCACGGCATCGGCAATGGAGCCTTTGCGCAACCAGACTTCGGCACCGGAGTGCAGGTCGGTGGCCACGGCACCGAAAGGTGTCTTCAGATCCTCGATGGCCGAGTCCACGAAATGCTCGCGCCAGAACGAGATCAGCTTCTCTCCCTTGAGCATGCCGCCCGAGATATTGAAGTCCATGAACCCGAAGACCTTGCGCATGCCCAGGCCCAGCACCCATTCCTCGAAACGCGGCATCTCGCCGGCCGCATAGGAGGCCCCGACCAGGGCGCCAATGGAAGAGCCACAGATGATGTCGGGCTTCAGGCCCGCATCCTCGAGCGCCCGCAGCACGCCGAAATGGGCCCAGCCGCGCGCCGAACCGCTGCCCAGCGCAAGGCCCACGACCGGCTTGCGCGGAGTGAGCGCCATCAGCCAGCCCCGCCCGCCAGCAGCGCCAGCATGCCCGCCTCGTCGAGCACGGCCACGCCCAGCTCCTCGGCCTTGGCCAGCTTGCTGCCGGCCTCGGCGCCCGCGACCACATAGCTGGTCTTCTTGCTGACCGAGCCCGAGACCTTGGCGCCCGCCGCTTCCAGCATTTCCTTGGCCTGGTCGCGCCCCATCGTGGGCAGTGTGCCCGTGAGCACCACGGTCATCCCGGCCAGCGGCTGCGCCGTCTGTTCGCGCGCAGCGCCTTCCTCCCACTGCACGCCGCAGGCGCGCAGTTGCTCGACGACCTCACGGTTGTGGGGCTGGGCGAAGAAGGTGTGGATGCTCTGGGCCACGATGGGACCCACGTCGCGCACCTGCAGCAATTGCTCGACGCTGGCATCCATGATGGCGTCCAGCTGGCCGAAATGCCGCGCCAGGTCCTTGGCCGTGGACTCGCCCACCTGGCGTATGCCCAGGCCGAACAGGAAGCGCGACAGCGTGGTCTTCTTGGATTTTTCAAGTGCGTCGAGCACGTTCTGCGCCGACTTCTCCGCCATGCGATCCAGTGATGCCAGGGCCACCAGGCCCAGGCGGTACAGGTCGGGCAGCGTACGCACCACATGCCCGTCGACCAGCTGGTCCACGAGCTTGCCGCCCAGGCCTTCGATATCCATGGCGCGGCGCGCCGCGAAATGCAGGATGGCCTCCTTGCGCTGGGCCGGGCAGAACAGCCCTCCCGTGCAACGGTGATTGGCCTCGCCCTTGGGGCGCTCCACGGTGCTGCCGCAGATGGGGCAGGCCGCCGGCATGCGGAAGTTGGGCACGTAGGCAGGCCTGTCGCCGGGCACGCGGCCCACGACCTCGGGGATCACGTCGCCCGCGCGGCGCACGATGACGGTGTCGCCCGTGCGCACCCGCTTCTTGCGGATCTCGAACAGGTTGTGCAGCGTGGCGTTGGTGACGATGACCCCCCCCACGGCCACGGGTGCCAGGCGCGCCACGGGCGTGAGCTTGCCCGTGCGGCCCACCTGCACGTCGATGCCCTCCATGCGCGTGGGCATCTCCTGGGCCGGGTACTTGTGGGCCACGGCCCAGCGCGGCTCGCGCGAGACAAAGCCCAGTTGGCGCTGCTGGGCCAGGCTGTTGACCTTGTAGACCACGCCGTCGATCTCATAGGGCAGCGTGGCGCGCTCGGCGCCCATGCGCTGGTGGAAGGCCACCAGCTCCGCCGCACCGCGTGCGATGCAGACCTGGGGCGCCACCGGAAAGCCCCAGCTGCGTAGCGTCTGCAGCATGGCGTAGTGGGTGACGAACTCGGGGCCGCCCTGGGCAGCCGGCGTGATCTCGCCCAGGCCGTAGGCGAAGAAGGACAGCGGGCGCTGCGCCGCAATGCCCGAGTCCAGCTGGCGCACCGAGCCTGCCGCCGCATTGCGCGGATTGGCAAAGCTCTTGCCGCCGGCGGCCTGCTGGCGCTCATTGAGCTTGACGAAGTCGGCGCGGCCCATGTAGACCTCGCCGCGCACCTCGACCACGGGCGGCACGCCCTTGCCTTCGGGCAGGGACAGCGGAATCTTGCGGATGGTGCGGATGTTGTGGGTCACGTCCTCGCCCACCTCGCCGTCGCCGCGCGTGGTGGCTTGCACGAGGCGGCCGTTCTCGTAGCGCAGGTTCATGGCCAGGCCGTCGAACTTGGGCTCGGCCACGTACTCCACGGGCGGTGCGCTCTCGGCCAGTTCCAGCTCCTTGCGGATGCGTGCGTCGAAGGCCTCGGCCCCCGTGGCCTCGTTGTCGGTCTCGGTACGGATGCTGAGCATGGGCACGGCATGGCGCACGGGCATCAGGCCATCCAGCACGGCACCGATCACGCGCTGCGTGGGAGAGTCCGGCGTGACCAGCTCGGGATAGGCACCTTCCAGCGCCTGCAGCTGCTGGAAGACCCGGTCGTACTCGCCATCGGGCACCGTGGGCGTGTCCAGCACGTAGTACTCATGCGCCCATTGGTTGAGCTGGGCGCGCAGCGCCTGCACCTTGGCCAGCACCTTGTCGGGCGCGGCCCCGGACTCCGGCGCCGCAGGGGCCGCGCCGGAGAAGAGATCCAGATTGTCATTCATGGGGTTGAGGCTTAGAGCGTTTCGTGCGCCAGGGGCCCTGCGCCGGTCAGCTGAACAGGCGCCGCGCCAGCATGGAGCCCGCCGACAGCTCGCGGCTGTCGAGCTTGTCATACAGTTGTTCCAGGTCATGCTGGATGGGGTCCAGCGCCATGGCCGGCAACAGGTAGCCGTTCTGGTCGCAGAGCACGCCATCCATGGTCTGGCACAGGCGCTCGGCCACCTGGCGCAGCTGCACGAAGGCCTGTTCGCCGCGCGGCACCTGGGGCACGTCCAGGCTCAGCAGGAACTCGCGCACCACCGAGGTGTCGAGATCGTCCGCCATGGCGGCCTGGGGATCGTAGTTGAGCACCAGCACCGGCGGCATGCCCGGCGTGGGCGACGGCAGGGCCATGCGCCCGGGCATGGAGCCGGGAAGAAAGCCCTGGCGGGAGGCATTTTGCTGCACGTAGCCCGCGCTCCAGGAGGCCTGGCGCGCGCGCAGCATGAAGGTGAGCTGGGCATCGTGCTCACTGGCGAACTGGTCCAGCTCACGCGCACGGGCCACCTCCTGCAGCATGTCGGGCACATCGGGAGTGGCGCCCAGCGCATCGGCAAAGCGCTGCACCTTGGCGACGAACTCCGAGAACTCGATCTCGTTGAGCGCACCCGTGCGGTTGGCCAGCTGCACGCCGGCCTGAAAGCCCAGGTAGCGCTGGCCCGGCTGCAAGGGCTCCCACTGCCTCGTGGACTGGTTCATGCCTTCAATCGCAAAAGGCTTGTTGCCCGCCCGGCGCGTGGCCGGCTGGGCCTGCAGGGCCAGCTCGCCGGGCACGGCCTGTCCGACCTGCACGGGCGCGATGGCATCGATCAGCGCATCCAGACCCGGCCGGCTTGCCGCTGCGCTGGTCAGGGCGACATCATCGAGGGAAGGTTCGACGGCCTGCGCGGCCGCCTGCACCTGCGCCGACACGGCGCCCGTATCGCCTTCGGCGGCCTGCAGCGCCTGCACCGCCTGGGCGGCCTTGGCCGCCGACATGGCCTGGGCTTCCGCCTGGCGCTGCTGCTCTTCGACCTGCACCAGATGGGCCAGTTCGGCATCGGTCTCGGCAAACCGGTCCGCGGCCGCCGCCCCTTGCCCGGGCGCGGCATTGCCGAAATCGCCGAGCACGGGCTCGCGCAGGCTGTGCGTCAGGTCCGGGCCGTGGCCCACGGTGTCCATGCCGGGCTCCTGGCGCGAGGGATCGCGCTGGGCTTCATCGGCGGGCTCGGCGCGCTTGGGTGCGTTGCGGCGCACGGACCAGCTGTTGTAGGCGGCAATCAGGGCCAGCACCACGAAGCCCAGGACGGCCAGGCTGATAAACAGGTTACTCATGGAAAGAAGTGTCGTTCCAGTGAATGGGTTCAAAAGGTTTCGGACATGCTCAGGATAGCTCAGCCATGGACAGCGCGGACTCCATGTCCACGGCCACGATGCGGGACACGCCCTGCTCCTGCATGGTCACGCCGATGAGCTGCTGAGCCATCTCCATGGCGATCTTGTTGTGGCTGATGAACAGGAACTGCGTGCCCTTGCTCATGCTGGCCACCAGCTTGGCATAGCGCTCGGTATTGGCATCGTCCAGCGGCGCATCCACTTCGTCCAGCAGACAGAACGGTGCGGGATTGAGCTGGAAGATGGCGAAGACCAGGGCAATCGCCGTCAGCGCCTTCTCGCCACCGGACAACAGGTGGATGGTCTGGTTCTTCTTGCCGGGCGGCTGCGCGATCACCTGCACGCCCGAGTCGAGGATCTCGTCGCCCGTGATGACCAGCTTGGCCTGGCCACCGCCGAACAGCTCGGGGAACATGCGCCCGAAATGCCGGTTCACGGTCTCGAAGGTGCCGGACAGCAGCTCGCGCGTCTCGGCATCGATCTTGCGGATGGCATCCTGCAGCGTGTCCATCGCCTGGGTCAGGTCTTCGGTCTGCGCATCGAGGAAGGTCTTGCGCTCGCGTGCCAGCTTCAGTTCATCCAGCGCCGCCAGGTTGACCGCGCCCAGGGCCGCGATCTCGCGGTGCAGGCGGTCGATCTCGCCTTGCAGGCCGTGCATGCGCACATTGGCCTCGGCAATGGACTGGGAGACGGCCGCCAGGTCGGCCCCCGCCTCCTCCAGCAGCGTGGAGTACTGCTCCAGGCCCAGGCGCGCGGCCTGTTCCTTGAGCTGGAATTCGGTGATGCGCTGGCGCAGCGGATCCAGCGCCCTTTCCAGCTGCTGGCGGCGCTCGTCGCTGGCGCGCAGCTTGTTCGTCAGGTCGTCGTACTCGCTGCGGCGGGCGGCCACGGCCTGCTCGCGCTGCATCTTCAGGTCCAGCGCATCCTGCAATCCGCCCTGCGCGGCTGCGTCGCTCAGCCGGGCCAGCTCATCCTGCGCGCGCTGCTGCTCGTCGGCGAGCGAGCGCGCCTGCTGCGTGGCCGTCTCTATGGTGCGGTTGAGTTCGCCCCGGCGGGCCTCCAGACTGCGCCGCGAGAAAGTGGCCTCCTGGGCCTGACGCTCCAGCGCGCGCAACTGTTCGCGCGATTCGTTCAGGCGCCGCTCGGACTCCAGCACCTTGTCGCCCAGCTGGGCGTGGCGCTCCTGGCTGTCGGCCAGTTGCATGTCCAGTTCCTCGAACCGGGCCTCGGCCGCGACGCGGCGCTCCTCGATGTCGGACAGTTGGGCCTCGACCTCGGCCAGATCGGCACTGATCTGGGCATTGCGGGCGCGCGCCTGCTCGGCCAGCTGGGACAGGCGCAAGGTCTCGACCTGCAGCTCATGGGCACGGCTTTGCGACTCGCTGGCCTCGCGGCGCGCGCCGACCAGCCGCTGCGAAGCCTCGGCATAGGCGCTCTCGGCACGCACCAGTGCCGTGCGCGACTCATCGGCAATCAATGCCTGGGCACGCACTTCCTTTTCGAGGTGCTCGATCTCCTGCGCCCGCGCCAGCAGGCCGGACTGCTCCGAATCCTGGGCATAGAAACTCACGCTGTGGCTGCTGACCGCGTGGCCCGTGGGCACGTAGACGGTCTCGCCAGGCCGCAGCTCGCCACGGCGTGCCAGCGCCTCCTCCAACGTGGGCGCGGTATAGCAATCCTGCAGCCAGTCGCCGAGCACGGCGCGCAGGCCGGCGTCGTTCACGCGCAAAAGCTCCGACAGGTGCTGCCAGCGGCCGGCAACCGGCGCAGGCGCGCCCTGCGGCGGGCTGAAGAAGGCCAGGCGCGCCGGCGGCGCGTCCTGGCCGCCCGCGCCCAGGAAGCCCCGCACCATGTCCAGGCGCCCTACTTCCAGCGCGCCCAGACGCTCGCGCAGGGCCGCTTCCAGCGCGTTTTCCCAGCCCGGCTCGATGGCGATGCGGCTCCACAGGCCCTGCATCCCGTCCAGCCCGTGCTTGGCCAGCCAGGGCTGGAGCTTGCCGTCCGTCTTGACCTTTTCCTGCAAGGCCCGGAGTGCCTCCAGGCGGGCGGACAGGTCGGCATGGCGCGCAGCCTCGGCATTGACGGCGTGCTGGCGCGTGCGCCGGTCTTCATCGAGCTGGGGTACGGCCTCTTGCAGTTCGTTGAGCACGGCATCGGCCATCTCGGCCAGCTCTCGCGCCTCGTCCAGCTGGGCCTGCAGGTTGTTCAGTCGCGCCTCGTCCGGCGTCTCCAGCGCATTGCGGTCGGCGCGCAGGCGCTCGTAGCGCGTCTCGAACTGGCGGCGCTGCTCATCCAGGCTGCGCTGCTCGGCCGCCAGCACCTGGATCTGCTGCTGCACCTGCACCACGCTGCCGCGCTGGTCGGCATCGGCTTTCTGGGCATTGCGCAACGCCTCCTCCAGGTCGGGCAGGCGCAGGGCCTGCTCCTCGACCTGCGCGGCCAGCATCTCGGCCTGCTCCTCGGCATCCATGCCCGCGCCTTCGAGATTCTCGATCTCGGCCTCGGCCTCCTCACGGCGGCTGCTCCACAGCAGCACCTGTTCGGACAGTTGCTGCAGCCGCTGCTGCACGCGCTGGCGGCCCTCGACCACATAGCGGATCTCGGCCTCCAGCTTGCCGACCTCGGCCGTGGATTCGTAGAGCCTGGCCTGTGCCTGGTTGACCTGGTCGCTGGCGTCATAGTGCGCCTGGCGCAGTGTCTCCAGCCCGCTTTCGTTGTTGCGGATGTCGGCCATGCGCTCTTCGAGCTCATTGACGGCCTTCAGCCCCTCGACGCGCACACGGTCCTGCTCGGCCTCGGCCTCGGCACGCTTGAGGAACCACAGCTGCTGCTGCTTGAGGGTGACCTGGGATTGCAGCGCGTTGTACTGCGCCGCGACCTCGGCCTGCTTTTCCAGGCGGTCGAGGTTGTTGTTGAGCTCGCGCAGGATGTCTTCCACGCGCGTGAGATTCTCGGTCGTGGCCGACAGGCGGTTTTCGGTCTCACGCCGGCGCTCCTTGTACTTGGACACGCCCGCAGCCTCCTCGAGGAACAGGCGCAGCTCCTCGGGACGCGACTCGATGATGCGGCTGATCGTGCCCTGGCCGATGATGGCGTAGGCGCGCGGGCCCAGGCCCGTGCCCAGGAACACATCCTGCACGTCGCGGCGGCGCACGGGCTGGTTGTTGATGAAGTAGCTGCTGTTGCCTTCACGCGTGAGCACGCGCTTGACCGCGATCTCGCCGAACTGCCCCCACTGCCCCCCGGCACGGTGGTCGCTGTTGTCGAACGTCAGCTCGACGCTGGAGCGGCTGGCCGGCTTGCGATGCGTGGTGCCGTTGAAGATCACGTCCTGCATGGATTCGCCACGCAACTCGCTGGCCTTGCTCTCGCCCAGCACCCAGCGCACCGCATCCATGATGTTGGACTTGCCGCAGCCGTTGGGGCCCACCACGCCCACCAGTTGGCCCGGCAGCATGAAGTTGGTGGGCTCGGCGAAGGACTTGAAGCCGGACAGCTTGATGGAGTTCAGGCGCACGATGCAGTCAGGAAGCGGTCCGTGGCAGGCGGACGGAAAAGAACGTTGGGACAGGGCAAGACAGCCTGGGATGATACCGCGCGCCACCCCTGCTCAAGAATGGAACGCCCCGCAGACAGGCCGTGCCGACTGTCAAGAATGCTCTGCCGCTGCGCCGCGAGCGCACGGGAGCGGCTCCGGAAGTCACAAGGGATTGCTGCCGGATGCAGCACGCAATGGGCGCGGAGATCCATCCGCCAACAGCACCCTCGGTGCCTCAGACGGAATAAGAGTGGCTAACACCACTTCGTCGCAGGCCCCCGCAGAGCGGTTATGCTCGCTGCCCTCATGGCACGACGACCCGTAAGCAAAGAACTGTGGCGACAGCTACAACCCCTGATCCCAGCCTTCGTGCCTTCCGCCAAAGGCGGTGCGCGCAAGCTCGCAGTCAGCGATGAAGCCGCACTCAACGGCATCCTGTTCGTGCTGCAAACAGGCATTCCATGGGAAGACCTCCCCCAATCTCTTGGGTACGGCAGCGGCATGACTTGCTGGCGGCGCCTGCGCGACTGGAACGCCGCTGGTTTCTGGGAGCGGCTGCACCAGGCCATGCTAACTCGCTTGCGTGAACATGACCAAATCGATTGGAGCCGAGGCAGCATTGATGGCTCCTCGGTACCAAGCCCCCGGGGGGCCAGGAAACGGGCCCAAACCCCACGGACAGAGGCAAGCTCGGCTCCAAGCGGCACATCGTCGTAGATGCCAGAGGCATCCCGCTGGTGATCTTGGTCAGCGGCGCGAACCGGCACGACTCCAAGATGTTCGAGAGGTGTGTGGACGCGATTCCTGCGATTGCAGGCCTGCCAGGGCGCCCCCGTAGAAGACCGGCAAAGCTGCACGCCGACAAAGGCTACGACTTCAAGCGATGCCGAGCCCACCTGAGGCAGCGGGGCATCATTGGCCGGATTGCCAGACGAGGCATTGAGAGCAGCGAGCGGCTGGGCAAACACCGGTGGGTGGTGGAGAGGACGCACAGCTGGTTTGCAGGCTTTGGCAAGCTGCGAATCCGCTTTGAACGACGGCTGGATATCCACGAAGCGCTGCTGAAATTGGCGGCAGCGATCATCTGCGCGCGCTTCGTGGATCGGTGGTGTTAGCCACTCTAAAACAATCTCATGGCTGCACAAACCCTCAAAAGCCAATCTCTACGCGGGAACTTTTCTGGATGCTCACTAAAATAGCTGTGCTTTTCACATCATTTTCTCAACCATTTTTGAATCAAGCCATTTTTGTTCAACCGCCTTCTTGATTGCACCATATAAAACCGGGCCCACCTCCATAGAAAATCCCTGGTAGGATGGGGGATAGAAATTCACATCCGAAGAGAACAAATCCGGATTTGGACGGATGCTAGCGACTGCGCGCAAGGCTGGCCAGGCTTTGGCTCGACCAGCAACCGGGAGCTCCCTCATTCGAGGCAGGTCCAGCCAGAAGCATCCTTCTTTTCCAGGCTCCAGACGAAGATGTCGTGGCGGTCGCTTGCATTGCTGTCAAAGGTCTTGGCAGTGCGAACCACCATGATGAGACCGGCCTTCTGGAACTCGCCCCATTTGAGCGTAGCAACTGATTTTTCCCGATCTTCTATCGATCAGGTTGCCAGGCGCGTCACAGCGGTAGCGCCTGCATTCAAAACTTCCAAATGCCTGTCTTGGACGAGCCCTGCTGTATTGGCCCCATTTTCACCGCGTGGCGATTCTTTCCCTCGACGGACAACGTGCTTGCGGCAGAAGTCGTCTTGAAGCGCGGCCCCGGCAGGTTCCTCAGATACATGATCGCAAGTGGCTCAAATTGGACCACGAGGGTCACGAATCACACTATTGAATTTGCATCAATTGCAGCACGACGGAACAGTTCGAAAAACAACTTGGCTCCTTCCTGCCCCAAGGGTTTTTCCAGATCTTGAGGTCCAATAACCCCATATGGGATCCTGACATCTGGTTTATAAAATGTCTCAAGCCACATCAACGCTTTTTTCGAGATATTCAATGGCATTTCTGTCTTCATCAGATCATTGGCTTTTTCATAGAACTCCGGCGCCAGAAATGATATGCAATTGTTCTCGGAAGAAGGAGGAACTACCTTATCCAAATAGCAATAGTTGCTGAAATGACACCTGGTCAATGATGCAGCAGAAAAATCAACCCCCTCCATTCTATTGACAACAGCATGCGGCTCTATTCTTCCATAGATGCCTTTATCGGCATCAACAACATCAATAAATGGGTTCCCGAAAAATACGCATTCGACAAGCTCTCCGGAAAACGATGTATTTTTGATCGGCGATGATTTGAAATCAATACCTTTCATTTTTCCATCAAAAGAACATCCATCGATACACTCAACATTGAAAGACAATTTATTTTTATTTTTCATTTCGCCAAATCTCGTATTTTTTATACTTGACTTCACGAAATGAACATTCTGGAATGAGCAACTATTGAAAACACATTCTTCCAGACAAGTGCCATGAAAATTTATTTCACCCACGAATTCGACAGAATTGAACTTGCAATTGCGAATTCTTGCACCTCCTATGTCAAACCCCTTCCATGCACCAAAGGAAAAATCGGCATCGCACAAATCAATCCTATGAATTTCGTTATCCCAACCGCCGCCTACATCAAAAGGCTTCGAGATCAAAGACACCCCTCGAAAATCCAGCAATCCATCTTCCGTTCTGCCAAATGGGGATACTTTGAATTTACGTGTACTCTGCAAGATTTCGTTCAACGAAGGAAATTCTTTCCAACGCTTGGCAAGTTCATTATTTTTCATCTCAAAAATTCCTTTGCGGCGTACTATACGAGATATAACGTCCTTGACCGATCTTTAGATATTTAGACACATGGCTTGGCCAGCCCTTTGCGGTAGTCAAATCGAACCACTTGCACTTCTTATTCCTGGAGTTCTTTCTTTCAAAGTCCGACCGCAATGGACCAGCCTCAGGTTGGATACCTGGGCAGAGAGCATTGGATCCATCTGGACCAGATGCTTCGCAGCTTGACTAGCACTGGGACCGCCAATCCCTCAGGCTGACCGCCTTACCCGGCTGTCCGGTTTCCTTTTACAGGGCTTCCTCAACCGGTTTGTCCTGCACCCGCGTCTGCAATTGCGGCAGGAGGGCCTGCATCTATCCCCAAGGGCTTGCGCCGCCTTTTGGGGCTGCCAGTCGTCTTCATCCTAGTTCGGCGCCAGTTTGTGATGGACGCTGACACATGCGTGGAGGGCTGGTCGGTCGGCTCCTCAGCCAGCAGGTCGACCTGGTCCAGCAGCGCAAAGTTGTCAGCCTCGTAAACGTAGAGCTGGTGATACGAACCCCTTTGCTCGGACGGCAGCCGGTTGCCGACCTACTCGAAGCGCGTTCTCCTTCCCCTGTCGTCGGTCGAAGGCGTCATAGCGGTCGCTGGTGGCCGTGGTAAGGGTGATACGCACTCTCTTTCCTATGTACGACGGCCTTCTGAAGCTCTTGCCCCATACCGGAGCAGCAACTATTTTCTGAATTCTTTATAGATCAATAACAATGATAGCTAGCTATTCTATCAAATAACAATTCAATTGATCATTGAACCCCATAAATTAAATCAAAAAAATACTTTTTCAGCACGCGAACTCACACGCAGCGCAAGCTCATCAAACTCAAGCACAGGAATATTTTTCGAGAAGATTTGACATATTTCACCGAGTTTAGAAGCAGGGTATGCGATATCAATCCCAAACTTCCTCTTAACAACATTCACATAGCCGATGACTTCAGAAGGAACAACCGACCAAGGCTCTAGAGAAAAATCGTAAAATTCATCGTCACTTTCTCTTTTAATGGCCTCCATCAGGTGAACATCCAAGGCCTGCTCAATCAATGCTTCAAAATCACTGTTTGCAGTTTTTGCATCAAATGCTTGAATAAGCTTCTTATATATATCCAAGGCACCGGTTGTATCTTTGTATTCTTTTGAAAACCTTTCAAAATTCGAGATGGCACTCTCTGAATCACCATGTGCCATGTCGTTTAGGGAAACACAAAAAACCGCTACTTTTGATCCTAGATCACGAAGCGCCCTTCGATCATTCAACTTTTTTATAGCACAACAAACTTTATCAAATTCATCTGAATGCTCGCAAGAAGCAAGGAGAAAATATAATGAAGCCGCCCAGTCCCTCAAAACCGAGCATTTCTCTGAGACACCTTTTTCGTAGGCTTGGAGTTGAGTTCTGAATGACAAGTACAAATATCCTGCCGAAATGCCAAAATATTTCTGAAATCCAATTTCTTGCGCGTATATTTTCTTCGCACCAATAGCGGCATTCCACAATGCCAAGTTGTCCATCGACACACTTGATGGAATACGAACATAATTAGCCGACTTTTCAGCATTAATGTTGGAAAACTTTCTGACGGACATTTCTGAATATTCCGAAAGTTTTCCCTCGGATCGCGCTCTGGTGTGCTCAGCTTGCGAAATCCATACATCGAGCTTTTTTAACAGCTTCTGAATATCATTCATATCAAAACCATTTTTTGTCAAATATTTTACCAACTGTCCCTTTAGAACAATCGACCTGCAAAATTCCTCCGCTTATCTTCCCTCCAGATCTTATTTTATCTAATAAGTCGCTCGCCGTGTCCTTAACACCCGTTGCTACATTCACCCACTGTCCATTACCACCAGCCGCTCTTCCCAGACGACTTTCCACGAAAGTCTGTCCACCCTTTTGAGCTTGTGATAGTGATGGGAATCCAGTATTTCCCACTTGGGTTTTCACCTCATAAGCGACAATATTCCCATTCCAACGCTCAGCAATAATATCTACCCCGTGGCCTGAATTATTTTGTATCTGCCAAATATTCTTAAATTTCCCTGAATTCTTCAACTCATCGATCGCTGCTGCCTCGCCCTGCGCTCCCGAAGAGCATGGACATGGACGGCATGAGGTCGATTTTCTTGCACTCCTTTTCGTTCCCCATGGGTCAATCCATCCATTCGGATTGGGGGCATATTGATACAAATTCTGCCCGCCATCCAATCCAATCGGATCCTGGCTGATAAACCTTCCCACATCCGGCTCGTAGTAACGGAACCGGTTGTAATGCAGCCCATTTTCCTCATCAAAGTACTGCCCCTGGAACCGCAGGTTCTGTTCAACAATCTCGGTCACCTGTTTGGGATCGACATTTTGCGGGAGCGGCGCAGCCTCCACCTTGAGCGTGTTCCCCCAGGCCCTGTACGCAGCCTGCCAGACAATCGTCCCACCCTCATCGCTGAGTTCCCTTGGCGTGCCCAGATGGTCGTTGTGGTAGTAGCGGACCCGCCAATCCTTGAGTCGGACCACGTTGGCCGGCTGCTCACCTTCCGCTGGCGGAGCCTCTTGTGTCGGCGCACCCTTCACCCGCGCCTGCAACTGCTGCTGGAAAGCCTGCATCCGCTCCCCGAGGGCCTGCGCCGCCTTTCGGGGCTGCCAGTCGTCTTCGTCGTGGTCCGGATCCGGTTCCATGGGGGCTGGAACCTGTGCGGAGGGCTGGCCAGTCGGCTTTGCCAGCAAGTCGACCTGGGCCAGTGGCGCAAAGCTGTCGGCCTCGTAGACGTAGAGCTGGTGGTGCGAGCCTCTTTGCTCGGACAACAGCCGGTTGCCGTCCCACTCGAAGCGGGTCTGGCCAAAGGCGTCCTTTTTTTCCAGTCGCCGGCCGAAGGCGTCGTAGCGGTAGCTGGTGGCCGTGGTGACGGGCCGGGCCGTATGCGCTGCCTTGGTGACGGTGGCCTTCCGAAGCTGGTGCTCCACGTCCCATTCCAGCGCGATCACCGTGTGTTTGCCGACCTTCTTTTCGATCAGATTGCCATGCGTGTCATAGCGGTAGCGCTTGTCTTCGAAGACTTCCAGGCGGTTGTCCTTGATGAACCCGGTGCTGGGCATCTTGCCGCCCTGCGGGTTCGCTCCTTCCACGGGCAGCATGTTGTGCGCCGGGTCGAAGGCAAAGCGCTCGGCCAGGCCGGGCTGGGTGGCGGCAAGAATGCGGCCTATCCTGTCGTACTGGTAGCGGGTGGAGCCATGGCGGCTGTCCTGGATGGAGGCGAGGTTGCCGGCCAGGTCGTACTGGTAGCGCCTGCCCAGCACCGGGGCGCCGGCAGGTGCCGGGCGGCCGTGGGCCGCCTTCGGATCGACCTCGTCACCCAGCGCCTGCCAGGCGCCAGGGCGTTGCGGGGCGCTGGCGCCTGGGCCGGCGCCACCGGCAGCCATGCGCCAGGCGGCCTGGGCCGTCAGCCTGCCCAGCGCGTCGTAGCCGTAGCGGCTGTGCAATGCGCCTTGCGTGCGCTGGGTCTCGCGGTGCAGCGCATCGCGCTCCATGTCGCTGATGACCTGCCCGTCCAGGTTGATCTGGTGCAGGTGGCCGCTGCCGTAGTACAGCCAGTGCAGCCGCTGGCCCGTGGGCAGCTGTGTTTGCGTGCGGTTGCCCAGGGCGTCGTACTGGTGGCGCAGGCTGTGGTGCAGGCCCTGGCCGGTACGGGTTTCTTCCAGCAGCTGGCCCAGCAGGTCATAGGCCAGTCGGGTGCGACTGCCCTGGCCATTGGTGGCTTCCAGCAGCCGGCCGATCTCGTCGTAGGCGTAGCGGGTGGTTCTGTACTGGGGTTGTGCCTGCTCCTGCGCGTCGAGCACGCTGCCGGCCACTTGCTTTTCCACCAGGCGGCCGGCGGCATCGCGCAGGTAGCGCGTGGCAATGGCATGGCCCGGTGGCGCCGCCAGAGGTGCCGTTTCGTCGGCCAGGCCCAGGCCCCAGGGGTCGTCCAGGGTCGGAGCACTGCGCTGGGCCGGCAGGCCCGGGGAGGCGGGTCCGGCCTCTTGGGCCAGGCGTTTGTCCAGCCGCTGCTGGGGTGTCAGGCAGCCGTTTTCCAGCTTGGCGAGGATCAGGCCCGTGGGGTCGTAGCGGTAGCGGGTATTGCGGCCATCGAAGCCGGTTTCCTCCACCAGCCGGTCCAGACTGTCGTAGGCGAAGTCGTATCGGGCGTTGTTTTCGTTGAACAAGGCGCGCAGGCGGCGCGCACTGTCGTATTCGTAGCGCAACTCGCCGCCTTCCGCATTCCTGCGCGACAGCGGCAGGCCGTCGGGGGCCAGGCTGTACTGCGTCGTGTGACCCAGCGGGTCGGTGTAGGTGACCAGGCGACCCGCCGCGTCGTAGGCAAAGCTCTCCTGGGCGCCATCCGGGTGCAGCACGGCCTGGAGCCGGCCCAGGGCGTCGTGCTGGTAGCGCGTGGTGTGGCCCAGGGCGTCGGTCACCGTGGCAATGTGCCCCCAGCCGTCATAGCCGTAGTGCGTGGACTGGCCAGAACAGTCGGTGTACTGCACCAGCTGGCCGGTCTGGTCGTAGCGCAGATGCTTGGTCTTGCCCAGGGCATCGATGATGGCGATGGGCAGCCCGCGGGCGTCGTACTGGTAGCGGGTGCTGTGGCCCAGCGCATCTACGGCTTCGACTAGGTTGCCGCGTTCGTCGTATCGGTACCGGGTGACAGCTCCGTCCGGGCTGATGATCCGGGCCACCTGGCCACTGGCCGGATCATGGTGCAGCGAGGTGACGGGGATGGGCTGGCCCAGGGCCTGCGGGCTTTGCACGCGCACGGGGCGCCCTTGCCCGTCGTAGGCATAGCGGGTGGTGCGGCCGGCCGGGTCGGTCAAGGCGACGAGGTTGCCGAAGGCATCGAGCTCGCGCACGGTGTGGCCGCCCTGGGCATCGATATGGCCGGTCCACTGCCTGCGCGCGTCGAATTCGTAGGTCTCCACGCGGCCCAGCTGATCGGTGACCACGGTGTGGCCGTCCCGGTAGTCAAAGCGGTAGTGCGCGCCCGTGCTCGACTGGCTGGAGAGCACATGCCCGTCGGGCTCGGTGCGATCGTAGAAGTACTGCACGCGCACGCCGCTGCGCAGCGTATGCGCGGTGAGGATGTGGTTGCTGTACTCGAATTGCCGGCATGTCTGGCCCTGGCGATCGATGACGGCGATGAGGTCGCCCCCGGCGTCGTAGCGATAAACCACCAGCGCCTGACCGTTCGTACGGGCTGGAGGCTGGTCGCGCTGGCCAGGACCGGCCAGCAGGTCTATGCGTGTCAGGCGCTGCGCGGCACCACGGCGGGAAGCGTCCGCGGGCGGCGTGCCCAGGGTCTCGAAATGCAGCCCCAGGACGCGGCCCGCACTGTCCGTGATGTGCCGGGGCAGGCCGTCGTCACCGTAGTCGATGCGGATGATGTTGTCGTTGCGGTCGACGATGGCACGCAGGACGTAGCGGCGCGTTTGCCCTGCCAAGCGCCCCAGCAGCAGGTGTTGCGACTGGTCGGGTGGAGACAGTTCCAGCCAGCCGGTTTCGAGCGCCGTCAGTGTGATTTGCTCGTACTCGTGGAAGTGGCTTTCGCCGGGGCGCAGCGTCGGGAAGACGATGTCCCGCCCGAACTCATCGACCAGCACCCATTGCGGCCCACGCTGGGTGCGCCGCTCTTCGAGGTGGATGCCCAAGGGCGTGGTCCAGCCCTGGCCCAGCCAGCCCACGTGGGCATTGCTGGAGACATAGGTACGCTGCCAGGGCAGCGGCAGGGGCGCGGGCAGTTCGAAGTCCAGTTCTTCGGCGCCGGCCTGCACCTTGACGCCCAGCACCGGATTGACGGGATTGCCCACCACCGGGCACAGCGGGCATGCGTCGCCCGCCTTTGAACCCGGGGTGCTGGAGTCCTTCTTTCCAGGATCCGCCGGGGGCTTGTGCCCATCGCCATGGCCATCTTTCTGGCGCTTCTTGAAGTCCTTGAGCTTCTTGATGGCCGCCGCGATGTCGTCGCCCTTGCCGATGCCGGCCTTGGCCAGCACCTGTGCGCCCTTCGCGGCACCGCTGGCCGCCGCCCCTGCGCCCGCGGTGGCCACGGCAATGGCCACCTGTTCGGCGGCGATCCCCAGGAGCATGCCGACGGCTTCGCATCCCTTGCCGTTCTTGACCATCTCCTCCACTTGCCGGGCGACATCGCACAGGCCGTCCTGCAACATGTCGCCCGCGAAATCCAGCAGGTCCTGCATGGTGATGGAGCCGTTGCGCAGCCCCTCCACGACGCTGACGACCTGTTTGCCGGCCTCATAGGCCTGGGTTCCGAATTTCTTGAGTCCGTCCACCGCCTTGCCGGCAGTGCCCAGCGGGTCGGAGAAAAATGCCGTGATGCCGCCCCAGAGGCTGCCCAGCAAGTCGCCCGCGGCCTGGACGTCGCCCGCCACCTGATTCCAGGCACCCGAGATCACGTCCTTGCCGCAGCCTGCGGGGTCGGCAAACATGCGGTCCTTGCTGGCCACGCCCAGCGCCGCCATGTTGGTCTGCAGCTGCTCCCAGCAGGCCCTGTCGGCAATGGCGGCCGCCGGATTGACGTTGGTATAGACCTTGGCGGGTGCATTGCCCTTGTTGATGGTGCCCATGTGCCCATGGAAGACCGCCTTGCCCTGGTCGATCTGCAAGGTGTTGGACCATTCCTTGGGCTCGAATTCGTCCATGTAGGCGTTGCTTAGCACGCCCTTGCCCTTGCCGGCTTCTCCGCCGCGGCTGGTAGGGACGCGCGAGACGCTGATGAAGTAGTCGTTCCTGCGGCCGTTGGAGTTGCCAGCCGTGTTCACCGCCTCATCGAAATAGGAAACGGTCCAGTACGGTACCGGTACGCCCTTGTTGGGTTTCTGGGGCGTGTATTTCCAGTCGGCGGCCTTGGCGACGGCAATGTGCTCGTGTCGCTTTTCTGCCTGTTCGGGGGTTGCCATGTTCGATCCTCAGCGGGGAATCAGGCTCAGGCTGGCCTGCTTCCAGCGGTTCGCCGGCGTGGTCAGGCGCCAGACCAGGGACAGCACGCGCCGGTCCAGGTCGATCTGTACGGTGCTCAAGTCCATGTCCAGGGACAGGACGAGGTCGTCGTGGTCCACCATCAGCGCCGTAGCCCGCCAATACGGCAGATGAAACGCATAGAGCTTGTCGAGCAGGCCCGAGAGGACGACCTCTTCGTTGCCTTGCAGGAAACCGTCCGCCTGCTGGTCATCCGGGGCACAGTTGAAGAAACGCAGGTCAAAGTCCGACGGAAGGTGCGGTGCGACGTCGCGGCGCCATGCGGCATCGGTCGTGCCGATGCGGCCCACGCGGGGCGCCCAGTCCCCGGGGATGGGACCGAAGCCGCAGGTAGCGTGCTCGCGCCCGGGCTGATCCTTCAGGCTGTCGCGCGGCGCCAGCAGCTGTGGCGCCGGCCATTCCCGGTCAGTTTCCCAACGCCGCCGGCCCACATAGCCGCGTCCCACGGGATTGGGCAGCCAGGCGTCGCGCTCTTCATCATCCGCAGCAGGACGCTCGCCCCCAAAGGCCAGCTCATACTGCAAGGGCACGGACATGACGGGTTTGAGCGGGGACAGCTGCCACCCTCCCAGGGCGCGATGGCGCCAGACACGCGGCGCCGTCAACTGCACGGCCTTGTAGAGGCTGCCCACTTTCATTTCCGCAAGCCAGCGCTCGACGGCCGTGGCATCGGGAGCCCGGGCCTGGCCGGTCAGAAGAATGTCCGTGCGCTTGCGTATGGGGATCAAGTCCGTCGCGGCCATCAGGCTGGAGGCGCCTGGCTCGCCGACATAGCGATCACCCATCTGTAGAGGGTCCTGTTCCTCGCGCAGTTTCACGCCATTGGCGGCCAGATCGAAGCTGAGCTTGGCGGCCAGGCAGAAGAACTCGCTGCGGTCATACAGCTCCGTCTCGAAGCCGAAAGCAGGGTAAGGGGTTTCGTTGAAGAACTCTATGGTCACGATGTGGGCCGCAATCAGTTCATGTCGATGATTTCGCCGTCCACATCCACGATGGTGGAGCCGATGATCTTGACCTTGTCTCCGCGGATCATGATGGTGCCGTCCTTCTTCAAGGTGATCGAAGAGGCCCCGCACACCAGGCTGATTTCCTCGCCCGCCTGGTGCGTCATGGTCTTGCCGGCACTGGTGCTGATGGTCTTGCCGGAGTCGAGCGAGTAGCTGCTGCCCACCGTCGTGGAGTACTTGACCCCCACGTTGTGCGTGTGCATGAAGCCGACATTGCTCATCCACACCGCGCCCACGTTCAGGTTGTAGGCAGCACCGATATTGGTCATCTGGGCAATGCCCACGTTCTTCAGGCTCGTCAGGCCGATGGTCTCCTGCTTGTTGGAGCCGACCTTGATGTTCTGGTTGACGCCGATCTTGATCTTCTCGTTGTTGCCGACGTCCTCGGTACGGTTGATGCCGATGGAGATCTTCTCGTTCAGGTCCACCCGCTCCTTGCGGTTCTTGTGGATGGTGATGGTCTCGTCCAGGTCGACTTCCTCCGTGCGCCAGCCATGCACGTTGATCTTCTCGTTGCGGTCCACCACCTCCGTCCTGTCGCGGTGGATGGTGTTGAATTCGTCCCGGTCTATGACCTTGCGCCTATCGTTACCGACCCACTTTTCCTCGTTGTTCTCGACCTCGGTGAGCTGATCTTTCTGCGCATGCAGCCACAGCTGCTCCGCACCGGCCTTGTCCTCGAAGCGCAGGACATTGGCCGTGCCCGGGCTGTTCTTCATGCCGTCGCCCGGCACGCCGCCCTTGCTGGAATGCGTCTTGATGCCCGACTGCGTCTTGTTGGCCGGCAGATCCCAGGGCGGTATCTGCAAGGCGTTGTAGACGCGGCCCGTGATGATGGGATGGTCCGGGTCGCCGTTGAGGAAGTCGACGATGACCTCCTGCCCTATGCGCGGGATGTGCATGCTGCCGTAGCCCGCCCCCGCCCAGGTCTGGCTGACGCGGATCCAGCAGCTGGAGTTCTCGTCCATCTTGCCGTAGCGGTCCCAATGGAACTGCACCTTCACGCGGCCGTACTTGTCGGTGTAGATCTCCTCGCCCGCGGGGCCCGTGACCACCGCCGTCTGCGGGCCCGTGGTGTGGGGCTTGGGCGTGCTGCGCTGGCTGCGGTAGGCCACGCTCTTGGGCACGGTGGCGAAGCTGATGCGGTAGGTGGTGGGGCTGTCCGTGCCCGCGCGCTTGGAGCGGCCGCTGCCGCCCGCGCCGTCGCTGCGGCGCACGTTCTCCTCGAAGCGGTAGGTGGCCGACTCGATCAGGTAGGGCTTGTTCTGGTCCTGGCGCGGGTACTTGCTGAGCGTGAACAGGTAGCCCGGCGCGATGTTGCGCGCGTTGCCCTCGCCCTGCGCCATCTCGCGCTGCGCCTTCTGCTGCTCGATGCGCACGCGGGCATAGTTCTCGCCATCGCCCTGCTGGGTGTAGCCGCCGGGCCAGTCGAAGATCTCGCGGCTGTCCTCGGTGTGGCCCGCAGGCTGGCGGTGGCGCGTGGTCAGGTCGGCCTTGGGGCGTTCGAAGTCGTAGTCGTCGGCCTCGAAGTGGCCCGAGGCGATGTCCTCGGCGAAGGTCCAGCCATCGATGTGGTCCTCGTCCTTCACGTGGGCCGCGCGGTCGCCCGAGTAGTAGGGGATGGTGGCAGGTCCGTTGGGCAGCGGGCTCAGCGAGCCGATGTCGTCGGCCAGCACCAGGGTGTGGCTGCCCTGGCTGTGGGAGAAGAAGAAGAAAATTCCCTCTTGCTCCATGAGGCGCGAGACGAAGTTGAAGTCCGACTCGCCGTACTGGACCATGTAGACCCACTCACGGTAATGGCCGGTGAGCTTGTTGTCGATGGAAAAGCCATAGGGCGCCAGCACTTCCTGGATGATGTCCGGTACCTTCTTGAACTGGAAGATCTTGAAGTCCGATCGGCGCGTGGCATGCCATAGCCAGGGGCGCAGCAGGGCTTCGTAGCTATAGAAGTCTCCATCGCGACCCGTATACGTGAACTGCGTGATTTGTCCAGAGAGAAAACGCTTTCCACCTCCGCCTGATTCCGTGGTGAGGTCCACCTCCACGCTCATGTCCTTGCCCAGCAGGGCCTTGGCGGAGATGGAGGGGCTTTCGCTGATCAGGCTCACGCGGAATTCGAAGAGGCGGGAGATCTGCTCCTCCCCGGACAGGGAACGGAATTCCAGCTGCTCCCCCAATGGACTGTGCGCGACGAAGGTGCGATTCATTGCACGGCTCTCCTCACAATTCAACTGTTCTGTTGTAACCTTGGCGCAATCGGCCATCCAGGCAGGCGGCGAAGATAGTAGCCCAAGACCTGATGATCATCAGCATTCCCAACAGCCATGTGCAGTCTTGACATGCTGCGGCCTGGCAAATTGATGTAGATTACACGCCGTGGATTGCCGAGGGCTTGAGAGGAGCCCGGGGATCATTCAGAAATCTGTTGCACAAAGATACACAAATTGCAACTCGACTCCATTTGACCACTTCGCAGTGGAACACAGCATTTCATTGGACGGAATATGACCACCAGCATGAACATGAAGCAGCGCCTGGCTGCAAGAGGGAAGAGCGGCCAGAAGTTCATCGCCCGCAATAGAGCACCTCGCGTCCAGATTGAATACGACGTGGAAGTCTATGGCTCTGAAAAGAAGATCCAGTTGCCGTTCGTGATGGGCGTCATGGCCGACCTGTCCGGCAAGCCCGCCGAACCTTTACCTGAAATCGGTGACCGCAAATTCCTGGAAATCGACGTTGACAACTTTGACGCGCGCATGAAAGCCATCAAGCCGCGTGTGTCGTTCCAGGTGCCCAATACGCTGACTGGTGAAGGCAGCATGGCCATCGACATCACCTTCGACAGCATGGACGACTTCTCGCCCGATGCCGTTGCGAAGAAGGTGGACTCGCTGAACAAGCTGCTCGAGGCCCGCACGCAGCTTGCCAACCTGCTGTCATACATGGATGGCAAATCGGGCGCCGAAGACCTGATTGGCAAGGTATTGGCCGATCCTGCCCTGATGAAGGCCCTGACTTCCACGCCCAACGCGCAAAAGGATGGCGCTCAGCCTGCTGACGAACAGCAGTAAACGGCTTCTGCAACCGATAGACCAACAAGAGTAAACAATGGCCACAACAGCAGCTCAGGGTGCAAGCCAGACCGTCACGCTGGAGCACGGCGATTTCGCCGCCCTCCTGAACAAGGAGTTCAAGCCCAAGACGGACCAGGCCCAGGAGGCCGTGGTGTCTGCGGTTCGCACGCTGGCGGAACAGGCACTCTCCAACACCAACGTCATCTCCGGCGACGCCTACCGCACCGTCGAGGCGATGATTGCCGAGATCGACAGGAAGCTCTCGGAGCAGATCAACCTGATCATCCACCACGAGGAATTCCAGAAGCTGGAAGGCACATGGCGGGGCCTGCACTACCTGGTGAATAACACCGAGACCGACGAGATGCTGAAGATCCAGATCTTCAACATCAGCAAGAAGGATCTGGGCCGTACCCTGCAACGCCACAAGGGCATCCTGTGGGACCAGAGCCCCATCTTCAAGAAAGTCTACGAGGCGGAATATGGCCAGTTCGGTGGCGAGCCTTTCGGCTGCCTCGTGGGCGACTACCACTTCAACCACAACCCGCAGGACGTGGCGCTGCTGACGGAAATGTCCAAGGTCGCGGCATCCGCACATTGCCCGTTCATCGCCGGCGCCGACTCCAGCCTGATGCAGATGGAGTCCTGGCAGGAGCTTGCCAATCCCCGCGACCTGACCAAGATCTTCGGCAATACCGAATACATCAAGTGGCGCGCGCTGCGCGATTCCGATGACTCGCGCTATCTGGGACTGACGATGCCGCGATTTCTGGCGCGCCTGCCCTATAGCACCAAGGACAACCCGGTGGACGGCTTCGATTTCGAGGAAGATACGGCAGGCGCCAGCCACAGCCACTTCTGCTGGTCCAATTCCGCCTATGCGATGGCGACCAACATCAACCGGTCGTTCAAGTACTACGGCTGGTGCACCTCCATACGCGGCGTCGAGTCCGGCGGCATCGTGGAAGACCTGCCAGTGCACATCTTCCCAAGCGACGATGGCGGCGTGGACATCAAGTGCCCCACTGAAATCGCCATCAGTGATCGGCGCGAGGCCGAACTGGCCAAGAATGGCCTGATGCCCCTGGTCTACCGAAAGAACAGCGATGTGGCCGCATTCATTGGTGCGCAATCGCTGCAAAAGCCTGCCGAGTATTACGACCCGGATGCAACGGCAAATGCAAATCTTTCTGCACGACTACCCTATCTGTTCGCATGCTGCCGTTTTGCGCACTATCTTAAATGCATTGTTCGCGATAAAATAGGCTCATTCAAGGAGCGCGACGATGTGGAGCGCTGGTTGAATAACTGGATCATGAACTATGTGGATGGCGACCCCGCCAATTCCTCAGAGGGCATCAAGGCCATGAAGCCCCTGGCAGCCGCAGAAGTCGTGGTTGAGGAGATCGAAGAGAATCCAGGGTATTACTCGGCAAAATTCTTCCTGCGTCCTCATTACCAGTTGGAAGGTTTGACGGTTTCCTTGCGACTTGTGTCCAAGTTGCCGTCGGTCAAGCAAACCGCAACCCAGTGAATGCCTATCTGGCATTGAGCAAGCAATTTCTATTTTCTTAGTGAAGGGAGAGAACCTATGGCAGTGAACCGTTTGAATACCCCTGTCGCCAACATAGCGCCCGAGCAGCGTGTCGGCGGTATCGTCGATATCTATTGCAAGATCGACGGCGTCGAGGGCGAAGCCGAAGATGCCAAGCACAAGGGTTGGATCCATGTGGAATCCATCGCGGGTGGTGTGGCCAATGCCGGCGCATTCGCCTACGGTGGTGGCGGCGGCTCCGGCAAGGCGCAATGGCAGGACATCACGGTCCGCGGCAAGTTCGACAAGTGCTTCGCCACGCTGATGCAGAAGTGCGCGACCGGTGAACACATCGGCAAGGTCGAAATCTCCGCCTGCAAGGCCGGTGGCGAGCAGCAGGAGTTCCTGAAGATCAAGATGGAAGACGTGATCATCTCGTCGCTGAACCTGTCCGGCGCCGAGTCGACCGAACCCATGTTCGATTGCGGCTTCAACTTCGCCAAGATCACCGTCGAAGGCAAGTCCCAGACCGCCAAGGGCAGCATGGGCGGCACCGTGGTGGCCGGTTACGACGTCAAGCGCAATCAGAAGATCTGACAAGCCGCTTCGGCAAAGCATGTACAGAGGGGCGTTCGCCCCTCTTTTTGTTCACTTCCAGCATCCGACCCTCCATGCCTTCCTCCACGATTGCCTCCACCATCGCGCAAGTCCAGGACTCGATACGCCAGAAGCCCAGCGACGACAAGCTGCGCGTGCACCTGTTCCAGCTGTACGCGCAGGCGGGGTATTGGCAGAAGGCGCTGGCCCAGTTGCAAGTGGCCGCACAGCTCGACGATGCCCACAAGATGCTGGCACACGCCTACCGCCTGGCCTTGCGTGCGGAGCTGCTTCGGGAGGATGTCTTTCGCGGCACGCGCTCACCCAATATCCTGGGCCAGCCGCTCCAATGGATCAGCTATCTGGTGGATGCACTGCAGGCGGATGGCAAGGGCGAACAAGAGCGGGCAGCGGAGCTCAGGGCATGGGCGCTGGATGCCGCCGCGCCGACCCCCGGCCGTATCGATGAGACCCCCTTCGAATGGATCACAGACGCGGATTCGCGCATCGGCCCCGTCCTGGAGGTGTTCGTCAACGGAGACTACTACTGGGTCCCCTTCGAAACGATCTCGGAGATCAAGCTGGACGCACCTGTGGACCTGCGCGACCTGGTGTGGGTGCCCGCCCACCTGAAGCTCGTGAACGAAGGCTTGCATCCGGTGCTGCTGCCGGCGCGCTATCCGTTGCTGCAGGCGAATGCCGAAGACGCCCTGCTCCAGTCACGGTTGACCCGGTGGAGCGCACTCGGTAAAGACGACTGGCAGGGCAGTGGCGTCAAGATTCTCGCGACCGATACGGACGAGGCCTCCCTCCTCGACGCACGCCACATCCGGCTGGACTCGCGTGCCCTGCCATGAGCCACGCAACGGACGACCTGCTTCCACTGCATGGCAGTGCGGACCGGCTGCTGCCCACCTTGCTCGACCGCCTGACCGACCATGCACCGGAGCGCTCCCATGACACGCCAGCAGAGCTGGCAGTGACGCGGCGCCAGTTGCGGGAGATCATCCTGAGGGATCTGTCCTGGCTTCTCAACGCCACCAATGCGGAGCCTGGCGGCCAGTTCGCGGACTTCCCCGAAGCCAAGGCATCCACCCTCAATTTCGGCCTGCCGGGCTTTTCCGGCAAACGGGCCTCGGACGTGCAGATGGCGGATCTGGAGGCGGAGATCAAGAACTCCATCCGGCTGTTCGAGCCCAGGATCATTCCAGGAAGTCTCCAGGTGCGCGCCGTCACATCCACAGACGGCGAGGCCTCGCACAACCTGGTGGTGTTCGAGATCCGCGGCCAGATATGGGCCAACCCCTATCCGATAGAAATGCTTCTGAAATCCAGCATCGACCTGGAGACGGGCGCGGCAGCGCTGCTTGATCAATTGGGAGACCGCTGATGGACCCGAAGCTACTGGATTACTACAACCGGGAGCTTGCCTACATCCGGGAGCTCGGCCAGGAATTCGCCCAGCAGCACCCCAAGATCGCAGGCAGGCTGGGCATGCACGGGCTGGATGTGGCCGACCCGTATGTGGAGCGACTGCTGGAAGGTTTCGCCTTCATCGCAGGGCGCATACAGCTCAAGATGGACGCGGAGTTCCCGCGCTTTTCCCAGCGCCTTCTGGAGCTGGTCTACCCCCACTATCTGGCCCCTACTCCGGCGATGGGGATTGCCAGATTCCAGCCCAACCGGACCGCGAACGGACTGACCAGCCCCTTCCTCATCCCGCGCCACACCGTGCTGACTGCGCCCATTTCGCCGGGACAGACGACGCCCTGCCAGTTCCGCACCGCGCATGACGTCGAACTGCTGCCGCTCGCGCTGACACAGGCCTGGGTACAAGGCCATGCCGTGGATGTGCGCGTACCGCCCGGGCACAAGAAGCCGGGCAGCAGCCTGCATCTGGTACTGGAGAGCCCCGGCACCGAAGAGGTCCGGAAAATCGGCTTCGACCGGTTGCCCGTCTACATCGCCGGCCCCTCTGCCCGCGCACTGTTACTGCTGGAGCTGATCGCGGGACGCCTGGTGGGAGGGACGCTGCGATGGACCCGCAACGGACGGCCACAGCAAGCCTGGATTGCTCCAGATCATGTGAGCGGCATGGGCTTTGATGACAATGAGTCCATCATCCCCTACGGAGAGAAATCGTTCGGGGGATATCGGCTGCTCCAGGAATATTTCGCATGCCCCGACCGCTACCGGTTCTTCTGCATCAGCGGGCTGGGCAAGCTGCTGCAGGAGGTGGCCTCGAACCGTCTAGAGATCATCCTGCACTTCGACCGGGAGGCCAGCGAGCTGGAAAAAGTGGTCACGGAAAACGACTTCGCGCTCTTCAGCACCCCCATCGTCAACCTGTTTCCCAAGCGCGGGGACCGGATGGACATTTCCCTGGGCCACTATGAACACCATCTGCTCGGCGATCGCACGAGGCCGCTGGACTACGAGATCTTCTCCATCTCCAGCATCCAGGGCTTTTCCTCCAACAACACCGACGAGCAGCGCTTTCGCCCGCTGTACGAGACCCTGGGTGCGGGGGAGGAAGGCGGCTCGCAAGCCTATTTTTCCATGCGCAGGGAACCCCGCAAGCTGTCCGAAGTGGCCAGGCGCAGCGGGCCCCGCACAGGATACATAGGCAGCGAGGTCTTCGTTCAACTGGTGGACCGCAACGACGCGCCCTATGCCAACACGCTGGACCGTGTCGCCCCCGACATGCTGTGCACCAACCGCGATCTGCCGCTGTTGATCACCGCCACTGGGGAACGCAACCTGCAGATGACCGTCTCGGCCCCCACGGAGCGCATCGAACTCATCAGCCCGCTGACCCGGCCTGCCCCGGCCATCGCGGAGCAGAAAGCCACATGGCGGCTCTTGAGCCACCTGCAACTGAACTTCCACACATTGACGGATGTCTCTCCCGCCGAGGGTGCCAAGGTCCTCAGGGAGCTGCTTCACCTGTATGCCCAGTTGAGCCAGCGTGACGTGGCCCAGCAGGCCGATGCCGTGGCCACCATGTCGCTGACGCCCATGCATGTACGGATCCCGCGCAAGGGACCCATCGTGTTCGGCAGAGGCGTGGACATGGAGGTTGCAGTGGATGAAACCCGGTTTGCGGGATCCAGCCCCTGGCTGTTCGGCTCCGTGCTGGAGCACTTTCTCGCACGCCATGTGGGCATCAATACCGCCAGCCGGCTGAAGATGAGCACGATACAGCACGGCGAATTCGCCACCTGGCCGGCACGCATGGGAATGCGCCCCATCGCCTGACACCATGGAACCCTCCGTTTCTTCAACTGGGCACGACAGGCCGGACGGCACGCCCGCCGCCCGGTACGCATGGCTTGAACAGGCCGAGGCCGCTCCGGAAAAGCTGGACCTGTTCGCGCTTTTGCGCCATGTGGATGCCTCCAGACCCGCCTCCGCCAGGCTGGGCTACTCCCAGACGCCGCGGGAGGATGCCGTGCGCCTGGGGCAGCACCCGTCGACCATCTTCGCCCCGTCCACCATCTACAGCGTGGACCCCGCAGGGAAAGTGCCCCGGATCAAGATACTGAGCCTGGGCGTCTTCGGCCCCAACGGCGCGCTTCCCATCCATCTGACGGAGTATGTGCGCGAGCGTCTGCACAACCACGGGGACAGCGCTCCCGCGGATTTCGTGGACATGTTCCACCACCGGCTCATCAGCCTGTTCTACCGCGCCTGGGCCGACGCGCAGGCCACCGTGCAACTGGACCGGCCGGGGCTGGACAAGTTCAGCTTCTACGCCGGCGCGCTGGTGGGCATGGGCTTCGAAGGCAGCTGGGAGCGCGATACCGTGCCGGACAGCGCCAGGCTCTACGCGGCAGGGCATCTGGTCAGGCTGACCCGCAACCCCGAAGGGCTGGAACAGATACTCGGCCATTTTTTCCGCACGACGGCACGGATCACGGAATTCGTGCCGACCTGGGTTCCGATCGCTCCTGGCGAGCAGACCACGCTGTCCGGCATGCATGTGAAAAACCAGTTGGGCGGGGGAGCCATCGCAGGCAGCCGCGTGCAGGATGTCCAGTCCAAGTTCCGGCTGACCCTGGGTCCCATGCGGCTTCGGCAGTTCGAATCCTTCCTGCCCCCCAACGGCAGCAACCGACAGTTGCGCGATTGGGTACGTTCCTACATCGGCCTGGAGAGGGATTGGGATGTCGATCTGCTGCTGCATGCCGACGAGGTCCCGCAGGCCCGGCTGGGAGCGTCCCAACAACTGGGCTGGACCTCCTGGCTGGGCCGGCGCCCCAGCCGCACGCCCGCCAATGAGCTACGCCTGAATCCGGAAAAGGATGCCAGGCGCTTTCCCCTGCCCCATCCTTCGACCAGCGGCCCGTCCACCATGGCAGACGGGAGGCCTGCCCCATGATGCATTGCGAAAGAACGGTGCGGGACAGCAATCTCGGGACCGCAGGCCCCGTGGCCCACTCCCACGCCCATGTACCGATCCACGGCCCGATCCACCGCAGGACCGGGCACCTGTAATGGAGTAAGCCCTATGCCCCAGTTCATCAAGCCCGGCCCTCTGTGCGGCACCAGCAGCAGACCGATAGACCCGGGAACGCGCTGCCTCATGCCCTCCCCCGTCCCCAGCTTCATCGGCGAAGAGTCTTCGAGCCTGGAGGGTGACCCGCCCACCAAGAGCAAGGAGCAGACCCGCAAGGAGGAAAACCAGGACTCACTGGCCCACGCCAACGTCAAGGCCTTTCTCTCCGCCATCTCCCAGGCCGAGGGCGGTGACTACGACCTCAAGTATGGAGGCGTCAAGGGCAAGAAAAACGACAAGTGGCGGATCACCGACTACTCCACACATCCGGGTGCAGGCTATGACGGCAAGACCACGGCAGCCGGGATGTACCAGATCAACAAGGCCACCTGGAAGGAAATGGGCGGTCGCATGGGACTGACGGATTTCAGCGCCCAGACCCAGGACCTGCTCGCCGTGGAGATCCTGCGCACCATCGGCGCATTGAACTCCATCGTCGCAGGCAACATCGATGCGGCCCTGAAAAAGGCCGCCCAGCGATGGAACGCCCTGCCGCAAGGCCCCAAGCAGGGCAATCGGGTATCCGGACAGCCGCACATCAGCTATGAGGAATTCATCAAGCTGTACAAGTCGGCCGGTGGAAGCATCAAGAACTAGCCTCCCGCATGATGAGCAGAACCAACATCGTTCAGGCTGCCCTGCTGGGGCTGTGCCTGTTGCTGGGACCCGTGGCGTCCGACGCCAAGCCACTGCGGATCAAGCAAGGCATGCCTTTCACGGAAGTGCGCCAGCAGATCATCCTGTCCCGGTGGGTTCCCGACCCCGCCAGGGAATCGCGTGACAGCGAGCCCATCGGCGTGGAACGGCTGCTCATCGACCAGGGCATCACCGAAGTGGAGTTCTGCGCGATCGACCAGGCACTGTGCACCTTCAAGTACCGCAAGAAGAAGGCATGCCTGCAGGTGACGACCCGCGGAGAGGAACTGCCGGACATGACCGTGCTCAGGTGGACCTACCACTGCCGCCCTGAACACTGAGCCCGCGCAACAGGCTTGCGGGCCGCGCATCGCTCGATGCGCTCTTCGGCCCCGAGGGCGCGCACAGGCACGCCGAAACACGCAGATGCTTCACTGGAACTCGAGCTGGAGGTCCTTGCCGCTGGCCGAAAGGCCGACCGAGGCCAGCGCACGGCCCTCCATCGTGCTTTGCAGCACCTGCCGGCTGATGCCCGAGAGAACATGGCTGGACAGGATGGCATCGATCATGCGACCGCCCGATTCGATATCGGTGGCGCGCGACATCACGGCATCGATGGCCGCCTGATCCCAGGAGAAATCGATCTGGTGGTTCTCCTGCATGCGCCGCTGGATGAGGCGCAGCTTCAGGTCGATGATCCTGGACAGCATCTCGGGTGCCAGCGGGAAATACGGAACCACGGTCAGCCGGCCCAGAAAGGCGGCTGGGAAGACCTTCAGCAAAGGCTCTCGCATGGCGCTCGCCAGCGCACCCGCATCCGGAATGAGGTCCGGATCGTTGCACATGTTCATGATCAGGTCCGTGCCCACGTTGGAGGTCAAGATGATCACCGTGTTCTTGAAGTCGATGTGGCGCCCTTCCCCATCCTCCATGAAGCCCTTGTCGAAGACCTGGAAGAAGATTTCGTGCACGTCCGAATGCGCCTTCTCCACCTCATCGAGCAGCACCACGCTATAGGGTTTGCGGCGCACCGCCTCGGTCAGCACCCCACCTTCGCCATAGCCCACATAGCCGGGCGGCGCGCCCTTGAGGGTGGACACCGTGTGCGCCTCCTGGAACTCGCTCATGTTGATGGTGATGAGATTTTGCTCCCCCCCATACAGCGACTCGGCCAGCGCCAGCGCCGTCTCTGTCTTGCCTACGCCGCTGGGGCCCACCAGCATGAAGACGCCGATGGGCTTGGAAGCATCCTCCACCCGCGCGCGCGAGATCTGGATGCGCTGCGCGATGATGTCCAGGCTGTGGCCCTGCCCGACCACGCGCCTGCCCAGCGTATCGGCCAACGACAGCACGGCGGCGATCTCGTTCTTGACCATGCGGCCCACGGGGATGCCGGTCCATTCCGACACCACGGTCGCCACCGCCTGTTCGTCCACAGCGGGCAATACCAGCGGCTGCTCCCCCTGCAATTGGCCCAGCTGTGCCTGCACTTGCTCCAGCTCTGCCATCAGTTGCTGGCGCTGCTCGTCGGAAAGCGGGACCTCGGTCGCGCCGCCATCGGCCAGGACCGCCTGCTGCGGCAAGGGCGGCGCCGACACCGTGCCTGCTGCGGCCGGTCCATCGCCTTGCTGCGCTGCGTCGACCGGCAAGGCCGACAGCGAGCCCAGGGCAGCCCGGGGGTTGAGCTGGCGCCGCAGGTCGAACATGCGCTGCACCAGTGCGTGCTCCTGCTCCCAGCGCTCGCGGCTGCGCACCAGTGCGGCCTCCAGGGATTGCAGCCGCTCGTCTATCTGCTGCACGCGCTCGGCATGCCCCATGCCGATCGACTCCTCGCGCAGCAGGATGGAGCGCTCGATCTCCAGCAACGAGATCTCCCGCTGAATGGCTTCCACGCTCACAGGCGTGGCATGCTGCGTCAGCGACACCCGGGCGCAGGCGGTATCCAGCAGGCTCACCGCCTTGTCGGGCAGCTGCCGCGCCGGAATATAGCGGTGCGACAGCCGCACGGCGGCATCGATGGCCTGGTCCAGCACCAGCACCTTGTGGTGCGCCTCCATCTGATCGGTCACGCCGCGCAGCATGGCGATGGCCTTGTCCTCCGTGGGCTCGTCGATCTGTATCGCCTGGAAGCGCCGCGTCAGTGCAGGATCCTTCTCGATGTATTTCTTGTACTCGGCCCAGGTCGTGGCGCCGATGGTCCTCAGATTGCCGCGCGCCAGCGCCGGCTTGAGCAGGTTGGCGGCGTCCCCCGTCCCGGCAGCGCCGCCGGCACCTATCAGGGTGTGGATCTCATCCACGAAGAGCACGATCTTGCCCGGGCTGGCCTGGACCTCGTCGATGACCTGGCGCAGCCGCTGCTCGAATTCCCCCTTCATGCTGGCCCCGGCCTGCAACAGGCCGACGTCCAGCGTGTACACGGTGATGTCCCGCAATGCCGGGGGCACGTCGTTGGAGACGACCCGGGCGGCGAAACCTTCCACGACGGCCGTCTTGCCCACCCCGGCTTCCCCGGTGAGCAGGGGATTGTTCTGGCGTCGCCGCAGCAAGATATCGATGATCTGGCGAATCTCGTCGTCCCGCCCGGTCACGCGATCCAGCAACCCCTGCCGGGCCCTGTCCGTGAGATCCACGGCGAACTTCTTGAGCGCGCTGCCCTTGACGCCAGACTCCGCGGCCCGCGCCATGCTGGCCTCGCCAGGTTGCGCTCCCGCCGTGAGCGCCGAGCCGTCGCTGGCCCCCAGCTTCTCTTCCGGAGAGGCCTTGATGACTGCCGCCAGCCCATCCGCCACCAGGTCGGGCTGCAGTTTGCGAAACTCCTGCGACATGCGCAGCAATACCGGCCTCAGGTTCGCAGTCTTCAGAATGCCCACCAGCAGATAACCGCCACGAATGACATTGTCACCATACAGCAAGCTGGCATAGATCCAGGCCCGCTCTATGGCCAGATCTATATGCTCGGAAAAATCGACAATGGCAGTCGCCCCCCTGGGCAGGCGCTCCAACTCGGCCGTGATGTCCTTTTCAATGGCAGACAGGCTCAGGTCATGGTGCCTGAAGATATGGCGAAAATCCGAATCCTGATCCTGGATTATCTGATGCAGCCAGTGGACCAGCTCCACATACGGATTCCCTCTCAGCTTGCATGTGACCGTTGCCGCTTCCGCCGCGCGAAACAGCTGTGCGTTCATTTTCCCGAACAGATTATTTCTACTTATCTCAGACATTGATACCTCACAGGCTGACATCTATTGAAAGCAGTCCGACTCTCGAAACCGTCGAGAGCCGATCCGCACCCCCTGACCCATCACGAACATAAAAACAAGGCAGATAACTCTGATCAATAGCATCAAAGATCTGATTTCAGACGCCGCCCCGTGAAAATGCGTTTGCATTTTGACTACAGACATGCGCAAGCTTGCACTATCATAGACGATAGCCTGCGCATGCAGACACGGATATGACACGCAAAGGGAGCACGCAGTGGATGAGTTTGATGTTGGTGTGAGCTGGTCGACCCCCATCTCGCCAGACGCCCCGTCCGGGGCAGACATGGAATACGAATCCATCTTCGCCGAGCTGGAGACCGCCGCCATCGCCACGCCGGAGCAGCAATACGGTGATACCGTGATTGCAGGCAAAGGACCGGACTGGCAGCAGGTACTGACCCTGGCCACCACGCTATCGACCCAGACCAAGGACCTGCGCGTCCTGGTGCTGCTGACCCGGGCACTCACGCATCTGCACGGCCTGCAGGGAACGCTTTATGGATTGAGGTCGGCCCATACCGTGCTGGATCAATTCTGGGACAGCGTGCACCCGCAGCTGACCATCGACGGCGAGGACGACCCCCAGATGCGCTTCAATGCACTGAGCGAGTTCGGCGCAATCGATGGCCTGGGCGCCGACATGCGGCAAAGCGCCGCGCTCACCTCACATCTGGGCGTGTTCAGCGTCAAGGATCTGGACAGGCTGTGGGACACGGGTGCGACGGAGATCAACGGAATCAACGTCAATCGACTGCAATTGAAACAAATTGTCGATGACATTTCAGAATCAAACAACTCTGTTGCACTGCGACTTCCACGGTTGATTGTTGAACAACTGGATGCGATGCTGGTGCTTTGCCAGCACCACCTCGGCTCCGAATTCCAGCCGGACTACGGCATGCTCAAGCGCCCCTTGCAACGCTTGGCAATGTTGTTCGAGGGACGGCAGGACGTGGCGGCTGGCGCCTCGCCAGTTCCCTCCGGCTCCCAGGCAGTGGAGACCGTGCCCCAAGCAGGCCTGGCATCCACCGGCATCCCCCTGGGCCTGGCGTCCCGCAAGGATGCCATCCACTGCCTCGAACTGGCCTGCCAATATATCGAGAACAGCGAGCCCACCAATCCGGCTCCACTGCTGATCCGGCGCGCCATCAAGCTCATGGAGATGAACTTCATGGATATCATCAAGCATCTTGCCCCCGATGGGTTGAATCAGGCCATGTTCATCACTGGTGCAGAAGCCTCTGAAGAGGATGGAAATTGAGGCCCCTCCGCCATCCATCGCCAGACAAGGACATTTGCCAATTGCACAGGGCCCAGGATCATTCATGCAACTGCAACTCATAGCCAGCGCGATGTCTGCCGCAGGTGCCGTAGACAAGATCAGCACCACATTCGGTACCGCCGGCGGATCCATTGGCCGGGATGTCAACTGCCAGATGGTTCTTCCCGATCCACATCGCCGAATATCCAGAATACAGGCACAGGTCTTCTTTGAAGAAAGCCATTTCATCCTGAACAATGCCAGCTCTTCCAACCCCATTTATGTCAATGGCATTGAGCTCAAGCCGGGAGAGAATTCACCCATACGGCATGGAGACGAATGGCGCGCCGGCAACTACATCATCACGGTACTCCAGAGCAACACCCTGGCAAAGTCCCCTCCGGCCGATCCACGGGGGAGTACACAATCTGCCGGGGCAGCTTTGGCCACGCCCCCTCCCACACTTTCTTCCGCTGCGCAGGACAAGCTTTCCATCAGGCCGGATACAGCCCAGCCCCCCGGTCCCTTTGACGACCTGCTGAGTGCCTCCGTGGAAATCCCGCCGGCTTTCGCGGGAGAGCCATCCCGCCATGGCGCCCCGGACCCCTCACCCCAACTTGCCGATCCTTTTGCCAATCCCGGCATCTCCCCGCCTGTACAGGCGCAGGCCGTCGCCCCTCCAGCACTGGGCGGGGATCCTTTTGCAGATATCCTGTCCACATCCATCACACAGCAGATAGCGCAGGCGCCTGGCCAGGAACAGCGCTGGCAATCGCAGGCGGCCATTCCCGACGACTTCGACCCCATGGCGATGGCGAGCCTGTCCAGCCGCAATGCGGCCGACCCCCTGCACGGACTGTCAGGCACTGGCACTGTCGGAGAGATGTTTCCCCAAGGATCGGTGGACTCCATCTTTTCCCCATCCGGCACATCCATTGAGCCGATGACCCGGAATCCGCTCGACGCCAGCGCGCATGATTCCGTCCTGAAAATCAACAGGGGACTCGACCCCCTGGCCATGTTCTCCAGCAAGGACGCCGGCCCCCCCCACTCGCTGCTCGACGGAGATTTCACCGAAAGCAGTGACGCTGACGACGCTCCGGTCTTCAGCAACCACACATCGGAGCTGGGCGCCTTCTTTCGCCCGCCAACACCATCAAGGCAGTCTCCGCAGGAAGATCCGTACTCCCCGATCGGCGCGTCCACCCTGCCCGCGCAACCCGCGTCGGCGCCTGGCGAGGAACCGTACCGGGTCGTCGAGACGGAAGAGACCCTCCCCAGGCCGTGCCCCAGATCCAGACCCCGCGCCACGATGCCCCACCAGCCTGGAATCCCTGTTCGACCTGGACCCCAGCCCGCCCGCCGATGCGGCCGCTGTACCGATACTGGCAGGCTTCCAGAGCCCGCCGCACGACCCCCTCCCCCCTGGACAGGAGGCTCCCCCGCCGCAACCGGGGCACAGCCAGGCCATCGGCGGCGATCCAGCCGCGGTGGAGCGAGCCATACCGACAGGCAGCAGTGAAGCCGTCACGGGACAGCCACAGACACAGACCCAGAACTGTGCCACGCAGCCGCAACCCCATGATCAGCCCGAGCAAGCTTCATCCGATGCCTGGCAACTGCTGCAGGCGTTCAAGGCCGGCGCAGGCCTGAACGACTGCCGCTACCCCGAGGCACTCACGCCGGAGCTGATGCACATGATCGGCAGGATGCTGGCCTCGTCCCTGCAAGGCTGCATGGACCTGCTCGGCTCACGCGCATCCACCAAGCAGGAAGTCCGCATGGCTGTGACGCTCATCAATGCGGAAGCCAACAACCCATTGAAATTTCTGCCTGCCGCACCATCAGCGATGGCCCAGATGTTCGGCCCCAAGATGCCCGGCTTCATGGCGGGACCCGCCGCCGTAGAGGATGCCTACCTCGACCTGCGCCTGCACCAGGCCGGCATGGCGGCGGGAACGCAGGCGGCACTGCAGGGCCTGTTCGAGCGTTTCGACCCCAGGACCCTGGAGGAGCAGCTGGACAGCCAGGGACGGCAGCGCACGCTCTTTGCGTCCCAGCGCAATGCACGTCTGTGGGAGCTGTACAGGGCCCGGTACGAATGGCTGAAGGAAGAAGTCAAAAGCCAGAGTCCGGCATCCTGGGGCGATGAGTTCCACTCGGCCTACAACGCCGAGGCACACAAATATGACCAAGAAGGAAACACCAAGTGACGGGGGAAAATTCACTGCTCAGCGCGCATACACTGGGACTGGTCCACTACTCCATTTCCCAGAAAGGTGACCGCAGTTACAACGAGGATGCCTACTGCCACGCCCGCGATGGCGATATCGTCACCTTCGCCGTGGCCGACGGCATGGGTGGGGCCGCCGGAGGACGGCACGCATCCCACTTCACCATGGATCTCGTCAGGAAGGAGCGACTGACGCTGGATACCGACTCGCTGGCCACGCACTTCGAATCCCTGTCGGATCAGGTCAAGCAGGAGCAGCGCAATCTGCCGGAATTCTCCGACATGTGCACCACGCTGGCCGAACTGCGCATAGACACCTGCACGCAGAAGGCTGCCTGGGCCCATTGGGGCGACACCCGCATCTACTGGTTCCGCAACCGCAGGCTGATGTCGGTCACCGAAGACCACAGCGTGGTCCAGAGCCTGGTCACGGCAGGCCTGATATCGGAAAAGGATGCCGTGAACTACCCCAAGCGCAACATCCTGCTGGGCGCCCTCGGGGCCAACAGCGAAGTGGGACCATCCACGACCAGCATTCCCGTCGACCTGCTTCCGGGCGATGCCTTCCTCATCTGCACCGACGGCCTGTGGAGCGTGCTGAACAAGGAATACATCACCGAGACATTGCAACAGTCCAGACATGTCCAGGAGTGGATCTCCACCATGGCCGCCCAGGTGGAGTCCATCGGCTCGGGAAGCAATGACAACTACACAGCGACGGGGATCTGGATCACCGCCGGCTCGGACAAGACCCTTCCCAGCATTCGCTGATGCCGGCCGCCCAACGTTTCGCACGCGCCAATCACACTGGCGCACAGTCCCCACGGCTCCCGCCCAACCCATGAACACCATGACCACACCTACTTCCTGGCGCTTTCTGTGCACCATGACGGCAGCGCTGCTGCTTGCCGGGTGCGCCAGCCTGCAGGCACCCGATGCGGACAAAGAGGCGCCATCGCCGGTCGAGGATGCCTCGGCCACCGCCGTGAACCGGGATGCCCAGGCTCCCGGCTTCTTCCGGATGCGACTCGGGGCGGTGACCGTGACGTCGCTCTACGACGGCAATTTCGACATCAACAGCAAGCTGTTCAAAGGCAGGCCCCAGGCAAGCATCAACAAGCTGCTCAAGGATGCCAAACAGCCGGTCGACGTCCCCACGGCCACCAACGCCTTCCTGCTGGACGATGGCAAAAACATCGTGCTGATCGACGCCGGCGCCGGCAGCATGCTGGGAGCATCCACCGGGCGACTGCTGCAAAGCCTGGCGGCATCCGGATACACGCCCTCGGATGTGACGGCCATTCTTCTGACTCATTTGCACCCCGACCATGCAGGCGGGCTTGCCGAAGAGGACACGGCGGTGTTTCCGAACGCACATATCCACGTGCCGGAAGCCGAGGCACAGTACTGGCTCTCCGATACGCGCCTGAGCGCCGGGCAGCCCTACTTCCAGGGCACCCGCAAGCTCCTGCTCAAGTACCAGGCGGAAAACAGATTCCATACCTTTGCCAAGGGAGCCTCCCCCGTGCCAGGCGTGGACAGCGTGGCCCTGCCGGGGCATACGCCCGGGCACACCGGATACTTCATCCATTCGAACGGGGACAGCCTGCTCATCTGGGGCGACATCGTCCACAATCTCGCCACGCAGTTCCCGGACCCCCTGATTTCCCTTGAATTCGACGTGGACCAGAAATCCGCACGAGCTACCCGCGCCAAGGCCATGCGCAATGCAGCCCAGACCGGCATCTGGATCGCTGGCTCCCATCTGCCCTTTCCTGGCATAGGCAGAGTGCAGGCCGCCGGGAAAACCAGCTACCGCTGGCTGCCGATCGAGTACTCGCAGGCCCTGTCAGCGCCCGCCCAGCGGCAGCCGGCTTCGCCCTAGAGCAGCACGATGTCGTACTGCTCCTGGGCCATCGCTGTCTCGGCCTGCAGGGAGATGGGCTTCCTGATGAAATCGGACAGCCCCGCCAGGTGCTGGCTCTCCTCATCAAGGAACATCTCCACCACCTTGGGGGATGCGACGATGCGGAACTCGCGCGGATTGAACTGGCGCGCCTCGCGCAGTATCTCGCGCAGCACCTCGTAACAGACGCTGCGCACGGTCTTCACATGGCCCTTGCCCAGGCAGACGGGGCAAGGCTCGCACAGCATATGAGCCAGGGATTCGCGCGTGCGCTTGCGCGTCATCTCCAGCAGGCCCAGTTGCGAGAAGCCGCCGGCCATGGTCTTGACACGGTCACGCGCGAGCTGGCGCTTGAACTCGGATAGCACCTCGGCCTGGTGGTCGTCGCGCACCATGTCGATGAAATCCACGATGATGATGCCACCCAGGTTGCGCAGGCGCAGCTGGCGCGCAATCTGCTGCGCCGCCTCCAGGTTGGTCTTGAAGATGGTGTCGTCGAAGTTGCGTGCCCCGACATAGCCGCCGGTGTTCACATCGATGGTGGTCAGCGCCTCGGTCTGGTCGACGATCAGATAGCCGCCGGACTTGAGATCCACGCGCCGGCCCAGCGCACGGGCGATCTCCTCATCGATGGCGAACAGATCGAAGATGGGCCGCTCACCCCGGTAGTGCTGCAGCTTGGGCACGGCCGCCGGCATGTACTCCTGGCCGAAGGTCCTGAGCAGGGCGAACTGCTCCTTGGAGTCGATGCGTATGCTCTGGGTGCCCTCGCCCACCAGGTCGCGCAGCACACGCTGGAGCAGGTTCAGGTCCTGGTGCAGCAGCGACATGGGCGGCAGACGCACCGCCGCCTCCTTGATGCGGCTCCAGGTCTTGCGCAGGTAGCGGATGTCGTCGGCCAGTTCCGCGTCGCTGGAGTCTTCACCATTGGTGCGCAGGATGAATCCACCACCCCCCCCTGTCTCCTTGGTGCCGACCAGGCCCTGCAGGCGCGCGCGCAGTGCATCGCGCTCTCCCTGGGGAATCTTCTGCGAGATGCCGATATGGTCGTCCTGCGGCAGCAGCACGAGCAGCCGTCCGGCGATGCTGATCTGCGTGGACAGGCGCGCACCCTTGGTACCGATGGGGTCCTTGATGACCTGCACCATGATGGTCTGGCCTTCGAAGACCTGCTTTTCGATGGGCACGGGCGGCGTGTCCTTGCGTGCGAACATGGGTGCCTCGCCCCCTTCCTGGCGCTGCCAGACATCGGCCACATGCAGGAAGGCCGCACGCTCGAGCCCGATGTCGATGAAGGCCGACTGCATCCCGGGCAGCACGCGCGAAACCTTGCCCAGGTAGACGTTGCCGACCAGGCCGCGCTCCAGCGGTCGCTCCATGTGCAGCTCCTGGACGGCGCCGCCCTCGATGATGGCCACGCGGGTTTCCTGCGGCGACCAGTTGATCAGGATGTCTTGCTGCATGTTGTGCCTGTGGTGTGCTTTGTCGTCGAGTTCTTGTGCATCAGGAGACATGCCCCAGGGGGCAAGGGCCACGCCCCTATCTTGCCGTGCCTGCCGCCATCTTTTGGGCCTGTATCCGCCGTAGGTCTGCCTGCTGGCGCAGGACGAGGCTGCGACCTACAGCTCCCAGCCCAGTTCACGCAGCATTTCCGCCGTCTCGAACAGCGGCAGCCCCATGATGCCCGAGTAGCTGCCATGCAGGTATTGCACATGGGCCGCGGCCCTACCCTGGATGCCGTAGGCACCGGCCTTGCCCATGGGCTCACCCGAGGCCGCATAGGCCTCGATCTGCCGTGCGCTCATGGCAGCGAAGCGCACCTTCGAGACCGACAGCGCCGCCAGCCGGCGCACGCCCTGCTGCACGGCCACGGCCGTCAGTACCTCGTGCTCGCGGCCCGCGAGCCGGGACAGCATCCGGCACGCGTCCTCGGCATCATGCGGCTTGCCCAGGATCATCCCGTCCAGTGCCACCGTGGTGTCCGAGCACAGTATGGGGGCCGGCGCCAGACGGCGGCGCGCGTGCCTGGCGACGGCGGCATCGAGTTTGAGCGCCGTGACGCGCTGCACATAGCCATGGGGCGGTTCTCCCGCCACCAGGGCCTCCATCGCCTCCGCATCCTCGGCGATGTCGCCAGCCGCATTGGGCAGGAGAAGCTCATGGGCCACGCCGAGCTGTTCGAGCAGCTGGCGGCGGCGGGGGCTTTGGGAGGCGAGGTAGATGAATGGCGGCATGGTATGAAAAGGAAATGCCTTCAGCCCTTTGTTCAAAAGCACTGAAGGCTATCAAAATCATAGTATCACGAGATCTCCCGATCTGCATGACCGGGCTGCCGCCCTTCCCTTCCCGAGCCTTTATTCCCGATGATAGGGATGGCCCGCGTTGACCGACCAGGCCCGGTACAGTTGCTCGATGAGAAGCACGCGCACCATGGCGTGCGGCAAGGTCAGGTCCGACAGGCGGATGCGCTCGTGCGCCGCCTGCTTGAAATCCGGGTCCAGTCCGTCCGGCCCTCCGATGACCAGGGCCACGTCGTCGCCTTCGAGCTGCCAGCCCTGCAGGCGCTGGGCCAGGGCCTTGGTCGCCAGATTGGCCCCACGTTCGTCCAGCACCACGATGCGCATGCCGCGCGGAATGGCCGCCTCAATGCGCTTGCGCTCGGCCGCATACAGGGTCTCGACCGTCTTGGAGCCCCGGGGCTCGGTCTTGACCGCCTTGAGCTCGACCTTGAGCTCGGGGGGAAAGCGCTTGGCGTAGTCGTCATATGCCGTCTGCGCCCAGTCGGGCACATGCTGGCCCACGGCCACGATCAACAGCTTCATTGCCTGTCAGCCCGCAGCCGGTCAGGCCTTGGCGCGAGGAGCACGCTTGGCGGCCGGCTTGGCGGCTGCGGGGGCGGCCTTGGCCTTGGCTGGGCGATTCACGACCACGGTCTTGACCGCCTTGGGTGCAGCAGCCTTCCCGGTGGCCGGAACCTTGCGTGCTGGCGCCTTGGCGGACGGCTTTGCCGCAGCGGACTTCACAGCCGGCTTGGCCACGGCGGACTTCACAGCCGGCTTGGCCACGGCGGACTTCGCGGCAGGCTTGGTGGTGGTCGCCTTGCTGGCGGGAGCGGCCTTCTTCCTGGCGGCCTGCCCTTCCTTCGCCGGTGCCGCGGCCTTGGGCTTGGGTGCGCCGAGCTTCATGCGTACAGGCGTCTCGCCCCAGATCTCCTCCAGGCGGTAGTACTGGCGGATGGCAGGCTGCATGATGTGGGCCACGGCCTGGCCGCAATCGACGATGATCCACTCGCCGTTGTCCTCGCCTTCCTGGCGCGGCACGGGAAAGCCCGCCTGCTTGACGGCATCGCGCACGCTGGCGGCCAGCGCCTTGGTCTGGCGGTTGGAGGTGCCCGAGGCCACGATCACGCGCTCGAACAGGGGCGAGAGCTTTTCGGTATTGAAGACCTGGATGTCGTGGGCCTTGACGTCCTCGAGGCCGTCAACGATGGCACGCTGCAGCTTGGTCACGTCGCGCTTGGCTGCGGAATCCGATTTGGTGGAAGTGGTCATCAGGCGGTGATCAATGGAATGAATGGATCAATATAGCGCGAGCGCCGTGCGGGCCCGCAGGGGCCGGGCCGTAGTGGCGCTCCAAATGCATGGAATGCGCCCACAGATCGCCGCAAGGTTTCGCGCCGCAGAAATGGAGAGCGCGGCAATCGCCGCGCCTCAAGCTATCGAAATTATAGTTTTGCCGCATATTCCCCTGCACGCGATGCTTTCGCAGCGCATGCGGGTCTGCGCTCACAACCAGTCGCGGCGCACCAGAAACTGCTCCAGCAGTGCGCGCTCGGGCGTGCCCGGCGCATCCTCGCGCTGGTAGCTCCAGCTGGCATGGGGCGGCATGGACAACAGGATGGATTCCGTGCGCCCGCCCGACTGCAGGCCGAAATGCGTGCCCCGGTCCCAGACCAGGTTGAACTCCACATAGCGGCCACGGCGGTAGCGCTGGAAATCGACCTGGGCCTGCCCGTAGTCCATCGCCTGACGGCGCTCGACGATGGGCAGGTAGGCCCCCAGGAATGCATCCCCCACCGAACGCAGCATCGCGAAACTGCGCTCCTGGCCCAGCTCCGAGAAATCATCGAAGAAGATGCCGCCGATGCCGCGCTGCTCGCTGCGGTGCTTCAGGCAGAAGTACTCGTCGCACCAGGCCTTGAAGCGCGGATAGAACGCATCGCCGAACGGGGCCAGCGCATCGCGGCAGGCACGGTGAAAATGCCGGGCATCTTCCTCGAAGCCATACACCGGCGTCAGGTCCATGCCGCCGCCGAACCAGCAGGTGGGCTCGGCGCCGGGATGGCCGGCAGCAATCATGCGCACGTTCATGTGCACGGTAGGCACATAGGGATTGCGCGGATGGAAGACCAGGGACACGCCCATGGCCTCGAAGGGGGCGCCCGCCAGCTCCGGCCGGTGCTGCGTGGCCGAAGGCGGTAGCTGCAGCCCGCGCACATGCGAGAAGCCGCAGCCCGCGCGCTCGAATACGCGGCCGCCCTCCAGGATGCGGGTGATGCCATCACCCTGCAGGCGCTCTCCAGGGCCCTTGCTCCAGGCATCGGAAAGAAAGCGCGCACCGCCCTCACCCTCCACCAGCTCCAATGCCTCGGTGATGCGGGCCTGCAGGCCCATGAGGTATGCGCGCGCCTGGCCAACGGGCAGTGCCTGCCCCGTCGATTGCTCTGCCATGGACTCAGTTCTTCACGGCGCGAAAGCCGATGTCACGGCGGTACTGGGCCCCATCGAAATGGATGCCCCGTGCCACGTCGTAGACCTTTTGCTGCGCCTGCTTGACGCTGTCGGCCAGCACCGTGACGCACAGCACGCGGCCACCGCTGCTGACAGGCACGCCGTCCTTGAGCTGGGTTCCGGCATGAAAGACCATGGCATCGTCGGCATCGTGCGGCAGGCCGCTGATGGCGTCGCCCTTGCGGGGATCCTCGGGGTAGCCGGCCGCAGCCATGACCACGCCCAGCGCCGTGCGGCGGTCCCACTGCAGTTCGACCTGGTCCAGCTTGCCGTCGGTGGCCGCCAGCATCACATCCACCAGATCGCTCTTGAGGCGCATGGTGATGGGCTGGGTCTCGGGGTCGCCCATGCGGCAGTTGAACTCCAGCGTCTTGGGATGGCCCGTGGCGTCGATCATCAGGCCGGCATAAAGAAAGCCGGTGTAGGGGATACCGTCCTTTTCCATCCCGCGGATGGTCGGCAGGATGATCTCGCGCATGGCGCGTGCATGCACATCGGCCGTGACCACGGGCGCAGGCGAGTAGGCTCCCATGCCGCCGGTGTTCGGCCCCTGGTCGCCGTCCTTCAGGCGCTTGTGGTCCTGGCTGGTGGCAAGGGCCAGCACGTTCTTGCCGTCGCACAGCACGATGAAGCTGGCCTCCTCCCCGGCGAGGAACTCCTCGATCACGACGCGTGCGCCGCCGTCGTTGTGCGTCACGCCGTACTTGTTGTCCACGAGCATGAAGTCCACGGCGTCGTGGGCCTCCTGAAGCGTCGTGGCGACCACCACACCCTTGCCCGCAGCCAGGCCATCGGCCTTGATCACGATGGGGGCGCCCAGGCGGTCCACATAGGCATGGGCGGCCACGGGGTCGGTGAAGGTTTCGTAGAGCGCCGTGGGAATGCCGTGGCGAGCCATGAAATCCTTGGAAAACGCCTTGGAGCTCTCCAGCTGCGCGGCCGCCTTCGTGGGGCCGAAGATGCGCAGGCCGTGGGCCCGGAACTCATCGACCACGCCGGCGGCCAGCGGCGCCTCGGGGCCGACCACGGTCAGCGCGACCTTCTCGGCCTGCGCCCATTCGCGCAGTGCCTGCGGGTCGGTGATGTTGAGGTTTTCCAGCTTGCCGCCGGCCAGGGCCGTGCCGCCGTTGCCGGGCGCCACATAGACCTTGGTCGATTTCGGCGATTCGGCCAGTTTCCACGCCAGGGCGTGCTCGCGGCCTCCGCCACCAATCACAAGAATTTTCATAGTTCAGCGTTGTGGTAGACGTCCTGTACGTCATCCAGGTCTTCGATCATGTCCAGCAGCTTTTGCATGCGGGCTGCGTCATCGCCTTCCAGGGCGATGGTGTTTTCCGGGCGCATGGTGACCTCGGCCACCTCGGGTGTCAGGCCCCTGGCCTGCAGCGCGTCGCGCACGGTCTCGAAATCTGCGGGTGCGGTCAGCACCTCGATGGCTCCCTCGTCATCGGTGATCACATCCTCGGCGCCGGCCTCCAGCGCTACTTCCATGATCTGGTCCTCGCTGCTTCCGGGGGCGAAGATCAGTTGTCCGACATGCTTGAACTGGAAGGCCACGGAACCTTCCGTGCCCATGTTGCCACCGTACTTGCTGAAGGCGTGACGCACTTCCGCAACGGTACGCACCCGATTGTCGGTCATGGTATCCACAATGATGGCGGCGCCACCGATGCCGTAGCCCTCGTAGCGGATTTCCTCGTAGGTCACGCCTTCGAGGTTGCCCGTGGCCTTGTCGATGTTGCGCTTGATATTGTCCGCCGGCATGTTGGCCGCCTTGGCCTTTTCCACCGCCAGGCGCAGGCGCGGGTTGGCGCTGAGATCGCCGCCGCCGGTGCGTGCGGCCACCATGATTTCACGGATGATGCGTGTCCAGACCTTGCCGCGCTTCTCGTCCTGGCGGCCTTTTCGATGCTGGATATTGGCCCATTTACTGTGTCCTGCCACAGGCTGTCCTTTGATATTGATTTAACCTAGCGGCTGGGATTTTACTTTTGACCGCATGCTCCCCCGAGGAAACCCGAAATGGCCGCTCCACTTCTGATCGCCCGCCACTCTGCCACAGAATGCCTGCTGCTGCCCGCGCTGGCCAATCGACACGGCCTGATCACGGGGGCCACCGGCACCGGCAAGACCGTGACGCTGCAGAAAATGGCCGAGGGATTCTCCGAGATCGGCGTGCCGGTGTTCATGGCCGACATCAAGGGGGACCTGTCCGGCATCAGCCAGGCCGGCAGCACAGGCGCCAAGATGGCGGCCTCCCTGCAGGAGCGCGGCATCGAGATTCCCCAGCCGCTGGCCTGCCCCACCACGCTGTGGGACGTGTTCGGCGAGCTGGGCCACCCGGTGCGCGCCACGGTCTCGGACATGGGTCCGCTGCTGATTGGCCGCATGCTGGCCCTCAACGACACGCAGATGGGCGTGCTCAACCTGGTCTTCAAGATTGCCGACGACAACGGCCTGCTGCTGCTGGACCTCAAGGACCTGCGCGCCATGCTCCAGCACGTGGGCGACAACGCCAAGCAGTTCACCACCGAGTACGGCAACATCAGCGCGGCCAGCGTGGGCGCCATACAGCGCGGGCTGGTCGCCATCGAGTCGCAGGGCGGTGACAAGTTCTTTGGCGAGCCCATGCTCGACATCAACGACCTGATGCAGACCGATGCCGGCGGCAAGGGCGTGGTCAACATCCTGGCCGCCGAGAAGCTGATGAATTCGCCGCGCCTGTACTCCACCTTCCTGCTGTGGATGCTGTCCGAGCTGTTCGAGCGTCTGCCCGAGATCGGCGACCCCGACAAGCCCAGGCTGGTCTTCTTCTTCGACGAGGCCCACCTGCTGTTCAACGACGCGCCCAAGGTGCTGCTCGAACGCATCGAACTGGTGGTGCGCCTGGTGCGCTCCAAGGGCGTGGGCGTGTATTTCGTCACGCAAAACCCGATGGACGTGCCCGACACCGTGCTGGCCCAGCTGGGCAACCGCGTGCAGCATGCGTTGCGCGCCTTCACGCCGCGCGACCAGAAGGCCGTCAAGGCCACAGCCACCACCATGCGGCCCAAGCCCGGGCTGGATATCGAGGCCGCCATCACCGAGCTGGCCGTGGGCGAGGCCCTGGTGAGCTTCCTCGACGACAAGGGACGCCCCGGCATCACCGAGCGCGCCTACGTGATCCCGCCCGGCAGCCAGATCGGCCCCATCAACGAGGAGCAGCGCAAGACCCTGCTGGCACAGTCGCTGGTGGCCGGCGTCTATGAAAAGGCCGTGGACCGCGAGTCGGCCTACGAGGTGCTGCGCGGCCGCACGGCAGCGACCGGCGACGGCGCAGTGCCAACCGGCACGGGCCCGGCCGGTGCCACGCCCGCGGCGAGCGAAGGTGGCGCCATGATGGACGGGCTCAAGGATCTGCTGTTCGGCACCACGGGCCCGCGCGGCGGCAAGCACGACGGCCTGGTGCAGACCATGGCCAAGTCCACCATGCGCACCATGGGCAACTCGCTGGGCAAGGAAATCCTGCGCGGCGTGCTCGGCGGCATCCTGGGCAACAAGAAGCGCTGAAGCGCTGACGCACCGGCACTGCACCGCATCAAACACCATAGCACCCGGCCGTTGCCATGCAACGGCTGGCGCATTTCAGGGCCTTGGAAGCCCGCGCATGCGGCTATGATCGAAAGCGCCTCCATCCACTTTGCGGAACCGCACGCCATGACGACGACCAGTCCTCCCTCGCTGCCCACCTATGACGATGTCGCCGCCGCCGCTCGCCGGCTGGAAGGCGTGGCCCACCGCACACCCATACTGCGCAGCCGCACCGCCGACGAGCTGCTGGGCGCCCAGCTGTTCTTCAAGTGCGAGAACCTGCAGCGCACGGGTGCCTTCAAGATCCGTGGCGCATACAACGCGCTGTCGCAGTTCACGCCCGAGCAGCGCAAGCGCGGGGCACTGGCCTTCTCCTCCGGCAACCATGCCCAGGCCGTGGCCCTGGCCGCGCAGATGCTGGACATGCCGGCGCTGATCGTCATGCCCGAGGACGCGCCGGCCGCCAAGATGGCCGCCACACGCTCCTATGGTGCCCAGGTCGTGACCTACGACCGCTTCACCGAGGATCGCGAGGCCATCTCCCGCCGCCTGGCCGACGAGCGCGGCATGACCCTGATCCCCCCGTTCAACCACCGCGACGTGATCGCCGGCCAGGGAACGGCGGCCAAGGAGTTGTTCGAGGACGTGCCCGATCTCGACTACCTCTTCGTCTGCCTGGGCGGCGGAGGCCTGCTGTCTGGCAGCCTGCTGTCGGCCGGGCAACTGGCGCCGCGCTGCAAGGTCTACGGGGTCGAGCCCCAGGCCGGCGACGATGCCCGCCAGTCGCTGCGCGCGGGACAGATCGTGCAGATCCCTACCCCTCACACCATCGCCGACGGCGCCCAGACCCAGTCTATCGGCGATATCACATTCGCCATCATCCGCGAGCATGTGGAAGATATCCTGGCCGTGGCGGACGAGCATCTGGTGCAGGCCATGCGCTTTTACGCGGAACGCAAGAAAATCGTGGTCGAACCCACGGGCGCGCTCTCGCTGGCGGGCGCCCTGCATGGCGGGGTTGCACTGTCGGGCGCGCGCGTGGGCATCCTGATCAGCGGTGGCAATGTGGACCTGACGCGCTATGCGCGCTTCCTGCACGACTGACCCGCCCTCCGGCACCGGCCTTCATGCCGGCGCCCCATTTTTCCGAAGAAAACCATGAGTACTCTGCACCTGATCGACCACCCGCTGGTCCAACACAAGCTCACGCTGATGCGCCGCAAGGAAGCCAGCACCAACAGCTTTCGCCGCATGCTGGGCGAGCTGTCCACGCTGATGGCCTACGAGATCACGCGCGACATGCCGCTGCAGGACATCGAGATCGAAACCCCGCTGGAGACCATGACCGGCCGGGTCATCGATGGCAAGAAGCTGGTGCTGGTGTCCATCCTGCGTGCCGGCAACGGCTTTCTGGACGGCATGCTCAACGTCGTGCCCGGCGCGCGCATCGGTCACATCGGCCTGTACCGCGACCCCCAGACGCTGCAACCCGTCGAGTACTACTTCAAGATGCCCTCGGAGATGGAGGAGCGCGACGTGCTCGTCGTCGACCCCATGTTGGCCACGGGCAACTCGGCCGCCGCCGCAGTCGCGCGCCTGAAGCAGCTGAACCCCAAGTCCATCAAGTTCATGTGCCTGCTGGCCGCGCCCGAAGGCGTGGCGACCATGCAGAAGGCCCATCCCGACGTGGACATCTACACGGCCGCCGTGGACCGCCAGCTCGACGAGCATGGCTACATCCTGCCCGGCCTGGGCGATGCAGGCGACCGCATCTTCGGCACCAAGTAGGCGTGGCGCACTCCCAGCAAAAAAGCCGCACGATGTGCGGCTTTTTTGCTGGGGCAGGAACAGGCAGATCAATCCACCAGTCCCGCATAGACGTGTTGCACGTCATCGTCGTTCTCGAAGCCGGCCAGGAAGTCCTGCACCTCCTCCTGCTGCTCGGCGGACAGGCTGGCCATGCTGACCGGCGTCTTGGCCTTGTAGCCCAGCTTGGCCGACAGCACCTTGAAGCCCTGGGCGGGCAATGCCTTGCTCACCGTGTCCAGGTCGGTGGGATCGGTGATGAACAGGGTTGTGCCCTCTTCCTCGCCTGCCTCGAAATCCTGCGCTCCGGCCTCGATGGCCGCCAGCTCGGCATCGGCACCGGCTTCGGACTCGCCCTCGATCATGCCCACATGGTCGAAGTCCCAGGCCACGGCCGTCATCTGCCCCTTGCGAAAGCACACGCGCATATTGGGCGCCGTGCGGTTCACGTTGTCGGTCAGGCACTCGATCATCACGGGCACGCGGTTGGGACCGTAGCCCTCGTAGACCACGCGCTCGTAGTTCACGGCATCGGCGCCCACGCCCGAGCCCTTCTTGATGGCACGTTCGAGCGTGTCCTTGGGCATGGAGGCCTTGCGCGCCGCTTCCACGGCCATGCGCAGGCGGGAATTGCCTGCCGGATCGGCACCGGCGCGTGCAGCGACGATGATTTCCTTGACCAGCTTGCCGAACAGCTTTCCCTTGGCATCAGCGACCAGCGCCTTGCCCTTTGCTTTCCATTGCGCGCCCATGGCTGCTTTTCCCTTGCGGATTCTCTGGATGAGTTGGAGGCGGCGCCGACCGCCCCCCGCAGGGATCCGGCCCGGCACCGAAAGAGCGCTGTTTATACACCCGCGCAGGGACGGTCGCAGGCTTTTCGCGCATTGGTTGACAGCACGCCATTGGCTCATGGCATGCTCGCAACCCCGACCCGCCATTTCAGAAGCCTGCATGCCGCCACGACCTTTCACGCCCCGACCCCTGCTTGCCACGGCCTTGCTGGCGGCGACATCTGCCATGGCCGGCCCCGCCCTGTCCCCGCACATCGTGGCCGAGGGCCTGGAACACCCCTGGGCACTGGCCTTCCTGCCCGACGGCCGCTTCCTGGTCACGGAGCGCCCGGGCCGCATGCGCATCGTGCAGGCCGGTGGCCGCCTGGGTCCGCCGCTGCGCGGCCTGCCGGCCGTGGACGCGCGCGGCCAGGGCGGACTGCTGGACGTGGTGCTGGACAGCGACTTCGCGCGCAACCGCCGCCTGTACTTCTGCTATTCCGAGCCGGGCATCAGTGCCGACCGCGGCAAGAGCGGCACGGCACTGGCCAGCGCGCGCCTGTCCGACGATGGCAGCGCACTGGAGCAGGTCAAGACCCTGTTCGCGCCACGCCCCAGGTACGACAGCACGCTGCACTTCGGCTGCCGCATCGTCGAGCGCATGGTCGATGGCAGGAGCGACGGCACCTTGTTCCTCACGCTGGGCGAGCGCTCCAGCTTCAAGGAGGAGGCGCAGAACCTCAAGAGCCACCTGGGCAAGATCGTGCGCGTGGGCAAGGATGGCAGCATTCCCCGGGACAACCCGTTTGCGGGGCGCCGCGATGCCTTTCCCGAGATCTGGAGCTACGGCCACCGCAACCCCCAGGGCGCGACCCTGGCGCCGGACGGCAGCCTGTGGATGCACGAGCACGGCCCCCAGGGCGGCGACGAGGTCAACCGGCCCGAGCCCGGCAGGAACCATGGCTGGCCCGTGATCACCTATGGCGAGAACTACGGCGGCGGCAGCATCGGCGCCGGCATCACGCACAAGGACGGCATGGAGCAGCCGCTCTACCAGTGGACACCGTCCATCGCGCCATCTGGTATGGCCTTCATCACCAGCGACCGCTATGGGCCGGGCTGGAAAGGATCCCTGGTCGTGGGTTCGCTCAAATTCCAGAGACTTGAGCGACTGTCCATCCGGGACGGCAAGGTCACGTCCGCCGAGACGCTGGAACCGCGCCTGGGCCAGCGGGTGCGCGATGTGCGCCAGGGTCCGGATGGCTGGCTCTATGTGTTGACGGATTCCCCGGACGGGCAACTGTTGCGCATTGCCACCACACCCTGAGGACCCCGCCCCGGTCGCCGGCTTACTGCACCGTGATGCCGTTGCTCTTGACCACGGCATCCCAGCGCTTGCGCTCGGCCGCAACGAAGGTGGAGAACGCCGTCGAGGAACTGCCCACGGGCGTCAGGCCCAGCTTGTCCAGGCTTTCGCGCGTGGACGGCAGGGCAAGGGCCTTTTGCACCAGCTCCTGCAGCTTCTTGACCGTGTCGGGCGCCGTACCCGCAGGCAGGAAGAAGCCGTTCCACTCCGTCACCTCGAAGTTCCTGATGCCGCTCTCCGCCACCGTAGGCACCTCGGGCAGGTCGGGCATGCGCCTGGCCGACGACACGGCCAGGGCCTTGAGCTTGCCGCCCTTGACATAGTTGATGCTGGAGGCCGCGTTGGCGAAGTAGACATCGACCTGGCCGCCCATGACATCGACGATGGCCGGTGCCCCGCCCTTGTAGGGTACGTGGACGGCATCGAACTTCCCATCGGCCTTGAGCAGCTCGGCCGCCATCTGCGCCAGGCTGCCGGGACCGTAGGAGGCATAGGTGAGCCTGCCGGGCTTTTGGCGCGCGGCGTTCATGAAATCGGCCAGACTGTTGTAGGGCGACGACGGCGCGGCCACGAGGATGTTGGGCACGCTGACCGCCTGGGACACGGCGATGAAATCCCTGACGGGGTCGTAGGGCAGCTTGCGCAGGGCCGGGTTGATGGCGAAGGACGAGGCGTCATAGAGCACCGTGTATCCATCGGCCTTGGCGCGTGCCACGAAGGCCGCTCCGATGGATCCGCTGGCCCCGGCCTTGTTGTCGACCACCACACTCTGGCCCGAGACCTCGCCCAGTGCCTTGGCGATGATGCGAGCCGCGTTGTCGGCGCCACCACCGGCCGAAAACGGCACGACGAGGGTGATGGCCTGGGCGGCCGGGTACTCGGCCGCGTGCAGCGCGCCCTGACCCAGGGCAGCGCCCAGCGCCACCAGCAGGGGCAGCATGGTTCGTTGTGTGTTCATCATCTCCTTGACTCCTATTGGCTTGTCTTGCGATTGAAAAAATTCTTGTCTGCGCCGGCACCGTCAGCCGAAGCCATACAGCTCGGCAGCGTTGGCCGCCAGCACGCGGGCGCGCTGGCCGGCATCGGGAACCCAGCGCTGCAGCAGCGCAAGCATCAGCGCGGTATCGGGCGGATGGTCGGCTTCGGTGACGTGGGGCCAGTCGCTGCCCCAGACCAGGCGCTCGGGCGCTTCGCGCACCCAGGCGCGGGCGATGGCGTCGCTGTCGGCATAGCCGGCCGCCAGTCCCGCTTCACTGTTCAGATAGGGGCCGGACAGCTTGACCCAGGCCCTGCCCTGCTGCACCAGCGCACGCACCACGCCGAAGGCCGGATGGGCCATGCCCTGCCCCACGGGCAGGCGCGCCATGTGGTCGAAGACCAGGGTGCAGGGCAGTCGCTGCAGCAGTGCGCGCTGGGCCATGATCTGATCGGCCATCCAGTGCAACTGCACATGCCAGCCCAGCGCCGCGATGCGCTGTGCCAGGGGCTCCAGCATGTCCAGGCTCACCGCCGCGTCGCGGTCGCTGTGCAGCGAAAAGCGGATGCCCCGGATCCCGCCCTCGTGCAACGCGTGCAATTCGGCATTGCCCACATCGGGCCGCACGACGGCGACGCCTCGCGTGTCGGCGGCACCCAGCAGGCGTATGGCTTCGAGCGTGGCGCGGTTGTCCGTGCCATGGGCGCGCGGCTGCACGATGACGGCACGCGCCAGGCCCAGGCGCGCACGCAGTGCCGCATAGTCGGCAGACGTGGCGCCTTCGCGCATGGCGCCCGGTGCCTCGGGGGCGAAGCGCGGATCGAATGCATGCAAGTGGGCATCGCAGGCTCCCGCTGGCAGCGCGTCATGCATCCGGCATCTCCGTGGCGGACTGCTTCAACACCTCGGTGTGCTGGCCCAGCGTGGGCGCGGCAAATGCCTGGGGCCCGGGCGTGCGGTCGAATTCCACGGCGCCCGCAAAGCCCCGGTAGCTGCCCACCACGGGATGGGCGAAGTGGCGGATCATGTCTTCGGCCTGCACCTGCGGGTCGTCGAACATGTCTTCCACGGTGCGCGCAGCCGCGCAGGGCACCTCTTCACCGAACAGGGCTTCCCACTCCAGCGCACTGCGCGAGGCCAGCGCCTGGCGCAGCAGGGGCACGAGCTCGTCGCGGTGCTGGGCGCGCTTGCGCACGGTGTCGTAGCGCTCCTGCTGCGCCAGCTCCGGCAGACCCAGCCTGTCGCACAGAGCGGCCCAGAAATGCGCGGTATTGGCCGAGATGTAGATATGTCCTTCGCGCGTGGGGTGGATGCCGGTGATGCCGCCCGAGCGCATGTCCCGGCCGACTTCGCGCGGCTCCCCCTCGGCCCAGACCATGCGCGCGGACTGCATGGTCAGCGCCGCGCGCAGCAGGGACACGCCCACATGCTGGCCCAGCCCGCTCTTCTCGCGCTCGTACAGGGCCGAGGCCACGCCGCCCGCCACCAGGGCCGAGGCGTAGTAGTCCACCACCGAGCCATAGAGGATCTCGGGCGGCCCGCCAGCCTTGCCCTGCATGGCGCACATGCCCGTCATGGTCTGCAGCACCTGGTCGTAGCCGGCCTTGGCCTTGAGCGGCCCCTTGCTGCCGTAGCCCGTGACGCTGCAGTAGATCAGGCGCGGGTTGATGGCGGACAGCTGCGCAAAGCCGATGCCCAGACGCTCGGGCACGCCGGGCCGGAAGTTGTGGACCAGCACGTCGGCCTCGCGCACCAGGCGCAGCAGCACGGCCAGTTCAGCCTCCTGCTTGAGGTCCAGCACCATGCCCCACTTGCTGCGGTTGACGCCCAGGAAGGCGCGGCTCTCGGCCTCCAGCGTGGAAGGGTACTTGCGCAGGTTGTCGCCCACGGGCGGCTCGATCTTGACCACGTCCGCGCCCTGGTCGGCCAGCAGCGAACAGCCGTAAGGCCCCGCGATGTAGGCACTCAGGTCCAGCACGCGCACGCCACTCAGCGGGCCCCTGGGACCTTGACGTTCAGCCGGCACAAAACTCATTGACTCTCTCCTGGTAGGAATGGGGCAAGCGCTGCATGCGCTCCCCCGGCGGCGGGGCTCAATCCGCCTGGATGTTGCGCTCCCTGGCCAACTGCTTCCAGCGCGCCACGTCCGTGCGGATGACCTCTCCGAACTGCTGCGGCGTCACCGGGTTGACGATGGCTCCCTCGCGCAGGAAGCTGGCCTGGATCTCGGGCTTGGCCAGCACCTGGTTCACGCTCTGATTGAGCCTGGCGACGATATCGGCCGGCGTGCCTGCCGGCGCCAGCAGGCCCCACCACAGGTCGAATTCGTAGCCCGGGATGGCCGTGGCCATGGGAATGAGCTCGGGCGCGATGGGGCTGGGCTTCAAGCTGGTGATGCCGATGGCGCGCAGCTTGCCGCTGCGCACCATGGGCAGGATGGAGGGGCCGCTGGACACCAGCATCTGCACCTGGTTGCCGATCACGTCGGTCACGGCCGGGCCCTGGCCCTTGTAGGGCACATGCATGATGTCCAGGCCCGGCACCATGGAGCGCATCAGCTCGGTGGCGAAGTGATTGACGCTGCCCGTGCCCGAGGTCGCATAGTTGAACTGGCCGGGGCTGGCCTTGACCACGCGCACCAGATCGGCTGGCGTCTTCGCGGCGAATTCGTTGTTGACCGCCACCACCAGTGGCCCCTTCGCGAACATGGCCACGGGCGCCAGGCCCTTGACGGGGTCGAAGGGCATCTTGCTCTGCACGGCAGCATTGGTGGTCATGCTCGACGAGACCGCCACCAGCGTGTAGCCATCGGCCGTGGACTTGGCGGCGAAGGCCGTGCCCGTGTTGCCGCTGGCGCCCGGCCGGTTGTCCACGATCACGGGCTGCTTGAGCAGGTCGCCCATCTCCTTGGCCACCTGGCGCGCGAACACGTCGTTGGAGCCGCCGGGCGGATAGGGAACGACCATGGTGATGGGCTTGGCCGGATAGCCGGCCTGGGCCAGCGCGGGCTGGGCCGAGACGGCGGCCAGTGCGGCGGCGGCAAGGCTGGCGGCACGAAGGGAAGTCTGCAATCCGTACATTTTTGTCTCCTTGAAAATCGTTTTCATCGGGCTCCGGCGAGGCCGGCACACCCGTTCAGCCCGACAGCAGGCCTGCGGCGCGCGCGCTGGCGACGATGGCCTGCGCGCGGATCACGAAGGGGCGGTCCACCATCTTTCCGTCCACCACATAGGCGCCCAGCGCCTGCCCATCGGCCTGGCGGGCCGCATCGACCACCTTGAGGGCCGAGGCGATCTCGGCCGGCGTGGGCTGGTAGACGGCGTTGGCCAGGGCGACCTGGCTGGGATGGATGCAGGTCTTGCCCAGGAACCCGAGGCTGCGCGAGAGACGGGCCTCGGCCTCGAAGCCATCGCGGTCCTGGATGTCCGCAAAGGCGCCGTCATAGGCGTAGATGCCGGCTTCGGCAGCGGCCATGCGCAGGGCGAACAGGGTCTGGACGATGGCCCCGGCCTCGCGCCGGTTCACGCCGAAGGGCTCGAACAGGTCGCCCAGGCCCAGCTGCAGGCCCGCCACGCTGGCATGGGCACCAGCCAGTTCAGCCGCGCAGCGCAGCGCCTTGGGCGTCTCGATGTTGAGCAGCAGGCCAGGGACGGCCGCCACCCCATTGGCCCGGGCGGCGCGCTGCACGCATTGGGCAGCCTGCCGGACCTGCTCGGCGGTTTCGGGCTTGGGCAGATTGACGAGGTGGACGCCTTCACGCACCACGGCGGCGATGTCGCTCTCGAAATGCGGCGTGTCCATGGCATTGACGCGCACGATGAAGGTCTTGCCATGGCCCTGGCTCGCCGGACTTTGCAGGAAGTCGCAGAGCAGGCCGCGCGCCTCGTCCTTGCGGGCCTCGGCGACGGCGTCCTCCAGATCGAAGGACAGGGCGTCGGCCTGGCTTTGCAGGGCCTTGGCGAACAGCTCGGGGCGCGACCCGGGGACAAACAGTTTGCTTCTCATGGGCCGCATTGTGGGCGGCGAATACCCAACAGAAACACAGGTAATATTTCTTCAAAACCAACAAAATATTTGTTCATGGAAACCAGCTACCTGCACAGTTTTCTGCTCGTCGTCGAGACCGGCTCCATGGCCGAGGCCGCACGGCGCCTGGACCTCACGGCCGCCGCCGTGGCCCAGCAGATCCGCGGCCTGGAGCGCGAATTCGGCGCACCGTTGCTGGCACGCGCGGGCCGTACCGTGCTGCCCACCCCTGCCGGCCACCGCCTGGCGCAGTCCGCGCCGCTGCTGCTGCGCGAGCTGGCCAATGCCAAGACCCATGTCAGCCAGGAGGGAACGGCGGGAGAGTTGGTGATAGGCACCATCAACACGGCGCTGCACAGCCTGTTGCCGGACATCCTCGCGGGCTTCGTGAAGAAGTGCCCCGATGCCAAGGTCTTCCTGCGATCGGCCACCACCCGCGAGCTGTACCAGGCCGTTCAGCAGGGCGAACTGGACGCCGCGGTCTGCCTGCACCCCAGCTTCGCGCTGGCCAAGACCTTCGACTGGACCCTGCTGCGCGAGGAGCCCCTGGTGCTGCTGGTGCCGCGCCAGCTGGCCCACCTGGAGCCGCACACCCTGTTGCGCACCCAGCCGCTGATCCGCTATGACCGCAGCCTGGGCGGCGGCCAGATGGTGGAGCGCTACCTGCGCGCCGCACAGATCGCACCGCAGGAGCGCTTCGAACTCAGTTCGCTGGTGGCCATCGCCATGATGGTGGACCGGGGGCTGGGCGTCTCGCTGGTGCCCGATACGGCCCTCGATCTGCCCGACGGCCGGGGCGTGGTGCGCCTGGCATTGCCCGAGGAGTCACAGTCGCGGCGCTTTGGCGTGATGTGGCTGCGGTCGTCGGCGCGGCTGCCGCTGATCCACAAGCTGGTGGAATGCGCGCGCACCGTGGTGCGCCAGCGCGGCGGGCCGCGGGCCGCCGCGCGGAGCACGCGCGAAGGGCGATAGGCCTGCGCCCCCCGCTGTCAGGACTCGGCAGCCGCAGCGTCTGCCACCATGGCCTTGAAGCGCGCCAGCACGGCGGATGCATCGCCCGCGCGCATCGCCAGGTGCAGCGGCGCCACCAGGGCCGGGCAGCGGGCCAGGCCCCGGTAGACAATGCCGTCGCTGCGCAGGCGCTGCATGGACGCCGGCACGATGGACAGGCCCAGACCCGCCGCCACCAGGCTCAGCGTGGCCGTCATGCGAGGCGCCTCCTGGACCACATGGGGGCTGAACCCCGCCTCCAGGCAGGCCCTGAGGATGGCGTCGTAAAGCCCCTGCCCCACTCTGCGCCGGTACAGCACAAAGGCTTCGGAGGCCAGTTGCGGCAGGGGCACGGGGCGCAGGGTCCCGCTCCGACCGCGCGCCAGCGCGTGCGCGGCCGGCAAAGCCAGCAGCATGGATTCTTCGAGGATGGGCATGGCCTGGAGCCCGCGCGCACCATGCAGCGGGGATCGGACGAAAGCCGCATCCAGCCTTTCGTGCAGCAGCGCATCCATGAGTTCGCCCGTACCCGCCTCCTCCAGCGCCACGCTCACACCAGGCAAGGCCTGGCGGAACATGCGCAACACCCCGGGCACGAAGGGGTGCAAGGCTGCGGAGCTGGTGAAGCCCACGGCCAGCCGCCCTGTCTCGCCACGGGCAGCGCGCCGCACGACATCGGTCAGCGCATCGGAGCGCATGAGAAGCGCACGCGCCTCCTCCAGCAACGCCAGCCCTGCCGGCGTGGGCTGCACGCCGCGCGGCAGGCGCCGCACCAGTTCCACGCCCAGTTCATGCTCCAGGCCCTGCAGCAATCGCGTCAAGGGCGGCTGCTGCATGCCCAGCCGCTCGGCGGCACGGGTGACGTGGCCCTCCTCGGCGATGGCGACAAAGGCGCGCAGCTGGCGAAGTTCGGGCACATCGATACCTTGGAAGTATGGCAATGCATCGATTGTGGCATTTGCCATCATGGATGGTCGGACTTACGCTCGCGCAGCACCACAACAACCAATCGAAAGGCCTCACGATGAGCTGGTCCGCAAAACAGTACACGACGTTTGAACAGGAACGTACCCGGCCCGTACGCGACCTGGTCGCCGCCATCGCCGACATTCCCGGCCGCGAGGTGGGCCTGGCCGTGGACCTGGGCTGCGGCCCCGGCAATTCCACCGAGGTGCTGGCGCAGCGCTTCGCCGGCGCCACCGTGACGGGACTGGACAACTCCGAGGACATGCTGGATGCGGCGCGCAAGCGCATGCCGGGGACGGCGTTCGAGCTGGCCGATATCGCCCTGTGGACTGCGCACCGGCCCGTGGACGTGATCCTGGCCAACGCCTCGCTGCAATGGCTGCCCGACCACGCACGGCTGTATCCCCGCCTGGTCGGCCAGCTGGCGCCGGGCGGCGCCCTGGCCGTGCAGACGCCCGACAACCTGGAGGAACCCGCCCACCGGCTGGCCCGCGAGCTTGCCGCCAGCGGCCCCTGGGCCGGCCGCATCGGCGACGTGCGCCATCCCGCGCGGCACAGCGCGGACTTCTACTACGCACTGCTGCACGCACACTGCACCAGTGTCGATGTCTGGCGCACCACCTACTTCCATCCGCTGGCGGGCGGCCATCAGGCCGTGGTCGAGTGGTTCAAGGGCTCGGCGCTGCGGCCCTTCGTCGCACCACTTGACGAGGCACAGAAAGCCGATTTCTACGCCGCCTATCTGCAGGCCATCTCCCAGGCCTACCCCCTGCTGGACGATGGCACGGTGCTGCTGCCCTTTCCGCGCCTGTTCATCGTCGCGCGGCGCTGAGGCGCGGGGGGCTGGGCTGTGCGCCTGTCCCCTGCCTTGTCAATGCCCGCCCACCCTCGCCCGTCCTCCCTGCGACTGGCAGCACAATGGCGCCTTGCAATTGAATCGGGACAGGCGAGACCTATGCTGAATGCCTTGTGGCTGGGCTTTTTTCTGGTGGCGGCCGTGGCGGCTGGCGCGCAGTGGCTGGTGGGAGGACAGGCCGAGGTGTTTTCCGCCATGGTCCAGGCCTTGTTCTCCATGGCAAGGCTGTCGGTGGAGGTCATGGTGCTGCTGTTCGGCACGCTGACGCTATGGCTGGGTTTTCTGCGCATCGCCGAGAAGGCCGGCGTGGTCGAATGGCTGGCGCGCGTGCTGGGCCCGCTGTTCGCCAGGCTCATGCCCGAGGTGCCACGCGGCCATCCGGCCCTGGGCCTGATCACGTTGAATTTCGCCGCCAACGGCCTGGGTCTGGACAATGCGGCCACGCCCATGGGCCTGAAGGCCATGCGCTCGCTCCAGGAGCTCAACCCCCGGCCCGACACGGCCAGCAATGCGCAGATCCTGTTTCTGGTGCTCAATGCCTCGTCGCTGACACTGCTGCCGGTGACCATCTTCATGTACCGGCTGCAGCAGGGCGCACCCGACCCCACGCTGGTCTTCCTGCCCATCCTGCTGGCCACGTCGGCATCGACCCTGGTCGGCCTGCTGGCCGTGGCCGTGGTGCAGCGGCTGCCGCTGTACAGCCCCGTGGTGCTCGCCTATCTGCTGCCGCTGGGACTGGCGCTGGCCGGCTTCATGGCCTTCCTGGCCACGCTGTCTGCCGCCGCGCTGTCGCAGCTGTCCTCCCTGATGGGCAACCTCACGCTGTTCGGGTTGATCGTGTTGTTCGTGGTGCTGGGGGCCTGGCGCAAGGTGGCCGTCTATGACAGCTTCATCGAAGGGGCCAAGGAAGGCTTCGACGTGGCCAGGGGCCTGCTGCCCTACCTGGTGGCCATGCTGTGCGCGGTGGGCGTGTTGCGCGCATCGGGTGCGCTGGAGTACGCGCTGTCGGGCATCCGCTGGGCGGTCGATGCCCTGGGCATGGACGCACGCTTCGTGGACGCCCTGCCCACGGCGCTGGTCAAGCCCTTCTCGGGCAGCGCCGCGCGCGCCATGCTCATCGAGACCATGCAGGCCCAGGGCGTGGACAGCTTCGCCGCCCTGACCGCCGCCACCATCCAGGGCAGCACGGAAACCACCTTCTACGTGCTGGCCGTCTACTTCGGTGCCGTGGGCATACAGCGCGCGCGCCATGCCGTGCCCTGCGCCTTGCTGGCGGAACTGGCCGGCGTGGTGGCCGCCATCGTGGTCTGCTACAAGTTCTTCGGGTGAACGGGCCGTAGCCCTTGCAAGGGCTACAGCTCCGGCATGATGGCTTCCGCATAGTCGTAGAGCGCGCCGAGGATTTCCTCGCCGCGCTCGTCCACGCTTTCCGACAGCTGGTCCACCATGGCGAACATCTGCTCGGCCGTGCGCGCCCCGCCCTTGCCTTCGATCAGGCAGGCCGCGCAATGCTGCAGCCAACGCTGGCGCTCGGCAGGTGCCAGGGTGGCCGGGAAGTTGCGCGCGCGGTAGCGGAACAGCAGCTCGGCCAGGCGCGCGTCATCGAAGCCCGTGCGATCCAGCGCCAGCTCCTGTGGCGAGAGGCCGCGCAGGTGGTTCAAGCGCCGCCGGTCTTCGTTGCCGACGAAGCCGCCGTACAGGTCCTGGTCCGCATCCATGCCCTCCAGCGCCGGACGCTGATGCACGGCACGCCACAGCGCGCTCATGTCGGGCAGATCGCGCGCGATGGCCGCGTGCTGCAGGCATTGGTCCATGTCCACGCCCCATTGCGCGGCCATGGCCGGGCTCAGGGTCTTGAGGCTGCCCACGACCATGGGTGACTTGTTGATGTGGATGTTCTTGATGGGCAGGCGCTGCACGCCTTCGGGCAGGTCGGCCGCGCGCGAGAACAGGCGCAGGCGCAGCGTCTCCACGTCGATGCTGGCCAGCTCGGACGGGTCCTCGGCCAGGTCCCAGCAGATGATCTCGTTCTTGTTCGTCGGGTGTGTGGCCAGCGGCCACATCACGGCGATGCAGCCGCGCTCGGGGCGGATCATGCCTGTGACGTGCAGGAATGGCCGGGCATGTTCCGCGGTGGCGGGCAAGCCCATCTCCTGCAGCACGCGGTCTTTCTTGTGCAGCGAGAACGCGAAGTCGAACAGGCGCGGCTGGACCTTGCGTATCAACCGCGCCAGGCCGATGGTGGCGCGCACGTCGGACAGGGCATCATGCGCCTTCTCGTGCAGCAGACCATTGGCGCGCGCCAGGTCTTCGAGCTTGAAGCTTGGGGAGCCATCCTCCTTCTTCGGCCAGACGATGCCTTCGGGGCGCAGCGCATAAACCATGCGTACCACGTCGAGCAGGTCCCAACGCCCGCAGCCGTTCTGCCACTCACGCGCATAGGGGTCGATGAGGTTGCGCCAGAACATGAAGCGCGTGACTTCGTCGTCGAATCGGATGGTGTTGTAGCCGACGCCCACGGTGCCTGCCTGGGCCAGTTCGGCCTCGATGCGGGCCGCGAACTGCGCCTCGGGCACGCCGTGCTCCAGGCATTGCTGGGGCGTGATACCGGTGATCAGGCAGGACTGGGGGTCCGGCAGGTAATCGCCCGCCGGCTGGCAGTACCACATGACAGGTTCGCCGATCTCGTTGAGTTCGGCATCCGTGCGGATGCCGGCGAACTGCGCGGGCCGGTCGTAGCGCGGCTGGGCGCCGAAGGTTTCGTAGTCGTGCCAGAAGAAGGTATGGGCCATCGGGCGAGTATGCCTGCGAAAAACAGCAGTCGATGGTCCTCTACCCAAGCAAGCGGAGAAGGCACGCGTGCCTCAGGCTTCAAAACCGGCGCGGCCCAACTCAGGGACACCGAGGAAGGGCAGCCCCGCACCGAGGGTGTCGTCCCCCTTCCAGGGGGAAGGCGCGCAGCGACTCAGGGGGTCCATTCAAAGCAAGGGGGAGCACAGGCGCGCGCCGGAGTCGAACAGGCGCAGCGCGAACCCCAGGTCGCGCTTGAAGTGCACGCGCTGGGACTGTTCCAGGTCCAGCTCGAACTGCCGCGCCAGGTCGCCGTTGAGCTGGGGGCCGTAGGCGATGGCGCAGACCTCGTAGTTCAGGAAGAAGCTGCGGTAGTCGAAGTTGGCCGTGCCGATGATGGAAATATGGTTGTCCACCACCAGGGTCTTGGAGTGCAGCATGCGCGCCCTGTACTCGTAGACGCGCACGCCGCAGCGGATCAGTTCGTCATAGTAGGAGCGCGCAGCCGCCGTGACCAGGGCCGAGTCGGAGCGGCGCGGCACCAGCAACTGCACGTCGACGCCGCGCAGCGAGGCATTGGTGAGCGCGGCCAGCGCAGCCTCCGTCGGCACGAAGTAAGGCGTGGTGAGCCAGACCCTTTCCTCGGCCGCGTTGATGGCCGCAAGGTGGGCGCGGTAGATGGCCTGCAAGCCATTGTCGGGTCCAGAGGTGATGATCTGCACGGGCAACGCCCCCTCGGGTGCGTCGGGCAACAGCAGGTCGATGTCGGCCGGCTCGTTCTTCGGGTCCTTTTCGAGGGCGTAGGCCCAATCTTCCAGGAACACGGTCTGCAGCCAGTTGACGACGGCGCCCTCCAGGCGCAGATGCACATCGTGGTAGGCCTCGGGCATGACGCGGGCATTCTCTTCGTCGGTGACGTTGACACCGCCCGTGAAGCCCACCTTGCCATCGCAGACCAGTATCTTGCGGTGTGTACGGAAGTTGATGACCGGGCGCAGGCGCCGACCGACCTTGGAATCATGGAACAGCGCCACCTCGGCCCCCGCTTCCTCCAGAGGCCTGAGAAAGCGCCGCCCCAGCCTCTTGGAGCCCAGCGCATCCACCAGCAGGCGCACTTGTATGCCGGCGCGGGCGCGCTGGATCAGCAGGTCGCGCAGGGCCGTGCCTGTCTGGTCGGGTTCGAAGATGTAGTACTCGAGGTGGATGTGGTGGCGCGCGGCATTCACGGCCTCGCTGATGGCGTCGAAGGTGGCCGCGCCGCCCACGAGCAGGCGCAGATCGGTGGCCGTGCTCACGGGAAAATCGCTGGTCGCGGCCACCAGCCGCGCGACCTGATGCAGCCGCTCGGGACTGCCCGGCATGCGCTCGCGCAGGCGCTGCACGCCAGAGCGCACGCGCGAGGCCTTGCGCGCGCGCAGCCGCTTGATGCGCTGGCGCTTGAGCCGCTGGGGCCCGAAGAAATAGTAGATGACCAGGCCACCCACGGGGATCACTGCCATGGACAGCAGCCAGCTCAGCGTGGCCACGGGAGCGCTGCGCTGCAGCAGGATCCACACCCCGACGATGACCACGTAGACCGACCAGGTGATGGACAGCAGCCAGGTCGCGTTGTCCTGGGTCAGGTGCTGGTGAACCCACTGCACGAATGATCTCCTTGAAGCACATCAAAGAAAAAGCCGGCAGCCCGGAGGCTGTCGGCTTTGGCGGCCGGCATCAGGCGATGCCCATCAGCCCGCGGTGGCCTCGTTGGGCTCGGCCGGCTCGGACTCGGGGTCCCGCTTGGGCAAGGGCGTGATGTCGAGCTTGACCTCCCCCTTGTCGGCATCGTCGGCCTCGGCAACCCAGTCCACTTCCAGGCGGCCGCCGTCGACCAGCTGACCGAACAGCAGCTCGTCGGCCAGCGAACGCCGGATGGTGTCCTGGATCAGGCGCTGCATCGGGCGGGCCCCCATGAGCGGATCGAAGCCCTTCTTGGCCAGGTGCTTGCGCAGCGCATCGGTGAAGGTGACCTCCACGCGCTTTTCGGCCAGTTGCTGCTCCAGTTGCAGCAGGAACTTGTCGACCACGCGCAGGATGACCTGCTCGTCCAGCGGCTTGAAGCTGACGATGGCGTCCAGGCGGTTGCGGAACTCGGGCGTGAACAGGCGCTTGATGTCGCCCATTTCGTCGCCGGCCTGGCGCGGGTTGGTGAACCCGATCGAGGCCTTGTTGATGGTCTCGGCACCCGCGTTCGTGGTCATGATGATGATCACGTTGCGGAAGTCGGCCTTGCGCCCGTTGTTGTCCGTCAGCGTGCCATGGTCCATCACCTGCAGCAGCACGTTGAAGATGTCCGGATGCGCCTTCTCGATCTCGTCGAGCAGCAGCACCGAGTGCGGCTTCTTGGTGACGGCCTCGGTCAGCAACCCGCCCTGGTCGAAGCCCACGTAGCCCGGCGGCGCGCCGATCAGGCGGCTGACGGCATGGCGCTCCATGTACTCGGACATGTCGAAGCGGATCAGGTCCACGCCCAGGATGTAGGCCAGTTGCTTGGCGGCTTCCGTCTTGCCCACGCCCGTGGGGCCCGAGAACAGGAAGGAGCCGATCGGCTTGTCCGGCTTGCCCAGGCCCGAGCGCGCCATCTTGACCGAGGAGGCCAGCGCCTCCAGCGCCTTGTCCTGGCCGAAGACCACGCTCTTGAGGTCACGCTCCAGCGTCTGCAGCTTGCTGCGGTCGTCGTTGGAGACGTTGGCAGGCGGAATGCGCGCGATCTTGGCCACGATGGCCTCGATCTCGGCCTTGTCGATGGTCTGCTTGCGCTGCTCCAGCGGAATGATGCGCTGCGCGGCACCGGCTTCGTCGATCACGTCGATGGCCTTGTCGGGCAGGTGGCGATCATTGATGTACTTGGCCGACAGCTCGGCCGCGGCCTGCAGGGCGGCTGCGGCGTACTGCACGCTGTGGTGCTCCTCGAAGCGCGACTTCAGGCCCTTGAGGATGTCCACGGTCTCGGCCACGGTGGGCTCGACCACATCGACCTTCTGGAAACGGCGCGACAGTGCCGCATCCTTCTCGAAGATGCCACGGTACTCGGTGAAGGTGGTCGCGCCTATGCACTTGAGCTGGCCGCTGGACAGCGCCGGCTTGAGCAGGTTGGACGCATCCAGCGTGCCGCCCGAGGCGGCACCCGCGCCGATCAGCGTATGGATCTCGTCGATGAACAGGATGGCGTTGGGCTTGTCCTTGAGCGACTTGAGAACGCCCTTGAGGCGCTGCTCGAAGTCGCCGCGGTACTTGGTGCCCGCCAGCAGCGCGCCCATGTCCAGCGAATAGACCACGGCCTCGGTCAGCACCTCGGGCACCTTGCCTTCGGTGATGCGCCAGGCCAGGCCCTCGGCGATCGCGGTCTTGCCCACGCCGGCCTCACCGACCAGCAACGGGTTGTTCTTGCGGCGGCGGCACAGGATCTGGATGGTGCGCTCGACCTCGTAGTCGCGCCCGATCAGCGGATCGATCTTGCCGTCCTTGGCCGCCTGGTTCAAGTTCAGCGTGAACTGCTCCAGGGGCGAGGCCTTTTCGTTGCGCTCGCCACCGGCGCCCTCCTCGGACTCCGCCGGGTTTTCGGCCTTGACAGGCTCGGGCGGCTCACCCTTCTTGATGCCATGGGCGATGAAATTGACCACGTCCAGGCGCGTCACGCCCTGCTGGTGCAGGTAGTAGACGGCATGCGAGTCCTTTTCACCGAAGATGGCCACGAGCACGTTGGCGCCGGTGACCTCCTTCTTGCCGTTGCCCGTGGATTGCACGTGCATGATGGCGCGCTGGATCACACGCTGGAAACCCAGCGTGGGTTGGGTGTCGACCTCGTCGGACCCCGCGACCTGGGGCGTGTTGTCCTTGATGAAGTTCGACAGGGCCGAGCGCAGGTCATCGATGTTGGCTGAGCAGGCGCGCAGCACTTCCGCAGCACTGGGGTTGTCCAGCAGGGCCAGCAGCAAGTGCTCCACGGTGATGAACTCGTGGCGCTGCTGACGTGCTTCGACAAAGGCCATGTGCAAGCTGACTTCCAGTTCCTGGGCGATCATTGATGACTCCTTTTCGCTTGCTGGGGATTATTGACTGCAACCATAAATCAGGGCGGCCCGGGTTTATTCAACAGGCTCGAACATCGCCTGCAGCGGATGGCCGGCCTTCTGGGCGGCCTGCAGCACCTGCTCGACCTTGGTGGCCGCCACGTCGCGCGAGTACACACCGCAGACGCCACGCCCGTCCAGGTGGATCTTGAGCATGATCTGGGTGGCCGTCTCGCGGTCCTTGTTGAACAGTTCCTGCAGGACGACGATGACGAACTCCATCGGCGTGAAGTCATCGTTGAGCATCACGACCTGGTACATCTGCGGCGGCTGCACGCGCTGGCGCCGCCGCTCCAGCACCACGGCGCCGTCGTCATCGGACACGGGCCGCACGATGGGAATGGCCGGAGGGGTCGAAGGGGGTTGGGTTGCCATGAAAATCATTCTAGCCATCGGAGCCACTGTTTTCCGGAAGGGATATGCGAGACATGCCTGAAGAATTCAAGCCCGGCGCCAGCCCGCGCCGCCACGATCGCACCAGACCAGTGCATCCGCGGCGCCAGCGGGCGACGTACCGCCGCGCGGCCTATTCGTAGACCACCTTGACCTGGGCGCTGCCGGCCTGGGCATACCAGGCGGCAAGCGCGGCATCGCTGGGATAGAAACGGCTGCCCTCGCCCAACGCCAGTTCGCAGCTCGCCGAACCACGTTCGTCTTCGCAGACCAGGCCCAGGCGCACTTTCAGACCGCGCTGCAGTTCGCCGTGCTCGCCCTGCTCGACCTGGGCCGGGAACTGGCGCAGCAGGTCAACCACATCGGGGATCTTCTCGCCCACGCTGACTTGCAGGTAGCGCGCGAAGCGGCAACGCGCATCCGCCAGGTTGTAGAGCTGCTGGGCCTTCAGGCGCAGGCCGCCGCTGAAGTGATCGAGTTGCAGCCGCCCCGTGATGACGACGAATTCGTCATCCTTGAGCAACTCACGGTGGGCATTGAGGGTGTTCTCGTCCACCGAGGCCTCGATCACGCCCGAGCCATCGTCGATCTTGAACAGGCCCAGCCGACCACGCTGCCCGTTGATGGCACGGAAGTCGCTGATGATGCCGGCCAGGGTCTGGGGTTCGCGGCTGTCGCGCAGTTCGGCCAGCGGCGTGCGCACGAAGCGGCGCACTTCCTTTTCGACCTCGTCGAACAGATGGCCGGAGAGATAGAAGCCCACGGCGGTCTTTTCCTGGGTCAGCCGCTCCTTGACACCCCAGGGAAGCACCTCCGCAAGGGGGGGCTCCTGTGTGCTGGAGCCCACGGCATCGTCGCCCATCATGTCGAACAGCCCGCCCTGGTTGGCATTGGCCAGTGTCTTGTTGGCGAACTCGAAGGCATGGTCGATGGAGGCCACCAGCGCCGCACGGTTGAGCTCGATGGAATCGAAGGCACCGCCCTTGATCAAGGCCTCCAGCGTGCGCTTGTTCAGGCGCGTTCGATCCACGCGCACGCAGAAGTCGGCCAGGCTTCTGAACGGCCCCTTTTCCGCGCCGCGCGGCCCCACGCCACGACCCTCGCGCGCCGCGATGATGGCCTCGATGGCCTGCTGGCCCGTGCCCTTGATGGCGCCAAGGCCGTAGCGGATCACCTTGTCGGTCACGGGCTCGAAGCGGTACATGCCTCGGTTGACGTCCGGCGGCTCGAAGCTGATGCCCATCTTCAACGCATCCTCGTACAGCACCTTGAGCTTGTCGGTGTTGTCCATTTCCACGGTCATGTTGCCGCAGTAGAACTCGGCCGTGTAGTGCACCTTGAGCCAGGCGGTGTGGTAGGCCAGCAGCGAGTAGGCGGCGGCGTGCGACTTGTTGAAGCCGTAGCCCGCGAACTTCTCCATCAGGTCGAAGACCTCGTCGGCCTTTTCCTCGCTGATGCCCTGCTTGGCAGCGCCCTCGCGGAAGATCCCGCGGTGCATGACCATTTCCTCGACCTTCTTCTTGCCCATGGCACGGCGCAGGAGGTCGGCGCCGCCCAGCGAGTAGCCGCCCAGCACCTGGGCGGTCTGCATCACCTGCTCCTGGTAGACCATGATGCCGTAGGTCTCGGCCAGCACCTTCTCGACCAGCGGGTGCGGATACTCCACGACTTCCTTGCCGTGCTTGCGCGCGACGAAGCTGGGAATCAGGTCCATGGGCCCGGGGCGGTACAGGGCATTCAGGGCGATCAGGTCTTCCAGGCGGCTGGGCTTGGCATCACGCAGCATGCCCTGCATGCCGCGCGATTCGAACTGGAACACGGCCTCTGTCTTGCCCTCCGAGAAAAGCTGATAGGTGCGCGCATCGTCCAGCGGAATGTTCTCGAAGGCGAAGTTCTCCTGGCCCTTGTGGCGCTTGATGATGAACTCGCGGGCGATCTCCAGGATGGTCAGCGTGGCCAGGCCCAGGAAGTCGAACTTCACCAGGCCCACGGCCTCCACGTCGTCCTTGTCGTACATGGCCACGGCCGAATCGCTGCCGGGCTGCTGGTAGAGGGGACAGAAATCCGCGAGCTTGCCGGGTGCGATCACCACGCCGCCGGCGTGCATGCCGATGTTGCGGGTCATGCCTTCGAGCTTCTGGGCCATTTCGATCAGGGTCTTGACGTCTTCTTCTTTTTCGATGCGCTCGGCCAGCAAGGGCTCGGCCTCGATGGCGTAGGTATATTTGTCGCCCTCTTTCTTCGGGTTGGGCGGGTACTTGAGGGTGACATGCAGCCCCGGCTTGTTGGGAATGAGCTTGGAGATGCCGTCGCAGAAGGTGTAGCTCATGTCCAGCACGCGGCCCACGTCGCGGATGGCCGCACGCGCGGCCATGGTGCCGAAGGTGGCGATCTGGCTGACGGCGTCGCGCCCGTAGCGCTCCTTGACGTAGTCGATGACGCGGTCGCGGTTGGCCTGGCAGAAGTCCACGTCGAAGTCGGGCATGGACACGCGCTCGGGATTCAGGAAGCGCTCGAACAGCAGGTTGTATTCCAGCGGATCCAGGTCCGTGATCTTGAGCACGTAGGCGACCAGCGATCCCGCGCCCGATCCACGGCCCGGCCCCACGGGACAGCCGTTGAGCTTGGCCCACTTGATGAAGTCGCCCACGATGAGAAAGTAGCCCGGAAAACCCATCTTCAGGATGGTGCCGATCTCGAACTCCAGGCGCTCGACATAGCGCGCGCGCTGTGCCTCCCGCTTGGCAGGATCAGGGTACAGATGGACCAGCCGCTCCTCCAGGCCCGCGAAGGACTCGCGGCGGAAGAACTCGTCCTCGGTCATGCCTTCGGGCACTGGGAAATTGGGCAGTTGGGGCTTGCCCAGCACCAGGGTCAGGCTGCAGCGGCGCGCGATCTCCACGGTGTTGGCGATGGCGCTGGGGATGTCAGCGAACAGGGCCTTCATCTGCTCGGCCGTCTTGAAATGCTGGTCACGTGTGAAGCGGCGTATCCGCTTGGGGTTGGCCAGGATCTCGCCTTCGGCGATGCACACGCGCGCCTCGTGGGATTCGTAGTCGCCCGGACCGAAGAACTGGATGGGGTGCGTGGCCACCACGGGAAGATTCAGGCGCTCGGCCAGTTGCACGGCCGCCACCACATGCGGTTCGTCATCGGCACGGCCTGCGCGCTGCAGTTCGATGAAGAAGCGGTGCGGGAACATGCTGGCCAGCCGCTGGGCCACGGCCGCGGCACCGGCCTCGTCACCACGCATCAGGGCCTGGCCCACGGGGCCGGCCTGGGCGCCCGCCAGCACGATCAGGCCTTCACCCAGTTCCTGCAGCCAGGCCCAGGTGTGCACGGCCTGCCCCTTGACCACGTTGCGGGTCCAGCCACGCGCCAGCAGTTCGCTGAGGTTGTGGTAGCCCAGCGGACTTTGCACCAGCACGATGATGCGCGAGTTGGGTGCGCCGTTCTCCCCCTCGATCAGGATCTCGGCGCCCAGCACCGGCTTGACGCCCTTGGCCCGGCCTTCCCGGTAGAACTTGACGCCGCCGAACAGGTTGTTGAAGTCCGTGATGGCCATCGCGACCTGACCGTCCTCGGCGGCGGCCTTGACGACGGCATTGATGCGGTTGGTTCCGTCCACGACGGAAAATTCGGTGTGCAGGCGCAAATGGACAAACATATGGCCGCCATTGTAGGAAGCTCCAGGCGGCGGCGCCCCGTCCGCGGCCCTGCCCGCGGCCGAGTCCCTGCCACGCAGGGCGCCTATCGCAGGCCGTTACAATGCTTCGGCCCCGGTTGCGGGAAAATCCAGGATTTGCGCGGGTCGGCACGGCCCGTTACGACGCCTGCCCCGCCAGCCCTCTCACTGCCATTGATTGCCCGAGAAACGTCCACCATGCAGCGTATTCCCCTGTCCATCGTTCCCGCCGTGCTGATCGCAGGCGCCCTGACGGCCTGCTCCAGTACGCAACAAGACCCTACGGCCAAGTGGACTCCGGACCGCCTCTACACCGAGGCACGCGATGAAGCCTCCTCGGGCGCCTTCGACAAGGCCGTGCCCCTGTTCGAAAAGCTCGAGGGCCGGGCTGCCGGCACGCCCCTGGCCCAGCAGGCCCAGCTCGACAAGGCCTACGCCCAGTACAAGGGGGGCGAGAAAGTCCAGGCCACGGCCACTCTGGACCGCTTCCTCAAGCTGCACCCGGCCAGCCCCGCCACCGACTACGCCCTCTACCTCAAGGGCCTGGTGAACTTCAACGACAACCTGGGCATGTTCTCCTGGCTGTCGCGCCAGGACCTGTCCGAACGCGACCAGAAAGCCGCCAAGGACTCCTTCGAGTCCTTCCGCGAACTGGTCACGCGATTCCCGCAATCGCGCTATGCCGAGGATTCGCGCCTGCGGATGCAGTACATCGTCAATTCGCTGGCGCAGTACGAAGTCCATGTGGCCCGCTACTACTACAACCGCGGTGCCTACGTGGCCGCGATCGCGCGCGCGCAAACCGCCGTCAAGGACTACCAGGGCGTGCCTGCCGTGCGCGAGGCCATGCAGATCCTCGTGAAATCCTACGACGCGCTGGGCATGGAGCAGTTGCGCGACGATGCGCAGCGCGTGCTGACTGCCTCCTACGGCCAGGGCGCCGAGCAAGAGGCGCTCACGGCGAAGAAGTCATCGTGGTGGAAGCTGTGGTGACCTCTCGCGCAGGCTGCGCCAGCGCCTGCAGCGCCTCCATGAAGGCCGCCTCGCCGGACAGGTCCCGCATGGGTGGCAGGGCCGCGCGCAGCCGCCGGCCATAGCCCATCGTGGCCAGCCTGGAATCACAGACGACCAGCACGCCGCGATCCGTCTCGCGGCGGATCAGGCGCCCTGCCCCCTGCTTGAGCGCCATGGCCGCCTCGGGCAGCATGTAATCCGCGAAGGCTTGGCGGCCCACGGCCTCCAGGCTGCGGGAGCGCGCCTCGACCAGCGGATCGTCGGGCGGCGGAAACGGCAGCTTGTCGATGACCACCAGCTGCAGGGCGTCGCCTGGCAGATCCACGCCTTCCCAGAAGGTGGCCGAGGCCACGAGAATGCAGCCCCGCCCCTTCTGCCCTGCGGCGACAAAGCGCTCTATCAAGGCGAGCTTGGGCCCCTGTCCCTGGACCAGCACGTCCAGTTCGCCGAACAGTCCCAGGGACTGGCGCAGCACATCGCCGATGGCGTGCAGGGCCCTCAGCGTCGTGGTGAGCACCAGCGTGCGCCCGCCAATGCGCTGGGCGGCATCCAGCGCCAGCCGCGCCACCTCGGCACTGTGCGAGGCACTGCCGGCCGCCGCGAAGGGCTGGGGCACATAGAGTGCTGCCTGGCGCGCGTAGTCGAAAGGGCTGTCCACGCGCAGCACCTGCGCTCCACGCAGTCCGCACGGTTCGGTGAACCAGCTCAGGCGTTCGTCATCGCCCAGGGTGGCCGAAGTGAAGATCCAGGTGGGTCCTGCGGAGGATGGCACCACGGCGACCTCGCCCTGCGGTTCCTGCACCAAGTCCGGGCTTTCCTGCGGCATCGCTCCCAGCAAGCGCGTGCGCATGGTCTGCGCAATGGTCAGGGGCGACTCCAGCATGCGCAGATGCTGGCTGCCCAGCTCCAGCCAGCGCACGCTGTCATCTGCGGCAGCGGCGGCAAAGCCCGCCAGGCGCTGGAGCAGCTCGCTGCCGCGCTCGAACAGGCGGCGCAACTCCGGATCGCTGACCTGCAACTGCGCCAGCGGTGCGATCAACGCCCGCAGGCTGCGCCCCAGGGCCACCATTGCCGCACGCCAGCGTGGTGCATCCAGCCCCTGCGGCGTCACACCCTGCCATGGCAGGCGTGCGCCAGCCGGCACGGGTCCGGCCTGCAGGCGCAGCTCGCGCAGGGCATGTTCCACGGCGGCCGACAGCACAAGCCAGTCGGCCATGCCCCGCGCCTGGGCCTGGCCGGCACGCAGCACGTCGCGGACATAGCCGGTCAGTTGCTGGCCCGACAGGCTCTGGCCCGCGAACTGCACGCCGGTATCATTGAGCTGGTGGGCCTCATCCACCACTACCACGCCCACGCTGGGCAACAGCTGGGCCACGCCCGACTCCCGCACATCGAGGTCGGCAAACATCAGATGGTGATTGATGACCACCACATCAGCCTCCAGCGCCTGGCGGCGCGCCACATTGACATGGCAGGCCTGCCAGTGGGGACAGCCGGAGCCCAGGCAGTTGTCGCGCGTGGAGGTGACGAGGGGCAGGACCGGCGAGCGCTCGTCCAGCACCGGCAATTCACTCATGTCCCCCGTGCGGGTGGTGCGCGCCCAGTGCTCGACCAGGGCCACGCCGCGCAGCACCTGGGGGTCCTGCGGTGCGGTGCGTCCCTGGCGCACGCGCTCCAGACGCTCCGTGCACAGATAGGCGCTGCGGCCCTTCAGACGTGCCATGCGCAGGGGCAACCCCAGGGCCGCGACGAGGCGCGGCAGGTCGCGCGCAAACAGCTGGTCCTGCAGCGCACGCGTGGCAGTGGACACCAGCAGGCGCTGACCGCTGAGCAGGGCCGGCACCAGATAGGCATAGGTTTTTCCCACGCCCGTGCCAGCCTCGACGACCAGGGTCCGGCCCTGCCCGATGGCCTGGGCCACGGCCAGCGCCATGCGGGTCTGGCCTTCGCGGGGCCGAAACTGCGCCTCGGCGCGCGACAACAGGCCTTGCGGAGCGAATGCCGCTTGCACGGCGGCTGTCAGGGATGGCACAGGACGGGTCCTATTCTTGAAAAAGAGAGCGCGACAAGGGCATGGCAAGCCTGCGCCACGGGTGCCGCTCCGATAATATGCGCCATGACCTTGGTGTGCCCATCCGCCGCCTCAAGAGCCCACCAGACCAGAGACCATGCAGCCAGCGTACCGACTCCAAGCCTCCACCGGCATCCACCGTGGTGACAGGCAATACCAGCAAGACCAGGTGATGCTGATGGCCCATCCCTATGTCCATGGCTGCCTGCTGGGCGTGCTGGCCGACGGCATGGGCGGACGCAGCGGCGGGCGCAAGGCATCCGACCAGGTGATGCTCACGGCACGCCAGCTGTTCGAGCGCTTCGAGCCCCACACCGAGGACTGCACGGCACTGCTGGAGAGCATCGTCCACGAGTCGCATACGATGATCCGGTTGACGGCCATCTCGGCCGAGCAGGAGCCGCACAGCACGATCGCCGCCTTCATCCTCCTGCCCCAGGGGCGCTGCCACTGGGTGCATTCCGGAGATTCACGCATCTACCATTACCAGGGCGCGACCATGGTCCAGCGGACCAAGGACCACTCCTATGTCCAGGCCCTGGTGGACCGGGGCGAACTCACGGAGTTCGAGGCCCATGTGCACCCCAAGTCCAACATCCTGCTGGGATGCCTGGGCACCGAAGCCGAGCCACCGATGAGCCACCATGTGATCGAGCGCCTGCACCCGGGCGCCACGCTCATGGCCTGCAGCGACGGCATCTGGCACTACTACACGGCACAGGAGCTGGGCACCGTGCTCAATGCACTGACCCCGCGCGAGGCCACGGAATTCCTGATCGACAAGGCGCGTGCACGTGCCCAGGGGGGCGGCGACAATCTGTCGCTGGTGATCGTCAAGCTGGAGGCGATCGAGCAACCGGCCACGGCCTGAGAGGAAAGGCGTTCCGATGCCCCCGCCCCTCAGGGGGCTGGTGGAGCAGGCAGCGGCGCCGCCTGGGGGCCGCGCTCGCGTGCCGCCTGCGCCGCCTTCGCCTTGCGTTCGGCAGCCTCTTGCTGCTTGGCCTCGAACCGGGCACGCGCGGTGCTGCGACGCTCCTGCTCCTGGGCGGACTGGCGCTGCTCGACCTGTGTCTGATGCTCTCGCTCGCGGCTGGCCTGCTGCGCGGCGCGTTGCTGGGCATCCCTGGTGCGCTGCGAGCGCACGGCCTGGGTGTCGCGCGGCTCGGCAGCAGGCCGCTCCCTCGCCTCCATGGCCGAAGCCGCCTTCTGCGACTTCTTGGCCTCGATGTCCTCCAGGCGTCGCGCGGCGCGCTCCTTGCGCTCCTCGTCGCTGATCTTCAGCTCACGTTCGCGCAACGGCTTGTCCTGCTCGCGGGCCTGCTCGCGCGCCTGCTTGAGGCAGTCTTCCACGGCAAAGCGCTGGTAGCACTCGGACTCGACAGCCGCGCGCCGCCGCTCGATCACGGCACGCTGAGCCGCGATCTCCGCGCGCGCGGCATCGCGTTGCGCCTGGACTTCTTTCGCAGCCTGCGAGGCGGCCTGTTGCGTGGGCTGGTCCTGCCCCTGCCGGGTGTCCGCAGCCGTGGCCGGGCCAGACAGGGCGAGACAGGCCAGTACGGCGCCCAGGGAAGCGGGCAGATTCTTCAGGAAGGCAATGGCGAAGGTGGGCAGTTTCAACATGTACGGGTCCGACAGACGACACCAGCGGTTGTCACCGGCCTCAGGTCAGGCGGGTGTCCACCACACGGCGCTCCAGCGCCAGGAACTCCCTGGACTGCATCTCGTTCAATCGCGAGACCGTGCGCGGGAATTCATGGGCCAGCGGACCCTCAGTGTAAAGCTGCTCGGGTGGTACGGCGGCCGAGATGACCAGCTTGACCCTGCGGTCGTACAGCACGTCCACCAGCCAGGTGAAGCGCCGCGCGGGCGAGGCCATGTTGACCGGCATGTACGGCACGTCGGACAGCAGCACGGTGTGGAACTGGCTCGCGATCTCCAGGTAGTCGTTCTGCGAGCGCGGGCCACCGCACAGTTCGCGGAAGTCGAACCAGACCACGCCGCCGGCGCGGCGGCGCGCGCGGATCTCGCGTGCCTCGATGTGGAGCACGGGGTCCTCGTCCTTGACCTCGGCCAGCTTGTCGAAGGTCTCCGTCATGGCCGCGTCGGCTTCGGCGCCCAGGGGCGTATGGTAGAGCTTGGCGTTTTCCAGCGTGCGCCGGCGGTAGTCGGTGCCGTTGTCCACGTTGACCACCTCCATGCGCTCGTTGAGCAGGGCTATGGCCGGCAGGATACGGTCACGGTGCAGGCCACCCGGATACAGTTCGTCAGGCTTGAAGTTGGAGGTGGTGACGAAGCCCACGCCATTGGCGAACAGCGATACCAGCAGCCGGTGCAGGATCATCGCGTCCGTGATGTCGGCCACGTGAAATTCGTCAAAGCAGATCAGCTTGTACTTCTTGGAGATGCGCGCACCCAGCACATCGAGCGGATTTTGCGTGCCCTGCAGCACGGCCAGCTCACGATGGACCTCCCGCATGAATTCATGGAAGTGCAGGCGCACCTTGCGGCGGATCGGCACGGCGTTGAAGAAGCAGTCCATGAGAAAGCTCTTGCCGCGCCCCACACCGCCGTACATGTAGACACCACGGGGAATCTCTGGCCGGTTGATGAGCTTCTTGAAGGCGTTGGAGCGGCGCTGGCGGTAGGCCGCCCAGTCATCGGCGCAGCGCTGCAGCGCCTCGACGGCGCGCAATTGCGCCGGATCGCTGTGAAAGCCCTTGGCCACCAGCTCGGCCTCATAGGCCTCTTTCACGGAAACGCTCATGCCGCATCCACCATTTGCTATGTATTCAGAAGCTGAAAGCGCTTGCAGGGCAAGCGCTTTCAGGTCTTTGGCTGGGCTAGATGGCTAGCCTGGCACTCAGAAGTTCAGAGTGCGCTTGTCGACCGCCAGAGCGGCTTCCTTGGTGGACTCGGACAGCGAGGGGTGGGCATGGCAGATGCGCGCGATGTCTTCGCTCGATGCCTTGAACTCCATGGCGACCACGGCTTCGGAGATCAGCTCGGAGACCATGGGGCCGACCATGTGCACGCCCAGGATTTCATCGGTCTCGGCATCGGCCAGGAACTTGACCATGCCGGTGGTGTCGCCCAGCGCGCGCGCGCGGCCGTTGGCCAGGAAGGGGAAGCTGCCGGCCTTGTACTTCACGCCCTGCTCCTTCAGTTGCTGCTCGGTGCGGCCCACCCAGGCAATTTCAGGGCTGGTGTAGATCACCCAGGGGATGGTGCCGAAGTTCACATGGCCATGCTGGCCGGCGATGCGCTCGGCCACGGCCACGGCCTCTTCCTCGGCCTTGTGCGCCAGCATGGGACCGCGCACCACGTCGCCCACAGCCCAGACGCCCGGCAGGTTGGTCTTGCAGTCCTCATCGACGACGATGGCACCGCGCTCGTCCAGCGCCAGGCCCACGGCTTCGGGGTTCAGGCCGACGGTGTTGGCCACGCGGCCGATGGAGATGATGAGCTTGTCCGCTTCGAGTTGCTGGGCTTCGCCCTTGGCATTGGTGTAGGCGATGGACACGCCCTTCTTGCTGCTCTTGACTTCGCCGATCTTCACGCCCAGCTCGATCTTCAGGCCCTGCTTGTCGAAGGCCTTCTTGGCTTCCTTGGCGATCTGCTCGTCCACGGCCGGCAGGAACTTGTCCATGCCCTCCAGCACGGTCACTTCCGCGCCCAGTCGGCGCCAGACCGAGCCCATTTCCAGGCCGATCACGCCGGCGCCGATCAGGGCCAGCTTCTTGGGGGTCTTGCCCAGGCGCAGCGCGCCGTCGTTGGACAGGATGTTCTCTTCATCGAAGGGCACGCCAGGCAGCGCGCGGGCGTTGGAGCCGGTGGCGATCACGATCTGCTTGCCGGTGATGACTTCCTCGTCCTTGCCGGCGACCTTGATCTCGTAGCCGCCCTCGGCAGCCTTGACGAAGGAGCCGCGGCCGTGGAAGAAGGTGACCTTGTTCTTCTTGAACAGGTACAGGATGCCGTCGTTGTTCTGCTTCACGATCGCATCCTTGCGGGCGATCATCTTGGCCACGTCCATCTCGACCTTTCCGGTGGAGATGCCATGGTCGGCGAAGTGCAGGTTGGCGTGCTCGAAGTGCTCGGACGACTGAAGCAGGGCCTTGGAGGGAATGCAGCCCACGTTGGTGCAGGTGCCACCCGGAGCGGCGCCGCCGGCGGCGTTCTTCCACTCGTCGATGCAGGCCACGTTGAAGCCCAGTTGGGCGGCACGGATGGCGGCGATGTAGCCGCCAGGGCCCGCGCCGATGACGATGACGTCGAATTGCTTGCTCATTTCAGGAATCTCTTGTCTGTATTACGTGAAAAAACCCACCGCTGGGCACGCGGCCGAGGGTGGGTTTTCGTCGTGTCGAACCCTGTGGCGATTACAGGTCGAACAGCAGGCGCGAAGGATCTTCCAGCGCATCCTTCATGGCGACCAGGCCCAGCACGGCTTCACGGCCGTCGATGATGCGGTGGTCATAGGACATGGCCAGATAGTTCATCGGGCGCACCACGACCTGGCCGTTCTCGACCATGGCGCGATCCTTGGTGGCGTGCACGCCCAGGATGGCCGACTGGGGCGGGTTGATGATGGGAGTGGACATCATCGAGCCGAAGGTGCCGCCATTGGAGATGGAGAAGGTGCCGCCGGTCATTTCTTCAATGCCCAGCTTGCCTTCGGCAGCCTTCTTGCCGAATTCGGCGATCTTCTTTTCGATGTCGGCGAAGCTCATCTGGTCGGCGTTGCGCAGGATGGGCACCACCAGGCCGCGGGGCGAGCCCACGGCGATACCGATGTCGAAGTAGCCGTGGTAGACGATGTCGTTGCCGTCCACGGAAGCATTGAGAACGGGGTACTTCTTCAGGGCGTGCACTGCCGCCTTGACGAAGAAGGACATGAAGCCCAGCTTGGTGCCGTGTTCCTTGGTGAAGGCGTCCTGGAACTTCTTGCGCAGTTCCATCACGGGGGCCATGTTCACTTCGTTGAAAGTGGTCAGGATCGCGTTGGTGGACTGCGACTGCAGCAGGCGCTCGGCCACGCGGGCACGCAGGCGGCTCATGGGCACGCGCTGCTCGGGACGGCCGCTGAGGTCTTCCTTGCCGGCGGGAGCGGCTACCTGGGGCAGCGCCTTGGTAGGCACGCCCGTGGGGATGACAGCAGCCGTGGACTGCACACCGCCCTTGATGGCGGCCAGGGCATCGCCCTTGGTCACGCGGCCATCCTTGCCGGAGCCCGCCACGTTGGCGGCCGACAGGTTGTTCTCGGCCAGCAGCTTGGCGGCTGCGGGCATGGCCACGTCGCCCTTGTTGCCACCGGTGGCGGCTGCGGCTGCCGGGGCGGCAGCAGGCGCCGCGGCGGCGGGAGCTGCTGCGGGAGCGGCAGCGGCGACGCCGGCCACGCCTTCGGTGTCGATCTTGGCGATCAGTTGTTCGGCCACGACGGTAGCGCCGTCGCCTTGCACGATCTCGGACAGTACGCCAGCGGCGGGCGCGGGCACTTCGAGCACGACCTTGTCGGTCTCGATCTCGATCAGGATCTCATCGATCGCGACGGCTTCACCTGCCTTCTTCTTCCAGGTGAGCATGGTGGCCTCAGCGATGGACTCGGACAGCTGGGGAACTTTGACTTCAACGATAGCCATTTGTGATTCTTTCCAAAAGTGTTCTGTACTGATGCGTAGCGGGTGGGGGCTGCCTTACTTGTTCAGGACAAAACCCTTGAGCTTGGAGAACGCGGCTTCCACCAGCGCCTTTTGCTGCTCCTGATGCAGGTGTGCGTAGCCCACGGCAGGCGATGCCGAGGCGGCGCGGCCGGCGTAGCCGAGCTTCTGGCCGTCGAGCATGTTCTCGTGGATGTAGTGCTGCACGAAGAACCAGGCGCCCTGGTTCTGCGGCTCGTCCTGGCACCAGACGATCTCGGTAGCGTTGCCGAACTTCTTGAGTTCGGCGGCGAAGGCCTTGTGCGGGAAGGGGTACAGCTGCTCGACGCGGATGATGGCCACGTCCTTGCTGTCCTTCTCGGCGCGCTTCTTGACCAGGTCGTAGTAGACCTTGCCCGAGCATGCGATCACGCGCTTGACCTTGGCCGCGTTCTTCACGATGGCCTCGTCCTGCTCGGGGATCACGGTCTGGAAGCCGCCGCTGGTGAACTCGGACAGCGGCGAGGTCGCATCCTTGTTGCGCAGCAGAGACTTGGGGGTCATGATGACCAGCGGCTTGCGCAGCGGGCGCACCATCTGGCGGCGCAGCACGTGGAAGATCTGGCTGGCCGTGGTCGGCTGCACGATCTGCATGTTGGTGTCGGCGGCCAGCTGCATGAAGCGCTCCAGGCGGGCCGAGCTGTGCTCGGGGCCCTGGCCTTCGTAGCCGTGCGGCAGCATCAGCGTGATGCCGTTGATGCGGCCCCACTTGACTTCGCCGGAGGCGATGAACTGGTCGATCACCACCTGGGCGCCGTTGGCGAAGTCGCCGAACTGTGCTTCCCAGATCACCAGGGTGTTGGGGTCGTTCGACGCATAGCCGTACTCGAAGCCCAGCACGGCCTCTTCGGACAGGATGGAGTCGATGACGGTGAACGGCGCCTGGCTGTCGGCCACGTTCTGCAGCGGGATGTAGGTGCCTTCGCTCCACTTCTCGCGCTTCTGGTCATGGATGACGGAATGGCGGTGCGTGAAGGTGCCGCGGCCGCAGTCCTCGCCCGACAGGCGCACGGGGTAGCCCGAAGCGACCAGCGATGCGAAGGCCATGTGCTCGCCCATGCCCCAGTCCACGTTGACTTCGCCGCGGCCCATGGCGGCGCGGTCGTCGTAGACCTTCTTGACCAGCGCGTGCGGGGTCACGGTCTCGGGGATGGTGGTGATGCGCTCGGCCAGGCGCTTCCACTCCGTCAGCGGAATCGCCGTGTCGCCGGCGTCGGTCCAGGTCTTGCCCAGGAACGGGCTCCAGTCCACGGCGTACTTGCTCTTGAAGTTGGTCAGCACCGGATCGACGGTGTGGCGGCCTTCGTCCATGGCAGCACGGTAGGCCTTGGCCATGTCGTCGCCCAGTGTCTCGCCCAGGCCCTGCGTGGCCAGCTTGTCGGCGTACAGCTTGCGGGTGCCGGGGTGGGTGCCGATCTTCTTGTACATCAGCGGCTGGGTCAGCGCGGGCGTGTCCTGCTCGTTGTGGCCCAGCTTGCGGAAGCAGACGATGTCCACGACCACATCCTTGGAGAATTCCATGCGGAACTCCAGGGCCAGCTGCACCGCCAGTGCCACGGCTTCCGGATCATCGCCGTTGACGTGCAGCACAGGCGACTCGATCATCTTGACGATGTCGGTGCAGTACAGCGTCGAACGGGTGTCGCGCGGATCGGAGGTGGTGAAACCGATCTGGTTGTTGATGATGATGTGCACCGTGCCGCCCGTGGTGTAGCCACGGGTCTGGGCCAGCGCCAGGGTTTCCTGGTTCACGCCCTGGCCGGCAAAGGCGGCGTCGCCGTGCACCAGCACGGGCAGCACCTGCTTGCCGTGCGGGTCGTCGCGGCGATCCATGCGCGAACGCACCGAGCCTTCGACCACGGGGTTGACGATTTCCAGGTGCGATGGGTTGAAGGCCAGCGACAGGTGGACCGGGCCGCCCGCGGTGGACACGTCGGAGCTGAAGCCCTGGTGGTACTTCACGTCGCCTGCGGGCAGGTCTTCGGGGGCGGTGTGGTCGAACTCGGCGAACAGGTCCTTGGGCATCTTGCCCAGGGTGTTGACCAGCACGTTCAGGCGGCCACGGTGGGCCATGCCGATCACCACTTCCTGCACGCCCTTCTGGCCCGCGGCGTTGATCAGCTCGTCCATCGCGACGATGAAGCTCTCGCCGCCTTCCAGCGAGAAGCGCTTCTGGCCGACGTACTTGGTGTGCAGGTAGCGTTCCAGACCCTCGGCCGCGGTCAGGCGGTCCAGAATGCGCTTTTTCTTGTCCGCATCGAAGTTGGCCTTGGCGCGGATGGTCTCCAGCTTCTGCTGCCACCAGCGCTTTTGCACCTGGTCGGTGGCATACATGTACTCGGAGCCGATGGTGCCGCAGTAGGTCTCGCGCAGCGCGTTCATCAGCTCGCGCAGGGACATGCTTTCCTTGCCGAAGAAGGTGTTGCTCGTGTTGAACACCGTTTCCTGGTCGGCATCGGTGAAGCCGTAGAACGACGGCTCCAGTTCGGGAATCTCGGGGCGCTCGGTGCGCTTGAGGGGATCGAGGTCGGCCCAGCGTGCGCCGACGTTGCGGTAGGCGGCGATCAGCTGCTGGACGGCGGTGCGCTTGCGGCCCAGCTCGGAGTCGGCGCCGGAGGCCACGACCACCTTGGTGCCGCCTTGCTTGGCGCGCTCGGCGAAAGCGTTGATGACGGGCTGGTGCGGCACGTCCTTGGCATCGCTGCCATCGACAGCGGGCACGTGTTGCAGTGCGTCAAAGTACTCGCGCCAGGAATCCGGCACGCTGCCGGGGTTGGCCAGGTAGTTCTCGTACATCTCCTCGACGTAGGGGGCGTTGCCGCCGAAGAGATAGGTATTGCCTTGGTAGGCTTGGTAGACCGACGTCTGATCGCTCATATTGCGCTGACCTCCGCCTCCCTGAGGGAGGCATTAGCTGGTTTGTGGAACCTTCCGCGACACGGCTGTACCGATTGGCGGATGCGACTGTGGCTGGGGAAGGGCCTGTTGCGACCGCCATTGTGCCACCGATCAATGATCGCGGCAGGGCAGTTACCAAGCGATTACGCCCACCCCCCGGGAGTTCCCCAGGTCGCGTACATTGGCACATCTTCCGAACGGACCGACAGATGAACCTGCTGCCTCTACACAAACGCACTTTCATGCTGCTGCTGATCGCGGCGACCATAGGCTTCGCCGCCGTGCTCTGGGAGTTCATGGGGGCCATCTTCTGGGGCATTGCGCTGGCCATCCTGTTCTCGCCGCTGCACCGACGCCTGCTGGCGCGCATGCCGCGGCGCACCAACCTGGCGGCCCTGTCCACGCTGGTGCTGTGCCTGGTGGTCGCCATTCTGCCGCTGGCGCTGATCGGCGCCTCGCTGGTGCGCGAGGCTTCCGTGATCTATGAGCGCGTCAACAGCGGCAACCTCGATGCCGGCACCTACCTGCAGCAGATCATGGATGCCCTGCCCTCCTGGGTCACGCCCTGGCTGGAGCGCCTGCACCTGGGCTCGCTGGCCGAGCTGCAGGACAAGCTGTCCAGCATCGCCATGCAGGCCTCCAAGCTTGCCGCCACCAAAGCGCTGGGCATAGGACAGAACACCTTCGGCTTCCTGGTGGGCTTCTGCGTGATGCTCTACCTGCTGTTCTTCCTGCTGCGCGACGGCCGGGACCTGGCCCAGCGCATCCGCATGGCCATCCCCTTGCAGGCGGACCACAAGGCCGAGCTGTCGAGCAAGTTCACCACCGTGATCCGCGCCACTGTCAAGGGCAACCTGGCGGTGGCCGCCGCGCAGGGAGCACTGGGCGGTCTGATCTTCTGGATACTCGGGATCCAGGGTCCCGTGCTCTGGGGCGTGGTCATGGCCTTCCTGTCGCTGCTTCCCGCCGTGGGGGCCGGGCTGATCTGGGCGCCCGTGGCCATCTACTTCCTGGCCACGGGCGCCGTGGGCAAGGGCGTGATCCTGATCGCCTACGGTGTACTGGTGATCGGCCTGGTGGACAACGTGCTGCGTCCGCTGCTGGTGGGCAAGGACACCAAGATGCCCGACTACATCGTGCTGATCTCGACGCTGGGCGGCATGGCTCTCTTCGGGCTGACCGGATTTGTGATAGGCCCCGTGATCGCGGCGCTGTTCATGGCCATCTGGGATATGTTCACACGCATGCAACAGCAGGACGAAGCAAGGCGCCGCCAACTGGTGGACATGGGCACCGCGCCTACTGAACGTCAGCTATCGGACAATGAGCCATCGGAGGACTCAAAAGGCCGCTGACGCACGGACACACGGACCTTCCCCCTCTGGCAGGCCTCCCTGACCGCCGGTCGGGGACGTCCGGAAATCCGAATGGTTCTCATCCAGGAAAAAGCTTTCTCAATTATCCCCATTGACCCGTCCAATGAATGGCGGATTGATATGAAACAAAATCCTGAAGAATCAGAAGAAGATAATCTTTCCAACCAGGAGCCGTCCCTCGCCTTCCGTCCGCCAGCCCCGAGCGCCGCCCCCATGAGCGGGGCACGGCTGCGAATGCCGCACAGGCGGACTCAGGATTAAGGGTTATTTCCCGGATTGCTGCCGGGGTGCACTCGTAGAATTTGCTTACAAGCGTCCATTTCTATTAGAAGGTACCCCACATGGTCCAATTCTCCAGACGCCAGTTCATGAAAGTGACTGGTTCGACTCTGGCCGGATCCAGCCTGGCGTTGATGGGCTTCTCGCCCACGGCTGCCCTGGCTGAAGTGCGCCAGTTCAAGCTGGCCGCCACCACGGTCACCCGTCAGACCTGCACCTACTGCTCGGTGGGTTGCGGCATCCTGATGTACTCGCTGAGCGACGGCGCCAAGAACGCCAAGCTGTCGGTGATCCACGTCGAAGGCGATCCAGACCATCCCGTGAACCGCGGCACGCTGTGCCCCAAGGGCGCCTCGCTGCTGGACTTCGTCCACAGCCCGCACCGCCTCAAGTATCCCGAGTACCGTGCGCCCGGCTCCTCCGAATGGAAGCGCATGTCCTGGGACGAGGCGCTGACGCGCATCACCAGGCTGCTCAAGGAAGACCGCGACGCCAACTTCGTCGAGAAGGACGACAAGGGCCAGACGGTGAACCGCTGGCTGACCACCGGCATGCTGGCCGCATCCGCCTCCAGCAACGAGGCCGGCTACGTCACGCACAAGGTGGCCCGTTCCTGGGGCCTGCTCGCACTCGATAACCAAGCACGTGTCTGACACGGCCCGACGGTGGCAGGTCTTGCCCCGACGTTTGGCCGTGGAGCGATGACGAACCATTGGGTCGACATCAAGAACGCGGACGTTATCCTGATCATGGGCGGCAATGCCGCTGAAGCACACCCCTGCGGTTTCAAGTGGGTGACCGAAGCGAAGGAGCACAACGGTGCCTACTTCATGGTGGTCGATCCGCGCTTCAACCGCTCCGCCTCCGTGGCCGATTTCTACGCCCCCATCCGGTCGGGCTCGGACATCGTGTTCCTGGGGGGCGTGATCAACTATCTGCTGACGAACGACAGGATCCATCACGAGTACGTGAGGAACTACACCGACTTCACCTACATCGTGAAGGAGGAGTTCGCGTTCGACGAAGGCATCTTCTCGGGCTACGACCCGCAGACCCGCAAGTACGACAAGTCCAGCTGGGACTACGAACTCGATGCCGATGGCTACGTCAAGGTCGATGCCACGCTGCAACACCCGCGCTGCGTCTACCAGTGGCTCAAGCGCCACTACGCCAGCTACACGCCCGAGAAGGTAGAAAGCGTCTGCGGCACGCCCAAGGACAAGTTCCTGCACGTGTGCGAGAAGCTGGCCTCGACGGCAGAGGCAGGGCGCGCCGCGACCATCCTGTATGCCCTGGGCTGGACACAGCACACCACGGGCGCGCAGATCCTGCGCACGGGCGCCATGGTGCAGCTGCTGCTGGGCAACATCGGTATCGCCGGTGGCGGCATGAACGCACTGCGCGGACACTCCAACATCCAGGGCCTGACGGACCTGGGCATCCTGTCCGCATCGCTACCCGGCTACCTGACCCTGCCCAACGAGGGTGAGCAGGACTACCAGAAGTACATCGCCGCGCGCACGCCCAAGGCCATGCGCCCGGGCCAGATGAACTACTGGTCGAACACGCCCAAGTTCCATGTGAGCCTGATGAAGGCCTGGTGGGGACCTGCGGCCACGGCGGAGAACAACTGGGCCTTCGACTACCTGCCAAAGCTGGACAGGCAGTACGACATGCTGCAGGTGTTCGACCTCATGGCCCAGGGCAAGATCAACGGCTACATCGCCCAGGGCTTCAACCCGCTGGCGGCGCTGGCGAACAGCAACAACGTCCGCGAAGGCCTGAAGAAACTCAAGTTCCTGGTCATCATGGACCCGCTGGTCACCGAGACCTCCGAGTTCTGGAAGAACCATGGCGAGTTCAACGACGTGGACTCGGCCTCCATCCAGACCGAGGTGTTCCGCCTGCCCACGACCTGCTTTGCCGAGGAAGACGGCGCCGTCGTCAGCTCCTCGCGCGTGCTGCAGTGGCACTGGAAGGCGGCCGAGCCCCCGGGCGAGGCCAAGACCGACATCGCCATCATGTCGGCCCTGCACCTGCGCCTGAAGCAGGCCTACGAGAAGGAAGGCGGCAAGTTCCACGAGCCCATCACCAAGCTGTGGTGGCCCTACGCCCATGCCGACCATCCGACCTCTGAAGAGATCGCCAAGGAGTACAACGGCCGCGCCCTGGTGGACCTGTACGACCCCAAGGACCCGACCAAGCTCATCCGCAAGGCCGGCGAGCAGTTGGGGGGCTTCGGCGAGCTGCGCGACGACGGCACGACCATCAGCGGCTGCTGGATCTGGGCCGGCTGCTGGACCTCGTCCGGCAACCAGATGGCCCGGCGCGACAACAGCGACCCCACGGGCATCGGCAACACGCTGAACTGGGCCTGGGCCTGGCCAGCCAACCGCCGAGTGCTGTACAACCGAGCATCCTGCGACCGCAACGGCCAGCCGTTCAACCCGCACCGCGCGCTGATCCGCTGGAACGGCAAGAGCTGGGGCGGTGCCGACGTGCCCGACATGGGCCCGACCATGCCGCCCGAGACCACGGACCCGTTCATCATGAACCCCGAGGGCGTGGCGCGCTTCTTCGCCCGCAAGGGCATGAACGAAGGGCCCTTGCCCACCCACTACGAGGCCTTCGACAACCCGCTGGGATACAACCCCATGTATCCCGAAAACAAGCTGGCTGTCATCAACCCGGCCGCGCGCATCTTCGACTCCGTCAAGGATTCGGCGGGCTCGCCCAGCGAGTACCCGCACGTGGGCACGACCTACCGCCTGACCGAGCATTTCCACTACTGGACCAAGCACGTGCAGCTGAACAACATCGTCCAGCCCGAGCAGTTCGTGGAAATCGGCGAGGCGCTGGCCAAGGAGCTGGGCATCGAGACCGGACAGCACGTCAAGGTCAGTTCCAAGCGCGGCTTCGTCAAGGCGGCAGCCGTGGTGACCAAGCGCATCAAGCCGATGAAGATCGATGGCAAGACCATCCACCACGTGGGCGTGCCCATCCACTGGGGCTTTTCGTCGACGGGCCGCAAGGGCTACATGGCCAACAACCTGACGGCATCGGTGGGCGATGGCAACAGCCTTACCCCGGAATCCAAGACCTTCCTCGTGAAGGTGGAAAAGGTTTAAGGAGCAGCTGATGTCATCAACCATGTCTCTCGATATCAAGCGTCGCTCGGCCACGACGACGCCTGCTCCCAGTGCGCGCGAGACGCACAGCGGCGAGGTGGCCAAGCTCATCGATGTCTCCAAGTGCATCGGGTGCAAGGCCTGCCAGACCGCCTGCATGGAGTGGAACGACCTGCGCGACGAGATCGGCACCTGCGCGGCCGGCGTCTATGACAACCCGACCGATCTGACCGACCAGTCGTGGACCGTCATGCGCTTTGCCGAGTACGAGAACGAAGCGACCGGCAACCTGGAGTGGCTGATCCGCAAGGACGGCTGCATGCACTGCGAGGACCCGGGCTGCCTGAAGGCCTGCCCCTCGCCGGGCGCCATCGTGCAGTACAGCAACGGCATCGTGGACTTCCAGCAGGACCAGTGCGTGGGCTGCGGCTACTGCGTCACGGGCTGCCCGTTCAACATCCCGCGCATCTCCAAGAAGGACCACAAGGCCTACAAGTGCACGCTGTGCTCGGACCGCGTGGCCGTCGGCCGCGAGCCGGCCTGCGTCAAGACCTGCCCCACGGGTGCCATCATGTTCGGCACCAAGGAGGCGATGAAGGACCAGGCCGAGCACCGCATAGGCGACCTCAAGCGCCGAGGCTATGCCCAGGCCGGCCTGTACGACCCCGCCGGCGTGGGCGGCACCCACGTGATGTATGTGCTGCACCACGCGGACAAGCCCTCGCTGTACAAGGGCCTGCCCGACGACCCGAAGATCAGCCCCATGGTGTCTCTGTGGAAGGGCGTGGCCAAGCCGCTGGCCATGGCCGCGCTGGGCGCCGCTGCCGTCGGCAGCCTGTTCCACTACATCACCAAGGGCCCGAACGACGTGTCCAAGGAGCTCGAAGACGAAATGGACCGCAAGGACCAGGCTGCTGAACAGGAGGCCCGCCGATGAAACGCAACCCACGCGACCTCGTGCGCTACAACGCCTCGGAGCGTGCCAACCACTGGGTGGTGGGCATCTGCTTCATCCTGCTGGCGCTGTCGGGCCTGGCCTTCTTCCATCCGGCCTTCTTCCCGCTCACGCAGCTGTTCGGCGGCGGACCCTGGACGCGCATCCTGCACCCCTACATCGGGGTGGTCATGGCGCTGTTCTTCGTCGTCATGGCGCTGCGTTTCTGGCGCCTGAACGTGATCGAGCGCCGCGACATCGAGTGGCTCAAGAACGTCGACAAGATGATCGACGGCGACGACCACGACATGCCCGAGCAGGGCAAGTACAACGGCGGCCAGAAAGTGCTGTTCTGGGGCCTGGTCGTCGGCATGCTGGCCATCACGGTCACGGGCGTGCTGATGTGGCGCGCCTGGTGGACGCCGCCCATCCTCGTGATCCGCGTCGCGTCGGTGGTGCATGCCATCGCGGCCGTGTGGATGATCGGCCTGATCATCATGCACGTGTACGCGGCCATCTGGACCCGGGGCACCATCCGCGCCATGCTCTACGGCACGGTGACGCGGGCCTGGGCCAAGCAGCACCATCGGGGCTGGTATCGCAAGATGACCGGGGACAACGACTAAGCCCCCTGAGCGGCTGCGCCGCTTCCCCCTCTCGCTTCGCGGGGGGGGGGACGGCACCCTCGCCGCGGGGCGGCCCTTGCTCGGTGCCCCTCGCTTCAGGCCACGCCGGTTTTATGGGCAATGGGCCACACGAAACCTCGTGTTAGCCTTTTGCCTGAAGCCACCAGCCGCCTGGCGTCCCTGGACGCTGGGCGGTTGTCTTTTTGGAACATTCCAATGCAACGCATTCTTCAACCTGGCGATATCGAGTCGCTGGACCACACCAGTTTTCCGCGCGTGCTGCTGCCTCAGGTGCCGGGGCTGTTCGGCGAGCGCGCGGCGCGGCTGCGGCAGTTGGCCGAGGGCAATCCGATCGCCGACTACCTGCGCTTCGTCGCGCAGATCGTGGACGCGCAGCACAAGGCGGCCGGGCAGCTGGCGCTGGCCGAGCCCGATGCCGCGCTGATCGCGCGCGCGCAGCAGCATTCCATGCCGCTGCTGCCGGCCCTGGAGCACATCGACCCCGCCTGGCATGGCGTGCTCGACGCCATGCTGGACACGCTCTCGGGCAGCGACGGCCTGCCCGCGCCTTTGCAGCCGCTGCTGCAGGAGCTGCGCGCGCTGGATGCGGCCGGGCGTGACGAGATCGCCTCGCGCCTGCTGCAAAAGGACGTGGCGGCCCGCCATGTGGGCATGGCGCCCTTCGTGATGGCGGCGCTGCAGGTGGTGTTCGCCAAGCGCGCCAGCGGCCTGGATGCGCGCGACGTGCCGTACACCGATCCGGCATCCATCTGCCCCGTCTGCGCCAGCGAGCCCGTGGCCAGCGTGCTGCGCATCGGCGGCAAGGCCGCCGGCCACCGCTACCTGCACTGCGGCACCTGCTGCACGGAATGGCATATGGTGCGCGTCAAGTGCTCGCACTGCGAATCGACCAAGGGCATCCACTACCAGGGCATCGACGGCGCGGGCGACGTCGTGCTGGCCGAGACCTGCGACGAGTGCGGCAGCTACCGCAAGGTCGTCAACCAGGAAAAGCACCCCATGGCCGAGCCCCTGGCCGACGATCTGGCCTCGCTGATGCTGGACCTGCTGATGGGCGAGACGAAGTTCCAGCGCGCCAGCGCCAATCCCCTGCTCTATGTGGCCTTCGCCGAAGAGCAGGACGGGGAGGCCGACGCGCTGATCGACCCCGCCACGCCCGCCGACTGACGTTTTCTCCGACACCATGACCGAAACCTCCGCTGCCTCCCACACACTGCGCCTGCCCGCCGTGGACAAGGTACTGCTCGGCACCGACATGCACGCGCTGCGCGAGCGCTATGGCCTCGATGCCTGCACCCAGGCCGTGCGCGAGACGCTGGCGCAGATGCGTGCCGAACGGATGTCCGCACCGCAAGGCGGCGAAGGTTCTCGGGCGCCGGACATCGCCGAGGTCGCCCAGGCGGCCCGGATCCGGCTGGCGCGCCGATTCGCGCCCAGGCTGCGCACGGTGTTCAACCTCACGGGCACCGTGCTGCACACCAACCTGGGCCGCGCCCTGCTGCCCCAGGAGGCCGTGGATGCCGTGGTCGCCGCGATGACGGCGCCCGCCAACCTGGAATACGACCTGGACGACGGAGGCCGCGGCGACCGCGACGACCTGGTCGCCGGCCTGGTCTGCGAACTCACGGGCGCCGAGGCCTGCACCGTGGTCAACAACAACGCCGCCGCCGTGCTGCTGACCCTGGCCACGCTGGCCGCCGAACGCGAGGTCATCGTCTCGCGCGGCGAGCTGGTGGAGATCGGCGGCGCCTTCCGCATTCCCGACGTGATGGCGCGCGCGGGCGCCACCCTGGTCGAGGTCGGCACCACCAACCGCACCCATGCGCGCGACTACGAAGCTGCCGTGGGCGAGCGCACGGCCCTGCTGATGAAGGTCCACTGCAGCAACTACGCGGTCACCGGCTTCACCAAGGCCGTGAGCGACGCCGAGGTGGCCTCCATCGCCCATGCCCATGGCCTGCCCATGGCCGTGGACCTGGGCAGCGGCACCCTGGTGGACCTGCGCGAATGGGGCCTGCCCTACGAGGTCACCGTGCGCGAGACCATCGAGTCGGGCGCCGACCTCGTCACCTTCAGCGGCGACAAGCTGCTGGGTGGCCCGCAGGCCGGCATCATCGTGGGCCGCAAGGACCTGATCGCGCGCATCAAGAAGCACCCGCTCAAGCGTGCGCTGCGCGTGAGCAAGCTCACGCTGGCCGCACTGGAGCCCACGCTGCGCCTGTACCTGCACCCGGAAAAGCTGGCCGAGCGCCTGACCACGCTGCGCCTGTTCACGCGCCCTCAGGCCGACATGCAGGACCGTGCCCAGGCCCTGCTGCCGCTGGTGCAGCAGGCGCTGGCCCCCCGCTACGTGGTCGAGACCGCCGCCATGAACAGCCAGATCGGCAGCGGCGCCCTGCCCGTGGAGAGCCTGCCCAGCTGGGGCCTGCGCATGCACCCCGCCGACGGCCGCCAGGCCGGGCGCCAGCTCACGCGGCTCGAGGCCGGCCTGCGTGCCCTGCCGCGCCCCGTGATCGGCCGCCTGCACGACGATGCGCTGTGGCTGGACCTGCGCTGCCTGGAAGCACACGACGAAGCCGCCTTCGTCGACCAGTTGTCCGCATTGCGCATCGCCTGAGGACACTTCCATGATCATCGGTACCGCCGGCCACATCGACCACGGCAAGACCACGCTGGTGCGCGCCCTCACGGGCGTGGACACCGACCGGCTCAAGGAAGAGAAGGCGCGCGGCATCTCCATCGAGCTGGGCTACGCCTACACGCCGCTGCCCGACGGCGAGGTGCTGGGCATCATCGACGTGCCCGGCCATGAGAAATTCGTGCACACCATGGCCGCGGGCGCCGTGGGCATAGACCACGCCCTGCTGGTGGTGGCCGCCGACGACGGCGTGATGCCCCAGACGCGCGAGCACCTGGATATCCTGCGCCTGCTGGGCGTGCGCGAGGCCACCGTGGCGCTGACCAAGGCCGACCGCGCGCCCCCCGAGCGCCTGCAGCAGGTCACCGCCGACATCGCCGAACTGCTGGCGCCCACGCCGCTGGCGGGAGCCCCTGTCTTTCCCACGGCCGCGGCCCGGCCTGGCGATGCGGGCGTGGCCCGGCTGCGCGAACACCTGGTCGCGCGCGCCCAGTCCCGGCCCGCACGCGCCAGCGATGGGCTGTTCCGCCTGGCCGTGGACCGCAGCTTCACGCTGCCCGGCCAGGGCACCGTGGTGACCGGCACGGTCTTCGGTGGCCGCGTGCGCGTGGGCGATGCGCTGGTGCACTCCGCCTCGGGCACCGAGGTGCGGGTGCGCAGCCTGCATGCCCAGAACCAGGCCAGCGAGCAGGGGCAGGCCGGGCAGCGCTGTGCACTCAACCTTTCCGGCATCGCCAAGGACGAGATCACGCGTGGAGACTGGATCGCCGATGCCCGCCTGCTGCAGGCCAGCGACCGCATCGACGTACGGCTGCACCTGCTGGCCGATGCGCCGCCGCTGGCCCAGTGGACGCCCGTGCACGTGCACATCGGCACGGCCCGCTGCACGGCCCATGTGGCCTTGCTCCAGGACCAGCCCCTGGAGCCGGGCGAGCAGGCCATCGTCCAGCTGGTGCTCGATGCCCCCGTGCACACCCTTCCCGGCGACCGGCTGATCCTGCGCAATGCGCAGGCCAGCCGCACCATCGCGGGCGGCAGCGTCGTCGACCCCTTCGCCCCCGCACGCAAACGGCGCAGCCCTGAACGCCAAGTCTGGCTGCAGGCACTGGAGTCACTGGTGGCCACGGGCGATGCCACGGCCCTGATCGCCAACGCAGCCCATGGCATTGCCGTGTCGCAGCTCGCCCGGCTGAGCGGCCATGCCGCATCGCCCGGCCCGCTGCTTGCGCGCGAACTGCCCCTGGCACATGGCGACCGGCTACTGCTGGACGAAGGGCGCTGGCAACAGCTGCGCGCCCAGGTGCTGGACAGCCTCGCCCGCTTTCACGACAGGCATCCGGACGAACCTGGCGTCAACGCGGCGCGGCTGCGCCGCATTGCGCTGTCGGGCCTGGTGCACGCCACGCATGACGCGCTGTGGAAAGGGCTGCTCGACGCCCTGCTCCAGGACGGCGGCCTGGCGGCCAGCGGCGCATGGCTGCACCTTCCGGGCCACAGCGTGCAACTGTCGGCCGGGGAAACCACGCTTGCACAGAAGCTGCTGCCCGCCATCGAGGCCGGCCGCTACGACCCGCCCTGGGTGCGTGACCTCGCGCGCGATCATGGCTCCACGGAAGAGGCCGTGCGCCAACTCCTGCGCAAGCTGGCTCGCCAGGGCCAGTTGTTCCAGGTGGTCAAGGACCTGTTCTACGCGGCCAGCCGCATGGACGAACTCGCGGACCTGGTACGCGAACTGGCCTCACAGGCACCAGACGGCGAAGTCCAGGCCCACGCCTTCCGCGATGCCACCGGCCTGGGCCGCAAGCGCGCCATCCAGATCCTCGAATGCTTCGACCGCATCGGCTACACCCGCCGCTTGCGCGACGCCCACCTGCTGCGACCCGATGTGCAGTGGACATCCTCTCACCGCGCAGACCCATCGCAAGAAGCTTGAACTGCTTGGGAAGCGCTCTCGATTCGCTGCTGCTATTACAATAGCGCGCTTCGGGCAGGGCGCATGAAACTGGCGCGGCCCAACCCAGGGACGCCGAGCAAGAGCCGCCTCGCGGCGGGGCGCCTAGCCGATGGCGTCGTCCCCCTCCCCAGCGCAGCGGGTAGAGAGGGGGAAGCCGCGCAGCGGCTCAGGGGGAGCTTCCAGGAAAGCATACGCACCCGGTGGTGCGCCCGGGCTTCAAACCCGGTCAGGGGCGTCAGCCGCTCCTGGGTAGGTTCGACTCCTGCTGCTTTCCGCCATTGCCTGCGCGCGTGACAGGCCTTCAGGACAGAGGCACGACGATGGCCACACGGCGGTTCTCCGCCGCATCGCTGGGCACCACGGGCACTGCACGTCCCAGGCCCTTGACCTCGATGTTCTGGCGGGCCATGCCCGCATCGACCAGCACGTCGGCCACGGCCTGGGCTCGTCGCAGCGACAGCCGAAGGTTGTACGTATCGCTGCCGCGGTCATCGGTATGGCCTTCCACGCGCAGCCGCTCGATGCCCACGTCCGTCAGCGCCTTGGCCAGCGCAAGTACCTTGGCGCGCGCCTCGGGGCCCACATCGGCCGAGTCGAACCCGAACAGCAGCTTGCCCGACATCTGCAGCTCCCAGCCCTGGTCCGCCGGCGCAAATCCCTGATCCCGCAGCACCTGCTGCTGCTGTGGCGTCAGCCCCTGGGGCACGGCCTCGGGAGCCGGTGGCGTCTGGCAGCCCGCCAGCGCCAGGGCCAGCATGGCCGCCATACACCAGCCCCGGAGTTCCGAGCCATTGCTTCGTTGTCGCATTTCATCCTCCTGTGACTTGTTCGGACTGCTGTTGGCCTTGCCCGCCTCTGCGTGCCCGGGCGGCCTTGGCCTCGTACATGGCCTGGTCCGCATGGTGCATCAAGGCCTGCATGCTCTGACCATGGCGAGGGAACACGGCCAGACCCGCACTGACCGAAGGCTGCAGAACGACGCCATCGGCCACGGGAAGGGGCTCGCACATCGCTGTCTGGATCTTGTCCATGACATGCAAGGCATCGCCCGCGCCACCCACCGGAGACAGAAGGATGGCGAATTCATCACCGCCCAGGCGCGCCACCAGATCGGTCTCGCGCACCTGTCGCCGCAGGCGATCGCCCACGGCCCTGAGCAGGACATCGCCCACCGCATGACCATACCTGTCGTTGACTTGCTTGAAACGGTCATTGTCCAGGAACAGCACGGCCAGTTGCTGCCCAGCCTCGCCGGCACTGTCCAACGCCTGCTGCAGGCGCTGCTCGAAATGCAGGCGGTTGGCCAGGCCCGTGAGGCTGTCACGCGAGGCCTGCCGCTCCAGCACGGAGTTTTGCTGCTCCAGCCGTTCATGGCGTACCTGCAGCTCGGCCAGCAGGGCATTGAAGTCATCGCCCAGCTCGCGCAGTTCGGCAATGCGGGCAGGCGGCACGCGCTGCTCCATGGAGCGTTCATAGCGTACGGCACGCGCGACGCGGGCCAGCTGCTGCAAAGGCTCCGCAATATCTCCCAGCATGCGACGCGACTGTCTCAACCCCACATAGCCGCTGATGCCCACGCAAAGCGCCAGTACCACCAGGCCAGCGCCCAGAAAGCGCACAAGGCCCACGCCATCGCTGGCCAGCACCACACGCCCGACGAGCCGGCCGTCCTGGCGCACCTCGGCCTCGCCCTGGGGCAGGCCTATACCGGCCGCCAGCACCTCGCCCAGGCCGGTGACCACGGGTGCGTGGGCCGACCACTGCGCAAAGGGCCTGCCATGGGCATCCTGGATCCGGGCATGGGCCACGCCCTCACCGCGCAGCAGTTGCTCCATCACACGAGCGGCCTCGTCGCGATCGCCGAAGACCAGGGAGGCCTCCGCCGTGTAGGCCAGCGAACGGGCCAGCAGGTGCAGATTGTTTTCCAGATAGAGGCGCAGCGTGACCACGCCCACGATGAGCAGCAGCACGCCGGCAAGGGCGATCGCCACCGCCGCCATGCGCCTGTGGGCACGGTGGATCACGTCCTGCAGGGAGGCATTGCCGGGCTGGGTTGGCTTCATGGCGCGGGACGGTGGCGTGCGAGCTGCAGTACCTTGGGATTGACGCGCAATCCGCTGCGGGCCACGGAATCGAGACTGACCTCGAAGCCCGTCCCTTCGCCACGGCGGCGCAGACAGAACATGGCACCGATGCGGCACAGTTCGCCGCGCTCGCTGATGGTCAGCAGCGGGCGCCCTGCCAGTTGCTCCATCAGCCTGCGCCACGCGGACTCATCGAGCTGACCTGCATAGATGCCCTCGCAGTCCGCCAGGGCCCGCGCATCGGCGGGCGCCACGCGCCGCACTTCCAGGCGCTGGTTGCCCACGGCCTGGCTGGCAACGCCGAGCAGGTCGTCGGCATACTCGGTCGTTCCCAGCACGCACAGCCGCAGCACCGGGGTCTCCATGGGCCAGCGCGTATACCCAAGGATGCCTAGAACGGTGCGTGTCACCGCCTGCTCATGCTCATCGGCAGACGGCTGGGCCTGCGCCAGCCCCACCTGCAGCATCATCAGGGTGGCGGCCAACCATGCCCCAGCTGACCGGGCAGGCCAGCTCCTGACGGACCCATATCCGATGCGGCCCCCCATGCCTTCATTGCAAACTGCGCGATATGCCAACCAAGGCTCCTTGAACGGAAAATCCATGCATGGCGCCGTGACGGCGCATCGAAGCATTTTTTCACATATCGGCCACGCTGGCCCGCCGCACAGCACCCTGCGCCAGGCAGGCCGGACATCGAAGCCGCGCCACCCGTCCTCCAGCAGGGTTTCAGCATCGCACAGGTGCACCGCCGAAGGTGAAAGACTTGGACATGTCCGCTTGTACCATGCGGACCCGTATCGCCCGACCATAATAGGGCGCGCCGTCGCCCCTGGCGGCAGACCCGTTTCACATGACCGCGATCGCCCGCGCCTCTGATCGCCCAGCCACCCCATTGCCCATGACCACTGAAACCTCCCACGCCACCCGACTCACCTCTCTTTCCCATGGGGGCGGCTGCGGCTGCAAGATCGCTCCGGGCCTGCTGGCGGAGCTGATCGGAAAGAGCGCGCTGCCCAGGCAGTTCTTCCCCGACCTGCTGGTGGGCACGGAGACCGCCGACGATGCCGCCGTGTACCGAATCAACGATGAGCAGGCCATCGTGGCGACCACCGACTTCTTCATGCCCATCGTGGACGACCCGTACGACTTCGGCCGCATCGCCGCAACCAATGCGCTGTCGGACATCTACGCCATGGGTGGCCAGCCGCTGATGGCGCTGGCCATCGTGGGCATGCCCATCAATGTGCTGCCGCACGACACCATTGCCAAGATCCTGGAGGGCGGCGAGTCGGTCTGCCGCGATGCCGGCATTCCGCTGGCCGGGGGCCACTCCATCGATTCGGTCGAACCCATCTACGGCCTGGTGGGCATCGGCATCGTCAACCCCCGACAGATGAAGCGCAATGCCGACGCCAGGGCCGGCGACGTGCTGATCCTGGGCAAGCCGCTGGGCGTGGGCATCCTGTCGGCCGCGCTCAAGAAGAACCTGCTGGACGAGGCCGGCTACCGCGCGATGGTGGAAGCAACCACACTGCTCAACCGCCCCGGAACCGCCCTGGCAAGGATCGAGGGCGTGCATGCGTTGACCGATGTCACCGGATTCGGCCTGCTGGGCCACGGCCTGGAGCTGGCACGCGGCGCGGGCCTCACGGCACGCATCGACAGTCGCAGCCTGCCCGTGCTGCCCAAGGTGCAGGGCTTTGCCGAGCAGGGCGTCATCACGGGTGCCTCGGGCCGCAATTGGGCCTCGTATGGCGCACAGGTTGTGCTGGGTGCCGGCATCACCGATGCACAGCGCGCGCTGCTGACCGATCCGCAGACCTCGGGCGGCCTGCTCGTGTCCTGCGCGCCGGATGTTGCCGATCAGGTGCTTGCACTGTTTGCCGAACAGGGCTTTGGCAGTGCCGCTATCGTCGGCCGCATGGAGGCGGGCGAGCCGCGCGTCATCGTGGACTGACGACAGGCGCATTCCAAAAGCAACGGGGGGCCAAGGCCCCCGTTGCTTTTGGCACTCCCGGTGAACCGCCAGCGAACCGACGGCCCGTCACCGGGTCACAGGTTGCTTCACTCGCTGACGGTCTGCGTCTTGTAGGCCGGGCTGGCCTGGATGGCGCTGTCGGTGAACGGCAGCTTGAGCCACTGGCGCGCACCATAGGCCTTGGTGTAGTCCGCGTAGTGGGCGGAAGCCGGATCGTCCGACAGCGAGAAGGTCAGGAAGGTATGGGCCTCCACGCCGCCCGAGGGGAAGCTCACCACCTGCATGTAGCTGTTGCCGTGGGGTTGACCATCCATGGTGTAGCCGCCCTGCCCTATCGGGTTCTCCGAACAGGTGATGGTGAAGTAGCCCACTTCGCCGCAGCCCCCGTACAGGGAGGTCTTCTCGCCGCCGCGTTGTGAGAACAGCACGGTGCCGCGTGCCGCATCCATGGCGAAGCCGCTGGCCTGCACGGCCTTCACGCCTTCGGCAAAGGCCTTTTGCAGTGCTGCCTGCGCCGCGGGCTTGATGCCTCGAGGCGTGTTCACGGGATCGGCCGCATCAAAGGGCACGGCATACAGGTCGGCAGGCTTGATCTGGCTGGCCACGCGCTTCCAGAACTCATCCCAGACATGGGAGCCCCTGGAGGCGGCCGTGCCCTTGCCATCCCAGGCCTGCAGGGCCGTGCAGGCGGCGGACACATCCACGGTCTCGCCACCTGTCGAGAGTACCGGCCCGCCACAGACCTGGGCCAGCACTTCCTCCTTGAAGCGTGCGCTGTAGATGCGGCTGTCCAGCACCATCTGGCGCACGATGTCGCTGGTGGCCAGCTTGCCTGGATAGCCGTCGGTGCCCGCCAGACGCTGCAGCGCCATGGTATGTCCCATGCGCGTGCGCAGGCTCTGTGCCGACGAGGTGGAACCGAAGATGGCCGGGTAGCCGGTCAGCGGTGCCGAGGCGTTGGACAGCCAGTAGCTGTCGTTCATGTTGCCCACGTAGTCGCCGCGCAGCAGACTGGGCATGCGCGCAGGGCCGATGGCGCCGGGCTGGACCGAGTCTGCGTCCGAACTCCAGTCGCACTGGCTGCTGCCCCCTGCCAGCACCGGTACCTGCGGCAACGCCGCGTTGATGGCGGCCGAAGCCGGCGTGGCACAGGCCTGCAATTGCGCAGGCGGCACATTGGGCACGGCGCCGATGTCCGCATACCAGACCTGCCCGTTGCCACGCCCCGCCGCCACGGTGTTGACCCATGGAATGGCCGACTCCTCCTTCTGGATACGGATGAACTCGTCCAGCGACCTGGCCTGGTTCCAGCGCAGCCAGTTGCGGAAGGTGCGGTAGTTGAAGGCGTTGATGTCGCGGATGGCGAACACGCTTTGCGTGGTCCAGCCCAGCGCCGGATTCATGGCGCCCAGATTGACCACCGGTCCGTGGACGGTCTTGTACAAGGTACGCGTGACCTGGTCCTGTCCGCCCGAGGCGTTGCGCACGCTGATGGTGATCTTGCTGGCCTGCATCGCCTCGGTCTTGCCATCGCGCACATAGCTGGTCGGATTGCCTGGTGCCAGCTGGTACATGAACAGGCCGAAACGCCGCGCCGTGGACACGGTATGGCTCCAGGCCACATCGTTGTTGAAGCCGATCAGCACCATCGGAATGCCCAGGAAGCTCGCCCCGCTGACATCGATTTCGCCCGGAATCGTCAGCTGCGACTGGTAGAAGCGGTCCGGGCCCTTCCAGTACCAGTGCGGGTTGCCGAACAGCACGCTGGAGCCGCCACCCGTGGCCTGCTGGCCAAAGCCGTACATGTTGCTGCCGATGCCTGTCGTGCCGCCGACCTGGAAGGAAGGCGCAACCATGTTCCGCGGCTTGAGCGCGGCCATCTGCACCGACCTGCCCTGGCCAGACCTGGAAGAGGCCCTGGCCACCGTGGCCGCAGCCGGTGGCACGGCATTGGCGATCTGGGCCACGAAATTGCTGTAGCCTCCCGCGAGGTTGGCCGTGTACATGCGCCGCCATACATCCTGTGCCGTGATGGCCTGCACCCAGGGCTGGCCCGCACAGGCCGCGTTGGCCTTGGAGCCCGCCGGGGTCTCGCGCACCACGCGGTTGTAGCCGGCCACGAAGCCTTCGACCAACTGCCTGAGCTTGTCGGGCTGGGCCTGAACCATGGCGGAGATGGCATCGTCGGACACCACATGGCGGAAAAAGAAATCCGAATCGATGTTGCGCGGCCGGTCGATGGTGCTGTCGTAGACGGCCTGGGCGTCGCCTCCGAAATACCGCGATCGCTCCCCACGGTAGGTCAGGAAGGAGTCCGCCATGGTGCACAGGTTGTCCTGTGCCTGTGCGTAGCCCGCGCCATAGCCCAGGCCCGGCCAATCCCTGGCCTTGATGTGCGGGATGCCCATTTCCGTGCGCCGGATCTCCGCACTGTACTTGTAGGCAGAGCCATCCCCCGACCCGCCGCAGGCCGCCATTGCGGCGAGGGCGATCAAGGACAAGGGCCTCCATCCATTGCGAACCGCTGGGTGCATGCTTTGTCTCCTTTGTGTTGTCATGCCATGCGAAAGCCCTGCCATGCAGCAGGGCCCGCGTCAGCATAGGAGTGGGTCAAGGCATTGCCTACCCGGCAATTTCACTAGGAAATGTCAACCACCAGACATCCAGCGGACATACCGGCCTTTCAGGCCGCCCCCTGCGCCAGCTGGCTCAGGGCCGCCGTGGTGCGACGGTCGATCTTGCGGCTGAGCACCACCGAGGTGTAGGTCTGCTGGATGCCGTCGATCAGGCCGATGCGGTCCAGCAATGCGTCGAGCTTCTCGTTGCTCTCGCAGCGCACGAACACCATGTAGTCATACTGGCCGCTCACGGCAGAGACCTCCTCGACCTCGGTGAAGCGATTGAGTGCCTGCATGACCGAGGTGGCCGTCTTGGGTTGCACCCTGATGCCGCAATAGGCGCGCACGGCCGATTGCTCCACACGCGCCCCCAGGCGTACGCCATAGCCGGCGATCACGCCCTCCTGCTCCAGCCGGGCAATACGCGCCACCACCGTGGTGCGCGCCAGATTCATCTGCCGGGCAAGGTGGGCCGTGGAAGCGCGGGCATTGGTCTGCAAAAGACGCAGCAGCTGGCGATCTGTTTCATCGAGACGGTAATCCATGCTGCTCCTTGGATTTCAGCATCAGGCACCTGCCGGCGCCGATTAAATGCATTCTCGACATTTCGTCAAAGCAATGCTTCTTTTCGACGATTTTAAGCCCTTGATATCGTCAAATTCCCGTTCCGTCGTGCACCTCTGCGCCAAAAAGCACCAAATGCTGACCCACAGCGCCGAACCACCGCCGCCAGACAGCGCGACGGCAAGGACGGCCTCACCTGCACGGAGTAGTCAAGCACAGAAACAACCGATACCGATTGTTAAAAATTCCGACGACAGCGCCTCAGGTCGGCTCCATGCCGGGGCCGTGTACGGCCGCAACGAATACTTAGCATGCACCCCATTGGCCCTCTGACAGGTGTCTCAAGGGGCGTTGCGCAATGTCGGGCAGCGGACAGGCGACAAACACGGCGGCTGCGCATGCGGCCTCTGGCCAGGGCCGCATGCAAGATGCATCCGTACTTGCAAATACATGCACTTCGGCTAGATTGGCCCGGCAGGCGTAAATTTTGTGAACTCAGGTTACGCCGCGAGAACCGCACGCCAGACCCAGCCAACGAGGAGTATCCAAGTCCCCACTGCCCGCCGAGCCGCCCGTTCCCCATGCCAAGGACATGCCAGGCCTGTCCGACGAACACCGGCGATGCTCTGCGCCTCCATTCGGTCTCCACAGGGGAGACATATGACACGTCGCGCCGTATCTGGAAATTCTTGGAACGCCCCGCTTTCGCCAACGCCCTGGCGGGACAGTTTCGTGTTGGGGGGAATGGCCTTCCTGGCCTCTGCCATGGCCTTGGCCCTGAGATCCCCGGGCCAGATGTCATCGTTGTGGTTGACCAACGCATTGCTGCTGGGCTGGATGCTGCGCAACCCCGCATACAGCCAGCGCCATTGCTGGATCACGGCGGCCATGGCACTGACGCTGGCCGAATGGCTGTCAGGCAGCACCTTCGGCCAGGCCCTGTGGCTGACCTTCGTGGATCTGTCGGCCGTTGCCTGTGGCTGGCTGATGATGCGACGCCTGCCGTTGCGGGTGCAGCAGATGCGCTCACCCTCCTCCGTACTGCACCTGGTGATGTGCAGCCTGACAGCCAGCATCGTCGGAGCCGTGCTCGGCGCACTGGGCATGCACCACTTGCAGAACTGGCCGTGGCAGCCCGTGATGGCCCTGTGGTTCAGCAGCGAACTCATGCACATGACCCTCCTGCTGCCCGTGCTGCTGAGCTTTCCGGCCGGCCCGGAGCTGATGTCCTGGCGCGGCCAGCCTTTAAGGCACACGCTTCAGGCCCTGCTTCCCTTGGTGGCGCTTGCCGCCTCGGAAGCCATTGCCATCTACCTGGGCGGGCCGGGAGCCCTGTCCCTGACCATGCCGGCCATGCTGCTGTGCGCCATGCGCTACCGGCTGTTCGTGGTGGCGCTGCTCAATCTCGCCAGTTGCGCCATCAAGCTGGCGGCGTTCTCCGATACGCTTCTCGGCACGCCTGGCATCAGCCTGGAGACCACGTTTTCCTTTCGCCTGGGACTGGCGATGCTGTCCATCGGTCCACTGGCAGTGGCCTGCACCCTCAAGGCATTCAAGGACATGCTCAACAAGCTGCGCCATGCCGTCAACCATGATGCGCTGACCGGATTGCTGGCACGCGCCAGCTTCATGGACCGGGCACAACGCACCCTGGAGCGTCTGCACCGAGAGCACCAGCCCGGGGCCATGCTGATGCTGGACCTGGACCACTTCAAGTGCATCAACGACCACTACGGCCATGCTGCGGGAGACCGTGTCCTGCAGGAAATTTCCTGCAGGCTGGCGCAGGCACTGCGCCCCCATGAACTGATAGGCCGCCTGGGGGGAGAAGAGTTTGCCGTGCTGCTGCCTGGTGCCGACCGTGCCACGGCCTGCGCCGTGGCACAACGGTTGTGCGAGGCCGCCCGCGCCATTCGCATCGACATGGGGCAGGAATGCCCCATCCGGCCCACACTGAGCATCGGCATCGGCTTCACGCACATGATTCCGTCCGCACCGTGCCTGAGCACCCTGTTGCGCCAGGCGGATACGGCGTTGTACCAGGCCAAGGCCACCGGTCGCGACCGCTATTGCGTGGCCGGCGACAGGCCGCAGGAGCCCTTGCTGCTTGCAGCCGAGCATCCGAAGGCCGCCTGAGCCGCTTTCAACGGCTATCGCAGCCGCTGGAGCGCACGCGCATCGTCGAGCTTGAAACCCGCCACAGCCTGCGCCAGTTGCACGGCCTGCTGCTGCAACGACTGCGCGGCAGCCGTGACCTCTTCCACCAGCGCGGCGTTCTGCTGCGTGACCTGGTCCATCTGACCGATGGCACTGCCCACCTCGGCAATGCCCCGGCTCTGCTCCTGGCTGGCATTGCTGATCTCGGCTACCAGCGAGCTGAGCTTGCGCACGCCATCCACAGCCTGGTCGATGGTCGCCCCGGCATCGCGCACCAGCCGGCTGCCGGTATCTATCTGGTTGACCGAATCATCGATCAGCGCCTTGATCTCGCGGGCTGCCGTGGCGCTGCGCTGCGCAAGTGTGCGCACCTCACTGGCCACCACGGCAAACCCCCGCCCCTGCTCACCGGCCCGTGCGGCCTCCACCGCCGCGTTCAGGGCCAGGATGTTGGTCTGGAATGCGATCGAGTCGATCACTCCGATGATGCTTTCGATCTTGCGCGCCGAAGCCTCGATGCCCCCCATGGTCTGCACGACCTGTCCCACCGCTTCTCCGCCCTGCGTCGCGATCTGCGAGGCACTGCTTGCCAGCTCGCTGGCCTGGCGTGCATTGGCTGCATTCTGCTGGACCGTCGCGGTGATCTGCTCCATGGCGGCTGCCGTCTGTTCCAGCGAGCTGGCCTGCTGTTCCGTACGGGACGACAGATCCTGGTTGCCTCCGGCGATCTCCGCCGACGCCATGCGCACCGACTCCGAGGATTCACGTATGCGCAGCAGCACCGAGGCAATCTTGTCCACGAAATGGTTGAAGGCCTGGCCGATCTGCGCCAACTCGTCCTGACCCTGAGATGTCAGGCGTCGTGTCAGATCGCCCTCTCCCGACGCGATGTCCTGGAGCGCATCACGCGCCACCGACAGGCGGTTCAGCATGCGTCGCAAGGCTACCGTCAACAACACGGCCGCACCCAGCACGGACAGCACGGTGATGACAGCCGCCACATTCAGCAGTGCCTGCACGGACTGCGTGGCCTGCGCGCGATCGATCACCACGGCAAGGATCCAGGGCGTACCCTCGACCTTGGCTGCATAGGCCATCTGCGGTACGCCGTCGAGGGTCAGATCGGCACGGCCTCCCTGCTCCGCCAGCCGCCTGACCATGGCGGCATCGAGTTCAGGCGCAATCGCCGACGCGGGCTTGAGCGCAAGTTCCGGCTTGGCATAGGCCAGCAACCGACCTTCGCCATCGATCAGGAAGGCGAAGCTCTTTTCCTGGGGCCGGATGGCTGCCACCTTGCGGGACATGGCAGCCAGTCGGACATCGGTACCGACCACGGCGCTAGGCGCGCCCGCAGCCCCGACGGGCTCCACGAAGCTGATGGTCAGCTCGCCCGTGCTGGCGTCGACGTAGGCAGGCGTCACGCCTGGCCGGCCTTCGCGTGCGCCCTGCTTGTACCAGTCGCGCTGGGTACCGTCGTAGTTCTCGGGCATGGGATGGGAAAACACGGCCCGCTTGTCGGCGTGCACGAAATAGGCATCGTCGAATCCGCCTGCCTGCTGTGCCGCCAGCAGGAAGGGTATGGGATCAGCCTGGTCCACGGCCTTCTTCAGCGAACCGGTGATGCGCTGCTTGTCCTGGACCCAGTCGGCCAGGGATGACGCATGGGCCTGCGTAAGCTGCCCGATGTTGTCGTCGATATTGGCCAGCGTGCTGTTGCGCGCCGTCCAGAAAGTGGCCATGGACAGCGCGAACAGCGCGACCACGGTGATCGCTACGCAGATAAGGATCAGGCGTGCACGTAATGTTTGGAGCATGATGCGTCGATGGAGGCAAGAACGGTGACTATGAATGCCCACCGAGCCTATCCGACTTGTGCACGCCGCTAGAGCAGAAAGAGTGCGTACTTGCCCTTGCAGTTAGACACTTGCCGGGCCTGCCTCACACAGCCGCGCGGTGCTCCATGATCTCGTCCCTCCAGGCGTCGAGCTGCACGGCCTGGCGCCACCCCAGGTACCGGCAAAGCCGTGGGAACGCACCGCGCCAGATCAGCGGCGCAGCCCGGGAACCGGCGTGCGAACCCTGACGCGCATTCGACAAGGGCCTCCTCGAAAACCTCATGGAAACGGGTACGGCAGCCAAGAAATATGCCGTCAGGGTTTTGCAAGAACGGCGCACAGCCGCTGCGCAGGCATGCTATAGTGTCAATTTGTAACACGCCTGTACTCTCGTCTGCGGCCTGTGAACATCCGCCACAAACGCCAGAACCTTGCCTGCAGGGTTCTGCCGTTTGTGCCGCGCACCCTGTGTTTTCCCTCCCTCATATTTTTGGGGTGCACCACGCGGCTTTTTTTTCCCTTCCTGCCATGCCTGTGGAGAAGGGCACGCCTGATTGCAGCAGGCACTCGCAAAAATGTTTCATCTTGATACAAGGCTGCCGATAACAAGGACAGTCTGTCATTCAAGGGGAGAGAGACATGAAGCGATGCATCATCAAAGTGGCCGGCGCCTGCTACACAGCCTTGTTTCCCAGCACCTGCGCCGCAGTTGCCGATGCTATGGCGCGCTTTCCAGGCGCCACCAAGATCAGTGTGCGCATTGCCTGAAGTGAAGCCAGCCTTTCGGAACCTGTGCGGCTCCTGAGGTTCAAACAATACGCATGCCGTCATCCAAGTGTTGCGCGGCAGTGTAGGCTCACTTTGCCAGAAGTCCTTGCGGATTCCTTTATATTGGCAGATCAACATTCATCGATATTCATGACACACGACTACAAGACCCTGCTGCAGCAAAAAGCCGAGCTCGAAGCGCAGATCGCCGAAGTGCTCAAAACCGAGAAGTCCGGTGCCGTTGCCCAGGCACGGGCCATCATTCAACAGTACGCCTTGACCGAGGCCGATGTCTTCCCCTCGGCCCGCGCCTCCAAGGCGGGCACCCGCGTCGTCGGCATTCCCAAGTACCGCGATCCCGCCTCCGGTGCCACCTGGACCGGTCGCGGCAAGCAGCCTCGCTGGATTGAAGGCAAGGACCGTACCCCTTTCATCATATGAAGGGGTTAGCCCCCGCACCTGCAGCAGCCCGGCTGCGACCAAGCCCGCCAAGCGCGGGCTTTTTGCTGTCCTCGCCACTCTTCTGGCTGCTCCAGAAACTCGGGTTAACCCTATTGCTCGGAAGTTACAAATTCTTCAATGTAGCTGTCGATGTGCAAACCATTGAGGCCGGCATGTTTCGGAGCTCAAGGGTTCATGACAAGGGCAACAGCAGGTATCCCCGGGGAACTGTCCTACATCCGGATCCTCCAAAGACACATTGGATGCGCCACGACATCATCGGCCTTGCTGGTGCATCCAGAACAGACAACGGCCTGCTTCGCTATGCGGTGCAGGCCATCACATCGCCACGAACTGTTTTCAAGCCGGGCCAGGGAGACTATCTCCTCCCTCCCTCTCACTGACTTACCCTGGCACGCCCGCAAGGGCACCGGCTCTTCTCTTCACGGACGCGTCCCCAGGTCGCTCCGTCTTCGCAGCGGGCGCCCTTGCTGTCAATGGCTGGTCGACCACAGGCTCTTGAGGCCCTCGACGGCGCCCCCACCGACAGTGCAGCATCGGGTCAGCGCAGCGCAGGCACGGCCGCGCCGACCTTGAAAACGGCCACCATGCCCGACAGGCGCTGGGCCTGTTCGCTGAGGGCGGCCGCAGCGGCGGCGGACTCCTCCACCAGGGCCGCGTTCTGCTGGGTCATCTGGTCCAGATGGCTCACGGCCTGATTGACTTGGCCGATGCCGTCGCGCTGTTCGGTGGAGGATGCCGTGATCTCGCCAATCATGTCCGAGACCTTGCGCACGCTGGTCACGATGTCATCCATCACCTGGCCGGCCTGGGCCACCTGGGCAGAGCCTTCCTGCGCGGCATCCACCGACGTACTGATCAGGCCCTTGATCTCCTTGGCCGCTTCCGCACTGCGGTGCGCCAGGGCCCTTACCTCTCCGGCCACGACGGCGAAGCCACGGCCTTGCTCACCCGCTCGGGCAGCCTCGACGGCAGCATTGAGCGCAAGGATATTGGTCTGGAAGGCAATGGAATCGATCACTCCGATGATGTCCGAGATCCGCCGCGCACTGTCGCTGATGCGGTCCATGCTGGCCACCACATGGCCGACCACGGCACCGCCACGCTCCGCGGCCTGGGCCGCACTGCCCGCGAGGTGGTTGGCCTGCCGGGCCGTGTCGGCCGCCTGACCTACGGTCGCGGTGAGCTGTTCCATGCTGGCTGCCGTCTCCTCCAGATTGGATGCGGTCTGCTCGGTGCGCGAAGAAAGGTTGTGATTGCCCGCTGCAATTTCAGTGGATGCCGATGAAATGGAGTGCACGCTGTCACGCACCTCCGTCACCAGGCCACGCAGTCGCGCGGCCATGCCGGAAACGGAGCGCAGCAAGTGTCCGAATTCGTCCTTTCGGCTGTCTTCGGCAGAGACCGTGAGATCACCCTGTGCGATGGCATCGGTGAGCTGCACCGCCCGCTCCAGAGGACGGGTGATGGCGCGCGTCAGCACGAACGCCAGCAACAGCCCGACCAGCAGGACGACGCCCTGCACGGTCCAGGCCAGCACGGCGGCCTGCTGGCGTGTCGCCTGCGCCTGGTCGCGCGCCACGTCTCTCTGGCTGCGCTGCAACTGAACGAAGACCTCCAGCGAATCCACATAGCGCGCAATCGCGCCCAGGTAGCGCTGCTGGACAAAATCCCTGAAGGCAGCTGTGTCACCGGTGAGCTTGATCTCACGCGCCTGCTTGTTCAGCGCCAGCACCTCTGTCCGTATGGCGGCGATGCGCTCGAGCGCTGCCTTGTCGGCCTCGCTTGCCCCCTTGACCACTTCAGCCTGCAATTGAGTGATCAGGCCGGAACCATCCTTGACACGGCCATCGAGCAGCCTGGTCAACTCCTCGTCGGTGGACGCATTGCTGGCCAATACCCGCTCGCCCGTGGTCTCGGTCGCGCCCTTCCACTGGATGGCCAGGCTGATGCGATTTTCATATTCGGACAATGTGCGCATGCCCTGGTCCATGGCGCGGGCTGCGGCGAACTGCGCCCACAGCGAGACTGCAAGCATCATGGCCAGCAAACCGCCCAGCGTTCCCCAAAGCTTGGCGGACACGCTCCATTGATCAAATTTCATTCGTAGAACTCTCGTCGGAAAACAGAACAGAAGGTGGAGGAACAAGCAGCCCCCAGGCAAGCCCGAGGCTGTTGTCTCGAAAGACGCCCCATGCCAGGCATGGAAGCGATCCGGAAAAGATGATGTGTTCTTTCGTCAAAAAAGCCCGGCACTTTAGCTCATCCGGGGGTAGGTCCGATATCGCCTTGAGGCCCCAAGGACGCAATATCACCGGGCAGATACGCCAATGCCCGCTGCACCGGATGCACAATGGTCTGCCTGCATGTTTTGAATCAGGCCCACCCTGTTTCAGGGCCTCCTCCGGGAACCGTCGCCAACGGCACGCAAAAAGTGCATCACACGCTGTGAATGTGTCCCTAGATACCGACCGCCTCTATGTCCTGATCGCCCCATTGAGCATCCTGCTGCTCGGCGGCACGCTGGCCGCGTGCTGGCTGGTCCAGCGACGCCAGCGTTATCTGCTGTGGATCGCCGGAGGCTACGCCCTGGTTGCACTGGCCCTGGCCTGGCAAAGCCTGGTTCCACGGGAAGAACTGCATCGCTGGGCCGTGGCCACGGGCGCCATGTATCTGCTGGGCACCTGGTGTTTTGCGCGCTGCATGGCGGGCCGCTATGGCGTGTCGGCCTATCCCATGCTGGGCTTTCTCATTGGCGGTGTCGTCCTCGTCGCACTGTTCTACTACAGCCGCGTTCAGGTCGACCTGTGGGTGCGCGTGCACTGGCTGAACGCGGGCCTGGGCCTGCTTCAAATGCTGCCGGCACCGGGTATCTTGCGGCGCAAACCACCGCGTGACTGGCTGGAGAGCATGCTCTACTGGTCCTACGTGGTCTTTGCCGCCTACACGGTCGCGCGGCCGCTGCTGGTGCTGGCGCTGGGCAGCGAGGACCTCGACGAGATCACGCGCTCCATCTACTGGCTGGTGACATTGGGCAGCACGCTGGCGTTTGCCCTGCTGTTCACGCTCATGCTGCTGGCATGCACCGTGCGCGATGTGTTCACCGCGCTGCGCGAAGAGCGCAACCGGGACTCGCTGACCAACCTGCTCAACCGTCGGGCCTTCCAGGAGGCCGCCGAACTGCGCCTGGCCAGTCCCCAGATGGCACCTGTCTCGGTGCTGATCGGCGACATCGACCACTTCAAGCATATCAATGACACCTGGGGCCATGACTGCGGTGACCGCGTGCTGCAGGCCGTGGCCAGGACTCTGACACAGCATGTGCGCAGCGACGATCTGGTATCCCGCTTCGGCGGCGAGGAGTTCGTGCTGCTGTTGATGCGCACCACCACCGACGAGGCAGAACGCGTTGCCCAGCGCATCCGGGCGCAGCTGAGCGCGGATGGCTATGTGCTGGCCGCCGGCCAGCGAGTGACCATCAGCTTCGGCATTGCCCCCGTGGGCACCAACACCGCCTTTACCGAAGCACTGACACGGGCAGACAACCTGCTCTATGCCGCCAAGCAGGCCGGCCGGGACCGCATCCATGTGGATCCTGAAACCAGGCAGCAGGTATCGCTGACGGCATGACCCGCCGTGGCACCGGCCCGGCGCCCTCCTGGGAGCACCGCTGCTGGCGGCGTTGCGCCAGCCATCCGCGCGGCGGCAGCCTCAGGCGCTGCCCGAATGCCTTGGAAACTGTCGATGCACATGCAAAGACCTGTTCACCAGCCATGCCAAAGTTGCCTTCGACATGCGCGTGGATTTCCCGGTGGTGAAGCTTCGCCGATCCGCCCATGCCTGGGACGGGTCACGCACAGCCTCCCGACGCCTGGCGCATAGGCCCCATGCTCAATCCTCGTTGGTCCATTCCACGCGCGCACCCAGGCTGCGCAGGTTCTCGACAAAATGCGGATGCGCGCGGCGGATGGGCGTGGCGTTGCGGATTTCAGAGCGGCCTTCGATGCTGCTGGCCACCATGAACAACGCAATGGCCACGCGGATGATGTAGGGGCTCTCCACCACAGCCGGCGTCAGCGGGTTGCCCCCGAAGGTGACCACACGGTGCGGATCGGAGGAAAACACATGGGCGCCGAACTTGGACAGCTCTCCCGTCCAGCCCAGCGCTCCGTCATAGATCTTGTTCCAGAACAGCGCATTGCCCTGGGCATGCACGCCCAAGGCGATGAAGATAGGCAGCAGATCCACCGGGAAATAGGGCCAGGGCGCCGCCTCGACCTTGGTGAGCACATTGCTGGTGAACGGCGTCTGTACCTTCAGCGGCCCGTTGCGCAGTGCGCGCGACCAGCCGTCCCGATGCTCGACCTGGACACCGAACTTGGCGAAGGTCCGATCGATCAGGGGAAAGTTGCCTGGCGTGCTGTTGCGGACCTGCACATCACCACCCGTGATGGCACCAAGAGCGAGGAAGGTGGTGATCTCATGGAAATCCTCCTCGAACGTGAACTCGCCCCCGCCCAGCGCAGTGCCACCGCGCACCGTGAGCCGCGAGGTGCCGATGCCGTCGATATCGGCGCCCATCATGACCATGAAACGGCAAAACTCCTGTACATGAGGCTCGCAGGCGGCGTTGGTCAGAACGGACTCTCCCTGCGCCGCGACAGCGCACAGCACGAAGTTCTCCGTGGCGGTGACGGATGCATAGTCCAGCCAGTGGCGTACGGGCATGAGCGCAGCGGACCGGCGGATCAGCAGCGAGCCGCTGGTCCGCTCCACCTCTCCGCCGAAGGAGCGGAAGATGTCCACGTGCGGGTCGATCTCGCGCACACCCAGCGTGCACCCCTTGACGTTGTCCTCCAGGCGGGCAACGCCGAAGCGCGCCAGTAGCGGAGGAACCAGCATGATGGAGGAGCGCATCTCCTCGGGCAGGCGGTGCGAGGACGCATCGAAATGCGTGTCGCGGTGGTGCAGGCGCAGCGTGCGCGTGTCTTCGTCCAGCCGCACCTCGCTGCCCAGCGTGCGGAAGATGTCGAGGATCTTGCGCACATCCGTGATGTCCGGCACCCCGTGCAGCAGCAGCGGCTGATCGGTCAGCAGCGTCGCGCACAGTATGGGCAACACGGCATTCTTGTTGGCGGAGGGGACGACGCGGCCGCGCAGAGGCGTGCCGCCGTGGACGATGAGGTTGGACATGGGGATGCAGCAAAGGCAGCGGTGGGACAACACCCGATTCTAGGGTTGCCGGACCCTGCCCCGACCCCGACTCAGGCCCCGGGAAGGCGCTGTTTCAACAGGTTGCCTTTGAGGACAGCCTCAGCTCGTGACTTCAAGGCCTTCCCGGGCATAGACGATGAAGCCACGATGCTCGGCAACGCGGTCATACAGGGCACGCCCAGCCTCATTGGACGCCTGTGTCTGCCAATAGACCCGGCGCGCACCGGCTTGTGCCGCCTGCGCATAGACGGCCTGTATGAGCGATCTGCCTATGCCCTGTTTGCGCCGGCGCGTGTCGGCATACAGGTCCTGGAGGTAGCACACCGGCTCCAGCCGCGTGGTGCTGCGATGGAACAGGTAATGGGCCAGCCCTACCAGCTCGCCCTCGCTTTCGGCCACCAGTGCGAAAACCGGCTCCAGGGGGTTGAGGAAGCGCTGCCACGTCGCCTGGGTGATCTGGTCGGGCAGAGCCGTCTCCCCGCTTCGACCGTAAAAGGCGTTGTAGCCCTGCCAAAGAGGAAGCCAGCCAGGCTTGTCTGCCTGGGTAACGCAACGGATCTGAAGAGGGGCGATGGCGGAAGGCATGTAACTCCTGGCTGGATGCGGGTTGATCGTCTGATCAGGAAATTCTAAGGAAGCAGCAGCCCCTGTGTCAGGCGGTTTGCTTTGCCTCATCGCCGACAACATCCGCGCCAGACACAGACACACCGTATCGAATTGGCCTACATGCAACCTCAAACCTGACCCGCACCGCAACACCGTGCAACGAATTGAAATCACTGGCATCAAAGTGGCGCTTGCGGGCAAGCGCTTGTGCCGAACCTCTTCGGAGATACAAGATGCGTCGAATCGTTCCTGCCGAGACTTTCAACCCCGACCCGGATGCGCGCTACCACCGCAGCCTGCTGGAGGCCTTTCCCGTTCGCGGGAGCTCGCAGCTGCTGCTGTTGCAGTCGCGACCCCGATCCTGGCGGCGATGCCTGAGCGCCATCGGACAGATGTTTCAGGGCCGCCGGGGCGATTGAGGTCAGGGAGCACGCAATGCATCACATATTCCTCGTCTTTCTCTGGTCCGCGATGTCCGCCCTCTCGTTTGCCATAGCCCTGCTGGCCAGCCCGATTTTCCAGGGTGGAATCTGATGAGCACGTGCCCGATGACACCATCGCTGAGACCGGATTTTCCGAAGAACGGATTTTTCTGACTTGACTGCCATTCATCGTCGCTTAGACTGGCGCCGCTTCATTGCACTTTCAGGGAGTCACTCTTGAAAAAAAGCAGATTGCGAATCCGCCCCCTCGCGGGCGCCATGTTGCTGGGCCTTGCCGGCACGGCCGCATTGTCCGGTGCTTTGGCATGCACGCGCCTCGTGTTTCTCGGAGCCAATGGCCAAGTGGTGACGGCCCGGTCCATGGACTGGAAAAGCGATATCGTCAGCAATCTCTGGGTACTGCCCCGCGGCATGGAGCGCACAGGGCAGGCCGGCCCCAACTCGCTGCGCTGGATCTCCAAGTACGGCAGCGTGGTCACCTCCGGCTACGACGTCTCCACCACGGACGGCGTCAACGAGGCGGGCTTGAATGCCAACCTGCTATGGCTGGTAGAGTCCGAATATCCGGCGTTCGGTGCCGACAGCAAGCCAGGGCTGACCATCGCGGCCTGGGCCCAATACGTGCTCGACAACTTTGCCACGGTGCAAGAGGCCGTTTCGACCCTGGAAAAGGAGCCTTTCACCATCGTCTCCGACAACGTTCCCGGAGAAAATCGCCTCACGACTTTGCACCTGTCGATGTCGGATGCCAGCGGCGACAGTGCCATCATCGAATACATCAACGGTCGGCAGGTGATACACCACAGTCGTGAGTACCAGGTCATGACCAACTCTCCGGTATTCGAGCAGCAACTGGCACTCAACGCCTACTGGAAGCAGGTGGGCGGCACCACGATGCTGCCCGGCACCAACCGTGCCGCAGACCGGTTCGCCAGGGCCTCTTTCTATGTCGACGCCATCCCCAAGAGCCAGGATCCGAACAAGGCTCTGGCCAGCGTCTTCAGCGTGATCCGCAACGCTTCGGTTCCCTACGGGCTCAACACACCGCAAGAGCCCAACATTTCATCGACACGCTGGAGAACCGTGTTCGACCACCAGCGCAAGCTGTACTTCTTCGAATCAGCCCTGACCCCCAATACCTTCTGGGTTGATCTCAAGGTCCTGGACTTCAGCAAGGAATCAGGCAAGGTGCTCAAGCTGGACCTTGGCCCGGACCAGAACCACACCTTCTCGGGAGATGCCACGCGCCAGTTCCAGCCCTCCGCGCCCTTCAGGTTCCTCGGGATTGGATGAGCACATGACCACCAGCCCGGCCTCGGCCAAGTCGATGACAATCTATGTCAATTCATCCATAGCCCAAGGCTAAGGTAGGCCGATAATTCCAGCATTCGTGTGAAATGTGAGCAGGGGCGCCTTGATGGCCGCCCCATGTTGCTGGAGGATCGGTAGATGAGCGCCCCCGAAATCGAGGCCATAGATGAGCGGCTGAGGAAGCTGCGGGCCGATGAGGCGCTGGCGACGGAGCAACTGCGGGAAGTGCTCGCACGCAGGGAACAGCTTGAGCATCGCCGGGCCATGATCCAGGGAGCCATACAGGTTCTCGAGGAGATGCGCCGGGAGCTTGCGCAATGAATGGGCGCAATTCCTCTGCCGCCCAGGCCCCGTCCTCCAACCAGCCGCAGCCAGGCTCCGCGGACTGGCTGACAAGAATTGCAGCGCTGGACTCCGTGGAAGCACCGTGCATCCGCCAGCACTCGCGCGCTCGCACGAAATGGCATGCAGCAGTCACCATTGCCGCGACCGTCATATTGATCACGCTGCTGGCCACCTCGCTCGCGGTTGCAGCGCAATTGCTGTGGGCGGCATAGCAACGGAACCAGGTCGTCAGCACTGTGCGCTCAGCCACAGCCGACTTCCCCCATCCTCACAGATACGCCACCTTTGCTCCTGGACACGGCACCGACGCACTGGCGAAGCAGACCTCGTGCGACACCTCAGCGAGGCTCCGGCTGACCCACGCCTGCACGGCCGCCCGGCCCAATGCCATCAGGAACAGCAACGCAAAGGAACATCATGCGCAGTCCCAAGAAAGGCCGCGAGCCGATCAGGCTCTCGGACCTTGCCCCTGCCATCGTCTGCATCCAGTGCGAGCAGGAAAAGCCCGCCGCAGGTGCCCGCCGTTTCCACTCATGGCATGTGTGCCGCGACTGCTCGCAGAAACTGGCAGAGCTTCCGTCGGCCCCTGCTTCGATGACGCTGCCAGTACATTGACGACTGCCGCTGCCCGGCGGCCCACTGCCGGCTCGACGCCCACAGAGGCAGGCATCATTTCAGAGCTTCACCGCACGTGTCGCGATGGACAGTGGCAAGTAGCAAGCGACCGCCAGGCGCTGGGAATGATGGTGCATGACTTGCTGCCCCATGCCCCTGTGGATCGCCGTGGATGCGAATGACCCCTCGTCCTTCATGCCCTTTGACCAGGGCCACGTGGATGCGCTTCTCGCGGATCCGGCATGGCACGGCCACGCCATTGGCACCTCGCTGGTTCGGCATGGCCGTTGCCCCCTAGGAGGACCGCCGATGACAACGAGCACAATGACCGGGTCATCGTGTCCTTCGAAAAAATGGATTCATGCGCACAGGCCGCTCACCCCCTTGACGGGCAAGGGCGGCCTTGACCGCTCATCCATCTGCAGCACCTGGTAGCTCCTTCTTCGGCTTGACCCAGACGCTGCAACCAACTGGCAGGAATGCACAAATGCTGCCAGCCTGGATCAGAGCCTCATCCTTGAGCCCCCATTCGCAAAGGTCGTCGAGAATCGCTGTACACCCTCACAGCCTGTCAAAGACTCCATATTGTTGGCATGCACACCAAGACATAGCATTCAACCACCTGAAACGGTGTGGAGATGTCATGGCAGATCCCGATGAACCCCGTGAACTGCGCTCACAGAGCTGGCTATCGCTCAAGGGCGTTGATGTGCCTTCGCTGGACATGGGCCCAATCTGTGCGGTTGTCGTATTGCTGTTGACTAGCGCGGCAGCGATGACCATGCTGCTCAAGACTTGGAAAGAGCAGCCGCGGGAGCAGCTGTACAGCAGACACGCCTTTCTCGCCGTTGGCCGGCCACATCCACAGCAAGGCTCGATGGCCGGGGTACAGAAAGAGCAGCAATGGGCACCGCCGCTTAGAACGGTTTCAAGCAGTGAAACGCTTCTTGCCAGCAGATAGGCCGCTGCCAGCCTGCCGCCAAGACACAGGACGTATCCGCTCAACGCGACCCGCCAGGACGCAGGGAGGGGCTTCGTGGATGGTCTCAGCTGCGGGAAATGTATCCCGGCCGACACGCCAACTCCATCAACGAGCAGCACCTCCAACCTGCTGACCCACAAAGAAAAAGCCCGCAACTGCGGGCCTTCTTTCAGATCTCGAACGCAGTCCGGTCCTTGCCGTTGATCCAGTTCGGCGGCTTGCCGCGGCCGGTCCAGGTAGCGCCCGTGGCAGGGTCGCGGTACTTCGCAACGCCCACGCTGCCAGAGGCCTTGCGTTTGCCGGCGCCGAACAGGTCCTCCTGCGTCAGTTCGTACTGCCTGACCAACTCTCGCACCTGGGCAATCGCGGTTCCTTTTTCGACTTTCAGGACCTCAGCAATCTTGGCTTCGATCTCGGCTCTCTGCTGGAGGAGCGTCTTGTAATCAACTGTCATGGCTTTCTCATGGGTTGTATGCTAGCGATATGACATTCTATGCAGAAAATGACGTCTGTCGGATATGAACCATGACGATGGAGGGGCAGGAGGCAAGTCCAGGCCGGTTCAACGCCCTACCGCAAGCAGGGTCATGCACTTGCAGCGCATGGCCGGAGTCCGTCCAGACAACATCGACATGCGCAGAAGTCACTGCCGGCGGAGCCTGTCGTGCCGCACACCGCAAGACCACAAAGTCGATGCAGCCAGGCAAAAAAAACGCAGGCAGCATCAATTTTTCAAGATCACGGCACTCATATATTCTTTGATGTCTCGAAAATCCTTGTAAGTCCAGGCATGCGGTGGCAATTTGATGGCATTCTCCCTCAAGGTTTTCGGCATGAGATCTCCGTTGGGGCAGAGCATGATCGAAGAGACGATCACACCTGGATAATCATCCAACCTGCGCTTGAATGAGGCAGTTATGAGATCAGGGGTTGGCGGGATGCTCTTATTCGCCAGGCACTTGGCGGCTTTCATAGCCTCCCCGTGACACATCGCACATCTTGCAATAAAAATCCTCTTGCCGTTGATGTCATCTCCCGAAACCGTTCATCACAAATAGCATCAGTGGCATCGATATAAAATCAAGACACAAACACCAGGCTATTTTTTGAATTTCACAACACCTCCTGAAATTTAAAGGAAAATCATGAATTAGAACTCAAAGCATTTGAGGAGTTCAGCCATCTACCAGCTTCTTTCCATGCACCACAAGACGTTCCAGGCTGGACCCACAAGCCTTGCCAACTTCGGCTTTTGGACCGCACTCAAAGCGGGCATCAAGCTGCTATGGCAGCGATGCGCCTGTTGGGGCCGATGAGCGCTCGGATACGGCTCACGGCACAATGCAACGCATGAGACTGATTCTGCTACTGGTCATTGCCGCAACCCTGGCTTACGGTGCGGCCCATGTTTCCACCATCCGTCTGGGTGAGCGCGCCACTGGCGGCTACGACGGAAAATCAACGGCAACCCCGGAAGATGTCTTGCGGGCCGAGCAACTGGCCAGAGAGGCAGCGGAGGCAGCTACCAAGGCCAGCATTCGCGCGGCCGAACAATGAAGGCCTTCTCTTGCAGGCATCTTTCTCATCGGATCCAACCTTCTGCCGCACTCCCCCAATGAAAAATTCAGGACAGGGGCATCGCTCCTGATCACGGAGCGCGCCGGAGGTGGCTCATGTACCATTTCCCCCATAAAATCATCATTGCCGGATTTCATGCGGTCTATCACCGCCCTCACCGTTCGGTCCTTTGCGGCACCTCCGGTATTTGCACTCGATTGCGCTTCAGCGCAAAAGGACCTGGAGTATGTGGCCGGCATCCGCTCGTTGAGCGACGATCAGAGTGAGGAATCCGCTGGGTTGAAGGAGATCACTGCTGGGTTTACAACGGCGCCGCCGATTGTCTGTCGATGCTGCGCCGCGAACTTCGCTGACGGCATCCTTCCGCAGTTGCTGTGCGGCCTTACCTCGTTGTAGTCGATCTGCGAGCCCGCAATCTCAAAGCGCGCCCACATCCGGCTTTGGAACCAGTGCTCGTCAGGCACTCGTCACGGAACTTACCGTTGAAGCTCTCGATATAGGCGTTCTGCGTGGGCTTGCCGGGCTGGCTAAGGATGTGGCGCACGCCCTTGGCCTGGGCCCAGGCCATGCAGGCCCTGGCTCGTGAACTCTGGCCCATGGTCGGTTCTCGCTGCCTGCGACCAGCCTCGCAACCTGGTCGAGCGCGTGCACGACTTACTGGCCGCCGATGCCTTGGTCAACAGCGATGTCCACGCACTCGTGGCTGAAGTCGTCCATTACGGGCAGGCACTTGATGTGCCGCCCGCTGGCCAGGCTGTCGCTGACGAAGTCCATGTTCAAGACCACATTGATGGTCCGGCACTCGTGCAACAGCACGCGCTCGAGCTTCAGGCGCCGCTTACGCAACGACAGGTCAGGCAAGCCCGAGGATCCGGTACGCGCGCTTGTCGTTGGTCTTGTTGCCCGCAGCACGCAGCAGGTCGCCGATGCGTCCGTACGTTCATGGGCCAGTGCGCCGATGCACTGGCTCTTCATCTGCTCGTCCGTGCACCTGCCCTTGCGCATCGCGCTTCCCCTCGGTTGCGCGGATTCCCCATTGCCTTGGCACGGCTGGCGGATTGCAGGTCAGACAAGCACCGCAGGCTTTTCCGATAGGAAAATCACAACAGCAGATATGTAACTTCGCAACAACAAACGGGGCACTTCACGCTACCATCTCTTTCCACTTTACGAAAGAGAGGGAAGCTTGAGCAACAACCTGCTCGAATGCTTTCTCTACCAGAGCAAGCTCGCCCCCGGCGTCGATGTCACCTGTGTTGCGCAGATCGTCAAAGCAGCCCGGATCTTCAACAATTCGGCACAGATCACCGGTGTCCTGGTTTTCGACGGCGAGTGCTTTTGCCAGTACATCGAAGGACCAAGCCATCCGATCCAGGCCTTGATCACCTCTCTGGGGCGGGATCCAAGGCACGTCCAGTTCACCCCCATGCTGCACCGCGAGCGAGAAACACGCCGCCGCTTCGACAGGTGGACCATGGCCTATGCGGTGGTCGATGACGTAGAGGTTCTCAGCGACTTGGCCACACTACCCGGCGGCCCCGCGCTGGATCTGCTGCAGGAGCTCATCCCGCAGCTTGATGCAGGTTGACCCTGCCCCGGTTGCGGGCAGATTTTCTCGCACCCACTTCAAGACATGGGCAATGCGCATGCCGGGCGCTTTGCCCATTTGACGTCTCCCCGAATTCCTTCTGCCCCGCTGCACGCTGCGCCGGATCCGTCCCCGTGATGTTGATGCGATTTTCGCCGGGCTTTCCCACCCCCAGGTGGTGGCGCACTATGGCGTGCGTTACGACAGCGACAGCATCGAGGCAACGGGCGAGCAGATGCGCTGATACGACGCAGTGCTGGAAGAGCGCCAAGGCATCTGGTGGGGCATCGCCCTGCCAAAAAGGGACGAGCTGATCGAGGCCTGTGGCTTCAATGATTGGTCCCACACTGATCGCCGTGTGGATATGGGCTACTGGCTGATGCCGGAACACTGGGGGAAGGGGATGATGCAGGCCGGCCTTCCCGTCATCCTCCACTTCGCCCACATCGTGCGCAACCCTGCCCTGTGGCCGGTGCGGCCTACGAAGTGGACAGTGAGCAAGGCGTTCAAGGCTGGGGCTCGAGCAGCCGGCTACAGCCATGCCCGGCTGCATGACCTGCGGCACAGCACCGCCAGCGAGATGATCAACGCCGGCGTGGACCTGCACACCGTGGGCGGCGTGCTGGGCCACAAGTCGGCAGTGAGCACGAAGCAGTACAGCCACCTGGCGACGAAGACGCTGAAAAGCGCGGTTGCGTTGGTGGGGAAAAAAACCGCACAACGGGCAAGAAAAAAGCGGCCTGAACGCCGTTTCCGCTACATTTTCGATAGCAAAGAAAAAGACCCCGTATTGCTACGGGGCCTTGTGATCTTTGGTGGGTCCTGCGAGATTCGAACTCGCGACCAACGGATTAAAAGTCAGGCTCACAATTCATATAAATCAATAGGTTACGTGAATTTTCGGGAATATTCACTAAAACTAGCGCAAGCACAGATGCGCCCCGCAGGGGCTTATTCCCGCACCCACAACCCTTGGGGCGGGTCGAAAAGGAGTATTCCTAATCATCGAACTGAGAATGCAAACTGACTAGCCGCTGAGCCAGCGTTTCGGCGTCGTGACGCATGGCACAGAGCGACGTGGTGCCGATGCAAACATGGCCGTACCAGATGTTGTAGCCATCAAGGCCTGGCAGCGTGCCGACAGCGCATTCGCGGATGGCGCCCGAGATGGTGGCCGCCTGAAACTCTGCGACCTCGGCCCGTCCATCAAGCACGCGTGCTGCGTACAAGCCAGGCTCCTCCTTGTCGATGTGGAGCGTATAGATCATGGCTTGCGGCCTGGCACCAGTTGAATTGATCCCGTGCCACGCTCGCGCCGCGGCGAGATCCAGTAGACCCACAGCCCCCGTGCCCACGCGCAGGCATAGATGATCGACACGACGAAGATGCCCCACTGCTCGGCCTGCCAGCTGGCATAAAACCAGAAGGGCTGACCGACCATGCCGAACACAGGTGCCCACTTGCGCGAGCCCTCTCCCCGGGCCTGGGAGAGCCAGGCCGCCAGGGCGCCCAGCAGGGCAATTGCGATCTGATCAAAGCTCATGGCTGCATAGTACGTGAGACGGAACGTGTGCAAACTATGAGTGGCCCCAGCACTATCTAGCGCACGAGGGCGCGTTGCTCAGATGACTGACATTTCTGGTTACTGCTTTTTCTGAACTGTCAGGGACCCATCGGCCTCCAGGAACATGCAGCGGATCTCGGATTCCTCGCAGTCCACCTCGCGCAGCGCCTTCTCGATGTCGTTGCGCGACACCCGGTGGCTCTTGCGCGCGCCCTCGAAGATCCTTCCGTCGCGCCCCAGCAGCACAGCCTCGCCCTCCAGCAGCCTTTCCGCACCACGCCAGCGCGCCGTCACGAAACCTACGGCCGTATTCAGCCCGATGAGGACCACGCACACTAGTAGTCCACCGGGCAGGGACTGGTCCGAACCCGTCATGGAAGGCCCTGCCGCCTCACTCACAAGCATCACTACCAGCAGATCGAAGGGCGTGAACTGGCCAACTGTACGCCGCCCCGTCAAGCGCATCATCAGCAGCAGCAAGGCATATACCGCGAGGGCGCGTACGGCCAATTCAAACGGATGGATGTCCAGATTCCACATACCAACGCTCCTTCAATTCCGCCCTGCCCAGGGGCTACGCGCCGAAGCGCGCACTGAACACTTGAAGGCCTGCCTCAACTGCCGCAATGCCTGCTGCCGCCGCGCAGGCGTCTCGGCCGCCGTGCAATCGCTGGGCACCCAGACCTCGTAGCCCGACATGCGTGCATCCGTAGCCGTGAGCATGACGCACATGTCCGCAGCAAACCCTACGATGACCAGCCTGCGCGCGTGCATTCTGCCCAGCAGATGCAGCAGCGGCGTGGAATGAAATGCCGAATGCTGGGGCTTGAGAATCACCAGATCCTCCGCATCGGGCGCAAGCAGCCGAGCGATCTCACCGCGCTCGTCAGCCAAACCCTGGCAGGCGGCAAGAATGTCGCTGAACTCGCTGTGCCAGGTGCCGTAGTTGTCGTTGGCATAGATCGTAGCCACGCCCTTTTCACGAAGCCTGGCCTTGAGCCGCACAATGCGCCGGGCAGCCCGTACCGCTTCCTGCAGCAAAGGCCCGGCATTGGGAAACTGAAGCGGGTTGATGACATCCACCAGCAACAGCACCTCCGCGCTGTGAGGCACTTGCGTGGGTTCTAACCACCTCGGCCTAGGCATCACAGCATGGATTCGCGTTGCTGCTCCGCTCGAGATGCGCCGATGGCAGTTTCAACCTGCTTGACCTCTTCAGGGGGAGGCAGGACTGCTGGCATACCCAAGCTCTGTATCCACAGCTCGCGGCACCACCCCTTGGTGTGATACAGGTGATGGTCTTCGTCCTTTTCCACTCGAGCGTGGGCCTCCTTGAGGGCCTTGCCCGTTTCACCTGTAGCCACCTCCGCGACCTTGCCCAGAAGCTCCCAGTTGGCGTGGTCCTTGGTCTCAGCGTGGACCACGCACTCGCACGCCACGAGTTGCGCAGCGGCCGCATTACCACCCCTGAGAGCCAGCTCCATCGCCTTCACCAGCGATGATCCAATGTGCTTCACGACATCACGGGAAGGCGAAGCTTCGTCCGGGTTGACCCCTAACAGCTCACATGTAGTGCGCACCACGTTCTGGTGGCTGAGCGTCTCTTCGAGATACTCTTCCCATTCCTTTTTAAGGTCATCGTTCAGGGCACAGATCAGAGCAGTTCTATACACCTGCTCACCTCCGAGTTCCGTTTCCATCATCTGCAGCAACAGATCTTTGAGCTGAGAATCGTCATATCGTGGTTTAGCCATTTGCCTACTCCGGTTTACAGTTGCGGTCCGGCGATGGTCGGCCAACCTTGGCGCTTGGCGCGTAAGCAGCAACTGAAGGGTATGTAGTGCTTCTCGAAAGTTACGTGTACGTCCAAGACCGTCAAAAAATGGCGGGCGGACGGCACAATGGCTGCATGAGATTCATCGTGCTACTGATCATCGCTGCAGCGCTGTTCTACGGAGCGTCTCGGATTTCCCACATACAGATCGGTGAGCGCGCCACAGGCGGCTACGACGGCACATCAATGACGCCGCAGCAACGGGTAATCCAGGCCGAGAAAGAGGCCCGAGAGGCTGCCGAGGCAGCGCGGTCAGCGGCGATGAGGCAAGCCGAGTAGCACCAACGGCGCGGCCAGCAGCGAGCACAGTGATGACCCCAATGCATAAGCCCAAAACTGGTGCATAGCATTCCCCAGTTGCCTGCACATGGAGTGGCGCAATGGAAGATAGGAAACTGGACGGAGAGAAGGTTGAGGACGGAGAGGCGAGCAGCGCCAATGTCACCGTGGGCTTGGCTGCCCTGGCGCTGCTGTTGCTTTCTGTGGTGTTGGGTGTGCTGACGCTGCTGGTGCGCGGGTAGCCCAGAAACGACGAAGCCCGCCCGGGGCGGGCTGTTGACTATCTCGCGCTCTTAAGAACCTCGGTCAATAGTTTCACGACAGCGCTACTAGGAAGCATGTCGCTCAAATCGTCCTTCTTGTCCCCGCCGACTGATTTCCCTGCGCCCTGGTATGTCTCGCCCCTCATACAGACAGCCTACTGGTACATTGCCGCCAGGAGGTTCTACCTATGAGCGCCCCAGACATCAGAGCGTTGGAAGACATGCTGGACCATCTTCGAGCGAAGAAGGCATTTGCAGAGGCCCAGTTACAGGCTTCCGAGGTAGAAGACCGGGAGCTCTCACTGGATCTGCGCCGCATTGAGGGCCGAATCGAGGTGCTCAAAGAAATGCTGAAAGATCATGAGCGTGGTCAGCGATGAGCGGCAATCGCCGCCCTCTACAGTTGCTCGTCAATCAGATAGCTTGGGCCACGCATCCCGCATCAGCGCTGCGTCAGCGGCGTGGCCATCAGCCGCTCGCGCGAGGTCTGCACAGCACTCACCCCAGGCATCAAGTGCCTTCGGTCGGGGTGGTTTCTGCCGCGGCTTCGGCAGGTTCGTGCCTTTCGGCTTTCTGTGCCATTTGACCTGCAGGCACAATGTGGTGGTAAGAAGCGGAGGGAAGCATGAGTGATTGGGACTTTTTGCATGAGATGCGTGATCGCGGGTACAGCGCGGACGACATCGCTGACGCGGCTGGTAGTGGCGCCGCGCCCTGGGAGTGGGAGTACATTGACCGACAATGGGCAGAAGTTCAGCTTGAGAATGAGCCAGCAGAGGGCGCTTCCTCAGTCCAGCCCATTCAGAGCCGAGCGGGCTTCCCGTTCAGCATCCTGAGGCAGACGGAAATCTTCGAAGATCTGGTTGATTGCGCGGCACGCCACTTCCAGAACACGGGGCGCTATCTACAGGTATGGGGCGAACTCGGGGAAATCTACGCAGAGATCAAGTTCGGGCTTCGCCGCCACGCGACACATGCGCCAGGCTCGGATGGCACGATCAATGGAAGGCTCGTTGAGGTGAAGACCATCTCACCTGAGAAGAACAGTGACCGTGTACTGGTGAAGAGTCAGGGCGCCTTTGAGCAGTTGCTGATCGTCCGCATTGATCAGGACTTCCAGTTCCAAGGCAAGCTTATCAACCGCAGCGAGCTACAGGGCGGGTCGGGCAAACATCTACACGGGCGGATGAACTAGCACCCTGGCGATACATGCAGGCCGGCCGGTCAGCGCGGCGTCAGCGGCGCCGTACAGATGAGCAGCGCGGCCAACAGCCGCACCTCGTAGCCCTCGCGGCGGTCGATCTCTGCCAGGGCGGCGCGCAGCAACTCGAAGGGGCTGGCTTCGTCGGCAAGCGTCTCCGTGGGCATGGCAGGCCGGTCCGGCACAGGCTCGCGGCACTCCACGGGCACGGGCACCTTGACGGTCTGGACCTCGACGCGCGGCGTGGTGCCGCAGCCGGCCAGGGTCAGCGCGGCCAGCAGTATGGCAGCGGGCATCATGGCTTGGCCCTCCCCTTCAGCCAGTCGGCGCCCAGGGCCTGGAGCGCGGCGCAGTTGTCGCCGGCACCGGGCTGACGGGACAGCGTGTAGTCGGCTCGGGCGTTGAGCGCCGCGGCCTGGCCAGCGGCAGCAGCACGGGCCGGCGCCGCCTCGGCAGCACGCTGCGCGGCCGCGGTGCCCAGGGCCTCCGTCGCATCGCTGCAGGCCTGCGCCGCCTGGCGCGCGCCGTCGCGCTGCTGCTGCATGCTCACCAGCTCAGTGCGGGCCGTGGTCGCATCGTCTCGGGCAGACAGCCAGGCCCAGCCCAGCAGCGCATTGCCCGCCACACTGACCAACAAGGCGGCCGCCAGGGCCGGCAGAAGCTTTTCGCTGATCATCAGTTGTCCTCCGCGGCAAAGAGCAGGTTCTCGGCGCCCCGGTTGGTCCAGCCACGGCCAAACTGGTCGAACTTGGCCAGGCTGGCCCAGAACTTCAGCCGGAAGCCCAGGAAGCGCAGCAGCACATCGTTGTGCCCACGCAGCTCCTGCATGCTGTCCAGCGCGGCCTGCGAGCGCGGCCCCCAGATGCCGTCATCAGCCACCATCGCGGCGCGTTGCAGGATCCTGATCGCATTGCCGCGCCCGTGGTTAACCGCGGCGTCGAACACCTGGAACTTGATCGCCGGATGCGCGCGGCCAATCACGTCCCAGAAGTCCTCCAGATAGATCGCCTTGGCCTGCTCCAGCGTCAGGCCCTTGATGTCGAGATGTGGGTACGCGGCGGCCGATATGCCGTACTTGGTGCCCTTGAGCTCGCCACGGCCTTGCCGGCCTCCGGTCCAGTTGCCGTCATCGGCGGGGTTGGCAGTGAACTTGCCCTCATGCCCGATCAGCCTGTCGAATGCCTGGTCAAAGTTCATGGTCGTCACTCCGTCGCATGGGATGGGCAGCGCCGTGCCAGCGCGCCACGTTGATGAGCAGGCCCGCGAGCACGCAGGCGCTGAAAATGGTGTCGCCCACGGTGGTCCAGGTGCCCCACAGGGCCGGCTGCATGCCAGAGGCCAGAGCGCCGGCCAGCAGCAGCGCGTACCGAGCGCGAGCCAGCTTGTGCACGCGGGCAACGTGGGAGTTGAGGCGGCAGATGCAGGCCCAGCCGATGGCCAAGCAAATGCCCAGGTTGAGCATCGCGAGCAGCTGATGGGATTGCCACGTCATCACGCACCTCCCTCACCGCCACCGGCCTTGCGCTCCAGCACCCGGGCCGCGCGCTCGAAGACCCAGCGGCCCAAGCGCGGCCAGTCATCGCCCACGCCGCCCACGACGAGCGCGATGGGGGCCAGCATCCATGTCGTGTCCTCGAAGCCGAGCCACCGACCCGCGAGCGTGGCCAGGCCGGCAGTGATGAGCAGGGCTGTGGCATTGAGCCGTGCGAAGTAGCCCACGGCGCCGAGCCGCGAGCTGGGATCGCGCCGGCCCAAGGCCCATGCGGCGCCCACGGTCGATGCAATGAGGATCACCGCGTACGGCCCGATGTAGCCCGCCATCGCAGGCCCGAAGAGCACGGACGCGATTGCCACAGCTGCAGCTGTTGGTTCAAGTTGATTCATCGGCCCTCCTCCGGGCATGAAAAAACCGCCCGAAGGCGGCTGTTGTGGAGTGGGGCTGATCAGAGCGTCACAGCGAGCGCGAAGGCGGCATCGAGCGATTCAGGCGTGCCACCGATCTGCGCCCACAGGGCCGACAGAAACGGGTTGTGCCGCTCCCAGGTGTCGGCCTCGTACTCGATCTGCGCAATGCGGCGCTCGGCTGGATCGGCAATGGCCGCAATCGCCGCCTCTGCTGCCTCGTACATGCCCCAGGACTCCAGCACAAGCCGGCCCTGGCGCCGCGAGCAGGAGTGCGGCACAGCATCGACGTGCGGCGCATCGGGCCAGCGCCGCACGATCACTCCGCCCACGGTCTCCTCGATCATCTCGCTCATGCTTGGCTCCTTTGCTTGTATGCGATGCTTCCAGCAACAGTAAATGACGTAGTAGTTGGCGTCAGGTACAGGCGCAGGTGGCGTTTGAACTCAATGGCATTGGATGCATCAATCGGGGTGTCAAGCTGACCGCTGCCATTCATGGTCACATTGCCCAGAAAAGTGCTCCACTGGACTGCCGTCGAATATGTATGCGTTCCGTCATAGACAGTTCGGCCATCGATTACAAGCTCGACTCGCATCGGCCCGGAGCCGCCGCCGCGACTGACGGCCATGAAGTCCACCATGCCCCGGCCCAGCATCTCCAAACACAGAGTCCGGACACCAACACTCACTACTGGAGTGCTAGCCATTTTCGTGCCGACGGCAAAAGCTCCACCGGGGCTTCGCGGAGTCGCATCGCAAACAATCGCGGTCCAGCGCTTGTATGACTCTGCCCGGTAATTGACGATGTCATCTGCTGGATCAGTAGCGCTTGTGCCAGTCGCCGCGCTGCGCGAATACAGCTCCCCATCCAGGGGGCTCCGCACAATCTGATATTGCATGACAGTGAGCGATGCAGACCAGACCGGGAAGTCTCCGCCGCCCTGCCCCAAAATTCCTGCAAGCGTATTCATACGATCCCCCGTGTTGCGTCTTGATGTGTGAGCACCCCGGTCGCGCCGTAAACGGCCGAGATGACTTGAGTCCCCATGGAACGGCTGCGCAGCTTTGTCCCACCAAATGCAATGGAGTACTGCGCGCCATCGCCAATTGCCTCGATGATTGCAATCCGGTCGCCCGGGACCCATGTCGCGGGCAGCGTGAGCGTGATGCCGGCCGCAGCCACGATGTACGCGACCCCGGCGACGCACGTCGTGTTTGTGGTGACAACCTGACGGGCAAGGCCCGTTGCAGCACCAGGGGCGGCCACGCCGATCACCCAATCCGAGCGGGCCGCGCTGCCCGCAAACACGTCGACAGCGATCACGAGCGCACCGGTCGCGGGGTTGTAGCTCTGCACAGGCCCGCTCATCTGGGTTGCAGGGTCGCTTGTTGACGTGGCCACGACATACATGCCGGTCACGAACGAGCGCGACGGCTCGATCACAAAGCTCTTTGCCCCGGCACCGGGTGTCACGCTGGTTGAGCTGGACCCTTTGATCTGCTGGGTGGCGAAGACCTCGGCCTGGTTGCGGAAGTCCTGGGCCTGGCTGCGGAACCCCTCCGTGTCGTTTCGGAACGTCAGCGTCTGGTCGCGGTAGCCCAGCGTTGTGTTCCTGAAGCCCTCCGCCTCATTCCTGAAACCTTGGGTCTGGTCACGATAGTTCTTGGCCGTGTTGCTGAATCCTTCAGCGTCATTGCGGAACGTCAGCGTCTGGTCGCGGTAGCCCAGCGTTGTGTTCCTGAAGCCCTCCGCCTCATTACGGAAGCCTTGAGATTGGCCGGCAGACAGCCCGGCAGCTGTGGCGCGCTCATTGGCCGCAGTGGCGTTCTGAAACGTCTGGGCATTCGCCGTGTTGATCTGCGGGATCATCGCCACTTGAGCCGCAACCGTCGCGAATCCCTTGGTGTTGAATTCGGCCGGCGTGTCCGTGGGCTGCGGCGCGGGAGGCAGCTCCGTGATTGGTGTTGGCGAGACGATATCCGTCATGTCAGGCCCTCCAGCTCAAGTTCTGAGTCGGCATAGTCGTAGTAAGAAAGCACGATCTCGAAGTTCTTATAGAACCCATAGACCGTGGTGGATTCGAATCGGCTGGAGCCGATCCATAGGCAAGGCGTGGCACGCACGCTGGCAAGGAAGTCATTGAAGGAGTCAACCTCCCGGGACTCCAGCAACATCTGGAACGCGGCCCTCTTTGCGAATGCACGCTCAACGAGAACCACGTCACCAAACTCTGTGCGCTCCTTGCGCGAGTAGTCCTGGATGCCTACACGGGCGCCAGACTTGACGCCCATGGCGAATGCGCGGCGCTGACCCATCAAGATCACGCCGACAGCCAGCGCCGATGTGCCTGCAGCGTCTATCAGGATGTCAGCCGCGGGGAAGCTCGGAAGGTCCTGCGCCAGGGCCTGGGTCGGTACCCGCCGCTCAGCGAAGTACCACTCCCACCACCCAGCAGCCACTGGCACGGACGACATGGGCGTGGTCTTGTCGTACACAGTGCCGAAGGTCGGATCAATCACCCGCACGCGGATGCTTGTGGCACCCGTGACGTTGAGCGCACCGATCGAGGTGATTGCCTGGCCCGGCTTGATCCGATAGCTGATGTTGTTTGCCTGCTTGACCTGGCTGCTGACCGACTTGTCGAACGGCTTCCAGCGGTTCGTCGGCCCGACCTCGACCCACTTTGGCTCGGAGGATGGCGTCGCGGGGTTGTTGCCCGTGTTGCTGTCCGCCGTGCTCTCGTAGACCTTGTGCTGGGCGGCGAGGATCACCCGCGCGCCCTTTGCATATGTCGTGCCGGACGCCCACTCTGGATAGTCGTTCTCCGGCACATCGCTGGACACCAGCATGGCCGGCGTCACAACGAGTGGAGCGACGACGACGAGCGATGAAATGCTCATGCTGCGACCCCCTCTCCTTCTTTTCGTGGTTGCGGCATGCCATCCCCGTCCCAGCGTTGCAGCAGCTTTGCCACTTGGCTCTGGAGCCGTACGATTTGACCCGCCTGCGTTCGGTTTTCATCGATCAACTGGGCGACCAGGGCCTCCAGCCGAGCGTTGTTGTTGCCGCTGGCCATCCCTCCCGCGCCTCCAGCCCACGGGTTGAAGGCCTTTGGCACAACCGCCTCGCCCTGGTGCAGCACAGCGAGCGTGTCGCGCGGGACGAGATTGGTGCCGATAGCAAACGCCGGAATGCCCACGCTCTCGGCCGCCTTGCGCCAGTCCGACTCGTAGAGACCGGAAAGCGCGGACAGGTCAGACAGCGAGCCGCCAGCGGACTTGATCGCATCGAGCAGCCCGCGCAGATCGCCCGTGCCGTCGAAGGAGTGGTAGAGCCCCGACAGGCCGTCAAGCTTGGCGATCTCCTTCTCGTCGATCACAGGGTTGTAGAACGTCCCGCCGCTGCCATCCGTATGCGGGCGCTTGTACTTCGACGGCTTGTAGCCATCCCAGCCGCCCGTACCGCCACCACCCAACTGCGCGCCGCCGCCGTCCTTTCCAGGCTGTGCGCCCCCGCCGCCCGCGTTGTCCGGGAACATCAGCTTTTCGAGCGCCTTGATCGCTGCTTCCACGCTCAGCGTGGCGTCGATCTGCTTGTCGTTGCCGGCGAGCAGATCGCGCCAGTACATCAGCGTCTTGTCGAGGCGCTCAAGCTGCTCTTGTGAAGCCTTGAGCTGCCGCTCCTCAACGCTCAACTGCGCATCACCCTTCTCGGCCAACTCGGTGAGCTGGCCGGCGAGGATCAACGCATCACGCTCGCGCTCGAACTGCGAGGCATAGCGGCCCGACGAGATGCCGCCACGGGCTGCACCGATGGCATCGGTCAGGCCTGCGTAGTCGGTGAGCTTTCGCCCACCGCGCACGCCCGCCAGCGCATCCTCGATGTAGACCATCCCCTGGGCCGCGAGCATCTGCTGCGTGGCATCGACGGAGCCGTACAGATCCCGAGCGTTGCTCTTGAGCGTGCTCAGCGCATTTGACAGTCCGCTTATGGCTTCCTGCGATGCGCTGGCCACGTCCTGCCAGTACTTCTGTTCGCGCTGTATCGCGGCCTCGAAGTTCGCGTATGCGGCGTCCTTGGCCTTCTTGCGTGCATCCTCGACAGCCTTGGCCGCCTCGTCTGCCGCAGTCTTTGCCGCCTCGGCCGCCGTGTCCGCTGACTTCTGCGCGGCATCTGCGGCCACGCCAAACAGCTGCGCCAGGGCCAGCAGCTTGGCTGCCAACTCGGTGTTGCCGGATGCCAGCGCGTCCTCGATGAGCTTCCGGAACTTCTTCTTGGCCTCTTCGCCCCCCTTGGGGTCGATATCCACACCCAGACCCTTGAGCTGCTCGCGCACCTGACGCTGCAGGATCTCGGCGCGCTCGGCCTCGGAATAGAACCCGGCATAGAAGGCGTTGACGTTGTTCGTCAGCGCTTCGATGCCGCCCGAGGTCTTGAGCAGCGCGGTTTGTGCCTTGGCGTTCAGGTCGTTGAAGCCGACCAGGGTATTGGCCCAGCTCTTGAAGGAGGCATCGATCACCGCGATCTTTTGGATCGCAGCGGTCAGGCCTTCGACGGTCACATCCTCGCCCAGCGCATCCAACTCGTCGCGCATCCAGCCAGGGATATCGCCCTTCTTGATTTCCGCCACCAGCGCGCCACCCATGTCGCCGACGAACTGCGCCCAGGCCTTCTGGGGGTCGGCGTCCAACTCGCGGTCCTTGTACTTCTTCAGCACCTCCCCGGTCTGCTTGTCGAGGATCTGGAAGAAGCCCATGGCCCCTTCGTCGCCGTACTTGGGGTTCGTGGAGAACCCGGCAGCGATGTCGATCTCACGCGCGTTGACGCCCCCGATCTTGGCCAGCGCCTTGTACATGTCCAGCATGCCGTTGACCGTGGTCTGCAGCTGCTTGTCCAGGTCCTTGTTGGCTCGCGTGGTGAAGTCGCCCAGGGTGTTGCCCCAGGCGTCCGTGCCGAGCACCTGCTTCACAGTCAGGTCGCGGTCAGTGGTCGCCGTGGACGCCACGCCGCCAGCGTGGTTCGGGCCGCGGCTACCGAACCAGTCTCCCTTCAGGATCTTGAACACAGCAAAAGCAGCCAGCAGAGGCGGAGCAATGGCGCCCAGCAGCTCGGCGCCGGCATACAGGCCAGGGTTGGCCAGCATGCCCATGACGCTGCCGCCAGGCCCCCACGCGGTGAGCCCGTTCATGACGAGGCTCCCGGTGCCCATCATCCCTACTGCAGAGTTGCCGCCGCTCAGCAAATTCAACGGATTGAAACCGCCGCTCGCAGCGCCTGCCGCCTGGCCACCCATTCCCATCAGCGAGCTGACGCCGTACTGCACGATGGGCTCCAGCACCAAGTTGGCAAACAGCCGCTTGAGGTACTGCGCCGCGTCCTTGCCGCCGGCCATGATGTAGTCGGACAGCGTGCGGCTGATGGTCTGGGCGGTCTTGTCCCAGTCCTTCGCAGCTTCGTCCGCTGCCTTCTTGTTGCCCTCGCGGAATCCCTTCTGCTGGAGCACGCCCAGCAGTTCCTTGCGCGCGGCCAGCTCGCGCTCCAGCGCATCGATGGTGGCCTGCGACTCCGTGCCCATGCGGGCCATCTGCAACTGGTCTTCCAGGCGCGCGATGGTCAGGCGCTCCACGGCCTCGGCCAGCGTGATGTTGGCAGCAGCAGCCAGGGCATGTGCCTCCTCTTCCTGGCGCGCCTTGCGCACGGCATCTTCTGCGGACTTGATCGCGGCTTGGCGCTTGTCGGCCAGGCGGTCGGCCTGCTTGATGTCATCCTCGATGGCCTTCTGCAGGTCGCGGCGGGCCTTCTCCTCTTCCTTGGCCAGAGCGATGGCGAACGGCTGCTTCTTGATCAGGTCTTCAACGAACTTGACGTACTGTTCTTGGGTAATCTTCCCCGCGGCCAGCCGCTTCTGCACCATCTCCAGATCTTTGTAATAGGTGCTCGATAGGCCCGCCAGCTCTGCATACACCTTGGCTTGCTCGGCCAACTCCTTGGCATGCTCTTTGGCTGCCTTAGCCCCGGCCTGATTCGCCTTGTTGTGCTCCGTCACATACGTGAGCACCTGCTTGATCTCGGACTCGGATTTGCCGGCAGCTTCGCCCTCGCGACGCACCTTTGCCAGCTTCTCCTGCAGCGTGGTCTCCTTCTCCAGGGCCTTGGCATAGTCCTTGTCGAAGTCGAGCAGGGCCTGCATCCTGCGGGTGGATTCCTCCCGCTGCATGGCGGCAACCTTCTCCGCGTCAGCCTTTTCGTAGAGCGCCCACTCTTCGGCCTTCAGCGCATCGATGCGCTCCTTGATCTTGCGGACATAGGCGGCATTACTGCGGCCCGTGGCCGCGCCGCTGCCCGTCTCGCCAAAGCCCGATTCGGACTGCGCCAGCAGAGCTGTCAACTCCTTTTGCACGACTGCCAGTTGGTCGTTGATGGTCGCCGCGCGCCCCACGTTGAGCATTGCATCCCAGGCATCAGAGGCGGCGCCCTTGATGGCATTCCATCCGCGCTCGATGTAGCCCAGGGAGTCCTTGATGGTCTTGCCGCGCTCGCGCATGGCACCGTCAAGCGCCTCCATGGCCACTTTCGATGCATCGGCCTTGCGGCCCTGGTCATCCAGCGCCTTGATCTGCTCGTACACGGAGACCGTCAGGAAGTTGGTCCCTTCGTTGAGCTTGATGACGGCGGCCAGAGGATCCTTTTGCAGGCTGGCGAACTGGTCAGCCGTCTTGCTGACGGCTTGGCCCGTGAGCTTCTCCCACTCGATGGCAGTCTGCGTGTAGCGGCGCAGCTCATCGCCGCCGCGCACACCGGCTGCGACGAAATCAGCCAGGCCGGACGCCGCCTGCGCCTGAGTGCCCACCACAGAATCAATCTGCCGCGCGTACTCACGCAGCTGGCTTGTGGTGACGCCAGAAGCATTGCCGGTGAGGGCTATGGAGCGCACGAACGCCTCGTTCTCCTGAGCCCCCTGATGAAACGCCACAGCCGTCGCTGCGCCAGCGGCAGCCACCAGCGTGAGCGGGCTCACCAGCCCCATGACATACCCGCCGAGCGCTTTCGCAGCGGCAGCTGTGCCGCCGAACATATCTTTGAGTTGGCCACCCTGCTGCAGCAGCACAGTAAGGGGCGCCTGACCCGCCTGGAGGCTGACCACGATGTCGGTGAACTGGGCAGGCACCTGGCGCAGCGCTGCGGCGGTTTGCGCGGCGGACACCCCCATGGTGCCCAGCCCCTTGGTGGCAGCGCCAGCGGCTGCGGCCTGGGCGGCCTCGACCGCGCGCAATTGAGCGAGGATCGGCTCCATGACATCGCCGCCGATGCCGCGATACTTGCCCCAGGCTTCGAAATACTTGGCGGTCCCTTTCTCCCCGGCCTCTGCCGCGACCAGGGCGCGCTGAACGCTGTTGACCCAGGATTTCTCAAAGGACTCCAGCTTCCGAGCGGTCTGGTCGGCCCCCTCGCCCATCTTGGAAATGCCCTTGCCTGCCTCCTGTCCGGCCTTGATTACGGTCTGAGCGGTTTCCTGGATGCCGCGCTTGACCCGATCCAACCCCTCTTTTGTGTTGTCCTCAGCGACAACGCTGACTACGGCCTTGGGTCCTTCTTGCGTCATAGATCCGCCCATAAAAAAGGCCCGCCAAAGGCGAGCCAGAAACAGAAAACCCCGGCGGACCGGGGTTTGGATAAGTTGTTCGATGACGCTGTGCTACTTCATTCTTCGCACCAGCTCATGGCATAGGGAGGGAATCAGCCCAAGGTCCCCATCGTCTTCAATCTGGACGAAGTCATCGTCCACCACGAAGCGCTTGTACCCAACATACGCCCCGTAGGAATTCTTGGCATTGACTTCACCACAGACGGATACCCCACCCTTGCCAGTAGTGGACTTGTAGATGCCGACGTCGCGGAAACGCGCACCCTCTGGATCTTTGAAGTCTCGCGAAACTGCAGCCTTCGCCTTCGCGACCATTGCCGAGTAGTTCTGCGCGAACACCACAGGTGCCGCCGCGATGGCAGAGACAACGCCAAGAACAGCGAGCAGCCTCATATCCCCTCCAGTAGTAAAACTGGAGGGGATGGTATCAAACACCCCTCGCAGGCAGCGCCAGCCCAGCCCCTGGCAGTGCAGTTGCCCTCCTGGCATACGATGGGAGCTTCCACACAACCCATCGTCAGGAGGGCGAATGAACCACAATTTGGTGTACCACGGAGAGGTTACTCCGCAAGGGATCCGAAACCTGGAGTGCCTGATCACTCAAGCAATCCAGCACAGCGCAACAGGAGTCACCGTCTGCATTTGCAGCAGCGGCGGCGACGTCACGTCCGGCGTCGGTGCGTATAACTTCATGAGAATGCAGCCAGTCCCTGTACGAACTTATGCATTTGGCGTCTGCAGTTCTGTTGCCGCGACCATGTTCATGGCTGGCATAGACCGTATTTCGGCAGTCGTTAACTCTTTTTCACTCCACGCTGCGAGCTACTCAGAAGGACCGAACATTGGTCAAATTACTGACAGCACATCGCTTATCTGCGCACCATTTCGCACGGTGTCAGAATGGGACGAATCGCTGATAAGCAGACACTTCGGGAGCACGGCATCCACCTATCTGACCGCAGAAGATGCACTACGGCTGCGGATCGCCACGCATATACAGGACATCAGCTTTCATCGGTCGGAGCCGGTAGCGCATGTGGCAATCCCAGATCAGAAGCCACCTCAGGGATACACACCACCCGCCCCCAAAACACTATCGGAACTGATGAATTCATGCGCGCTCCCCGGGGCTGCTGCCATCCCAGCGAGTCGCTGATACGGGCAATAGTCCGTTTCCATCCCAGCGCGCGAGCAGGCAGGCGATCTGGGTGTTGAGGCGCACAATCTCGCGGCCCAGGGCCAGCGCCTCGGGCCAAGGGTTGAACAGGGTCGGCACGATGGCTTCCCCGGGGTGCTCCTTGGCGAGCATGTCGCCCACGGCGAACTTCGGGATGTCTGCCGCGCCGGCTGCGGCCAGCCAGTCGGCCAGGTCCGCCAGCGTGAGCCCGGCCGCGCCAACCTCGCGCAGGAAGCCGGCGAGGTCGCCGCTCCGGGCGTACTTGGCATCGATCTCGGCCAGGCGCGCAGAGGTGGCCGCCTGCTTGGCAGACGCTGCTGCCGCGTGTGCATTGGCGGCTGCTGCGTTTTCATGGGAGCTCATAGTTCCTCCGGAAATTCAAAGGCCGCCTCGGCGGCTTTACTCTTCGCGCATGGCCGCCAGGGCCTCAGACTCCATGACGCGGATGTCGCTGAACAGCGCGTCGTAGTCCTCTTCGCTGAGGCCCATGCGGTCCAGTTCGTGCTGCAGCGGGATGTAGTCGAGCGAGGCCGGGCCGCTCATGGTGTAGCGCCACTGGCTGCCGACCTTGCACCACAGCTTGTAGGCCGGGAAGTTCTCGGGCCATATCTCGACGGGCTGCTGCTCTGCCTCCCAGTCCCGGTACGTCATGCCCCAAAAGCCGAGCTGCTCGGCTGTCGGGGGTTTGCGGTAGATGGCAGCAGCTATGGCCCTCAGTTTCCCAGGCGGCCCGTGGTGCAGAGCTGGCGGTAGCCGTCCCACAGCGCGGCGGGCGCGGCCGGGGCCTGGTCGAACAGCTCGATCAGCGTGTTCTTGCTCAGGGCGGGGAACTCCTCGTTCCAGGCGGCCAGGTACTTGAGCGCGTTGTCTGCGTTCACGGCATCGCCACGCTCGAACATGCCAGCGAAGCTGAACTTGGCTTCTTCGCCTTCCTTCTTGGCCGTGTCCTGCTGGGCCGTGGCCAGCGCCAGCGTGGCGCCCGCGATTTCGTCCCACAGGACGCCGAATTCCTTGCGGGTGCGGTACTTGAACTTGCACTCCAGCTTCGCGCTGGTGCCATCCGGCAGAGGGAATTCGATAGTGCCTGAGATGGTCTCGGGGCGCTTGCCCAGGATGAACGGAGCGGCCTTGTCGGCCTTCTTTGCAGGTGCGGTCATGGTTTTCTTTCAGCAGATGGATGAGAAATGCCCGCGCCCGACTGCCCGCCTCTGCTGAGAGACGAAACAGCCGGGCCGGTGCAACTGGCGGCCGATCAGACGGCGTAGCGGGTGGTGCGGCCCTGCGGGGCCATGGCGGCGGTCACGGTGTCCACCTGGCCCTTGGTGAGCGAGGGGATCTCGTTCAGGGCGATGTAGCCGTAGAAGTAGTTCACGTTGCCGTTGGGCTTGAGCACCTTCAGAGCGACCAGCAGACGGTCCTCGGAGGCCTTCTTGGTCGCCTTGTAGCCCGGCAGGCTGGGGTCATCGCCGATGGGGATGGTGATGCTGGTAGCCGAGAACCCAGTCGGGATCTGGAACGTGTTCATGCTGGCCAGGGGGGCCACGTCGGCGAACTGCGCTTCGCCGCCCGAGGTGGACGGATTCAGCACCTGCTGGATTTCCTGCCACTTCTTCACGGGCAGGGCCGATGCGGGGACGCCGCCGCCCGAGGTAAAACGGGCTGTATTGGAGGTGTCCAGTCCTTCGATCTCGAAGGTGCCCGCGGCCGTGTTTGCGACGCGGTACACGCGGTTGTTCGCGTCGTCCCAGCCTGCGGTCAGGATGAACTCCTTGCCATTGGCCATGCCGTGGCCCGCTGCCGTGGCAACCGCTGCTGTTGCGTTGCTGATGGCGGTGATCGGGATCACTGCGTCGTATTCGGTGGAAATGAACAGCTTCGAGCCGTCCGGAACGCTATATGCCATGGTGGGCCTTTCGGAAATGAAAAAACCCGCCGAAGCGGGTATGAGGTTGCGCCCGAGCGGGCAAGAAAACCGCCAGGCGGCGGAACTGGTCGGGACCCTATCGGGCGCCCCAGATGGTGTAGGTCTGCAGGTAGCCCGGCGTCTCGTCGCCGTCGCCGTAGGCCCCGATGGGCTCGGACACTGGGCGCGCGATCAGCTGAGGCATCGCGGCACGCAGGGCGGCCTCGATGGTCTGCATCAGCGAAAAGGCCTTGAGCGGAGTGCTGTCCCAGGTGTTGATCTGGATCTGCACGTTGCGCTTGTCGGCCACCGTGTTGTCCAGCCACTCCAGCGGATCGCCGCCGATGTGCTGCCAGGTCACATAGGGCATGGTCGTGCCGTAGGGCGCAGTGCCCACGACGACGCGCGGGCACACGACCAGCAGCACGGCCATGAGGTCAGATTCAAGCGCCACCGTAGCCTCCCTGTTCAAACAACCGGCGCCACAGCTCGGCTTGAGCGGCCTTCTGCGCCTCTGGGAGCGAGCTGGCCGCGCTGCGCACAAAGGCCTTGCCGGGAACCTGCTTCGGACTCGGAAGAGTCACGTAGTAGGCGTCCTTCTGGGCCTGGCTCGCGCGGCGGGGCGGGGGCGGCTGGCCGTCCATGCCGGGCCTGACCATGGGCCGCACCTGGCCGTCGTTGGTCTGGTAGTAGCGGTAGCGTTGCAGGTAGCCGAACTCCACCAGATGCCCATGGGGCGCCTTCTTGTGGTTCCAGCTGATGTGGTACTCCGCCCTTTTCCCGTCCTCCGACTTCTCGTCGCTGAAGTACTGGTAGATGGAGCGGTCAAGGTTTCCCGTCACGCGCCCCAGGCCCTGGACGTTGAGCTTGACGCGCTCGTAGATCACCTGCGCGCCGGCCTGAGCCATGGGCCGGATTGCCGCCTCCACGCCGGACTCCAACGCGCTGAGCATGTCGTCCACGGCGCTCAGGTCGAGCTCCATGCCGAACGAGTTGCCACCGGTCAGCACCTTGCGACGGCCATCACGCCCCGGATTGGATAGGGTGCGCCTTGCCATTCAATCCTCCTTCAGGGCTTGCCCTGGATGAGCTTGCACACGAGGTCCATGTATTCCCGGGTCGGCCCCGGGAGCACTGCCTCGATGCTGTAGATGGACGAGTCGAACAGCACGCGCATACCGGCGTCCAAGCCAGTGCGGCGCCTGATGCGGATGCTCGCGCGCACGATGGACACCTCAGCGTCCGCCTTGATAGTGCCCAGGCCAGACTTGTGCTGCACGTTGGCAGCGATGCGGCCTGGGGAGATGTTCTCCCAGGCCTCAGGCTCGGGCGTGCCCCAGCCGTCTTTGCCGCCTGTCTTGCGCTGGATGTGGATGCGGTCTCGAAGGGTGCCGGCGCGGAACGTGGTCATAGGCCTTGCACCTTTCGATGAGGCCGCAGCAGATCGCGCGAGCCGTTGGGCATGGCGAAGGACTGCGCGCCCACCACCACATCCTCGCGGTTAGCGAAGAGGTGACCGCAGATCAGCAGCATCGCCGCTTTCACCGAGTAGGTGGCCACCATGGGCAGCTCACCAGCCTCGCCCGCAGCCACCGCAGCGTCAAGCTCGGCCTGGTCGGCGTACACCTTTCGGCCCAGGTACTCCTGGGCGGCGTCGATGGCAGCACCGAGGTACAGCTCGACCATCACGGCGTCCTCCGGGTCAGCCCGACAGTGGTCGATGGCCGTCTCGATGGTCAAGATGGGCATGCCTGCTTACCCCTTGGCAGCGCCAGCCTTGCCGCGACCTGCCTGCTTGTTGGCGGCCGAGTCGTCTTCTTCGAGGGCCTCGAAGTAGCGTGCGGTCGCCTCCAGTTCGGGCGGCACCTCGTCGCCAACCTCGTAGGTCACGGGGTGGAACTCGCCGTCCGGGACGGCCTTGAATTGCTTGGTGGCTTTCATGTTTTCTCCAGGTGATGGGCGGGCCGGAGCCCGCCCTGGTCATCAGGCTGCAGCCACCTTCAGGGCCTTCAGCACATCGGGGTTCAGCAGACCGCCGCCCACGCGCTTGGTCGTGTAGAACTGCACGAACGGCTTGTTCGTGAAGGGGTCACGCAGCACGCGCACGCCGGTGCGGTCCACGATCTGGTAGCCGCGCTTGAAGTCGCCGAACATGGCCGAGATGGCGTTGGCGGCCACGTTGGGCATGCCGGCCACGGTCGTCACCGGGTAGCCGGCGATGGTGGCGGGCTGGCCTGCCACGTAGCTGGGTTGCCACAGGTAGTTGCCCTGGCCGTCCTTGAGCTTGCGGATCACACCCTGGGTCGTGCGGTTCATCAGGAAGCGCGCATTGGCCGTGTACTCCTCGGGTAGCTCGTAGATCAGGTCCACGATGGCGTCGGAGGTGATGGCGCCCACGGCGCCCGAGGCCACCGTCTTGATGTCACCCCAGGGATGGGCCGCAGCGTTGGCGCCACCCGTGACATAGGTCAGCAAGCCGTTCGGGCGGTCGTTCGCGCCAGTGCCGGTCAGGAAGGCGATGCCCTCCTGATACGCGAACTCGGTTTCGACCTCGCCAGCCAGCCACTGCTCCAGGTTGACCTCGGCATCGTCCAGCATCTGCTGGGTGGCCGCCGGATTGGCGTACAGCTCGCCCGGCTTGTAGGTCATGGGGCTGAACGTCGGCGTGTTGGTCTGCGGCCGCGCCGTGGTTTCGCCCACCCAGCCGGAGGTCGTGCCACGGTTGTTGAACAGCTTGCTGTAGCCGGCCGTGGAGATGGACTGCACCGAGGCGATGCCACGGATGGGCGAGACCTGGATCAGGCGGTCCGTGATGGTGCGATCCCACTCGATCGGCGCCAGGTAGCCTCCTTCGGTGGACGAGCCCTTGTTCAGCGAGGCCTGCACCTCGCCGCGTGCGAAGTGCGCGCGGAAGGCGGCGCTGTATTCCTTGTCGGCCGGGCCTGCGTTGGGCACACCCTGCTGCGCAGCGGCCAGCTTGGTATGGGCGTCCTCGATCTCGCGCTGATGGCGGTCGATGTCGGCATTGATCTTCTCGATCTTGGCCTGGAAGTCGCCGGTTCCCTGGCTCTGCTTGAGGGCGTTGAGCTCCTGGGTGTGAGTTGCCTTGAAGGCTTCAAAAGCCTTACCCAGGTCTTCGATGGTCTTGTTGACGTCGGTCATGTTCAGCCTTTCATGGCGTGGATGAGGTTCTGCAGCGCGGAAGCTGCGACGGGATGCGGAGCCGAATCACTCAGGCCGCCAGGTTTTCCAGCCGAATCGCTCAGGCCGGACTTGAAATCGGAGAGCAGTCGTTGCGCCTCGCTGCGCGGCATGCCGCTGGATCGCAGTGCTGCTTCGATGCGGCGAACGGCGACGGCTTGGGTGCCGCTTCCGTCATCCTTGATGGCGGCGTCTTCCAGCAGGGCGTCCGCCCAACCCTCCGCGACTGCGGCAGAGCCGCCAATCCAGCTTTCCTTGTCCATCAAGGTCTGGATGCGCTTGAGCTCTACGCCGGTGCGGGCCTGGTAGACATCCGCCATGGCGGCATCGAAAGGCGCCATCTGTTCGCTCAGCTCGGCGAAGTCGTGCCGGTTGCCTGCAGCCAAGCACCAGCAGTTGTGGATCATCAGGAACGATGGGCGGCCGATGCGGATCTCGTCGCCCGCCATCGCGATCACGGAGGCGGCGCTTGCGGCCAAGCCCAGGATGTTGATGGTCACGCGCCCACGGTGCTCGCGCAGTTGGTTGTAGATCGCAACGCCTTCAAACATGTCGCCGCCTGGGCTGTTCAGGTTGACTGTCACATCGCGATCACCGATGGCCCGAAGGGCGCCGGCTACGCGCTTGGCGGTGACGCCATCGCCGGTCCACCAGTCCTCCCCAATCACGTCGAGGATGCTCACCACGTTGTCGGGCGAATCGCCGGCAGCTGCCTGGATGGCGGGCGACCAGCGAGCCAAGGCATTCGGCGATACGAACGATTGGATTCGCTCGCGGCCGTAGGCCTGCAGCTCAGGTAGTTGCTTGAGGCTCATTGCTTGCTTTCTTCCCTGAGGGATCGCCCAGGGTGTTGAACTTCGGGTTCGGGTCTGCCGGGTACTCAGCGAGGTCGCGGACCTCATTGGCCGTGTGCCATGGCTGGTGGCCACCGGCGCCCAGCGCCTTGGCGAAGTAGTCCGCCTGGTCCTTGAGCGTGCCGCGCAGCAGCGCGCGCTCGTTGAACTTGAAGTAGTAGTGCCCCCTCTCCGCATCCGTCAGCAGCGAGCGCTCCAGGGCCTGCTCCCAGGCCGTGAAACGCGGCGTCATCGTGAACTGCACGAAGAAGATGGCCAGCTGCTCGATGCCGGAGCCCCAACTGGTATCATCCATCATCAGCAGCGGGCGGGGCACGCCGTACAGACGGGCCACCTCCTCGATCTGGTGGTTGCGGCTTTCCAGCTGCTGGCCGTCCTTGGCCGTCGAGGTGAAGGGATTGGCCTTGGCCCCCTCCTCCGCGATCATCCATTTGTTGACGTTCTCGGAGCCGCTGAGCCCCTGGTCCAGGGAAGCCCGCATGCGGTTGTACGCCTGGTCTGAGAGAGCATTCGGCGTCTCGATCGCGCCCCCAGCCATCACGCCAGTCTTGAAGATGTTGCCGGCCGCGCGCTGCGCCTGCTCGGCCAGCTCGAAGACCTCGGTGGACAGTTGCCGCTTGGACAGGCCCAGCACACCGTCGAACGACAGCTCGCGCACATGCAGGATCTCCTCCTGGTCCAGCGTGATCTGACCGCCGTTTTCAGTTGTGCAGCGGTACTGCATGCGCCAGTTGCTGCCCAGTTTGGCGTCCACCTTCCCTTTCTCGAAGGGAATCAGGTGGATCGGGCGGCCAGCGGCGCGGATGATGCGCGCGTATGCGTTGCCCTCGGTCTCCAGCAGCAGCTGCATCTGGCTCTTGAACTCCATCGGCGTCTGCCAGGGGTTCGGCTTGTAGCGCAGCAGCTTGTGCGCCGGGTGATCCTTGGCAACCTCCTTGTCGTCGCCGGCCCGGTAAAGGCTGGTGGGCAGCATGCCCAGGCCATTGCCGATCAGCGACAGACAGCGCAACGCCGAGGTGTTGCGCAGCATCCGGTTCGATGCGCCCATCTGGCCCTTGCGGATGAACTCCAGCAGCGCCGGGTCGTCCAGCCCCTGGAAGGCAATTCCTTCCGAACTGGCTCGCGGGCGCGACTGAGCCTCCGGCCCATCCCGCCGGAACAGCTTGTCGAATATCTTCATGTGGTCGTGCCCTATAGAAAGCGCATGCCGCGCGTCTCGTAGACGGATGGCCCCTTGGCCTGCGGGTTGGTCGCCATGAGCGTGACGGCGTTCAGGGAGGCCATCAGCGGATCGATCTTCCCTGTGCCGCTGGCCTGCTTCGTGATCAGAGAGGCGTTGCCCGAGGGCACCACCTTCGCATTGCCAACACACCAGGCCATGAGAGGCTGTGCGGCGTGGGTAAGACTCCCATCCTCCAGGCCCCGCTCCGCGACAGCCATGGCGCCGGTGAGCTTCCAACCCTGCGAGATGCCGATGATCATTTCCTCCGGTATCCCGGCATCAATGAGCGCCTGGTACACAACCTTGTGCGTTCGCTCAGGGTCCAGACCGATTCGCGCCAGCAGGCCGGCGTCGTAGATCTCCTTGCAGACCGCCGCAAGCTCCTCCAGATCCTGCCCCGGGCGCTCCACCACGACCAGGTCGCCGTCGCGCTCGAAGTCTCGGTATCTCGGCTCCTCCGACTTACGCCTTTCGATGCCAATGGGGTGGATCCAAGCCTTGTTCCAGAGCGCACAGCGAGTCACGCCTCGGTATCGCCCCTCAACAGCTAGGCCCAGCAAGTCATCCAGCCCGCCACCGTCGATCCCGACCACAACGACCTCGCACTCGCGCAGGATGTATTCGAGCGAAATGCGGCGGTTCCCACGAAGCTCCCAAAACTCTGCGCCAGCCCAGCTGTTGGAACGGTGCTTCAAGCCGACCTCAACGTTGCCGTACTTGGCCAGCATGCCTCTGAGCGACTCCTTGCCCTCCTGCTGCGCCTTGCGAAACTCGCGCTCCAAGAATGGCCGGTCCACCGAGTACCCCAGATTGGGGTTCACCATGGCCAGGTTCTCCAGGAGCATGCAGCCCTCGTTCTTCACCAGCTCTGGCGGGTGCTCGAACAGTATGGGCAGGAACTCGGGATCAATGATGGTGCCGTCGCGCACACCCCTCGCGTACTCCAGCTTCTCCTTGAAAACGCCCGCAGGTTCCTCGTCGCTCTGGGTGGTGATGTAAAGGATGAAACCTTCGGGACGCGCAGCCAACCCGCCGCCAGCCTCTCGCAGCATGTCCTTTGCCTTGGCGATCTTTCCGAACAGCCAAAGCTCCTCCACCAGCAGCACGGCAGACTTCTTGCCGGAAACGGTATTCGTGTCCGCCGCGATCACCTTCAGCTTCGCGCCCATGCTGCGATGGGTCAGGATCCGCTGGGTGTCCTGCACATGGATCAGTTCCGCCAACTCGCTGTAGGGCTCCTCGTCCTCGTCTTCGCTCTCCTCCAGGTACTGCACCATGTCTTTGGCGGGAGTGAAGCTGTTGTCAGCCACTTCCTTTGTTGGCGCCAGGATGGTGAACTCGGCCGACCGGCGCCAATTGCGCACCAAGCAGGTGAGCATGATGGAGGCAGCCAACCCGGACTTGAAGTTCTTCTTCGGCAGCATCACGAACCATTCCTTGATGAGCCTGCGGCCGCTATTGGCGTCGTAAGCACCGAAGATGGTTGCGGCCAGGTCAAAGATCCACTGTCCGCAGGCGTCAGCCATGCGCGGGCTGCCCGGGGCGTCCACGATGCGCAGATCCCGCATCACGGCCAGACCCGCCTCGGCCTCCTCAGGAAAGATCGGCGGCGGAATGATCGAGCGACCCTCCCGGATCCGCTCAGCCCAATCAACGCATGCGGTAGACCATTCAGGCATCCGGCACCTCCTACTGCAGGTTCGGCGGCGCGGCCGATGCGTACTTCCCGCTCTTCGCCCGGGTGGCTGCAGCGCCAGCGCGGGCGGCCTTCTTGCCCCCGTTCTCGCCGCGGCGGACTTCGGCCGACAGCAGCGCTTTCGCGGCGTCAATCCGCAGCTTGGCTTCGGTGCCGCTGTCGTTCATCACCGCCTTTAGGAACTTGGCGGGCTCGTCGTAGGTAACGCTCAGGTTCAGGTATGCGGGCTCTTTCGGTGGGCGGCCGGCGCCCGGACGCGCGCCGCCGCTGCGCCCTTTGACTCCGCTCATTTAACATTCCTCCCAACTAAATGCGATCAGACCCAAATGCTTCATACAACCATCCGGCGCATGATTCCCCTCCTCCTGCTGTCGGCATCGGCCAGTGGCTACGCAGGGCAGATCGTGATTCCTAGCGAAAAGCACTATCAATGCGGGAACTGGATCGAGTCCCGAAGACAAACAGGTTCACAAGATGAACAGGTGATGAAGCTATGGCTTTGGGGCTACGTCTCTGGCTATGTAACGGCAACGCCACGAGGAGAAGAACTCGATCTGCCCTCGGGAGCCACGGTTGCAGCATGGATGGACAAGTACTGCCGGGACGAACCCTTAAGCACCATCGTCACAGGTGGAGCAGCCCTTGTTAAATACCTCATGTCCAAGCGGCGGAAATGACCCATTTGAATTATTTGAATAGGGGGAAATTTCTTGCGCGTGCGGAACAGGGCGGTCTAGAGGCCGAAAGCCTGGGAACTTTGCATAGCCCCCCCGTCCCATCACATTGCCGATGGCCCTGGCACGCGCATAGAAGCCCTGTACAGGGCAAATGCCAGTCGGCTGACGTGCGACGGTATGCCCGCCCTACGCCTGTCCAGAGCCATCTATCATCAACACCGACCAGAAGGAACACCGATGCAATACGCAATCTTCGACACAGGCCCGGGTTTCCTACAGTGGATGGGCGAAGCCGCTGATCCCGCTTCTGCAATCAAAGCGCTTCACGAGGAAGCCAAGGAGTTCGGCGCGGATGACCAGGATCCGGCAGAAGCATTCATCGTTATCTACGAGCTGCAAGATCAAGAAGTCGCGAAGCTGGACGAGCTGCTCACGACGGGTGAGCACATCTATCAGGACTTCGATGACGAAGGCCAAGAGTTCACATTGGCAGAGGTCCGCGAGATCGCGGGTCTATAAGACTCGGCAAGCCTCCTCGCGTTGCTTGTCTCGACTGTGATGGGTGGCGCACAGCGGATCCCAGTTGCTGGTATCCCAGAACAGTGTCTGATCGCCTCGATGGGGTATCCGATGGTCAACCACCGTGGCCGCCTCAACCCTGCCCTCAGCCTGGCAGCGGATGCACAAGGGCTGCGCCTTCAGGAACGTCACTCGTGCCTTCTGCCAGCGGTAGCCGTAGCCCCGCTGGCTGCTGGTCTGGCCACTGGTGCGCCAGTTGCCGGCCTGCATCGTCTGCACGCGGCGGGTGTCGAGCACTGGCAACGCGTTTTTAAGTATCTTGAGGACCATCATCAGAGCCTTCCGACAACACATAGAATGCACTACAACCAACCCATGGAACACAGCATGCACCCACCTGGTCAGTGCGATAGTTGCGGTCTTATATTTCCCGTCACCATGATTTTTGGTGGCGGTGGCAGTCAAATATCAATTGACAATTGTGTAGTTGACTGCCCTCGTTGCGGCTCCATCGCCAAGGTTCTTGATGGAACCTATAGCTTCTTAGATGAAACAGTGAGGCTACTAAGCGGCCCGTCGTCCACAATTGAAGCACTGTCCAAAATTGCGAAGACAATCAAGGACTCTGTTGCAGCTGGCGAGAGCTCTGAACGCACATTTGATCGCGTCAAAGAGCACGCGCCCTGGCTTACCAACTTGGCGCCTATTGCGAAAAGCCAGGCAGTACAGTTCATTTGGGCGGCCCTTGGTTTGATTGCAAGTTACGAATACACCCAATATCGCGACTCATCTAATGCCCAGCGCAAGCGGCAAGACGCTGTCGAAGTTGCCAAAGAAGGCGCCCAGCGGCAGCAAGATGAGCAAGCTTGGCGAGATTTCCAAGATCGCATGAAGCAGCCATTGCCACAGCCTCCTCAGCCAGAGCGCATCCGGTTCCCCAGCTTCGGACTTAGTAGATAAGACATGTGTTCACTGTCGTAGCTGCCCCACAGGCTTGGCTGGTTGCCCCGAGGCGCCCTCAACGCCCTGCCACAGCGGGACGATGTGATCCAACTCGAAGGGCCGGGGCATGCTTGGCGTGATGTCGATCAGCTCGCCACAGCAGGCGCAGCGCGGACCGTCTCGCAGCCGGATCCTCAGCCGGGCCTCCTGCCTGGCGCGGCCACGGGATCGGCCCATGGCTCCAAGGCGCGGGGCCTGCTGCAGCTTGCGGGAGTCGGCCTTCTGAATCCGCAGTGGCAGCGCGCTGATGCGTGGCCGATGACCCATGCAGATCTCCTTGATAGGTGCCGCCACGCAGGCCTTGCACCCCATGCGCTATGCATGCTTTGCCGGGTGCACCTGGTGGCGGCGAACTGGTGACGGATGCCGGCGCTACCCGGCGCACTATCGGGGCGCGTGCCCCTGAGCAGGCTTGTCGAAGTCCCTTTTCGGGCCGCCTGCAGATCAGCTTTCTGCTTTCCGTCGAACTGGATGCACCGGGCCGAATCGAACGGCCGACCTCCGGGTTATGAGCCCGGCGAGCTGTCAACTGCTCTACGGTGCGGAAACAAAAAAGCCACCTCGCGGTAGCTCTACAAATGCGTTGCGTTGATCTTTTACTGGGAGCTTTTCAAACGCTCACCTCGGATGATGTTCGAGCTCCCACATTCGCACACAGGGCGAACAAGCCCGGTTCGTTGTCGAGCCACGTGGTAGTCATCCTCGGGCAGTTCCTGGAACCCTATCCATCGTTCCCAAGTTCTTCCCCAATCATCGGAGCCATCGATGTACTCGCCAAGCCTTCCACATGCTTGGCAGCGGGCCTCATAGCGAATGCTATCGGTACTCATGCAACAGCCCTCGCCGAATTGGTCAGTTCTTCTGGATGACAACGAAGTCTATCCATCGGTTCCCAGTCTGACTCTCTTGATGAGTCTTGTGGACGTGGAACCCATCACCACCATCCCGCTCCCAGCCTTTGACCAATGCATGAAACGCGGCACCTGCTATCCCAAGGTCATCGGCGCCCAGCGACAACAGACTTCCAGGCTGGGCGGATTCCAGAAATTGATGGAGCTTGTTCATGGGATGAGCCTACCATCGGTTGAGCCACCCGTGAAGTCCACCAATTCCCCCATCGGACTTACGGCACAACGCCGCTGGGGAAGTGCCGTTCGCGAACTATCCAGCTCCGCTGCGCTTGCGGTGGAACGCCCGCCCCATCAAGCCACTCAGGGACGGCCCCGGCTGGATCAGGGGATGAAACAGGAAAGCCCCGACTGCGTGAGCAATCAAGGCCAATGTCTATTCTTCAATAAAAGACAATTAGAAGAAATCGTATTGACACGTTCAGCCACCAGTGGTCACATAAGTCCTTTCAACAAGGAGAAGGAATGGCTGAAGTTACTTACCCCTGCTATTGGCAGAAAAAAGACAATCAAGGACAGTGGTACTGGATCTACTACGCTGTCAATGGAAAGGCAATCTCTAGGAGCAGCGAAAGCTATGTTGCCCGATCGGATTGCGAACACTCGATCAATTTGATGAAGGGATCGTCAGCAGCCAAGGTGTTCTACTCAGAATAAGTCGCTGCGAATACCGTTAGATTTAACGCAAAACAAAAAGCCCGCTGGCGAACCTAGTGGGCTTTTTCTTTGGGCGCATCGGCACCCTGGGGAAGTCTCAACTTGAGCTATCGACGCACTGCCACCTCCGTCCAGGGATGCCACGATTCCTATGCGTCTTCGCTCAATCGATAGGGCGAACGATACCTGAAAATCAGGCCTTGTACAACCCTTTTTTTATGAGCAGTGCGGCAACTTGCACCGCTGCCGCCGCTGGTGTCGAGTGGTCGCCCTGACCTGCCCGGTTTCTCCGAGACATTGATTTCTAGGAAGATGGCTCCCGCCCGGAGAGGAGCCGATGAAGAAGAGTCGATTTTCAGAAGAGCAAATGGTCACGATCCTGCGCGAAGCAGATCGAACGACGGTGGCCGAGGCCGCCAAGAAGCACAAGGTCAGCGAAGCCACCATCTATGCCTGGCGCAAACACTTCGGCCAGATGGAAGCGGCCGACGTCAAGCGTCTGAAGGCCCTGGAGCTTGAGAACAGCCGGCTGAAGAAGCTTCTTGCCGAGCGAGATCTGGACCTCGAGATTCTCAAGGAGATCAACGCAAAAAAATGGTGAGCCCGTTGGCTCGGCGCGAGCAACTGGCCTTCGTGCGCGCACGTGGCTTGAGTCTGCGCCGCGCCTGCGGGCTCATCGGCATGTCACGCGCCACGCCCAGTTACGAGTTGCGCTTGCCCGCCAAGGATGCGCCGGTGCTTGCGGCGATGAAGGAACTGTCGGCCATGTATCCGCGCTACGGCTATCGCCGCATTCGCGTATTCCTGCGTCGCAAGGGCTTCGAGCTGAGTTGGTCTCGCACGCACAGGCTGTGGCGTCAGGCGGGCCTGCTGGTGCCCCGGAAACGGCCGCGCAAGCGCATCGCATCGCTGCGCCCGCGCATCCACACGCCGTTCAAGGCCAACATGGTCTGGGCCTATGACTTCGTCTTCGACACCACGGCCAGCGGTCAGCAGATCAAGTGCCTGACCGTGGTGGACGAATACACCCGGGAGTGCCTGGCCATCGACGTGGCTGGGGCCATCCGTTCCAAGCGCGTGATCGAGGTGCTTTCGCGGCTGGTCAGCCTGCACGGGGCGCCGCTGTTCATGCGCTCGGACAATGGCCCCGAGTTCGTCAGCCAGGCGATCCTGGAGTGGATCTCAGCCTCGGGCATTGCCACCGTGCTCAACGATCCCGGCAAGCCCTGGCAGAACGGCACCGACGAAAGCTTCAACGGCAAGTTCCGCGACGAGTGTCTGTCCATCGAGTGGTTCCGTTCGCGCCGCGAAGCCGCTGCCCTGATCGAAGCCTGGCGCAATCACTACAACGAGGTACGTCCCCACAGCAGCCTGCAATACTTGACCCCGGCAGAGTTCAAACTCGAACTCCGCAAAGAACCGCAACCCGCCGTCTTCTAGGAAAAACTGTCTCGACTAAACCGAGCAGGTCAGCCCGACTCGAAGATCAAGCCCTCACGCTTTACCGTGCAGCGCCAGGCTCCATCACGGCAGACAGAAAGCACCTCCCAGCCCGCGCGGCCCATCAACCGCTCAACCTGAAGACCGTTGGTTGGGTTGTGTGCAGGTCTGATCTGCTGGGCGAGCAACTCCTGATGCGCCTGCTCGCGACTCGGCCTTCCGTCCAAGTGCCGCCACGCATTGCAGTCGCGGCATTCGGCGTACAGCAGGCTGGGGCTTCGAACCACCTTGAAGTTGGGGTGCATGCACTGTCCAAGCATGTGTTCATTGACAAGTTGCTCATCCGCAGAAGCACGTCCGTCTTGATATTGCATTTCGGTTCTAAACCTTTCTCGCCAGAAGCATCTGGCGGCTGTCTGTCAAAAGCCGGCCGAGTTCGACCAAGCTGGTGCCAATGATTTGGCAAACACGTTTGGGAGCCATCCAGGGTTTTACATAGATCCAGTTCAGTGCGCTCCTGTGTTGCAGCGGAAGATGGATCACGGCGGCATGGATGCGGGCCGCGTCCAAGTGGTCGATCTGCAGCTGCTGTCGCTGCCTGGCCTCGCGGGCCTGGGCGCGGTCCATGGGCTCGGGCGAGACCATGCGGAACATCGGCGAGATATCCCGGGCCACGGCGCCATGGCACCAGCGGCCCCAGTTCGCCAGACGCGCGTCAATGTGCCTGTGCTCCTCGGGCACGGCGTTGAAGTCGATGTAGGTCCTGCTCATTCTTTCCTTGGGTCAGTGAGAGACGGGTCAGCCGCGGCGCTTGTTGAGGGTCTGCCGAACCTTTTCCGCCAGTGCGCTGCACAGATCTCGGGTGCCGAAGGCGATTGGCACGTAGTCCATGCGTCGGTCCTCGACATAGGCTCGGCGGTTATGGGTCAGCATGCTGCTGACTGGTTCGATATGCATCGCGCACTGGCTCTGGCTCCACAGGAGCACATGGCAGTTCTCAAGACTGGTGATGGCGCGCTCAGGATTGGTCAGCGAATTCATCTTTTGGCTCCTGGGTTGAGAAAGGGACATAGCTGATGGCGCGGCGCCGGTTGTTCGTGGCGAACTGCTGGGCGGCCTTGTTGAACCAGAGGTACTGGCTGTAGTGCTGCACGTCGCCGTTGCGTTGCTTCTGCAGCTCCAGCTTGGCGTCGGGCTTGTCGGGGTCGTGGCCGGCGTCGTTCTCGTCCTTGCGCGCGCTCCAGACCGTGAACACGTTGTCGGCGCCGTCGGTGATCTTGGAAGACCCGGCAACGTCCAGCTTTCCAGGCCCTTTGGACTCGTCAGCACCCTTGCGCGGGTGGGCGACCAGGTGGACATGCACGCCATTGCGGCGCGCGAAGTCGCAGATCTTGCGGACGGCTTCCTTCTGGGCGGTCATGCTCCCTGGGCCGTCTTCGGGCACGTCCGTCATCATCAAGCTGTCGATCACGAAGTGACGCATGCCGTAACGCTTGGAGCCGTACAGGAACACGGCCAGGAGACGGTCGATGCCTGCGCTGCCCACCACGTTGAAGAACCATTGCTTGTCGTGCAGCCAGGCTCCGATGGCGTCGATGTAGGGCATGCTTGGGCGGTCCAGGCCCGCGGCCTGCTTGACGGTGCGCTTGAGCTGGCGTTCGGGTGTCATCTCGCCGGAGAACACCATCACGCGATCGCCCTGCTGCATCAGCCCCAGCAGCACCTGAGACAGCATCAAGCTCTTTCCGTGGCCGTTGTAGCCGGTCCAGACGGTGACCTCGCCGGAGCGGAACTCGAACCAGTCCAGATCCTTGTCCAGGCGCAGCACCGGGTCGCCCTCGTCATCGTGGGCCGGATAGAACATGGACTTCACGCGGTTGATGAAGTCGCTGGCCTGGCGCATCTCCTCGGGGTCCAGGGTCTTGGCTTCCTTGGTGGCGTGCCAGAAGTCCTCTCCACAGGCGCCCTTCTGCAGGAACTCGTTCGCGTCCTTCTCGGGCAGCGTGACCAGCTTGCAGCGCTCCAGGCCCAGGCGGCGAACGATCTCCTGCGCCCCGGCCTTGCCGGCCTCGTCGCTGTCGAAAAAGATCAGGATCTCGCTGAAGCAATCCAGGCGCTCCCAGTCGTTCTCCAGCCACTGGTGATTGCCAGCGCCAGCATTGACCGACAGGGCCGGAATGCCGACCTGATGCAACGTCATCGCATCGATCTCGCCTTCAGTGATCGCCACGGTGCGGGCCTTCGGGTCGATCAGGTGCCAACCGAAGAGGCAAGGCTCTGCCCCGCTCTCCTGCCGCATGTCGCGCTTCTCCGCGATGTTGCGGTACTTCACGTTGACCAGCTCGCCGTTGCGCAGGTACGGAAACACGGCGTAGGTCTTGCCACCGCGGATCTGCTCGGCCACCCGGAAGGCAGCGATGGTCTCGTCGGTGATGCCACGGCCATTGAGCCACTCCTTCACGCCGGCCTTGGCGGGCTGGCACTGCGGCTTTGCCGGGCGCTTGAAGGTCTTCTTCTCGCGCTCGGGCATCACGTCGCGGATGCCCAGGTACTGCTTCGCCTCGCGGATGGCTTCGCCGATGGACTGGCTGCGGCAGGCGGCCCACAGGTCCAGCAAATCGCCCGCGTCTCCTGACGCGAAGTCCTTCCACACGCCGGCCTTGGCGCCGGTCAGGCGGACGGACAGGGACTGGCCCTCTTCGCCATTCACGCTGCCAGCCACCCACTCGCCGGCCTTGCGTTTGCCGTTGGGCAGCAGGTACTGCGCAATCGCCGCAGCGTCAGAGGCCATGCGCTGGCTGAGTTCGGCGGCGTTCACTCAGGCACCTCCATGCGGCGGCCGTCGCGGAAGAGGTGGGCGTTGTGGGCGTAGCACCGCTCGTTCTCGGCCTCCCAGCGGTTCTCGAACCCGGCCTGCAGAGCCCATTGCGGCCGGCTCTCGCTGTCACCACCCTGCGCCGCGCCCTCCCCGTCGTTCCATCGACCCTCGTTGAGCCACGTCGAAGGGTGAGGGATGTACTGGCCACCGTCTCGCTGCCACTGGGTGGACTTGGCCTGCACCGCAACGGCCGCCAGCATCTTCGCCAGCAGATCGGCATCGGGCTTGCGCTTGGCAAAGGCCTTGCGAGCCGCATCCTTGCCGACCTTGCGGGGGTATGCCGACCAGAACTCGCCGAAGCCATCCGGCTCGTCGGCAGCATCGCTCCGACGCTGCCGCCCCCCGGTGGGGGGTTGGGGGGTATTGTCTTTATATTCTCTTCTCTTCTCTTCTCTAGGTGACGGCCTCGTAACGCCATCAGCGTTACTTTCGCCGTTACTAGAAGCGTTACTTCGGTGAGTTGCCGCCCTTTTGGCACCCTGGGCACGGCTTTTTGCCGTCGCACCGTTGTGCTTGTCGAAATTGGCCAGCGAGATACCGTCTTCCGTGACCACGATCCAGCCAACCGTTGCAACACATTCAGTGAAGCCAGTAACGCCGAGCACACGATCCAACAGCGTTGGCGTAACGCCATCAGCGTTACCGTCAGTGGTGTGCTGATCGAACCAGCGAAACAGGCGCATCAGCTTGCCCACGGTCAAATCCGGGTCGTCCCAACCCATCTTCGCCGTGATAGCCAGCGTCTCCGGCTTCTCCGGCAGGCTGTTATCGAATTTGATCCATTCGCCAGCCATGCCTACTCCTTCGCCTCCAGTGCGCTGTCCAGGGGCAATTGCACAACCCAGAGCGTGCCGTGCTCGTAGATCTCCACATACCAGCCACGAGCCACGCACCAGGCCTCAAACCCCCTGTGGATGTAGCCGTCATAGGCTTCGTCATCCAGGTAGATGGACGGGCCTATGCAATAGCCGGGTTCGATCTCAGCCTCGCCGGAGACCACAGCGCCAATCTGGGTCGGATTGCTCGACCAGCTGCGCAGGAACTGAGCCTTGGCGCCGGGGAAATGAGCATTGAGATCCGCGATCAGGGCGGCTTCGTCTATGAGAGTTTTCGTTGGCATGTGTCCACCACTTAGAGGGAAGCACCACAAGAAGAAAGCCAACGGCCGGCAGGTGGTGGATCTGCTTTACGGGAGCTACCCTGGCCGTCGGCGAAAACGGGTCAGGGGATGGCCGGCGCGCGCTGCGGCTTACCTGCGGCGTTGACGGCGCGCGCAGCCTGTCGCAGCTTGCGCAGCACCTCCTCGGCCTCGGCGATCTCGCGCTCGATCTGCGCCAGCTCGTTGTCCGAAATCACACCGTCTTGCATGGCCTCGATCACCGCGCTCGTGATGTGTGAGGTCTCCAGCACCAGCTTGGATACCTTGTCCACCGGACTTGCCACCACCGTGCGGCAGGCTTCCAGAAGATCGAAGCGGCCACCGGCCTCGCCAGCGACATAGGCCGCGTAGTCGTAGCAGTGGGGCATGCCGGCCTCGCGCAGCAGGCTGGTGATGGTCAGTGCATCGACCGCGCCGAGCTTGTGCGATGAGGCGCCGGACAGCTCCTTGCGCAGAACCTCGTCGGTCTTGCCAAGGCGAACGGCCACGACAGCGCGGCCACCAGGGAAGTTGTCTACGCCGCGGCGCAGCGCATCGAGAGCGCTCATATCCGGCTCCTGAAAAATTGGACGTGGACGGGGAAGAAGGGAACGCCGAACATCGCGGCCATGCAAACAAAAACCACACCAAAGGGAGCCGCCATGAACCTCAACACCCAGCCCTTCCACGCCAGCACCAGGACCAGTGTCAGCACCAACGTGAACCCCGAGACAAGCGCGCGGGAGCAGACGTTGACGACGAGCCAGCTGGAGCTGTCATGGAGAGCGGGGGAGCTGCACATCCGCTGCAGGGCGAGCCGAGTGGTGATGTGCGTGGAGCGCGAGCTGGCTACAGCGCGCGGCGGGCGGAGGATGTCCTGACGCGGCTGCATGGTCAGATCTCGGCGGGTTGGGCAGCGACTGGCACAAGCTCCGGCCAGATCTCGTGCCAGTCGCCAGGCCGCAGGTCCGACAAAAGGATCCTTGTATCGGCTGCATTGATCCGGCGCGCAAGGGCCGGGTTTGCAGCCCTCCGTCCAGTGAGAACTTGGTAGAGGTAGGCGGGCGTTGTCCCCGCTCGCACCGCAAGCTCGCGGGCCTCTTGTGGCGTGAGGGCTGGTATGGGCATGCCCCATTCTATAGCATCAGCTAAAGATAAGACAAGCAAATCGTTAGCGTACGCTATTTTCGCAATTGCTATCTTCGAGACATGACGAACGACACGCAGGAATTCAGGATTGAGCGGCTGATCGCTGCTTCCAAGAAGGCTGGCAGCGACACAGCGCTTGCGCGCCTGCTGGGCTACAGCAACGGCTCCTTCATCGGTCAGATGAAGAGCCGGCACCGGCCCATCAAAGAGGATTTCGTGGAAAAGCTCGAAGCGCTCCCCGGTTACGCTGGCTGGTTCACCGCGTCATCCGCAGAAGCCGCGGCGCCTGTCAGCATGCCGACAAGTGATCGCGATGACATCCCGCCTGGGTACGTGCGACTACAACACCTTTCCCCGACCCCCTCCATGGGCCCAGGAAGAGGCATGAGCGAGCCCGTTCAGATCATCCGGCACCTTGATGTGCTGGAAAGCTGGGTGCGTCAGAAGGTCGGCAGCACGAACTACGACCGCATCAAGATCCTGACAGGCATCGGGCAAAGCATGTTGCCCACGATCCGTGACCACGATCTGGTTTTCGTGGACATGGGCCAGAAGTCAATCGATGTGCCAGGCATCTATGTGCTGGACGTGTGTGACCGCCTGCTGCTGAAGCGCGCTCTGATTCACTCGACAGGAACCTTGGTGCTCCGCAGTGATAACGCAGAAGAGTTTCCAGACGAGGAGCGAATCGACCTACGCACAGCTGCCGATAGCATCAATGTCGCGGGCCGCGTGAAGGCTTGGTGGACGCTACATCAGGGGTAAGGCACCGGTTGTTGCTGGCTTATGACACAAGGAGAGTGGGATGAAGAGGGTTTTTATCGTGGCGGGGGTGATGGCAGCCGCTGCCGCCCATGCAGACATGACGCTGCAGGAGCGTTACCCCGGCCCTTGGAGAGATGACTTCAACTTGCCCATCAGCAAGGCTCTTGCGCAAAACTCGGTCAGGGGTTGCGGCGAGTTCAAGTATCGGCCGAGCAGCCGCGACAAGGGGGAATTCCTTGTTTACTGCACACGAGACGGCAAGAGTTGGGTCGCCTACCTCGTATGGGCGCCGATAGCAAAGGTCACGGGGCCGCACCAAGTGTCAGCCGCCATACCGCCATGACGCATCCACCATGCAAGGCCGACGCCGCGAGGTTGTAGGGCGGCGGGGATTTATGAAGAGGAGCAGACGTAGCCCATCAGCAACGTCTGACGACAGTTCAACACATAGAAGCACATGATCTCTGTCCCCGAGGAAGAAGCGAGGGAGCTGCTTAGCTCACCTCTTCTGCTGGAAGGCCCTTGCGAGTTCTTCGCATGCAAGCAACGCCCCTGGCACCACACCATCGAGCAGGGGCTACTTCGGACTGACGGGACGCGAGCAGGCTTGTTGGCGAAAATTGAACATGTGATCGCGAAGAGCACGCACTTCAGAACCTTCCAGTTCAGCGTGTTCCGGTCCCAGCTCGGCGGACCTCAGCGCATCTACCAGTTGACAGTCACCAACTCCAAGCGGCCCATGAACGATCTCCATCAACTGTCACATGAGCACTTCGGGACTTCACGTAGTGAGCCTCAGCCACAGTGGGCTAGCTGGACTTTTGAACAGGCAATGTCATACTTTTGCGAACGGTGCTGTATCACGATCGATCCACCCATAGACAACCCAGAGACCTTGAGGCTCAGATGATCTGCCATAACCTATCCACATTGATCGGGTTCGCGTGCACCCCGCTCAACGACGAGGGGACGGTGGCCATGCTGACAACGCCCTTCCGCTTCGCCGATGGCGACCCGATCCCCATGTTTGTGCAGCATGCAGGCGGGGCCGTGCGCTTCTTCGATGATGGCTACATGGCCCTTCATTTCTCTGGCCGAGGAATGAAGCTCGATAGCATGCGAGAGGGAAAATTTCTGGCGAACGCTGCTCAACGTAATGGTGCGTCATACACGGATGATTGGATTCTCGAAACCATAGCAACCCCGTCGAATGCGCAACAAGCTTTCGCCAACTACGTGGCAGCAGCTCTCGACATATGCGCATGGGAGCGAGATAACGAAGGCTCCAATACTGACATGGTGCTACTGGTTGATGAAGTAGCGATGGCCTATAGAGCAATTTACCCAGATGCCGACATATCCAGAAATCCAGGATTTAAAGGAGTGTCTGGAAAAACAGTAAGCCTTGATTTGCTAGTTAATGGAGTTGGAATTGCTGTAACATCAACTCACCACTCTGCAATTAATGCCGCGCTTCATAAAATTGTTGATATTAGCCAGTCCACTCAGAATTCCGGCAGAAAATTGCGCTTCGTCATTGATGACAGAGAAGACCCTGAAAAGGCCAAATCAGAAGCATTCATTCTGCAAGCTGCAGCCGAGGTTCAGTTGCTGAGCAACTTGGAGAGAGCGCCAGCGCTGCACAACTAGGTCGCAACCGTAGCCCGCCCCGAGCGGGCTTTTTCATGCCCGGTCGCCACAAGGCAGGCAGTCGTGACAGCAGGATGGTAGTGCCGCGCTGTTGCGGCGCCATCGGAGCATTGAATGCCCTACACCACCCTGCAAGACATCGAGACCCTGGCGGCAGATCTATCAAGTGCCCGCGCCCTGCCAGATTGGCATCCGGCGAAGGATCTCCAGATCACCACACTTGAGCTGCGTGTCCAGCAGTCTATTGATGAGCTGGATGCTGGCGGCGCCACGGCCGACGATCCGCGACTGGTCAGGTTGCGATCTCTGTAGCCGCCCCACCCCGGCGCCATCGGCCAACCGAGCCACCCTACTCCAACACAAGCCCCGCGCGACGGGACTTTTTTGCGTCCGCGTGCAGCGTGGGGATGGGTAGTTTTTCGAAATCTATAGCATTTGCAAATATTCATCTTGCGCAATTCATAGCATGTGCTAAAGTTCATCACAACGCACCACCAAGCGCCAAGACCTCGGCAAGCGATACGAAGCCGGTAAGCCCAACAGGATGCAGAGGGCAGGTCCAGGGATGAACTCCCGCCAGCGAGGTGTTGCGAGGGGTGCCGCAGGCATCCATTCCTCAACCTGTTGGAGTGATTGATGCCGCCCTTCTCCCGCCACCTCCTCGAAGAGATCACGCTCAGCAAGGCGGAAGCGCTATTGCAGGTCCGCCGAGACGCGCGCCACGGGCACAGCAGCCTCACTGAAGGCTGGATCCGGCGCATCTGCCGCGACAACGGACTGCAGCCGCATCAAGTACGCGCTGCAGAGCGCCAGGGCCGCGAGCTGCGTGCAAAGGGCGTGCCCTGCATGTGCTCGTACTGCGGTTTCGGCGGCAACGGCCAGATCGAAGACCGCGAGCGCATCCGCATTGACTACGCCGCCGCTCGGCGCGAGCAGCTGGCAACAGCCGGCATGTCCTACGACGAGCGCGAGCAAACCATCCAGGCCGAGATCGACGCGGGCGCCGCGTTCCAGGCCCTCCCCATCACCGTCAAAAGGAGTACCTCATGAGCCAGGCCGCATGCCTGTTTCGTCTCGTCGCCATGCGCCGCCGCGCTGGCGGAACCCTGCTGCGGTCCATGGCCTGGGCCTTGGGCCTGCTCTGGCGCAATCACCGCGCATCCCAGCGCCAGCACCTGTAACCCCAGAGGAAACCGAATCCATGGAACTCGAAATCACAGGGGAAGAGACCGGCGCCCAGCTCATCAAGCTGCTGGTCAAAGCTCGCCACGTCGCCCGGGGTTTGAACAAGGCGCGCGACGTCTACAACGAGGCGGCATCAATCTGGGGTGAGTCTCACAAGCGATTTGAAGAGGGGACCGCGCAGAAAGAGCGCGCTGCACAGGGAATCACCCAGTGCAAAGAGGCGCTCCTGGACATTCGGTTCGGCGAGATCGAGCTGGGTCACTTCACCATGACGCTGAGCCGCCATCTGGACGCGAAGGCAGACCGCCAGCATGTGCTCGAAGCGCTAAATGTGGGCCTGGCCGCGCGCCAGTCGGATGAGTACAAAAAATACGGCAAGACCACTGCAAGCCTGATCTACACGCTGCAGCTTGAAAACTCATCCAGCCGCCGCGGCGAGGACTGGGATATACCGCCGCTCGCGTGGTGCTGCCATCTCGCCTTCATGAACAAGATGACGACGGACCCCGAGTTCGACCGTGCGTCCCACGATGTGCTGAACGAAGTGTTCAACGGGTACTGGGGCGAGTATCAAGAGCGTCCGCTCATGGAACGGCTGGCCGGAGGTGTCGCGTGATGGTCTCCGCTGCAGACCAGGCCGGCGCAAAGCGTTGCCCCACCGCTGTTGCACACCACGCTGAAAACCTACGACGCGTCGGTTTTGCTCGGCTCACTTTTGAGCCGAGCGCAGCAGAGCTTTCAAATGAGGGTTCAAGGCTTGGTTTTTTTGACCGCAGCCTCTGCGCCCTTCTGCCGCCGCTCTCGGGCAGCGGCGAGAAGTGCAGATTTGATCGCCATCTCTATCGTCAAGCCAGATTCCTCCGCAAGGCTTTCGACGGCTTCGCGAAGCTCGGGGTCGTTCTCCAAGTCAAACGTGTGCACAAGCTTTTGGGCTGCTGGGTACTTCGGAACGTCCGCCCCATCGTCAATGTTTCCGCGGCCATAAGCGAGCCACTCAAAACTGACTGCCAGCGCCTTCGCCAGTTTCGCAGCGACCTCAGTGCGGGGCTTGCTACGGCCCTGCTCGTAGCGAGAGATCTGCGCGGGCGCAACGCCGCTGACCTCGGCCAAGTCAGCCTGAGACCAGCCATGGCCGGAGCGCGCCTTGATGAGGCGCTGTGGAAGTTCGCTGTCCATTTTTTCCAAATTTAGTCATGAACAGTATTGACAAGTAGCGAACGGTATTTACACTACTCTTCATGACTGTTCAGTATCAATCACAACCAAGTTTGATTCTATGTCGAAAGCCAAGCAGAAGCCTCCCATCCAGTTTAGGCCGACGGACGACCTTGAGCACTACCTTCGAACCAAGGCGAAGGAAGCGTTCCGCAGCGTCAACCAGGAGATCCTGTTTCGTCTCGAACTGAGCCGCCGCGCGGATGAGCAGTGCGAGGCGGGAACAAGCCCGCAGTGAGCCGGTGCAAATGTCGCCGTACACACATTTCAGGCACTGAAAAACACCTCAAGAGTGACTTTTCTAAGTCTCGCAATTTTTCAAGAAGTAGCCGACAGTTGGCCGCAACAGAAAGGAGCCCAGCAATGAACGAACTAATCCCCGTAGCGCCGCGCGAGATCGGCGGCGTAACCATGCTGACCTCGGAAGGGCGTGACCTGCACACGTACCTGGACGTGGGTCGTGACTTCTCCAACTGGATCAAAGACCGGATTGAGCAGTACGAGTTCGTCGAGGGGCGCGACTACAAAACCTACCTTCTCGCCAATATTGGCGAGAAGGGTCAAGGTCGCCCGACGAAGGAGTACATCATCAGCGTCGGTATGGCCAAAGAACTGGCAATGGTCGAGCGCACCCCAAAGGGCAAGGAGGCTCGCCTGTATTACATCGCCTGCGAGCGCCGCGTGCTGGTCGGCGACGTGGCCACTCTGCCAGCGCCAGTGGAGATGAAGCCCGCTCGTGTCCGCGGCCGCACGCCCCTGGATCAGGTCAAGGTGATCAACTTCGTCGGCGACGCACTGAAGGACGTGCCCGGCATCCGCCTCGATGTGGTCGCAGCCGCCAAGCTCCAGGCCTTCGAACAGCACACCGGCATCGACTTCAGCGAGTTCCGCCGCGCGCTGCCCCCCGTGGCACTGGAGCGCATGGTCCATCTCAACCCCACGCAAATCGGAGCCCGCCTCGCGGAGCAGACTGGCCGCGCCAAAGTCAGCAGCCAGCTCGTCAACAAGGTACTTCTGCAGCTTGGCCTTCAGCGCAAGGTCGAGGACGGTTACGCGCTGACTGAAGCAGGCCTCAAGTACGGCGAGGTGCTGCCCTTCAAGGCCAAGAACGCACACCACGGAAATCAGATCGACTGGTGGGAATCTGTCGTTGATGTGGTGCGCGAGAACATGCCCGCGGCGGATGGAAAGCGCGGCAGCGGCGGCAGTGTGATCCCGCTGAAACCAAGGCAGGGCTCAGATGAACCCCAGACAGCCCTGCTCTGAGCCCCGGGCGCTGAAGGTTCACGCGGAGGCGGTGACCTCCTGAACTGTTTTTCTTTGAACAGTGATTCCAAACGAAGCTTTTGGCCGGCTTTTTTTGATTGCTGACCGATAGCATCGATACATATTTTTTCAAGGACCCTGGACATGCCAAATGCGCCCCCTACAAAAGCTGAAGGCCAGCAGCGCGAACTGCCAGCCTTCGCCGAGAACTGCGCAGCGCGAACCGCGCAGAACTCTTGATCAAAAACCCGTAGCAAGGAATTTTAGACCATGAAGAATGATGCCACGCCTCGCGCGGCAGGGGAAACCCACGCCGGAATCAACCCCAAGATCGGCCGCAACCCCCGCCCTACCCCTCCGACCCGCCGTGCAGCGCCAGCCCTGCCCGATCCTATTACGGCCCTCGACCTCCTTGAGCGGATCAAGGAGATTGCTGTGCACTGGCAATGCCTCATTGACAGCACGCTGGAGACGCACCGTTTCCATGCCAACGTCCATCCCAAACCGCTCCCACCGCTGCCTGATTGGGCCGTCCAACGCCTGCAAGACCAGGGACGCGCCCAGGCTGCCGATGAAGATTTCAGCAGAAAAGTTCGGCTTCTTGAGGACTGGCTGCACATCTCGGCCGGACACGGCTCGCAGTACCGCTACGAGGTATGGACCTCGAAAGGCGCGCGCCTAGCCTTCCGTCATGAGTCTTGGGCCGAGGCAGCGGAAGTGCTGGCGAAGCTGAAGCCGCAGCACCCCGACGCCTTCGTGAGCCGGCTGCATGTGACGGCGGCAACACCGCCGAGTGAATGCGAGCCGGCGCTACTGGATACGCTGGTTGGCAAGGTGGAGCATATCGGCACCTGGTTCAACGAAAGCGACACAGGCACTGACCTGATCGCCGTGCAGGATGCAACCGGGCGCCAAGTCATGGTCGCGGCCGAGATACTGCGGCAGCATGCTGTGTATGAGCGCCTGGACAAGAGTGGCCGCGAGTACCTGGATTGGTACTTGGAGCGGAGTGGCAAGGCATGAGCGACGTCGCAGAACGCAAGGCCCCTGCCCTGCAGCAGCCCAGCCGCGCCATGCCGGCGACGGCTGTGGGCCAACTGGAGCACCCTGCCCAGGCTACAGGAATGTTCGGGCGGCACATCTTGCTCACCCATCACAGCCTCTTCGGCCACGTCATCGAAGCGGGAGACGTGATCAGCGTGGATTTCGATGCGCGCCGCATCACCTGCGACTCCGACTACCTGATCGCCTTCTATTACGGCCAGGGTCATCAATGGTTTGGCGTGAGGCGGTTCCATCACCGTCTGGACGGCTCCCTTGAAATCGCTGATCCCCACGGGCTTGATGCGCTGCAGTGGGGCAAATGCACGCCCGAGATACTCAACTCCATCACCGTCTTCGGCCGCGTGCTGGAGGTGTTCAAGCCAGTCAGCAAAACGAGGTGCCGCCATGGTTGAAGCGCCATGCATTGATGTCGCGAAGCCCGACATCCTCCAAGAGCATGAAGCTTTGGCTCGCCACGTGGCTCGGCGCGTGCACAACTTGATCTTGCCTCTTGCGGACCTGTTGCCACGCATCCCCGGCCATGAAGCCGTCGACACGGCTGATGCTCTACTGATGGACGTGAACAGGACCGACGGAACGTGGATGGGGGACGGCCCGAGGCCGGCCATGGGTGAGCTTCTCGCCATGGTCGCCGACAGCTTGGACACAGCAACAAAGGCGCTGAGCGCTGCAGAGACCGACGGCAGTGACCCCATCAACGCCGCGCGCTGCCTGCTTCGAGAAGCTCTGCCGCTGGCAATCGATCTGTCCGGTGCCTTCCGGTCTTCTCGACTTGCGGGAGATTCATCGGCTCTCAGGGCGCTGCAGGAGCGACAGCAGGCCGTCTATGCGCCTGCAAGCGAACCGGGACCAGCCTCCAACCAAGAAGAAACCAAGCGGCACCACGTTCTTAGCGCCATCGCATTGCACGCGAGCATCCTGCTCGATGTGGTGGACAGCGCCGGCAGAACCGCAAACATCAACGAGATCCGGGGAGTTCTTGATGCGGCCCGGTTACTGACTGCCACCATCGGCAGCCTGGCAGATGGCATGACAGGAGAGAACAAGCGCGGCGATCAATACGGCTGGCACAACGCCTGCCAAAACTAGCAATCAACATGGCAGAGCAAAATGAAAAACGCCCCCGCTTCACGCGCCAAGACGGGTCATCGCACAGCGTACGCGCCCTCCTCGTGAATGCTTGGGAATCCCTTTGTCGTCAGACCACACAGCAAGGAGTTTTCTCATGAACGCTAAGCAAGCTGCAGCCATCCTCGGCATATCCTCTCGGGGGCTCTACGCTTTGGCCGCTCCTTATGGACCAATCCCCTGCTATCGCATCGGGCGCCGAATCGTGTTTAACGAAGCCGATGTTGTGGCGTTCAAGGAATCGCAAAGAGTTACCCAAGTCAAGCTCGAGACCAGAATCCCTGGCCCGATGCCGACCATCCGGCTGAAAGCCTCGGATCCCAATCCTCGCGCCAACCTAGAAAAGGCATTCCTAAAGTTGGGCATAGTCCCTAGCTGGATGCGTGATGCCGGCGTGGATGTGAAGGCCCTCAAGAACAAGGCAAAGGCAGCCGCCAAGAAGAAGGCTAGCGCGGCCTCTACCCCGCGCAAGAGAAGCACAGGAGGGCCAGCTACATGACAGCTGAATCACCAGTCTTGAGTCCTTTCCTGACCGAAGACGAGATAAACGGCCTGTGCAAGCCGCTGAAGCAGCGCTTCGCCCAGCGCCGCTACATCGAGCGAGTACTCGGCATTGCCGTGGCCGGTGTCCGTCCCGACGGCCTTCCGCTGGTTGGTCGCACCATCGTGGAAGAGAGGCTGAACAACAAAGCGCCCTCACCGGCTCGGCGCGGCTTCAACTGGAGTAAGTGATGGGTCGCAGAAGAGAGCGAGCATCAGGCTTCGGCCTTCTGCCCCGGATGGAGGCTCGGCCGCGCAAGAACGGGCTTGTCACCTACCGATATCACCCGGTGGGCGGCAAGCCCATCAACTTGGGAACAGATCGCACAGCGGCCATCCAGGCCGTGCTGGAGATGAATCACGTCCCCAACCTGCAGGGAACGATCCGCGAGCTCTGGGGCCTGTACCAGAAGACCGCCCGCTGGACGGCCCTGGCGGAGCGCACGAAGAAGGACTACGAGTCGTACAGCCTGAAGCTCATCGAGGTCATGGGAGAGGTGCCAGCCGCCGCAGTGCGCCCTACAGACATCGCCAGGTTCCTGCGCGTGGAGCGTGCAGACGCACCCGTGCGAGGCAATCGAGAGATCGCCCTACTCTCCAACCTGATGAACGTGGCCATTGAGCGCGGGCTGATCGACGCCAACCCGTGCAAGCAGGTCAAGAAGAACAGCGAGCGAGCCCGGACGGAAGCGCCCGAGCCGGCCGAGCTGCGCGCGTTCCTGGACTGGCTGGAGGCCGGCAGCCCAGCGCGCAAGACCCTGGCCTTGATGGCCGAGTTCGCCGCCCTGGCTGGCTCGCGCCGCGTGGAGTTCCTGGCCCTGCAGGTGCCGCAGATCGACATGCAGGCCGGCGAGATCCGGCTGATGCGCGCCAAGCAGCACGGCGGCACCAAGCGGGCCGAGAACATCACCATGGGTCCGGCCATGCTGGACCTGGCCAAGAGGCTGCTCCAGCTACCGCGCCCCGAGACCTCGCTGCACGTCTTCATCAACCAGCACGGCAGCCCGCTCACGGAATCGGGCTTCACCACGGGCTGGCAGCGGGCAATGGTCGAGGCCCTGGAGACCAAGGTGATCAGCCGGCGCTTCACCTTCCACGATCTGCGGGCGTACTACACGACCCAGCACAAGGCACGGTATGGCGCCCTGCCCGAGCTTCACGCCAGCTCGGCCACCACGGCCCGGGTCTACGACCGTTCGAAGGTCTCGAAACGGCAGTCCTTGGGCTGACCCGTATTCCCAAATTGGGAATAAAACAAAAGCCGCGCTACCTTTATGATAGCGCGGCTTCCGCATGTTTGTTGGTGGGTCCTGCGAGATTCGAACTCGCGACCAACGGATTAAAAGTCCGCTGCTCTACCGACTGAGCTAAAGACCCGAACCACGCCTTGCAGGCTTCACATGCCGCTCAGCGAAGACATAGATTGTAGCATCAAATTCCGACCTTCAATCCTTGACGCGGCTCAGTTGGTCAATGACCCAGCCGGCTGCGCACTGGCCGAAGGTGGCGGTGACGGACACCACCGATCCGTAGCCATGGCAGTTGAGCGTGCCATCGCCTTCGATGGCACAGGAGGCGTCGGGCGGGGCCACGGCCTCGCGGCTGAAGACGCAGGCGACGCCCATGCGCTTGCCCTCCCTGGGTGCGCCATGCTCACGGCGCAGGCGGTAGCGCAGCTGGGCCAGCAGCGGGTCGTGTGTGGTGGCACTGAGGTCATCGATATCCACCTTGTGCGCCAGACGCTTGCCACCGGCGGCTCCCACCGAGATGAAGCGCTGCCGCGTGGCACGTGCATGGGCGGCCATGGCAGTCTTGGCCCTTATCTGGTCGCAGGCGTCGATGACGGCATCGGCGTCTTGCGGGAGCAGGCGCAGCCAGTTGTCGGGATCGACGAAGTCATCGATGCAGTGCACGCGGCAGGCGGGATTGATCCGGGCGATGCGCTCACGCATGGCTTCGATCTTGGCCTGCCCCACCGTGGTGGTGAGCGCGTGGATCTGGCGGTTGATATTGGACTCGGCCACGTGGTCCATGTCGATCAGCGTGAGCTCGCCCACGCCACTGCGCGCCAGCGCCTCGGCGGTCCAGGAGCCCACCCCGCCAATGCCCACGACGACCACATGCGCGGCACGGATGCGCGCGGCCCCCGGCACGCCATACAGGCGCTCCAGGCCACCGAAGCGGCGCTGCAGGTCGGCATCAGAAAAAACAGCGCCTGCATCAGGCGCTGTCCTGTCTTGCCCCGAGGGGAAAGAGGCCGGCTCTGTCATCACTTGAGGCTGGCGAGACGGTTCTTGGCAGCTGCGGTGGCTTCGGCGTTGGGGTAGGCCTTGATCAGGTCTTCCAGCGTCTTGCGCGCGCCCTTGGTGTCCTTGAGCTCGATCTGGCAGTTGGCGATGGACAGCGCCGCCTCCGGCGCCCGACCGTGCATGGGAGTGGCAGCCAACAGGGCGCGAAAGTTGGCGATCGCGTCCTTGTAGTTGCGATTGGCGTACTGTGCATTGCCCAGCCAAAAGCGTGCCGAAGGGACATAGCCGCTCTTGGGCCACTGGCTCAGGAAGGAGGAGAAGGCTGCCCCGGCTTCCGCATAGCTGCCAGCACGAAACTGCGCCAGGGCAGCCTCGAAGTCACGCTTTTCGGCAGGATCGGCCGAGAACTCCTGGCCGTCCGACGTCACCGTGACGGGCTCGAACTGGCGCAGGCGCTCGTCCACGCCCTTGGCAATGTCACGCTGGCCGCGCTGGAGCTCGGCCACGTCGCGCAGCAACTGCTCGTTCTGGCCGCGCAGCTTGGCCTGCTCGGACTTGAGCTGCTCGATCTGCGACTGCAGCTCGAGCAGACCACGGCGCGTCTGCGCGCTTTCCTCGCTCATGCGCTGCTGCGACTGCTGCATGCCGTCGACGCGCTGGCGCATTTCGAGGATGGCGCGGCGCGCCTCGTCATCGCCGAACAGTGCGGCATGGCCGCTGGCGGCGTAACCGGCCGCCAGGGTCGCGGCCAGCAGCGTGCGCAGCGCGGTACGGTGCAGGATCGGGGAGCGCAGCATCTTCATCAGCGGTAGGACAGTTCAGCGCGGCGGTTCTGTGCGTAGGCGTCTTCCGAGTGGCCTTCGGCGGCAGGCTTTTCCTTGCCGTAGCTCACGGCTTCCATCTGCGAATCGCTGACGCCCAGCAGGCCCAGCGAGCGGCGCACGGCTTCGGCGCGCTTTTGGCCCAGGGCCAGGTTGTATTCGCGGCCGCCGCGCTCGTCGGTGTGGCCTTCGATCTGGACCTTGCGCGACGGCGCAGCCTTCAGGAAACGTGCGTGGGCTTCGATCTGGGGCTGGGCATCGGGCTTGACGACATAGCTGTCGAAGTCGAAGTAGACGATGCGGCTGACGCCCTGGGGACCGGCCTTGTCCGCGGCCGAGCCGGTCAGGTCCACGCCCGAGATGCCGCTTTGCGAGGTGCCGCCCGTGCCGGCACCGCTGCCCTGGCCCGTGGTGGTGGCACCCGCGTCGGTGACGGGGGTTTCGTCGAGTTTGACGCCCGAGCTGCAGCCCGCCATGAGGGCGGTGACGGCCAGTGCCAGGGAAAGTCGCTTGATGGTGATCATGAAAAATCTCCGTATGTCCGGATGGACTTCGTGCTGAGTTGACTAGTTGACTGAAAAACCGGGAATCACTGGCGCTGGAACGGACCCCAGTCGGGCTCGCGGATGTCCCCGCCCTGCCCTGCAAGGCGCGCCTTGATCTTGCCGTCCAGCGTGGTGGTCATGAGCGCCTCGCGGCCCTGCTGCAGGGTGGCGTAGACGATCAGGCGGCTGTTCGGAGCGAAGCTGGGGCTTTCGTCCGCCGTGGTGTCGGTGATGGCATTGACCGTGCCGGTGGCCAGGTCCATGACGTGCAGCTTGAAGCCGCCGCCCACGCGCGAGACGTAGGCAAGCCATTTTCCATCGGGGCTGACACTGGGCGAGATGTTGTAGTTGCCGGTAAAGGTGACGCGTTCTGCGCTGCCGCCCGAGGCGGGGACCTTGTAGATCTGGGGAGCGCCGCCACGGTCGCTGACGAAGTAGATGGATCGTCCGTCGCTGGAGAAGTTCGGCTCGGTATCGATGCCGCTGCTTTGCATGAGGCGGCGCGGCTCACCGCCCTGTGCGCCGATCAGGTACAGCTGCGAGCCGCCATCGCGGCTGAGCGTGACGGCCAGCGAATTGCCATCGGGCGACCAGGCCGGCGCACTGTTGGAGCCACGGAAATTGGCCAGGAGGCGTCGGCGCCCGCTGGCCACTTCGTGCACATACACCACGGGCTTGCGTGATTCGAAGGACACGTAGGCCAGCTGGGTGCCGGTGGGCGACCAGGCCGGCGAGATGATGGGCTCGGGGCTGGACAGCGCGGACTGGGCGTTCTCGCCATCGGCATCGGCCACCCACAGCCGGTAGTTGCTGCCCGACTTGGTCACGTAGGCGATGCGCGTGGAGAACACGCCCTTCTCGCCCGTGAGCTTTTCGTAGATGTAGTCCGAGATGCGGTGAGCCACCAGGCGCAGGTCGCCCGTGGTGACTGCGAAGCCCTGGCCACCCAGGTCCTGGCCCTTGACCACGTCCCACAGGCGAAAGCGCACGTCATAGCGGCCGTCGGCCAGGCGCGTGATGCTGCCCGCAGCCAGGGAGTCGGCACTCTTCTGGCGCCACAGGGCCACGTCGGGGCGCGAGGTTTCGTCCAGCTGGGCACCCGCCGTGTCCACGGCGCGGAACTGACCGCTGCGCTCCAGGTCGGCCTGGATGATGGCCGATATCTTCTGGGGCGCCTGCCCTTCCCCCTTGAAGGCTGCAATGGCGATGGGCAACTGCGTCAGGCCCACGCCCGTCACTTCGACGCGGAACTGCGCCAGGGCGGGAATTGCAGGAGTCGATGCAAGGGCAGCCAGCAAGGTACGCCGCGAAGGGCATGGCACGGCCCCCAGGAGGGAGGAAGAAGGGAGTCGGTCAATAGTCATTGGCATTCATCAATATCTACGGGAAGACCCCGGTACTTGCACAGGTGCGAATGTTACACACACTGGATGCGTCACGATGTAAGAACGTGCACGGTAGGGTCTGTCGGTCCACGCTTTCTCGATCCTTGCCAGGCGCCGCAGTTCCCCATGGCGCAGCCAGGTGCACGCCCGCCGTAAAATCCGCGCCTCATGCAAGCACCATCCTCACCGCCGCCGGCCCCCGCGCCTTCGGCCGCACCGGCGGCCCTTGATCTGGCCAGCACGCTGACCCTGTCGCAGCGCCTCAGGCGTCTGTCCCCGTACTTCGGAGGCCAGCGCCTGGCATGGACGCTGGCCGTGGTCGCCACCCTGGTGGGGGCGGTCACCGAGCCGCTGATCCCGGCCCTGCTCCAGCCCTTGCTGGACAGCGGCTTCACCGACGGCACGCTGCCGTTGTGGTCGGTGCCGCTGGCCATCATCGGCGTGTTCCTGGTGCGGGGCTTGGCACAGTTCGTGGGCCAGTATGCGCTGGCGCGCATCGCCAACGAAGGCATGCTGGCGTTGCGCCAGCGCCTGTTCGAGCGTCTGCTGGCCGCCGACATGGCGCTGTTCTCGCGGCAATCGGCCTCGTCGCTGTCCAATACCGTAGTCTACGAGGTGCAGACGGGTTCCACCCTGCTGGTACAGGCCATGCTGGGCATTTCGCGCGATGGCTTCACGCTGGTGGCGCTGCTGGGCTACCTGCTGTATCTGAACTGGCAGCTGACCCTGGTGGTGGCTGCCGTGGTGCCCGGCGTGGCCTGGATCATGAAGACGCTGTCGCGGCGCCTGTACCGCATCACCAAGATCAGCCAGGAGGCCACCGATTCGCTGGCCTACGTGGTGGAAGAGAACGTGCTGGCCCATCGCATGGTGCGACTGCATGGCGCGCAGCAAGGCCAGCAAAAGCGCTTCGGCGGCCTGAGCGGTCAGCTGCGCAAACTGGCCATCAAGGCGACCATCGCCTCGGCCGCGATGACACCGCTGACCCAGTTGCTGGCCGCCGCTGCCCTGTCGGCCGTGATCTGCATCGCGCTGTGGCAAAGCCGGGGCACGGGCGCCATCACGGCCAATGTGCAGGAGGTGACGGTGGGCAGCTTCGCGGCCTTCATCACGGCCATGCTGATGCTGATCGCGCCGATCCGCCGCCTGGCCGATGTGGCCAACCCCATCACGCGCGGCGTGGCTGCGCTGGAGCGTGGCCTGCACCTGCTCGAGGGCTCGGGCGACGAGACCGGCGGCACGCTGGTGCCGGGCAGGGCCCGCGGCGAGCTGGCGCTGCGCGACGTGTCCGTGCAATTTGGCGAGGACAAGGCTCCTGCCCTGAGCCATGTGGACCTGAGCGTGCGCCCTGGCGAGGTGGTGGCCCTGGTCGGCCCCTCCGGCGCCGGCAAGACGACCCTGGTGAACCTGCTGCCGCGCTTTCTTCAACCCACGGGCGGGCAGTTGCTGCTCGATGGCATCCCTCTGTCGGAGTGGGAACTGGGCGCGCTGCGCCAGCAGTTCGCCATGGTCAGCCAGGATGTGGTGATGTTCAACGACACCATCGCCGCCAACGTGGCCCTGGGCAGCGCGGAAGACGAGGCCCGGCTGTGGGCCGCGCTGGACGCTGCCAATCTGGGCGCCCATGTGCGCGGCCTGCCCCAGGGACTGCACCAGGTGGTGGGCCACAACGCCAGCCAGTTGTCGGGCGGCCAGCGCCAGCGGCTGGCGATCGCACGGGCGCTGTACAAGGATGCACCCATCCTGATCCTGGACGAGGCCACCTCGGCGCTGGACAACGAATCCGAGCGCCTGGTGCAGGAGGCGCTGACGCGGCTGATGCAGGGCCGCACCACCCTGGTCATCGCGCACCGGCTGTCGACCATCGAGCATGCCGACCGCGTGGTGGTGATGGAGCGCGGCCGCATCGCCGAACAGGGAACGCACGCCGAGTTGCTGGCACGGGACGGGTTGTACGCCAGACTGAGCAGGAATCACACCCATTGAGTGGACAAGGGTGGCGCCCGCAATGCCACCTGCCTTGCGGCTACCAGGTGCCGCGCGAGGGCTGGGTCTTGCGCTCGGCCTGGATGGCCTTGGAGAGCTTGTCCACCATGTACTGGCGATCGACCTGCCGGGCGAAATCGGCGGCCGTGAGGCCGCGCTGGTTGCGCAGCACGACGTCGGCCCCCTCGGCGATCAGCAGGTCCACCACGGCCTCGCTGCTGTACTGGGCGGCCAGCATGAGCGGCGTGGTGCCATTGGGGGATTCGGCATCGATGTAGGCGCTCTTGTCGAGCAGCAGCTTGACGATGTCCAGGGTCCTGGGCAGGTCGGCCGAGGCCGCGTAGTGCAGCGGTGCCCAGCCCGGGCGGTTGACGTCGGCGCCACGGCGGATCAGTTCCCGCGCCAGGTCCAGATGGCCCTTGATGCAGGCCATCATCAGCGGCGTCTCACCCTGCTGGGAAGCTTCGTTGACCTTGATGCCCGGCGACTTGAGCAGAACGTCGAACACGCCCAGCGACCCCTGGTGCAAGGCTGCCACCAGGCCCGGTCGGCCACGCGTGTCGCGGGTGTTGGGATCGAAGCCGCGAAAGATCAGGTTGACCATGGCGCGTTCGTTGTCGCTGATGATGGCGCGCACATAGTCGTCGTACTGGCTGGCGTGCGCCAGACCGCCCCCGCCGCCAGCGGCCATGACCGCCAGGGCCCGGCCCAGCCAGCGGCGCCGGTCCATGCGGCCTGAGCGACCCAGGCCGTCCACGATCGCAGCCTTCAGTCGCATGCGACGACCCCCTTGAAAAGCCGGTCGAAGTTGGCGCTGGTCAGTGCCGCCACCTCCTCCACCGGCATGCCCCGCACCTGGGCGATCTGCCGGGCCACATAGGGCACGTAGGAGGGGTTGTTGGTCTTGCCACGATAGGGCACCGGCGCCAGGTAGGGGCTGTCGGTCTCGATCAGCAGGCGGTCGGCCGGCACGAAGGCCGCCACGTCGCGCAGATGCTGGGCGTTCTTGAAGGTGACGATGCCCGACATGGAGATGTAGTAACCCAGGTCCAGCGCCGCGCGGGCGACTTCCATGGTCTCGGTGAAGCAGTGGAACACGCCGCCGGCCTGGCCTGCCGATCCGTCTTCGCCCTCTTCGCGCAGGATGGCCAGCGTGTCGTCGGAGGCGCTGCGCGTATGGATGACCAGGGGCTTTTGCGTCCGGCGAGCCGCACGGATGTGCACGCGAAAGCGCTCGCGCTGCCACTCCAGGTCGGCGATGGATCGACCGCCCTTGCGGTCTTCCATGCCGTAGTAGTCCAGCCCGGTCTCGCCGATGGCCACCACACGGGGCAGCGCGGCGCGCTCGACCAAGTCGTCCACGCCGGGCTCGGTCATGTGCTCGGTATCGGGGTGCACGCCCACCGTGGCCCAGAAGTTGTCATGGTCCAGCGCCAGCCGGTGCACATCGCCGAATTCCTCCATCGTGGTGCAGATGCACAGCGCACGCGTGACGCGCGCGGCCGCCATGGCCTCGCGGATTTCGGGCAGGCGGCTTTGCAGCTCGGGGAAGTTCAGGTGGCAGTGGGAATCGGTAAACATGCAATCTCGTGGTTCAGAAACAGCCATGCCGACGCGGGAGTGCGCCTCCCTGTCGGCATGCATGGCAGGCGGGCGCCGGGCTCAGACCGTCTGCGTGGCCTTGTCCGAGCCCAGGGCAGCGCCCAGGATGTTCTCGATCTTGGCCTTGAGTTCCGCAGACTTCTCGTCCTTGGGGAACTGTATGCCTATGCCCTGCGTGCGGTTGCCGGAGGCCCGCGCCGGAGTGATCCAGGCCACGCGGCCGGCCACAGGGTAGCGCTGGGGCTCGTCGGGCAGGGTCAGCAGCACGTAGACATCGTCGCCGAGCCGGTACTCACGCTGTGTGGGGACGAAAACACCCCCTTCGGCGAACATGGGAATATAGGCAGCGTACAGCGCGGCCTTTTCCTTGATCGCCAGTTGCATCACGCTGGGACGGGGGGTGGTGGGTGCGGTGCTCATGGATGTTTTGCAGACCTTGGTTCGGTGAGCGGCCGGCGCGGTTGGCACCGGGCCCAGGGCAGTAGGTTAACAGGCCGGCGCCTGCCGTGGCAAAAAGCGCCCGGCCGCATGGCGGCGGGCATCACCCCCTGCGCTGGCGCGTCGGCTGGCCGGACAGCAGCACACGCCGCGCCTCGGCGGCCAGGGCTTCGGTCATGAGACCGGCGTTGAAGGGATGCTCGGCGGTGCGCGCGGCCTGCGCCAGGGCGCGCGACCAGTCGGCCAGCAATCCCATGGCCAGTGGCCGCGAAGGCAGATCGGCCGGTGTGAAATAGCGTGGCGCGGCCCCCGCGGCCAGGGCCATCAGGTCGTGGCAGATCTTTTGCAGTGCCGCCACGGCATCGGGTGGTGCATAGGCGGCCAGGGCCGCCACATCGCCCTTGGCCAGGGCGCGCGGCAGATGGGACCAGGCGCCCATGTCCTTGCCCCCCCCGCTTTGCGCCAGTTCCAGCGCATCGCCGGGCCGTCCGCCCGCGGCGCGCAACGCCACGGCGGCGGCATCGGGTGCCACGCCCTGCGCCTGCAGCCACGCCAGGGCCTGCTCCTGCGCGGGCCAGGCCATGGTGTGGATCAGGCAGCGGCTGCGGATGGTGGGCAGCAACTGATGCGATGCCTCGCTGGCGAGCACGAAGCGCGCATCGCCCGGCGGCTCCTCCAGCGTCTTGAGCAAGGCATTGGCCGTGATGGCGTTCATCTGCTCGGCCGGATAGACCAGCACCGCCTTGCCCCGCCCGCGCGCGCTGGTGCGCTGGCAGAACTCCACGGCGTCGCGCATGGCCTCCACCCGGATCTCGCGGCTGGGCTTGCGCTTCTTGTCATCGATCTCGGCCTGGGCCTTCTCCGGCAGGGGCCAGCCCAGGGCCATCATCTGCACCTCGGGCATGAGCACGCACAGGTCGGCATGGGCCCGCACGTCGATCGCGTGGCAGCTGCCGCAGTGCCCGCAGGCGCCCTGTTCCGTGGGCGACTCGCACAGCCAGGCACGCACCAGGGACAGCGACAGCGCGTACTGGCCCAGGCCCGAAGGGCCTTGCAACAGCCAGGCATGGCCGCGCTGCGCCAGCAGGCGCGTGCGCTGCCCGGCGATCCAGGCCGCATCGGTCTCGGCCGGTTGTTGCAGGGACTCGCTCATGCGCTGCCTCCCGGGCCGGCCGCCATGATGGCCAGCCAGCCCCTGTGCACCATGACCTGGGTGATCTGCTGCCAGACCGCGTGCCGGCTGGCATTGGAGTCGATGCGCGCAAAGCGCTGGGGCGCCGCGGCGGCGCGCGCCGCATAGCCCTGGGCCACGCGCGCGAAGAAGCTGCCGGGCTCGGACTCGAAACGGTCGGGCACACGCGCCGAGGCCAGGCGTTCGGCCGCCACCTCGGCGGGCAGGTCGAACCACAGGGTCAGATGAGGCTCGCGCAGCAGGCCGGGCTGGGGCGCCGTGCCAGTCTGTACCATGCGCTCCAGCGTGGCCAGCGGCGCCACGTCGAAGCCCCGGCCCGCGCCCTGGTAGGCGAAGGTGGCATCGGTGAAACGGTCGCAGAGCACGACTTCGCCGCGCGCGAGCGCCGGCTCTATCACCTGCACCAGATGGTCACGCCGGGCCGCGAAGGCGATCAGCGCCTCGGTCAGCGGGTCCATGGCGTCGTGCAGCATCAGCGCCCGCAGCTTTTCGGCCAGCGGCGTGCCTCCGGGCTCGCGGGTGAGCGTCACGGTACGGCCCTGGTCGCGAAAGGCCTGGGCCAGGGACGCGATGTGCGAGGACTTGCCGGCGCCATCGATGCCTTCGAAGCTGATGAACAGGCCGGCGGGAATTGCAGTGGTCATAGGAGAGGAGGATACGCAAGGGCCCGGGGGCCGCATTGGCGGTCAGGGTTTTTGCGGGCCGCGCTGGTAGCGGTTCACGGCGCGGTTGTGCTCATCCAGCGAGTTGCTGAAATGGCTGGTGCCGTCCCCGCGTGCCACGAAATACAGCGCCCTGGTCTGGCCAGGCTGCACGGCCGCCATGAGGGCCGCCTTGCCGGGCATGGCAATCGGCGTGGGCGGCAGACCCGCACGGGTGTAGGTATTCCAGGGCGTGTCGGCCTGCAAGTCGCGGCGGCGCAGGTTGCCGTCGAATTTCTCGCCCAGGCCATAGATCACGGTGGGGTCGGTCTGCAGCAGCATGCCTATGCGCAGGCGGTTGCTGAAGACCCCGGCGATCTGCCCACGGTCGGCGGCCCGGCCGGTCTCCTTCTCGACGATGCTGGCCAGGATCAGGGCTTCATCGGCGCTCTTGAGCGGTGTGTCGGCGGCGCGCAGTGCCCAGGCATCGGCCAGGCGCCGGTCCATGGCGTGCAATGCGCGGCGCAGCAAGGCCAAGTCGGAGCTGCCCTTGGCATAGGTATAGGTGTCGGGGAAGAAGCGGCCTTCGGGCGGCACGCCAGGCCGGCCCAGCGCCTGCATGAGTGCAGCATCGTCCATGTCCGCGCTTTCCTTGCGCAGGAATTCCTCGCGCGCCAGGGCGGCGCGCACCTGGCGCCAGTTCCAGCCTTCGACCAAGGTCAACGCCTTGAGCGACTCCTCGCCGCGCGCGAGCTTTTGCAGCAGCACATAGGGTGTCAGGCCCGTGTTCAACTCATAGTTGCCGGCCTTGATCTGCCGGTCCAGGCCCGAGAGACGGAACCAGGCGTACAGCAGTCGCGCGTCGGTCTGTACGCCGGCCTTGACGGCTTCGCGCGCCACACCACGCGGCGTGGTGCCAGGTTCGACCTCCAGCTCCAGCGTGGGCTGGGCAAGAGGCAGGGGCTGGTGCAACCACCACCAGCCGGCACCGGCCAGCACGGCGGCCAGCACCAGCAACATCATCAAAGCGCGAAAGAGAAGGCGCACAACCTCGGTCCAAGCAAGCCATAGAGCGGCTGATCATAATTCAGCCATGACCCAGCCTCTCCTGAACGGCATTGCCCCCGTTTCCCATCTCGGCGTGATACGCGCCCTCGGCGAAGACGCCGCCCAGTTCCTGCATGGCCAGCTGACCAACGACTTCGTGCTGCTCGATCTGCAGCATGCGCGCCTGGCGGCGTTCTGCACCGCCAAGGGACGCATGCTGGCCAGCTTCATCGGCTTCAAGCGCGGCCCGGACGAGATCCTGCTGCTGTGCGACCGAAGCCTGCTGGCCCCCACGCTCAAGCGCCTGTCCATGTTCGTGCTGCGCGCCAAGTGCAAGCTCAGCGACGCCACGGCGGATTTCACGCTGCATGGCCTGGCCGGCGATGTGGCCGGCAATGCCCCGCCCTGGTCCATGGCGCAGGATGGCGAGGTTCACCGCATCGCCCTGTACCCGGCAGCGGGCCAGCCGCGCGCGCTGCGTGTGGCACCCCTGGGCGCACCCCTGCCCCAGGGGCCTGCGCTCAGCGAAGCCGAATGGCTGTGGAGCGAAGTCGCCAGCGGTATCGCCACGCTGTCGGCCCCCGTGGCCGATGCCTTCGTGCCGCAGATGCTGAACTACGAATCCGTGGGTGGCGTGAACTTCAAGAAGGGCTGCTACCCCGGCCAGGAGGTCGTGGCCCGCAGCCAGTTCCGTGGCACGCTCAAGCGCCGCGCCTGTATCGTCCACGCGCAGCAGCCACTGGCGACAGGCATGGAAGTGTTCACGCCCGAAGACCTGGAACAGGCCACCGGCACCGTGGTCCAGGCCGCCCCGGCCCCGGCCGGGGGCTGGGACGCCATCGTCTCCATGCAGATCGCCTCGGCCGGGCAGCCATTGCTGGCCCATGCGGCCGTGGGCGAGGGCCAGCAGGCCGATGCAACCCAGGCCGTGGCGCTGCAGCCCAGGCCCCTGCCCTATGTGCTGCGTGACGACATCTGAGTCCTGCGCAAGGGCTGCGCCGCCAGCCCGGGCCATCAGGCCGTGAGCGACTTCCTCATCGTGATGTGGGGAATGCCTGCTTCCTCGTAGGGTTCGCCTTCGGGCGTGAACCCTGCGCGCAAGTAGAAGGACTCGGCATGGCGCTGCGCATGCAGCACCACTTCACGGTCGCCCCGCTGGCGCGACGCCTCGACCAGGCTGTCAAGCACGATGCGGCCCCAGCGACCGCCGCGCACGCTGCGGTCCACCGCCATCCGGCCGATGCGGCCTGCGCCCGGGCTGTCACTGACCAGGCGGCCCGTGGCAATGGGCTGGCCCAGGCCGTTGTAGACCACGGCGTGGCGCGCCACGGGGTCGAGTTCGTCGATCTCGATCTCGCGCGGCACGCCTTGCTCATGCACGAACACGGCCAGGCGCAGGCGCTCGGCATCGCGCCCCAGGTCATTCCAACTGCCCGATTGCACGCGCACCACGCTTTCTCCGGCCTCGTAGGCCGTCAGCACATCGCGCAGCGCCTGCGGCACGGGCAGCGGCTGGCGCGTGGCGGCATCTGCGAACACGTAGACCAGCTCCACGGTATTGAGCAGTTCAAGGCCACGGAAGATACCGGCCTCGAACAGCAGCGAGGTATTGCCCTGCCTGGCGCAACGTATGCCCACATGCAGCACGTCGCCCAGCGTGGCAGAGGCGTGGTAGGTGGTGGTCGCCTTCTTGACGAACAGCTCGCCGCCCAGGGCCGCGAACGAGGATTCGTAGGGCAGGCCCAGCTGGCGCCAGTAGTCGGTGACGGCCACGTCGGCGTACATCAGGTAGTGGGCGTTGAAGACGATCTTCTGGGCGTCCACCTCGGACCAGCGCACTTCGATGCGCTGCAGGCTGCGGAAATCTTGGCGTTGCATGGGTGTTCTTCTCTCCTTGGTTCTGGGGATGCTCAGCGCAGGCCGAAAGCCTGGCCCAGTGCCTGCGCCATATCGGCATGGGCACGGCGCGCCTCGGGGATGGCGCGGCCCATCTTGACGAATTCGTGGGTCACGCCGCGGTAGATCTCCAGGTCCACGGGCACGCCGGACATGCGCAGCTTGTCGGCGTACTGCACGCCTTCGTCCACCAGCGGGTCGCATTCGGCCAGGCCGATCCAGGCCGGCGCCACGCCATCCACGTCCGGGGCCAGCAGCGGCGCGAAGCGCCAGTCCTCGCGGTCGGCCGGGCTGTTCAGGTACTGGGCGAAGAACCAGGTGATGGCGGGCTCGTCGATGACCAGGCCATGGGCGAAGCGCCGGTGCGAATCGGTATCCTGGTGGGCCGTGGTGCCCGGGTAGATGAGCAGTTGCAGGGCCAGCTTCAAGCCCGTGTCACGCGCATGGATGGCACAGGCAGCAGCCAGCGTGCCACCCGCACTGTCGCCACCCACGGCCAGGCGTGCGGGATCCGCCCCCAGCGAAGCTGCCTGCCCGGCCAGCCATTGCAGGGCATCCCAGGCGTCGTCGTGGGCGGTGGGGAACTTGTGCTCGGGCGCGCGTCGGTAGTCCAGCGAAACCACCATGGCGCCTGACAGGTGGGCCAGTTGACGGCACAGCACATCATGCGTGGCCACGCTGCCGACGGTGAAACCGCCGCCGTGCAGATACAGCAGCACGGGCAGTCCCGGGGCCGGAGCCTGCGCAGGCTCCACGGGCGCATACAGCCGGGCGGGCAGACGGGCGCCGTCACGCGCGGGAATCTGCAGATCCTCCACCCGTGGCAGGGCGGGCCTGGATATTTCAAGCACGCCGGCGCCCGCCTCGTAGGCGGCGCGTGCGCCCTGCGCTCCCAGCTGGTGCATGGGCGTGCGCGCGGCGCGCTCCATGCGGCGCAGCACGTCGCGCATCTGATGGGTCAGGGATGCCGGCAGGGGCGTGGCATGGGAGCCGGGTCGGGAATGGGATTCAGGCTGGGACACGTTCAATCAGACAGAACTGGGAAGGCACATCGCCGCAGCAGGCATTGTGCCGCGAGCACAAGGCCCTGGCAGCCATCGGATTGCATCGCATGCCTGCACTGTCACCCCCGTGACCGTCCAGGCGTGCTCTCAGGGTTTGCTTTGTTTGCAGTGCAGCACACGCGGTCTAGATTCTGCGCACTCCCCGATTCCGCAACGGCCCGCAGCGGCCCGCCAACGATCCACAGACCATGGCCTTCATCAACTACGTCACCCAGATCCAGTTCGACTTCGGCGCCGTGCGCCTGCTGCGCCAGGAGTGCCGGCGCGTGGGCATCGCGCGGCCGCTGATCGTCACCGACCAGGGCGTCAAGGCGGCCGGCGTGCTGCAAAAGGCGCTGGATGCGCTGGGCGACATGCCGCATGCGGTGTTCGACCAGACCCCGTCCAACCCCACCGAAGCGGCCGTGCGCGCGGCCGCCGCACTCTACAACGATCGGCACTGCGACGGCCTGATCGCGGTGGGCGGCGGCAGCGCCATCGACTGCGCCAAGGGCGTGGCGATCGCGGCCACGCACGAAGGGCCACTGTCGCACTACGCCACCATCGAGGGCGGCTCGCCGCGCATCAGCGAGCGCGTGGCACCACTGATCGCCGTGCCGACCACCAGCGGCACGGGCAGCGAGGTGGCGCGTGGCGCCATCATCATCGTGGACGACCACCGCAAGCTGGGCTTTCACAGCTGGCACCTGGTGCCGCGCGCCGCCATCTGCGACCCCGAACTGACCTATGGCCTGCCCGCCATGCTGACGGCCGCCACGGGCATGGATGCCATCGCCCACTGCATGGAAACCTTCATGGCCGCGGCCTTCAACCCGCCCGCCGACGGCATTGCGCTCGATGGCCTTGCGCGCGGCTGGGCGCACATCGAGCGTGCCACGCGCAACGGCCAGGATGCCGAGGCCCGCCGCCAGCTCATGAGCGCCAGCATGCAGGGTGCCATGGCCTTCCAGAAAGGCCTGGGCTGCGTGCACAGCCTCAGCCACAGCCTGGGTGGCGTGAATCCGCGCCTGCACCATGGCACGCTGAACGCCATGTTCCTGCCTGCCGTCGTGCGCTTCAATGCCGATGCCGACAGCGTGCGCGCCGAGCAACGCCTGGACCGCATGGCCCATGCCATGGGCCTGGCCTCGGGGAGCGACATCCCCGAAGCCATCCACGACATGAATGCCCGCCTGGGCCTGCCCACGGGCCTGGCCGCCATGGGAGTGGAGCGCACGCAATTCGAGGCCGTGATCGCGGGCGCGCTCAGGGACCACTGCCACGGAACGAACCCGCGCCCGGCCAGCGCGCAGGACTACGAGCAGATGCTGGCCAGCTCGCTGTAAGACCGCTCTCAGGTGCGCTGCGACCCCGGCGCCGGCCACGCAGTCGACTGCGGCGAAGGCGCTGGCCCGGGCGTGGGCGCCGCGCCTGCCTGCATGGGTCGGCGAGCCTCCACCGACTGCATCAGTTGCGTGGCCATGGCCGACAGCAGCTCCAGGTCGGCCGCCGAGACGTCGCGCGGCGCATCGTCCATGATGCAGAAGCTGCCCAGCACCCTGCCCTGCCGGCTCCTGAGCGGCACGCCGGCATAGAACCGCAGCTGCAGGGGACCCAGCAAGGGGTTGGAGGCGAACCGCGGGTCGCGCGCCACATCCGGCACCACCAGGGCCTCGCCGCCATGCACCACATAGGAGCAGATCGCCTGCGCGCGCGGCATGCCGGCCGATGCCGGCCCACCCTCGTCCGGCAACAGCAGGCTGCCCGGGGTGTGCACACGGTCAGTGTCCACCCAGGAAACCTGGGCCCATTTCACGTCGAAGGCGTTGGCGGCCTGCTGGGCCGCCTCGTGGTACAGGGCCTGCAGCGCGGGGGCCAGCACGCCGCTGTCGTGCAACTGCTGCACGCGCTCGGCATCGTCCAGCGCGATGGGGGCGGCCAGCCCCTGGTCCGCGGCCTGCGGCAGGCGCAGCGCGTCAACCCACAGCTGCAGTTCGCGCAGGCTACCCACGCAGGCGGCTGCGCCACAGCGGCGGGCGAAATCAGGGTCGGCCACCACGGCCGGCGCATTCCACAATGCCAGCACCACGCGCAGATGCGGCCAATGCCGGCGCACGCGGCGCAGCATCTGGCGCACCACGGTCTGGGGCTGTGCGCTGAACACGGACAGCACCAGCAACCGGGCCTCGCCCAGTGACTGGGCCGCAGCAGGCCCTTGAGGCAGCTCGGCATTCTCGCCCTGCCCCAGCTGGCGCCAGAGCGGATCGGCCGCCAGCGCCCAGTCCGAGCAGCTGAGCACATGGCCACGAAGCGCCTCGCTGTGGGCCACCATGGCAGCCGCCAGCGCATCGACTTCCCAGCGCGCGCCCACGCAATGGATGCGCAGCACCCGGGAGACAGGGACCGGGGCCGGGGCCGGGGCGGGATGGGTCTCGCGCAGCTCCTGTATCAAGGCATCCATGCCGCTGGACAGGCGCAGCCGGTGCTCGGCCGTGGCAGATTCCAGATGCTGCTGCGTGGCCAGTCGCAGGGCGGGTATCGCCACCTCGTCGTAGAAGCCGGCGACCGCGGCCGCGCGTTCGGCCTGCGTTGGCCGCGCCGGCAACCGGGCATCCACAAGGTCGTGGGCCAGCGTGATGGCATCCTCCACATCGTCGGCCAGCAGCCGCTGGTACAGGCGCTGGGCCGGCCCCAGCACCGGAGCACTGCCCAACAGCACCTCCATGAACTGCAGCGCCGGGATGTAGCGGCCCAGCACCAGCAGGCAGACCGTGAGCGGCGTGGACAGGATCAACCCTATCGGCCCCCACAGCGCGGTCCAGAAGGTGGCGGCCGCGATGATGGACAGCGTGGACAGCCCCGTACTGCTGCCATACAGCCATGGCTCGATCAGGTTGTTGCTGATCAGCTCCAGCGCCAGGATCAGGCCAAGGGTCATCAGCAGCATCTGCCAGCCCGGGTCCACGGCGAAGGCCAGCGCCAGCGGGAAGGCCGCCGAGATCATGGCCCCCACATAGGGAACGAAACGCATGATGGCCGCCAGCACGCCCCAGAGGATGGCCCCCGGCACGCCGATGAACCACAGTCCGGCGGCCATGGGCAGGCCGTAGGTGAGGTTGACCACGAACTGCATGCGCAGGTATTTGCCGATGCGCTGCGAAGCCTCGTCCAGCGCATCGGTGGCCACATGCAGGTTGCCGCCCATCAGGCGCAGCAGCCGGTCGCGCAGATCGTCCCGGTCCAGCAGAATCAGAATGATGAACAGCAGCACGATGCCCGCCGTGGTCACGGGCTCGGCCACGCGGCCCAGCCACTGCAGCATGCGCGCCGTCGGTTTTTGCTCGGGTGACTGTATTTCCACCTTCTGCACCCTTGCCGTGCCTGCGGCACCGCGCGATATCTCGCGCTCCACGGTGTCGTAGGTGCGCAGGGCCCCGTCCCAGGCACTGGGCATGTTGGCATTGCGGCGCAGGCTGCGCAGCTTGTCGCGGATGGTGTTCTGGTAGGTGGGCAGGTCGGCGCTCAATTGCTGTACCTGGCCGACCAGGTAGCTTCCCATTCCCGCCAACGCCGCCAGCGCCAGGGCCACCACCAGCAGCGTGGCGGCCATGCGCGGCAGTCCCCAGCGCTTGAGGCGGGAAACTGCCGGATCGAGCAGGAAGCCGAACAGCAGGGCCAACGCCAGGGGAATCAGCAGTCCCTGGCCGAAGTACAGGCCCGCAATCACGATGCTGGCCACCAGCAGGCCGGTAAGCAGACGCAGCGCAGGCACCATGTCGGCCAGTTGCGCCAGCCCCGGCAGGGCCGAACGCACGCTGCGCGCGAACGCTGCATCGGCGGCCTCGGTGCCCCCGCCGCGCTCCTGCCGCGAAGGCGGTGGCGAGGGATCGGAATGTGGATTCATGGGATCAGGTATCAGGATTCGGAACGGGCCGGGTACCGTCCCGCAACCGGCCATCCCGGCATTGCACCGTGTGCCGCCAGCCTGCCCTGTCAGCGGCCACCGCAATCGCGGGAACTCCGCCGCCTTGCCCCGCGACGTCCCGCCGATGGCGGCGCCCGCCTACAGCGGCAGCACCTGCCCCGGATCGGGGCGATCCAGCCACTGCGCGAACTCATCCGCCAATTGCCGGCTCGCCGAGGTGGCAGTGCTCCAGGCACGCCAGCGGGCCTCGTGGTCGGTGGCGAAGTCCATGAAGTCATGGCGGTCCGGCAGCTTGCCACGCGGCAGCCGTGCCACCCACCGTGGATCAGGCGCGAGCAGCACCATGGCATCGAGCCAGGGCGTCGCGCGGTGACGCCAGCGCAGGCCCTTGTCCAGCCAGCCCGGCACCACGGCCTGCTGGAAATGGGGGTACAGCACGATGCCGTCCTCACCCAGGCGCCCCTGGTCGGCGTAGGCCAGATGCAGGTGGTAGTCGGTGATGCCTCCATCCCAGTAGGCGCCGCGCGGCGCACCAGCGATGTCGTGCACGGCCTCCAGAACGAAGGGGATGGAGCAGCTGGCACGCAAGGCCTGCATGAAATTGGCCTCGCTGAGCGCGACCTGGCGCGTGCGCAGATCGTGCGTGCCGAAAGGAATGGGCGCCATGCCCTCGGCCGATCCCGAGGAGAACACCACGCGCTCCAGCCACGCGCCCAGGGCCTTGCGGTGCACGGCATTGCTGGCGAACGCGCCCAGATAGCCCAGTGGCGTGCGCCAGCGCGACTCGCGCGCCAGCAGGCCACGCCCGCGCGCGGCCACGACATGCAGCCGATAGCGCGCATGGCCCAGCACCTCGGTCACGCGCCCGCCATAGAACTGTTCCAGGCTGCTGGCGAAGCGCTCGCTGACCAGGGCCGCCGGCGTGCGCCGGCTGCCCGGTGGGGGGTCGAAGCGCTGGGCGATGTAGTCGCGCTCCAGCCGCTCGAAGGCCTGCACCGGCGCCTCCAGACAGGCGGTGGCCATGCGCCAGGCGCCGATGGAGGCCCCCACCAGATCCACCGGCTGCCGCGAGCGTGGCAGCCATTCGCCAAAGATGAAGCGGTCCAGTGGCCCCAGGATCAGGCCCTTGGGGCCGCCGGCGGCGGCCGGGATCACCCGGACCTGGCCTGGCGACAAGCCGTGGCGGCGGATGTGGGCAAGGGCCCTGGGGCCCGCATGGATGCGCAGGGCAGGAGAGTGGCTCATGGACGCCATTGTGCACAGGCCGTCGCCGCAACCTGCGGCCTGTTCACCAGCGCACGCGCACCACCGTGCCCCCCCCCTGGCGCGCATACAAATCCAGCACGGCCCCGATGGCATGGGCCCGCCGCTGCATTCCCTCCAGGCCCATGCCACGGGTCCCGGGCAGGCCCTGCCCATCCACCGGCTCCGACGCCAGTCCCCTTCCGTCATCCTCCACCCGCAACTCCCAGCGGGCACCATCGGCCTGCGCAGTGCTCTGCTGCACCGGCTCCAGCACCAGCCAGAGCGTGCGGGCCCGGGCGTGCTGCAAGGCGTTGCTCACGGCCTCCTGGGCAATGGCCAGCAGATGCTGCGAGGGCTGGCCACGTGGCAGGTCCGGCTGCGCGCCCGGCTGCACGCCGATGCGAGGGTCGGCTTGAGGATCTGCCACGCTCCAGCGCATCTGCATGCCACGGCGGTCCAGCACGGGCTGCAGCCGATGGCGCAGCCGCGCCAGCCGCACGGGCAAGGCATCCTCCATGGCATCCATGGAATCCACCATGAGCCGCAGATCCAGCAAGGACTGCTCCAGCAAGGCATGCGCCTGCCTCTGCCGGCCCTCGTGCGGCTCCAGCAGGGCCATGGCATGGACCAGGAGCGCGCCCACGCCGTCATGCAGGTCCGCCGCGATGCGCCGGCGTTCGGCCTGCACCTCTCGCGAGGGCCTGGGCGTGCGCCTGCGCCGCCACAGCAGCAGCCGGTACAGGCTCCGTGCGCCGATGGACCACAGCAGCGCCGTCAGCGCCATCACCGCCAGGCTGGCCAGAGACAGCCAGGCCGGGGCCTGCGCGCCCGCCTGCCACAGCCAGACACCCAGCACCAGCATCTGCAGCAGGCCCATGGCCAGGCAGACGGACAGTGTGCGAATGGTTTGCTTCATGGCCTTGCGGGCGGCTGCGCCGGGAAGCGGGCTGCTGCGCTGCGGACAGGGCGGGACGCCGCCCGGCGATCAGAACAGCCCGCGCAGCGATGCAAAGCGCACTGCCTGGGCGCGGGTGCGCACCTGCAGCTTGCGGTAGATGTTCTTGATGTGCGTATTGACCGTCATGCCGCTGATCATCAGCCGCGAGCCGATCTCGGTACTGGTGTAGCCGCTGGCCACCATGCGCAGCACCTCGCGCTCGCGCGTGGACAGGCGGTCGGCCTCGTCGGGCGTGCGCCGCTTGGGCTCCGCACCCTGTGTCTTGTCGAAGCGCTGCAGCAGCCTGCGCGCCAGGCTGGGCGTGACCGAGGCGCCGCCGTTGGCCACCTGCAGCACGGCCTGCGGATAGTTGCCGAACCAGGAGTTCTTGACGAGGTAGCCCGTGGCCCCCAGCTCGAAGGCCCGCAGTACCTGCTCGTCGTTTTCCATGACCGAGACGATGACGGCCTCGGCCGTGGGGCGCACGGTCTTCATCATGTCCAGCAGCTCGAAGCCCTCGCCATCGCCCAGGTTCAGGTCCACCAGCATCACGTCGAACTCATGCTGGCGGATGGCCTTGCGCCCCTCGCGCACGCTGCCGGCCTGCGCGACGACCAGGGTACGCGGGTCGCTCATGATTTCCTGGGCTATCACCATGCGGATGTGGGCGTCGTCATCAACCAGCAGCACCCGCACGGGCTTGTCGGGCTGGCCCGCCAGATAGTCGGGCCACATGACGGGGCCCAGGCCGGCGCCGGGCATGGCCTGCGCGCGTGGCGACTCGGCGATCAGGGGACGTGCATCGGCGGGAATGTCGGATGGGTTCATGCTGATCTCCTCAGATGTCACGTCTTGTGTACGACGCAACCGTTCACAGGCTCGCCTTTCCACATTAAGAGAAATCGCTACCGATATCCACAATCTTTGACGATGTTTATGAAAGATTGCCTGAATTACAAATTAACACATTTGTAAGAAAAATGGCCCAGGACTTGCCCCCAGACAACAACGCACACGCTCGCCTGCCGACAGCCCTTGCCCTGCGTCCAGGGCGCAGGTGCCTCCATCGCGCCACGCTGATCTCCCGGGAATCGCCCGCGCCCAGCGTATGCACTTCGATACGCCAGGTTGCCCGACGCGCACAAACATCGGGTGGCCGGCATCGGCAAAGCCGCATGCAATCAGCCATTTACTGTTGTTGCAATTGGAAACTACCGAAATCCATCCGGGCCGCCTAGCCCAGGCTTTAACCCGATGCGGCCTGTGGCGGTGACGCCTCAGCGGGTAACTACCGCCGTGGTGGATCAACGCTCATGGCTACCCCGAACAAGAGATGGAGCGCAGGCAGCAGGCCGAGCACATTGGAGTCCAGACAACGAGCAGGGGCCAGGGAGACAAAGCCGGCAACCTCCGCAAAGTGTCTGCAAAACGGGTGCTTACACACCTTTTTCCTGATAGTCCGTATCACCAAGGAGCCATCATGAAATCGCTTGCAATCCTTTCCCTGAGCCTGATCGCAACAGCTGCCATGGCAGGTCCCAGCGGCCCCGGCGGTCCTGGCAACAGTTCGTACATCGACATCAGCGGACCCAGCGTCCAGGTGACACTGCTGAACAAGAGCGGCGTGATCAACTCGGCCACGGGCGGTGGCAAGGCTTCCCAGAACCTGGCCAGCAATGCAGGCAATGTGACCATCGACAAGCACGGCAGCTCGCTGCAAGTGGTGGCCGCCACGGGAAGCGGCATCCTGAACAAGGCCGATGGATGGGGCGCCGTCGCCGTCAACAACCTGGCCTCCAATTATGGCGAAGTCGATGTGAAGAGCACCTCGATCCAGGTGGTGGCCGCCAAGAACTCCGGCATCGTCAACTATGCCGGCAACGGCTCCATGGCGGTGCAGAACATCTCCAGCAACAACGGCTGCGTCACCTGCTACAACAACCACTGAACCCGGTTGCCGGATGAAGCAGGCTGCCGGGTGACCACAGGTCTCCCGGCACTGCCTTCCCGGCACCGGCCAGATCCACCGCACCGGGAGAGCCCACCATGCAAACCGCCGTCAACACCTGCTCGGCTGCCCTCGTGGCCTGGCTCGCCATCGCAGCGCCTGCCCTGCACGCAGCGGCCCCCGGCGAAGATCCCGTGGTGCTGAACAAGCCCGTCGACTACCTCAGGCTGCCGACTGCCAAGCCCGGCACATCGACAGGGCTGGACACCGTGACCGACATCCCCATCAACGTCAAGGCCAAGATCGCGCGCTACGAGGCCATGGCCATGAACGGCGCCCCGGGCGTATCCACCGATGCCGACGTGGTGACCACCACGACGACGAGCAGCACCGGCATGAAGCGCACCTGCACGCAGGATCTGGCCAGCAACACCAACACCGGCGCATTCAACCGCTTCGGCCCCCAGACCAAGGATCAGATCGTGGTCCTCAAGGGCGACCTGGTCAACATCTGCCGATAGCGCGGCCCGGCGCCGCGCCCCATGGTCGCCCGCCAGCCCCCTCCAACGAAATTGCCGCCATGGGCGCCAACGCACGCCGATGGCCTGGTTCGCCCTTTTCCAGCAGAGGTCCATCATGTGCAACAGCCTTTCATCGCCAGGACTTCCCCGCCCCGATGCCGTGCCCCAGCCGGCTTGCGGCGGCCATGCGCGAACGCATGGTGCCTTCCGCCAGCGATGGACGGGACGGCAGGGATGCCTGCGCGTGATCGCCTGTGCCGTCTCGGCCGGCCTGCTGCTGCTGTCGGGCTGCGCACCACTGGATGCACGCAAGGATGCCAAGTACCTGGAAAAGGTCTATGCGGCCGACCGGCCCGTGGTGCGGCCGGTACGCTCCATATCGAGCTTTTCCGATTCGCTGATGTGCATGGACAGGATGTTCCGCAACAGCCACATGCCCACGGTGCTGATCACCAGCAAGCAACTGCCCGACTATTCGGGCCGCGTGGCCGTGGCCGCCAAGGAAATGGTGGTCACCGCTCTGTCCCAGATGTCGCGCGTCAGCAGTGCCTTCCGCTATGTGGACTATGAGGTGGACATCGCGCGCCAGGACACGGTGCAGAACCTGACCACCATCTTGCTCAACAACAACCAGATCCAGTTGCAGCGCCCTGCCCTGTACGTGTCGGGCGCCGTGTCCTTCATGGACCAGAACGTGCTGCGCAACAGCCTGGATGCGGGCACCAGCGCCTCGCGCCTGGAAACCGGCTACAGCAGCAACCGAAGCGGCGCCGTGCTGGGAATGGAACTGCATCTGGGCGACTTCCGCACGCGCACCATCATTCCGGGCCTGGATTCGGCCAACGAGGTCGTGATCGGCAACGGCAGCCAGGGCCTGGACCTGTCGGGCCGCATCGGCAACTACGGCGTGCAGTTCAGCGTGGGCCGCGACTATGCCCAGGGCTCGGGCCCGGCCGTGCGTACCCTGGTCGAGCTGGGCATGATCGAGCTGCTGGGCAAATGGTCCCGCCTTCCCTACTGGCAGTGCCTGACGCTGGACCAGACCCACCCCGACTTCCAGCGCCAGCTGCGCGACTGGTATGAGGAAGGCGATGCCGGCATCCACCAGGAACTGGTGCGCCAATCGCTGATCAGCAAGGGCTATCTGCCACCCGACGCCCCGGCCTTCACCGCGGGAAATCCGCAGTGGCGCGAAGCCATAGGGCGCTTCCAGGCCGACAGCGGCATGGTGGTCAACGGCGTGGTGGACTTCAGCACCTACGAGCGCGCACTGCGCGATTTCGTGGCCGTGGGCGCCGACGGCCACATGACGCGCATCGGCTGGGACACCAAGAGCGCGGCGCCGGTCACCACGGCCACGGACAAGGTCGCCGTGGGCACGGGCGACTACCGCTACGGCGCGCCCGCGCCGGACCGCCAGCTGGACCTGTGGGTGGAGAACATCACGCCGACCCGCACCTCCTTCGAGACGGGCGAGCAGCTGTTCCTGTCCGCCACCGTGTCGCGCGCCTCCTACCTGGCCTGCTTCATGGCCGGCGCCGACGGCGAAGTCACGCGCCTGGTCCCCAACGACGTGAACCGCTCCGGGTGGATCACGGCCGCCCAGTCCGTGCGCCTGCCCGACTGGATGAGTCCCAACCCCGGCTACGTGATCAACGCCGGCCCTCCCGGCAAGGAAGGCGTGGCCTGCTTCGCCACCGAGCAGAACATGGGCGAGAAACTGCCCCAGTTGCTCCAGGGCAAGGCCTTCATCGCCATCCCCGGCATGCGCACCCTGGAGGACGTCAACCGGTACATGGCCGAGTCGCTGGGCACGGAACGCTACACCGGCATGGCCCGCTTCTGGCAGGTGGTGCCGGCCCAGGCCAAGCGCTGAGCCCCACCCACCCGACAAGCCAAGCAAAGGCCGTCCGCCATGCCGTACACAGCCCAAGAACCCGCCCGCCGCCCCACGGCCGCGGGCCTGACGGGGACGGTGCCACCACTGCGCCGGGCCAGCGGGCTCGTGCTGCAGGCCCTGCTGGCCCTGCTGCCGGGCATGGCCGCGGCCGTACCGCCCCATGTGCAGGCGGCTGCCCGCTTCACGCCGGTCGCGCCGATCAGGGTCGCCACGGTCAGCCTGTCCGGCTCCCAGCCGGGCACCAGCAATATCTCGCCGAACCCGGACGCTGCCCAGCAGCGCGCGCTGGCCCAGTTGCGCAACCGCGCAGAAGGCCGGGGCGCGAGTGCGTCCACCCAGCGCGAGGCGCAATGGGTGATGGGGCTGCTGGCCCTGCATGGCATCGCCATGGCACAGGACGGCCCCCAGGCCCGGCAATGGTTCGAGCGGGCCCAGCGTGCGGGGCATCCGCTGGCCAGCGCGGGACTGGCCTGGTGCGCCATCGAGGGCTGCGGCCAGCCACCCGATCCGCCGGCAGCACGCCCCTGGATCGAGCAGTTGGCCGGCACCGACCCGGCCCGCGCCCAGTACCTGCAATGGCTGTTGGCACGGCGCCTGGCGCCGCTGTCCACGCAGGAACAGGCCGACGATGTGTCCGCCGCCACGGCCACGCCCGACCAGGCCCTGCTGCAACGCGCGGCTCGCCTGGGCAGCCCCGGCGCCCAGCTGGAATGGGGCCTTGCGCTGCTGGCACAGGGTGAGCCCGAGGCGGCGCTGCGGCAGTTCCGTGCGGCGTCGGCACGCTCGCCCGGCGCGGCCGCCAATGCCCAGATGCTGGGCGAGCGGCTGCGCGCGACAGGCCAGCAGGTCTCGGCCCGCAGCACCTTCGGCGTGCCGGTTCCACCGGGACCGCAAAAGGCACTGGGCGCGCAGCAGCTGCGGGGCTCGCCCAACGAGCAGGACATCCAGGTGCGACAACCCGGCACGGCGCAACAGCAGTGGGAGCAGGCACAGCGCTACCACCGAGGCGAAGGCGTGCCCGCCAACTACACGGAGGCCCTGCACCTGTACCAGCAGGCCGCGGCGCAGGGGCACGCGGCGTCGCGGCGCATGCTGGAGCTGATCTATTCCCGCCCCGCACCGGGCGGCAGCGTGGACATCGGCTGGATGCAGCAGCTGTCGCGCATCGACCCGATGACGCTACAGCCCATGGCCCCCATCAGCCCCGTGCCCTACCGGCGCGATCCCTCGCCCCTGGTCGACCTGATACCCGCGCCCTGGCACAGGAACTGACCGACACCGCAGCGGGACCGCCTACAGCAGCACATCGAGCCCGGAGTCGGCCATCCAGTCCACCGGGTCCTGGCGCAGCACCATGTCGATGTCCAGGCCCAGGGCCACGCCCACTTCGCCGGGGAAACTCACAGCCAGCGCGCGCTCGCCCCACTGCGCCTCGCGCGAGCGGGCACGCCAGGCGGCGATGTGCAGCACGCCGGCCAGTGGATCGAAGCCGGGCTGGGCCAATGGCGCATGCAGGTGCTGAAGCGCATCGGTCAGCAGCGGCGGCAGGCTCCACTGCCGGGCCAGGGCCGCGCTGACCTGGCTGTACGTGTAGCCGCACAGACGCAACTCCACCTCCGTGCGGCGCGGATCCAGCGGCCCGACCAGTTCCGTGATGGTGGCGGCCCGCGCCGGGTCGGACAGATGCATGGCCAGCTCGCCCAGACCATGCAGCAGGCCCGCCGCATAGGCCGCCGTGGGACTGGCCTGCACCGTGCCGGCCAGCGCCCGGGCCACGCGCGCGGCGTCCATGCTGTAGCGCCAGAAGGCGGGCATCGCCATGCCCGGCACCGCGTGCGTCCCCACGCCCAGCGGCATGCTCTGGACGATCTGGCGCAGTTGCGCCGGCGCCAGCAGGGCCAGCGCCTCGGGGATCCCGGTGATCCGACCGGCCATGCCGAAGACCGGCCCATTGGCCAGGGCCAGCAACCGCGCAGCCAAAGCGGGATCGGCGGCGAACAGCTGGCTCAGGCGCCGCAGGCTGGGCACCTCGGGCACCAGCTCGCGCAACAACAGGGCCACGATGCGCGGCTGCGCCGGCAAGGCCACGGGCCTGGTCACCAGCGTCTGCAGGTGCAGCGCATGCGCCACCATCGCGCGGCCGCCCCTACTTGCGTCCCTGCAGCTTGGCGAAGGCAGACGCCATGGCCGACTGCGGCGCCGGATCCTGGCTGCGCCGCTGCCCGCCCTGGTGGCCGCGTCCTGTGCTTTCGAACCGGTTGTCGCGCGGGCCGTCGCGGCGCGCGGGCGCGGCATCCAGCTTCATGGTCAGGCTGATGCGGTTGCGCGCCACATCGACCTCCAGCACCCTGACCTTGACGATCTGGCCGGTCTTGACGACCTCGCGCGCGTCCTCGACGAACTTGTGGCTCATCTGGCTCACGTGGACCAGGCCGTCCTGGTGCACGCCCAGGTCCACGAAAGCGCCGAACTGGGCCACGTTGCTGACCGTGCCCTCCAGCGTCATGCCTTCCTTGAGATCCTTGATGTCCTCCACGCCGTCATTGAAGCGGGCAACCACGAAGTCGGGACGCGGATCGCGCCCCGGCTTCTCCAGCTCGCCCAGGATGTCCTTGACGGTGATGGCACCGAACTGCTCGTTCACGAACTGCTCGGCTTTCAGGCCCTTGAGCACCTCGGCGCGGCCCATGAGCTGGTCCACGCTCTTGCCCGTTGCGGCGATGATGCGCTCGACCACCGGATAGGTCTCCGGGTGCACGCCCGTCATGTCCAGCGGGTTGTCGCCGCCGCGGATGCGCAGAAAGCCCGCCGCCTGTTCGAAGGTCTTGGCGCCCAGGCCGGAGACCTCCATCAATTGCTTGCGGCTCCTGAACGAGCCATTGGCATCGCGCCAGCGCACCACCGACTTGGCCACGCTGCCCGACAGGCCGGAGACGCGCGACAGCAGCGGCGCCGAAGCCGTGTTCAGGTCCACGCCCACGGAGTTCACGCAGTCCTCGACCACGGCATCGAGCTGGCGCGCCAGCTCGCTCTGGTTCACGTCGTGCTGGTACTGGCCCACGCCGATGCTCTTGGGGTCGATCTTGACCAGTTCGGCCAGAGGATCCTGCAGGCGGCGCGCGATGCTGGCGGCGCCGCGCAGGCTCACGTCCACATCGGGCATTTCCTGAGAGGCGAACTCACTGGCGGAATACACGGAGGCACCGGCCTCGCTGACCACGACCTTCTCGATCTTGCGCTCGGCCTTGCCGGCGATCTTGATCAGGTCGGCCGCCAGCTTGTCGGTCTCGCGGCTGGCCGTGCCGTTGCCGATGGCGATCAGGTTGACCTGGTGCTTTTCGACCAGGCGCGCCAGCACGGCCAGCGAGCCGTCCCAGTCACGGCGCGGCTCGTGCGGGTAGATGGTGGTGGTGTCCACCAGCTTGCCCGTGCTGTCCACCACGGCCACCTTGACACCCGTGCGGATGCCGGGGTCCAGGCCGATCACGGCGCGCTGGCCTGCGGGCGCTGCCAGCAGCAGGTCGCGCAGGTTGTCGCCGAAGACCTTGATGGCCACCTTCTCGGCGTCCTCGCGCAGGCGCGAGAACAGGTCGCGCTCGGTCGAGAGACTGAGCTTGACGCGCCAGGTCCAGGCCACGCACTTGCGGATCAGGTCATCGCTGGCGCGCCTGGCATGGCTCCATCCAAGGTGCAGCGCGATCTTTCCTTCGGCCAGGCTGGGCTGGCCCGGCTCGGGCTCGACGGGCTGCACCAGCTTGGCCTCGAGGATCTCCAGCGCACGGCCGCGGAACACGGCCAGCGCGCGGTGCGATGGCACGCGGCCGATGGGCTCGTCGTACTCGAAGTAGTCGCGGAACTTGGCCACCTCGGGATCGTTCTCGTTCTTGGACTCGACCTTCTTGGAACGCAGCAGGCCGTCTTCCCACAGCCATTCGCGCAGCTTCTGCACCAGGGCCGGGTCCTCGGCCCAGCGCTCGGACAGGATGTCGCGCACGCCGTCGAGCACGGCGAAAGTGGTCGAGAAATCCGGGCCCGGCTTGCCGTCGTCCAGCGTGGTGGCGGGCTTGCAGAAGGCTTCGGCCTCCTTGTGCGGGTCCAGCGTGGGGTCGGCGAACAGCCTGTCGGCCAGCGGCTCGATGCCGAACTCCTTGGCGATCTGGCCCTTGGTGCGGCGCTTCTGCTTGAATGGCAGGTAGATGTCCTCCAGTTCCTGCTTGGTCGGCGCATTGGCGATGGCCAGGCGCAGAGCGTCGGTGAGCTTTCCCTGCTCATCGATGGCCTTGAGCACCGAGGCGCGGCGATCCTCGAGCTCGCGCAGATAGGTCAGGCGCTCATCGAGCTGGCGCAGCTGGGCATCGTCCAGGCCACCCGTCACCTCCTTGCGGTAGCGGGCAACGAAGGGCACCGTGGCCCCTCCATCAAGCAGCTCGACCGCGGCACCCACCTGCTGCGGCTTGACATTCAGTTCTGCGGCGATTTGGCCAATGATTTTTTGCATTCGACAGACGCCCCATGGCGTGGAATCCGGAAAGCGGCCAAGTGTGCCACACGCGATTCGGGCCGGACCGCTCACGGCCGACCCGCAAATGCAAGCATTTCTTGCAGGTCAATGAATTCAAGGGCTTGCAAAATCAATCCGTTGCCTGCGTTGCCGCGCCGCGTGGCATGCAGGCTTCCTCTGCCACAATCACCAGCCTCGAATGCAAGACGATCTGTTCGGTTCTCCCCCACCAGCCTCCCCTGCCCCGCCTCCCGCGCCTGGCGGTCGCAAGCCGGCATCCCGCAAGGCCGTCGGCACCGTGCAACTGGCGGCCCAGGCCCTGCAATGGCAGGCGCTGGCGGACCAGCTTCCGCCGGGCCTGCGCATGGGGGTCTCCACCTGGTCCTACCCGGGCTGGGAAGGCTTGGTCTGGGATGGCGCCTATGACAAAAGCGTGCTCGCCAAGAAAGGACTGCAGGCCTATGGCCGGCATCCGCTGATGCGCACGGTCTGCGTGGACCGCAGTTTCTGGCGGCCGCTGACGGCCAGCCAGTACCTGGCCTTTGCAGGCCAAGTGCCGGTCGATTTCCGCTTCGTGGTCAAGTGCCCTTCGGTGGTCACCGATGCGCAGGTCCGCGACGAGGATGGCAAGGGCATGTCGCTGAACCCCGTGTTCCTTCAGCCCGATCTGGCCGTGACCAGCTTCGTCGAACCCACGCTCGAAGGGCTGGGCGAGCAGCTCGGCGTGCTGGTGTTCCAGCTCAGTCCCATGACCTGGGGCCTGCTGAGCCGCCCTACCGAACTGCTGGCGCGGCTGCAGGCCATGCTGGACGCGGTGCGAGCGGCGCTGGCCGCCCATCCGCTGGGCGCGCAGATCATCGTGGCGGTGGAGGTGCGCGACCCGGAGCTTTTGACTCCCGAGCTGGCGGACACGCTGCGCGCGTCGGGGGCCACCTTCTGCCTGGGGCTGCACGGCAAGATGCCGCCCATCGAAGAGCAGTTGGTTTTTCTGCGGCAGCTGTGGCCCAGCCCCCTGGTCTGCCGCTGGAACCTGAACCGCGAGTTCGGTGCCTACGGCTACCCCGATGCGCAAAAGAAGCACGACCCCTTCGACGAGATCCGCACGCCCGATGTGCACACGCGCTCCATCCTCGCCAAGACCATCGACGGCATCACGAGCCGCGGGCTGCCCGCCTTTGTGACGGTGAGCAACGATGCCGAGGGCTGCGCGCCCCGCTCCATCGCGCTGCTGGCCGAGGCCGTGGTGCAAGCGGAGGCGGCCCGGACTCAGCGCTTGCCGTAGGCCCGCTCCACGCGGGCCACCCGCAGCTCGTAGTGCTCGTACCAGGCGTCCTTGCCCAGTTGCTGGGCGACCAGGTGCTCGGCATCGCCCTTCCAGCGCGCGATGTCTTCGGCGCAGGACCAGTAGGACACGGTGATGCCGAAGCCATCCTCGCCGCGCGTGCTTTCCACCCCCAGGAAGCCGGGCTGCTGCGCCGCAAGCTCCACCATGCGCTGGGCCATGAGGCCATAGCCATCGTCGGCCGTGCGGCGGGACGAGAAGATGACGGCGTAGTACGGAGGTTCGGGGGTGTGGGCGAAAGGGTTCATCGTGATCGTGGCGGAATGTTCTGCGGGCCCCGGGCCTGACCCGCAGAATGTACCCGAGCCGCTCAGGAGCTGGCCATGGTGGCGCCGGCCGGCTCGCCGCCCAGCACCTTCCACAGTGTCACGCGGTTGAGCTGCTCGGACAGGCGCAGGCCGATCAGCGTCTGCCGGGCCGTGTAGAGGCTGCGCTGCGCATCGAGCACCGTCAGGTAGTTGTCCACGCCGGCCTTGAAGCGGGCCTCGGACAGATCGAAGGCTTTTTGCGTGGCCTCCACCATGCGGGTCTGCGCGGCCAGGCGCTCGTCCCACTGGGCCCGGTCGGCCAGCACGTCGGACACTTCCCGGAAGGCGGTCTGCACGGCCTTCTCGTATTGGGCCACGGCAATGCGCTGGTTGGCCTCGGCCACCTGCACGCCGGCCCGGTTGCGGCCGGCATCGAAGATGGGCAGGCGCACCAGGGGAATGAAGCTCCAGGTGCTGCTGCCGCCGCCGAACAGGTTGTCCAGCTCGCGGCTGCCCGTGCCGATGCTGGCCGTCAGGCTGATGGTCGGGAACATGGCCGCACGCGCGGCGCCGATGTTGGCCGCCATGGCGCGCAGGTTGTTCTCTGCCGCCTGCAGGTCCGGGCGCGCCAGCAGCACGCTGGACGGCAGCGGCGCGGGCACGGGCAGCAGGGCCGCGGGAGCCTGGGCGCCCGCAGCCAGCAGTTCGGCGCCGGGCAGCAGCGCAGCCGGCAGCGGCCCACCCACCAGCAGCTGCAGCGCATTGCGGTCGCGCTCGACCTGCGAGGTGAAGCTGGCCACATCGACACGCGCCGTCTCCACCGTGGTCTGGTTCTGGGCCAGCACCAGTCCCGAGGTGGAGCCGATCTGGTGCATGCGCCGCGTCAGCTCGTAGGCCTTCTCGCGGCTGGCCAGCGTGTCGCGCGCCAGTTGCAGGCGCGCCTGGTCGGTGGCCAGCGTCAGCCAGGCATTGGCCACGTCGGCCACCAGGCCGATCTGCACGTTGCGCCGATTCTGCTCGGTCTGCAGAAACTGCTGCAAGGCGGCTTCGCTGAGGTTGCGCACGCGGCCCCAGAGATCGATCTCGTAGCTGGCGAACCCCAGTTGGGCGGTGTACTGCGTGCTGACCGAAGCGGCCTGGGTGGCGCTGGTCATGCCGGCGGCCGTGCGTGCCCGGCTGGCCTGGGCCTGGGCATTGACACTGGGCAGCAGGTCCGCGCGTGTGATGCCGTATTGGGCGCGTGCCTTTTCGATGTTCTCCACGGCCACGCGCAGGTCGCGGTTGTTGGCCAAGGCCAGCGCGATCACCTCGCGCAGCTGCGGCGACTGCACCCAGCCCAGCGCGGCGGCAGCCTGCAGGCTGGCCTCGTCGGCCCGGGCCGGGCTGGCATCCACCGCAGCGCCCACGGTGGCGGGCACAGGCAGGTCGGGCGTGCGGTGCTGCGGTGCGAGATTGCAGCCGGACAACAGCGTCGCAAGGGCCGCAGCGGTGGCGAGGGGGGCAAGATTCATGGGGCGCTTCATGCTGCGCTCTCCTTGGTGGTCTGCGGTGCAGCGTCGTCGTCGGTGCGCCCGTGGCTCTTGAACCAGCTGCGGACCAGCAGGAAGAACACCGGCACCAGGAAGATGCCCAGCACCGTGGAGGCCAGCATGCCGCCCAGCACGGCCGTGCCGATGGCATTGCGCCCGCCCGCGCCGGCGCCCGTGCCGATGGCCAGCGGGATGACGCCGAAGCCGAAGGCCAGGGACGTCATCAGGATGGGCCGCAGGCGCTGGCGCACGGCCGCCACCACGGCGTCGAAGATGCTCTTGCCCTGCTCCTGCAGCTGCACGGCGAACTCGACGATCAGGATGGCGTTCTTGGACGCCAGGCCCACCGTGGTCAGCAGGCCCACCTGGAAGTACACATCGTTGGTCAGCCCGCGCGTGTAGGTGGCGGCCAGCGCGCCGACCACGCCCAGCGGCACGGCCAGCATCACCGACAGCGGCACGGTCCAGCTCTCGTAGAGCGCGGCCAGGCACAGGAACACGAAGAGGATGGAGATGGCGTACAGCAGCGGCGCCTGGGCGCCCGACTGGCGCTCCTGCAGCGAGGCGCCGGTCCATTCGTAGCCGATGCCGGCCGGCAGCGTGCGCAGGATGTCCTCGACGATCTGCATGGCCGTGCCCGAGCTGACACCGGGCGCGGCTCGGCCTTCGATCTCATAGGCCGGGTTGCCGTTGTAGCGCATCAGCTGCGGCGAGCCATAGGCCCAGTAGCTGCTGGAGAAGGCGCTGAACGGCACCATCTCGCCCCTGGCATTGCGCACCGTCCATTTGGCGATGTCCTGCGGCAGCATGCGGTGCGGCGCATCGCCCTGGATGTAGACGCGCTTGACGCGCTCGTTGTTCAGGAAGTCGTTGACATAGGTGCCGCCCATGGCGCTGGACAGCACGCTGTTGATGTCGGCATAGGACAGGCCCAGCGCGGCGGCCTTGCGGTCGTCGATGTCCAGGCGCAGCTCGCTGGCGTCTTCCAGGTTGGTCATGCGCAGGTTGGTCAGCTCGGGGCGCTTGCGCGCCTCGGCCAGGAATTTTTCCTTGGCCTCCAGCAGGGTCTGGTGGCCCAGGCCGTTCATGTCCTTGATCATGAAGTTGAAGCCGGAGCTGGCACCCAGGCCGCGCACGGCCGGCGGCAGCATGACGAGCACGCGCGCATCGCGGATCGCCGCCAGGTCCTTGGTCGCGCGGTGGGCGATCGCCGAGGCCGACTGGCCAGGCAGCGGCCGCTCGTCCCAGGTCTTCAGCCGCACGAAGGCGCGGGCCGAGGCCTGGTCGCCATTGAGTCCAGAGACCTGGTAGAAGCTCAGCACGTCGGGCTGCTTGGCGAAATACTCGCGCACCTGCACGAGCACGTCCTGCAGCCGCGCATCGGCGGCGCCCGAGGGCAGGTTGACGTTGACGAAGACGAAGCCCTGGTCCTCGTCGGGCAGGAAGGAGGTGGGCAGGCGCGCCATCAGCAGCCAGACCACGCCGCACACGGCGATGAAGATCAGCATCATGCGCTTGGCACGGCGCAGCGAATAGGCCACCGTGCCCTGGTAGCGCGCGGCCGTGGCGTCGAAATGGTGGTTGAACCAGCGGAAGAACCGGTCGTTCAGCCCCAGGATGCCGGAGCGGTTCGGACGGTCATGCGCCGCGCCAGCCGCCGCAGGCTTGAGCAAGGTGGCGCACAGCGCGGGCGTGAGCGTCAGCGCCACGAACACCGACAACGCCATCGCAGCCACGATGGTGATGGAGAACTGGCGGTAGATCACGCCCGTCGAGCCACCGAAGAAGGCCATGGGCACGAACACGGCCGACAGCGTCACGCCGATGCCCACCAGGGCCGGCGTGATCTCGCGCATGGACTGGCGCGTGGCCTGTTTGGGCGATTGCCCGGTCTCGTGCATCACGCGCTCGACGTTCTCCACCACCACGATGGCATCGTCCACCAGCAGGCCGATGGCCAGCACCATGGCGAACATGGTCAGCGTGTTGATCGAGTAGCCGGCCAGCGACAGCACGCCGAAGGTGCCCAGCAGCACCACGGGCACGGCGATGGCGGGGATCATCGTGGCGCGGAAGTTCTGCAGGAAGATGAACATCACGATGACCACGAGGACCATGGCCTCGGCCAGCGCGGTCACCACTTCCTTGATGGAGGCACGTACGAAGGGGGTGGAGTCCGAGCTGACGAAGTAGTCGATCTCGTTGGGGAAGAAGGGCTTGAGCTCGGCCAGCTTGGCCGCGATGCCGTCGGCCACGTTCATGGCGTTGGCGCCGTCGGCCAGCACGATGCCCATGCCGGCGCCGGGCAGCCCGTTGAGCTGGGCCTTGATGGTCAGGTTGTCGGCGCCCAGCTCCACGCGCGCCACGTCCTTCATGAGCACCACCGAGCCGTCCAGCGAGGACTTGAGCACGATGTTCTCGAACTCCTCCACCGTCTTGAGCTTGGTGCGCGCCGTGATCGTGGCGTTGAGCTGCTGGTCCGCCTTGGCGGGCAGCGCGCCGAGCTGGCCCGCCGAGACCTGGGCGTTCTGGGAGTTCAGCGCGTTGACCAGGTCCGAGGGCATCAGCGCATATTTCTCCAGCTTGGCCGGGTCCATCCAGATGCGCATCGCATAGTTGGTGCCGAAGACATTGACGTCGCCCACGCCGTCGAGCCGGCCGATCACGTCGACCAGGTTGCTGGTCAGGTAGTCGCCGATGTCGACCGCGGTCATGGCCGGGTCCTTGGAGAAGAAGCTGTAGGTGACCAGAAAGTCCTGGCCGCCCTTGTTCACGAACACGCCGCGGCTCTTGACCGCGTCGGGCAGCCGGTTCACGGCCGACTGCAGCTTGTTTTGCACCTGCACCTGGGCCACGTCGATGTTGGTGCCCGGCGCGAAGGTCAGCGTGGTGCGCGCACGGCCCGAGGCATCGGAGGTCGAGCTCATGTAGAGCATGTTGTCGATGCCCTTGAGCTGCTGCTCGATGATCTGGGTCACCGAGTTCTCGACCGTCGCGGCCGAGGCGCCCGTGTACTGCGCACCGATGGTCACGCGCGGCGGCGCGATGTCGGGGTATTGCTCCAGCGGCAGCGTGGAGATGGACAGGGCGCCGCCGAGCATGATGATGATGGCGATGACCCACGCGAAGATGGGCCGGCTGATGAAGAACTGGGCCATGTGCTGCGTCCCCGGCGCTTACTGGCCTGCGGGGGCCGTTGGAGCGGGGGCTGCGGCCGCAGGCTGCGCCAGGGCTGCAGGCATGCCGTTGCGGGCCTGGGCCTTGGCGCGCAGGTCCACTTCCACGGGGCGCACCTTGTCGCCGGGCTTGATGCGCTGGAAACCGTCGACCACCACGCGCTCGCCGGCTGCCAGCCCGCCTTGCAGCAGCCACTGGTTGCCCACGGCGCGGTCGATCTCCACGGGGCGCTTCTCGATCACATCGTCGGCCTTGGCCACCAGCACGCTGGCCTTGCCCGTCAGGTCGCGCGTCACCGACTGCTGGGGCACGAGCAGCGCCTCGGGCGCCAGGCCCGTGGGCAGCAGGGCCTGCACGTACATGCCGGGCATGAGCACGCCATCGGGGTTGGGCACGACGGCGCGCAGCGTGACCGTGCCGGTCGTGGCGTTGACGATCACGCCCGCGAACTGCAGCTTGCCCTGGTGGGCGTAGGCGCTGCCGTCGTCCAGCACGATGCGAACGGGGATCTTGTCGCCCTCCACCTTCTGGAAGCGGCCCGCCTCCCAGTCGCGCTTGAGCTGAAGCAGCTCGCTGCTGGACTGGGTGAAGTCCACGAACATGGGGTCGAGCTGGACGATGGAGGTCAGCGCCTCGGTCTGGTTGGCCGTGACCAGCGCGCCCGGCGTCACCGAAGACAGGCTGATGCGTCCGCTGATCGGCGCCTCGATGCGGCTGTACTTGAGGTTGATGCCCGCCGTCGCCAGGTTGGCCTTGGCCACGGCCACGTCCGAGCGCGACTGCGCCGCCGCGGCCTGGCTTTCCTCGAAGGCCTGCTGGCTGATGGCGTCGATCTTGACCAGTTCGGCATTGCGGCGCGCCGTCGCTTCCAGCGTGCGCGCGCTGGCCTCTGCCTTGGCCAGGGCCGCCTGGGCGCTGGCCTGCGTGGCCTGCAGCGAGGCCGGATCGATCTGGTAGAGCTGCTGGCCCTGGCGGACCAGGGCCCCTTCGGTGAACAGGCGCTTTTGCACGATGCCCGAGACCTGGGGCCGCACCTCGGCCGTCAGCGAGGCGCGCGTGCGGCCGGGCAGCGTGGAATCGAGCTGCTGGCTCTGCTTTTGCAGCGTGACCACGCCCACCTCGGGCGCGGCCTTGGCGGCCGCGGGCGCTGCCTCCTGCCTGGAGCAGCCTGCCAGCGTTCCCACCAAAGCAAGGGTGCACAAGGCGGCCCGGGCGAGACCCGCGAGAGGAGGAGCGTGCCCCGCGCCGGGCTGGGATTCAAAAGGCGCCGACAGGCGCGAGCTCGGCGGAAGGGGCACGTCAAAATTCATGAGTACGGCGGTTGTCGTTAAAGGCGCCGCCGCATTGTGCGCCGCCCATATGTCCTGTTTGTAAAGTGGATGGCATGCCATACAAGTCGCATGGCGTGGCCGACAGGGATGATGCACGTGTCAGAGCCTGCCGACGCATGCAAGTTCAATGCCATTGCCTGCCAGTTCAGTGCTTCGCGACCGTGCCGCTGCGCACGCGCAGCACGCTGAACACACCCGCCATCGCGGCAAAGCACCCGGCCACGGCCAGGGCCACGATCTCGGCATGCCCGCCATGCCCGCCCGCGAAGGTGAAGATGGTGGCCAGCACCACGGCGCCCAGCGTCTGCCCCGTCAGCCGGGCCGAGCTGAGCATGCCGCCGGCCGCGCCGCTGCGCGCCATCGGCGCCGAAGTCACGATGGTATGGTTGTTGGGCGACTGGTACAGCGCGAACCCGCTGCCCGCCAGCAGCATGCGCCAGACCATGTCCGCCGCCGAAATCGTCTCGGGCATGGCCGCCAGCAGCCACAGACCGCAGGCGAACATGGCCATGCCGATGCCGCCCAGCAGGCCGTCCGGATAGCGGCCTATCAGCCGGCCCGCCACCGGCGCGGTGAGCACCGTGGCCAGCGGCCAGGCCGTGATCAGCAGGCCGGCCTCGATGGGCGACATGCCATGCGACTCCAGCAGCAGGAACGGCAGGGCCAGATAGGCCAGCATCTGCGCGCAAAAGGCGCTGACCGAGCCGCACATGGACAGCGCGAACACCGGGATGCGCAGCAGGTCCACCGGCAGCAGCGGCGCGGGCAGGCGCCACTGGCGGCGCACATACCAGGCGCCCACCAGCAGGCCCGCGCCCAGCAGCCACCAGCCCGAAGGCAGGGAAGAATCGGCACCGCCCGCGCGCACGCCCAGCTGCTCACCGCCCAGGAAGATCAGGCTGAACATGAGAATGTTGAGCAGCACGTCCAGCGGCGACAGCCGTGCCCCTGCATGGCCGGCCACGGCATTGGCCGGAAGTGCCCTGCGCCCCAGCCACAGCGTGAACAGGCCCAGCGGCAGGTTGGCGGCGAACAGCCAGGGCCAGCTGGCCACGGACAGGATGGCCGCCGCCACCGAAGGCCCGGCCATCGACGCCGTGGCCACCACCAGCGAATTGACGGCCATGCCCCGCCCCAGCAGGGCACGCGGATAGATCAGCCGCACCAGGGCCGCGTTCACGCTCATCACCCCTGCCGCGCCCAGGCCCTGCAGGGCGCGCGCCGCCACCAGGGCGGGCAGCGATGTGGCCAGCATGGCCGCCAGCGAAGCCACGGCAAACACCAGCATGCCCACCAGGTAGACACGCCGATAGCCCAGGCGCTCGCCCAGGGCCGCCAGTGGCAGCAGCAGCACCAGGCTGGCCAACTGGTAGGAGTTGACCACCCACAGCGTATGCGCCGAGCTGGACTGCAGCTCGCGCGCCATGGCCGGCAGCGCAAGGTTGACCAGGGTGCTGTCCAGCACCGACAGCGTCAGGCCCAGGATGATGACCAGCATGGCCCGGCCGCGTGGGCCGGAGGGCAGGCCATCCTGGGGCAGGCCGTCCTGGGGCAGGCCGTCCTGGGGCGCAGCCACAGCGGCTGTGGGTGCAGCGCTCATGGATGGTCTTTCATCACCACCCGATGGGCACGCGAGCCACCCAGGGTGATCCAGGTCAGCGCCACGCCGATCAACGCCCCCACGGCCATCCCCACGACCATGGGCAGGGGCTTGCCCGTGGAGAACAGGCCCACGATCTGCATGGCGGCGGCGCCCGACAGCATCTGCAGCGTGCCCAGCAGGGCCGAGGCCGTGCCGGCGATCGCGCCATGCTCTTCCAGCGCCAGTACCGAGGTCGTGGGGATGACCAGCCCCATCAGCAGGCTGCAGATGAAGTACAGGCCCATCAGCACCGGCAGGCGATCGCCGCCCAGCAGGTAGTACAGCAGCAACGCCACCATGACCAGGCCCGCGGCGCTGGCGGCGGCCTTGACCACGCGCACCATGCCGAAGCGCTGGCCCAGCCAGCCGGTGAACTGGGATGCCCCGATGAAGGCGATGGCATTGAGCGCGAAGGCCAGGCTGTACTGCGTGGAGCTGAGGCCATAGTGGTTGATCAGCACGAAGGGCGAGCCCGCCAGGTAGACGAAAAAGCCGGCCAGCGAGCAGCCGCCGATGAAGACCAGGCCCAGGTAATGCCAGTCGCGCAGCAACACGCCATAGGCACGCAGGGCGCCGGCCACGCTGCTGTCCAGGCGGGCGGCGGCGTCGCGCGTCTCCTTCAGGCTGGCGAACACGGCCACCAGGCCGACGACGGAGGCCAGGGCCACGGCCCAGAACACGCCGCGCCAGCTGCTGATGGCGATCACCCCGCTGCCGGCCAGCGGCGCGAGGATGGGAGAGACGCTGAACACCAGCATCAGCAGCGACATCATGCGAGCGGCGGCATGGCCGGTATGCAGGTCGCGCACGACCGCGCGCGGCACGGCCATGCCGGCCGCCGCGCCCAGGCCCTGGATGAAGCGCAGCACCACCAGCGTCTCGATGCTGGTGGCCAGGGCGCAGCCCACGCTGGCCACGGCGAACAACGCCAGGCCGAAGTACAGCGGCGGCTTGCGGCCCACCATGTCGGAGACCGGCCCGTAGAGCAACTGGCCCACCCCCAGGGAAAGGAAGAACGCCGTGAGACTGGCCTGCACGGCGCCCACCGGGGCGCCAAGGCTGCTGCCGATCTGGGGCAGCGCGGGCAGGTACATGTCGATGGCAAAGGGCCCGATGGCCGAAAGCAGGCCCAGGATCAGGGCCAGACGGAAAGAAGGAGAAGATGACATAGACGCGCCATTGTGGCGGCAAGCGCGCCAGGCTGCTGGATGCTGCTCACATTTCCTGGGCATGGCGGCCTGCGCGCACCGCGCCCGGCGGCTTGCCATGGCACAAGTCCCAGCGCCGCAATGCTGTTACGCTCGGATACCGGTTCCCCATTCAAGAGGCTTTCCACCTGAACATCCACGCCATGCCCCAAGCCCTTGCCCCTGCCACCGATCCCCTGCCCCGGTCCCACCGCCAGCAGTGCCCCCGACAGCCTTGCCGCCCGCGCACCACCGCGCTGCTGCTGGCCTGCGTGGCCGCGGCAGCCCATGCGCAACCGGCGGACCTGCCCCCCGATGCCAGGCGCGGCAGCGCCACGGCGCTGGAGGTCTCGGAAGATGGCCGCTACGTGATAGACCGGCGTGCCCGGCTGCTGTGGCCCCGCTGCGTGGAGGGCATGCACTGGAATGGCAAGGACTGCGCGGGCATGCCGCAGCTGTTCACGCACAAGCAGGCACAGGCCCTGGCGATCGAACGTGCGCAGCAGGACGGTGTGCGCTGGCGGCTGCCGCGTGTCAACGAGCTGCGCCGGCTGATCTCGCGCGACATCCGGCCCCAGGGCCTGTCGCCCGAGCTGTTCCCTGGCGCGCCGCGCGGCTGGCACTGGACGGGCACGGCCGCGGTGAACGCACGCCCCGTCAACCCCTACAACTACAGCAACATCTCGGGCAGCGCAGCGCCCCAGCTGTCGGCCCAGCAGGCCTGGGCCATTGACCTGGACAGCCTGGAGTCGCGGCCGGACATGGGTCGCGGCAACCAGCTTCTGGTGCGGCTGGTGCGCCCCATGCCCTCCGACAAGGCACAGACGCCCACGCCCCCGCGTCCAGACAGGCCGGGCCCTGGCAAGCCTGACCCGGACACCGAGGATTGACGCTCAGGCCGCGCGCAGCGAGGCCTTGAGGCTGGCGCCCAGCTCGGGCTTGTGCGCGAAGGGATCGGTGGGATTGCGACCCTGCACCACATCCTCCATGCGGGTCTGGACCGAGCCCAGGGCCTGGGGATGGCTGTAGATGTAGAACTGGTTCGCGGCCATGGCGTCAAAGACCTTGCGCGCCACGTCGGAGGCCGTCACCTTGCCCGAGCCCACGGCCTTCTCGCTCATGGCCTGGCCTATCTTCTGGCTGGCCGTCAACGGCTGCGCGGCCAGGTGGGCCGGGCGGTTGCGCTCGCTATGGCTGATGCCCGTGGGCACGAAGAACGGGCACAGCACGCTGGCGCTGATCTGGTCGGAGACCAGGGCCAGATCCTGGTACAGCGTCTCGGTCAGGCTGACCACGGCATGCTTGCTGACGTTGTAGATGCCCATGTTGGGCGGCGCCAGCAGGCCGGCCATGCTGGCCGTGTTGACGATGTGGCCCTCGAAGGATGGGTCGGTCCTGGCCGCCTCCAGCATCATGGGCGTGAACAGCCGCACACCGTGGATCACGCCCCAGAGGTTGACTCCCAGCACCCACTGCCAGTCGGCGACGGTGTTCTCCCAGACCAGCCCGCCCGCACCCACTCCTGCGTTGTTGAACACGAAGTGCGGTGCACCGAACTGCCGGCGCACCTCGTCGGCCAGCGCCTGCATCTGGTCCGCGTCCGACACATCCACGCGGCGCGCCAGCACGCGCACGCCCAGGCCCTCGAACTCGGCCGCAGCCTTGTCCAGCGCCTCCTGCTGCACATCGACCAGCACCAGGTTCATGCCCAGCCCGGCACCGATGCGCGCGCACTCCAGGCCGAAGCCCGAGCCTGCGCCCGTCAGCACTGCGGTCTTGCCCTTGAAGTTCTTGATCATGTCTTGTCTCCTTGTATGTTTTCTGGCGCGCGACGATCAGATCAGCTTGACCAGCTGCTTGCCGAAATTCTTCCCCTTGAGCAGGCCCAGGAAGGCCGACGGCGCCGAGGCAATGCCCTGGGCGATGCTCTCGCGCGGGCGCAGCCTGCCCGTGCCCACGAGCTGGCCCAGTTCCTGCAGCGCATCGGGCCAGACCTCCATGTGCTCGCTGACGATGAAGCCCTCGATGCGAATGCGGTTGACCAAGATCAGCGCGGGATTGGCCATGGGCAGCGGCTTGCCGTCGTAGCCCGCGATCATTCCGCACAGCGCGATGCGGGCGAAGGCATTGGTGCGCAGCAGCACGGCGTCAAGGATGTAGCCGCCCACGTTCTCGAAATAGCCGTCGATGCCCTGGGGGCAGGCCTGCTTGAGCGCCCGGGCCATGGACGGGGTATCCGGGTGCTCTCGGTAGTCGATGCAGGCGTCGAAGCCCAGCTCCTCGGTGGCATAGCGGCACTTTTCGGGGCCACCCGCGATACCGACCACGCGGCAGCCGCGCGCCTTGGCCAGGGCCGCGAAGGCACTGCCCACGGCGCCCGTGGCCGCGCTGACCACCACGGTCTCGCCGGCCTTGGGGGCGATGATCTTGACGAGGCCGTACCAGGCCGTCACGCCCGGCATGCCCACCGCGCCCAGATAGTGCGACAGCGGCACATGGGTGGTGTCCACCTTGCGCAGCATGCCCGGCGCATTGCCATCGACCACGCTGTACTCCTGCCAGCCGCCCATGCCCACGACCTTGTCGCCGGCCGCGAACTTGGGATGGCGGCTCTCGACCACCTCGCCCACGGTGCCGCCGATCATGACCTCGCCCAGCGGCTGGGGCTGGGCATAGCTCTTGCTGTCGTTCATGCGACCGCGCATGTAGGGGTCCAGGCTGAGGTAGTGGTGGCGCACCAGCACCTGGCCCTCGGCCAGCGCCGGGGTCTCGGAAGTGACGAGGCGGAAATTGCTCTCCACGGCTTCGCCTGCGGGGCGGTTGTCGAGCACGATCTGCTGGTTCACGGGCATGGGAAAAGCTCCTGTGGCATCGCTAACAAAGGCGCCGGCCCCGGTCCTGTCCGGGTCCCGGCCGGGGTAAAAGAGGGGCAGCTCAGTCGGTGGCGAGCGCGGTCAGGCTCTCGCCCGGCGCGGTCGGCTTGACCGCGCGCGGCATGTACTTGAAGGTGCCCGTGGCATGGCTGCACAGCCGGCCCGAGGCATCGAACACGCGCGCCTCGGTATAGGCCATGGAGCGCGTACGGTGCAGCACCACGCCCCTGGCCACCAGGGGGCCGCGCGCGGGCTGCATGAAGCTGGTCTTCATCTCGATGGTGACGCAGCCCATGTCGCGCTGCAGGCTTCGCGCGGCCACGGCCATGGTCACGTCCAGCAAGGTCATGGTGGCGCCGCCATGGGTCACGTCGAAGGTGTTCAGGTGCTCGGGACGTGCCTCGAAGCGCAATTCGGATTCCCCGTCCTCCATGTGGTGCAGCGTGAAGCCCAGATGGTCTACGAAAGGGATGCGGTGGCCAAAATCCAGCAAGAAATTCTCCAGTTCAGATCTCGATGCCGCCGAGCATAAGCGCGCGCCGGGCCCGCCTGGCGCGGCGCGGCCGGATCCATGGAAAAAACTGTCACCTGGGGCGCAGCACGGCCGCGCTCAGCCCCCCACAAGGGCGCTGACGCCGCCGTCCACGGCCATCCACTGGCCCGTGATGTGCTTGCCGGCATCGCTGGCGTACAAAAGGGTCAGGCCCTTGAGGTCCTCGTCGTCGCCCAGGCGGCGCAGCGGCGCATGGGACTTCATCTCGTCCTCGCCCAGGGTCTCGATCAGCACGGCGGCCATCTTGGTCTTGAAAAATCCCGGGCAGATGGCATTGACGGTGATGCCGTGCACGCCCCACTCACCAGCCAGCGCGCGCGTGAAGTTGATCACCGCGCCCTTGGAGGTGTTGTAGGCGATGGTCTTCATCCCCAGCGGATTGCCACCCAGTCCCGCGATCGAGGCCAGGTTGATGATGCGACCGCTGCCGCGCGGGATCATGCTGCGCCGCGCGATCTGCTGGCTCAGCAGGAAGTAGCCGCGCACGTTGAGGTTCATCACCTTGTCCCAGGCCGCCACCGGGTGTTCCTCGGCCGGCGCGCCCCAGCTGGCGCCTGCGTTGTTGATGAGGATATCCACCTGGCCCAGACGCTCCAGGGTCTCGGCGGCCAGGCGCTCGATGTCGGCCTCGTTGGCGCAGTCGGCGGCGATCCAGCGCGCATCGATGCCCGCGGCCTGCAGCTCGGCGGCGGCTTCCTCCAGGTCGGCGGCCTTGCGCGAGGTCAGCATGATCCGGGCGCCGGCCTCGCCCAGCGCATGGGCCATCTGCAAGCCCAGGCCGCGCGAGCCGCCGGTCACCAGGGCCGTCTTGCCCGTGAGGTCGAAAAGTTGCTGCACATTGCGAGTCATCTGTCTGTCTCCTGGTCCGGGATTGCATGCCCGTGGTGATTGAGGGGGGGGCGGCACCCTGGCAGCGCGGCCCGCAGCGGCGATTGTGCAAGTCGCATCCCGCCGGACATGTCGCATGCGTGTCCGCCAACGCAATGTCCGGGCCGGCGATACGATGGCTGCCGGTCCGCCCTCCCGACCACCATGCCGACACCCACGCCACAGACCCCGCCCGCCTGGCTCAAGGCCGCCCCCGCCCTGTTCCTTTTGCTGTGGTCCAGCGGCTTCGTGGTGCTCAAGGTGGGACTGGCCTACGCGGACCCCATGACCTTCCTGGCGCTGCGCTATGCATGCGTGGTGGCGCTGCTGCTGCCTTTGCTGCTGTGGCTGCGGCCCGCCATGCCACGCAGCGCCTCGCAATGGACCAGTCTGGCCGTGATCGGCCTGCTGCTGCAGGCCGGCTACTTCTGCTGCACCTATCTGTCGCTCAAGCTGGGCATGTCGGCCGGGGGCCTGGCCCTGATCACCTCGCTGCAACCCATACTCATCGGGCTGCTGGCGCCGCTGATCGCGCACGAACGTGTCGATGCGCGGCGCTGGGCCGGCCTGGCGCTGGGCGTGCTGGGGTCGGCCCTGGTGATCGTCTCCAAGGCATCTGTGGACCTGCTGTCACCTGCCGGCCTGCTGTTCGCCGTAGCCGCGCTGCTGTGCATCACCGGCGGCACACTCTACGAAAAGCGCTACGGCCGACCCGTGCATCCCGTCAGTTCCAACTTCGTGCAATACGGGGTCGCCCTGCTGGTTACCGCGCCACTGGCCGTCCTTCTGGAGCCGATGCACATCGCCTGGACGGGGCCGCTGCTGGCCTCGCTGGGCTATCTGGTGCTGTGCAACTCGCTGGTCGCCATCACGCTGCTGCTGGCCATGATCCGGCACGGCGAGGCCTCCAAGGTGTCGGCCCTGTTCTTCCTGGTACCGCCCTGCACGGCCTTCATTGCATTGCTGGTATTGGGCGAAGCCATACCCCCCCTGGCCTGGCCGGGGATGGCGCTGGCGGCGCTGGGCATTCTTCTCGTGACCTGGCGCCCCGGCGCCGCCGCACCTTGAGGCCGGCGCTCAATCCCCGAACAGCGAGCGCGTGCCGCCCCAGGCCGCCCCCTCGATCTCCAGCATGCGCAGCTTGGTCAGCGCGCCGCCGCCGCCCGAAAAACCACCTGGCCGGGATCCGGCAGCCAGCACCCTGTGGCAGGGAATCACAGGTGCGAAGGGATTGAGGCCCAGCGCCTGCCCCACGGCGCGCGACAAGCCCACCTCGCCCAACTCCCGGGCGATCTCGCCATACGTGCGCGTATGGCCCGGAGCGATGGCGCGCGTCAGCGCGTAGACGCGGCAGTGGAATTCGGACACGCCATGCCAGTCCAGTGCCAGTTCGGCCAGATCAGGCAGTGCGTCGTCCGCATGCGGGGCACGCCGGCTGCGCAGGTCGGGCAGCACGGGGCCGTCACGCAGCTGCCGGGCACCGGCGGCGGGCGGTGGCTGCTCGCTCCATTCGCCGTAGCCCGCCATGAGCACCTGCACGCCGGCAATCGCCTGCACCACGTTGTCCGGAAGGTCCTGCGCCCGTGCCGCAGGGGCATAGCTGCCCGGGCGGCGAAGTTGCACGCCGCGCAGCATGCGCGTGCGCGTGGCGGCCGGACCATCGACCTCGGGCAGTTGGAAGGCCACCAGGCCGCCAGGGCCCCAGGCCACCCCACAGGGGCCGACGCGCGTGGCGAACAGCGCATGGCCGGTGGGTTCAGGATTGCGGGCGGCGCTGGCGCCCGGCATGTCTTGGTTCATGGCGGATGCATCTCTCCTTGCCCGGGATTGTGGCTCCGCCGCCACCACGGCAGCAGAACACTGCATAAAACACTGGATGAACAGCCAGTTATTACTGTATATTTCACCAGTCATCATCCTCACATCGTGAATCATGGACATGCAAGAAGCCGCTTTCACCGTCACCCTGTGCGACTACCCGGGCCTGCCGGAGCATGAACGCAACAAGGCCGAGGCACGCTATGCCCGCGTGCTGGAACGCCAGCTCGGCAGCGCCGAGCAGGTCAGCGAAGTCCTGTCCCTGGTACAGGGACTGGAGGACACCCCCCCCGAAGAAATCAGCGACGACGCCAAGCTCGCCTTCCACCGCTGGATGAAGGCTGCGCGCGCCGCCACCGAGGCCGGCATGCAGGGTCTGGGCGACGGCGAATGCAGCTTCTTCGAAGTGCGTCGCGGCTGGCGGCATTGAGCCCCGGCCACGCCGGCGCTGCCCTCAGGCCGCCGCTTGCCTGCCCAGCCGCTCGCGCAGCAGCCGGCGGTTGAGCTTGCCCACGGCGGTCTTGGGAATCTCCTGGACGAACAGCACGCGCTGCGGCTTCTTGTAGGAAGCCAGCTGCTGCGCCACATGGGCGATGAGGGCCTGGGGCTCGGCCTCATGGCCGGGCCTGAGCACCACCACGGCCGTGACCACCTCCACCCATTTGTCGTGCGGCGTTCCCACCACGGCGCACTCGCACACCGCAGGATGGGTCATGAGCGCGTTCTCCACCTCCAGCGGGTAGATGTTGTAGCCACCGCTGATGATCATGTCGGACTTGCGGTCCTTCAGGTGCAGAAAGCCGCGCTCGTCCAGCACGCCCACGTCGCGCGTGCGCACCCAGCCGTCCGGCGTGAAGGTCTCGGCCGTGAGCTGGGGCGCGCCGTGGTAGCCGGCCACGGCCGAGGGCGCGCGCACGGTGATCTCGCCGGGCTCGCCCGCGGGCACGTCGCGGCCCTGGTCATCGAGCAGGCGCAACTCCACATCGATGCAGGGCTGGCCGCAGGCCGAGCCCATGAGCCCGTCCACATGGTCCTCGGGCCGGAGCACGGCCAGGCACAGCGGCACCTCGGTCTGGCCGTAGTACTGCCAGAAGCGCTGGCGGCCCCAGTGCGCCATGGCACGCTCCAGCACGGCGCGCGGCATGGGCGATGCACCGTAGATCACGTATCGGAGCGCCTGCACATCGGTCGTGGCGAAGTCCGCGTGCTCCAGCAGCATCTGCAGCATGGTGGGCACCAGGTTGATGGCCGTCACGCGCTCGCGCCGCAGCGTGGCCAGGAACTGGCCGGGCTCGAACCCCGGCAGGATCACGGTGCGCGCGCCCCGCAGCCAGAACGGCAGCACGAAGACGCCACTGGCATGGATCATGGATGCCGCATGCAGCATGGCGTCGTCCGGCGTGGCTGGCAGCAGGTTGAGCAGCACATTGCGGCAGATGCCCGCATAGGAGGCCTGGGTGTGCCGGGCGGCCTTGAGCGTGCCCGTGGTACCCGAGGTGAACAGGGTCAGCACCACGTCGTCGGGCGCGACCTCGATCTCGGGCCCGTGGTCGGGCTGCCCCTGGGCCAGCACCAGCAGATCGGCCGCCCCGTCCAACGCCGCACCCAGGCCCAGGCATGCCAGGCCGTGCACCGTGTCACGCAGCTCCTGCGCACGCGGCGCCAGCCCTTCGCCGAAGACCAGGTGCGTGCAGCCGGTCTCCCGCAGCATTGCCGCATGCTCGGCCAGTGAAAGGCGCGCGTTGAGCGGCACGCGGTTGAGCCCGCCTTTGACGCAGGCGAAGTCCAGCGGCACGCTGTACAGGCCGTTGCCCAGCAACAGGGCCACGTGCGCCCCTGCCCCACGCCCGCCCCATGCAGCGCATGCGCCAGCCGGCTGCTGAGCGCATCGACCTCGGCAAAGCTCATGCTCTGCCCGCCATAGGTGATGGCGGTGCGCGTCCCGTGTTGGCGCGCCCCCCGGCGGATCAGTTCCAGATATGTGGGCTGGCGCGCCTGCGCGCCGTCCGGCACGGTGTTCGAATGCATCAACGTCTCCTGCTTGCTCAAGCCTCGAAGCGGCCATGGCGGCCCGCTCCCCCGACAAAACTGGCCGCGCCAGCCTGGCCTTCGGCCACCACCATGGGCGTGCCCCGTGCCCCCTCGTTGCGCAAGGCCTCGACCAGCGGCAGGTCCCATTGCGCATAGGCCGATGCGCGGTCGGCCAGCATGCACTGCTGGGGAAATGCAGCGATCTGCCGCGCCAGCGCCAGCGCCTCGCCCAAGGCCCCCTGGGGCGGTGCCACGCTGTTGACCAGGCCCATGGCCCGGGCCTCGGGTGCAGGAACGGCGCGGCCCGTGAGGATCATGTCCATCGCGCGGCCCATGCCGACAATGCGTGGCAGGCGTACCGTGCCACCGTCGATCAGCGGCACGCCCCAGCGCCGGCAAAAGACCCCGAAGACCGCATCCTCGTCGGCCACGCGCAGGTCGGCCAGCAGGGCCAGCTCCAGCCCGCCCGCCACCGCATAGCCGTTGACCGCCGCGATCAGGGGCTTGGACAGTGCCAGCCGCGTCGGCCCCATGGGCCCCGCACCGCCGCCTTGCGGGTCCAGCTCGTTGCGCAGGTCGGGATCGGATACCACGCCCAGATCCGCGCCCGCGCAGAAATGCCCGCCGGCGCCCGTGAGCACGGCCACGCGCAATGCCGGGTCGCTTTCAAAGCGCTCGAATGCCTGTCGCAACTCCTGCGCCATGGGCCGGTGCACCGCGTTGCGCTTGCCCGGCCGGTTCATGGTGATGACGCATACCGCGCCCTCGACCGCGAAATCCACGAACTCCATGTCTGCCTCCTGAATCGCACTGTCCCGCCCGCGCCGGCTGCCAGGTCCGGGACATGTTGCAATCCATGCTAGGAAGCATTGCAAGGTTTCACAACGATGGACAAGTCATGTAATGTCGTGCCGCCCCGCCCCAGCGGCCCCGACCTGATGCTGGACCTGCTGGTGGCACGCGGCCAGCCGCTGCCGGCATCGGCCCTGCTGCGCGCCGGCGAGCTGCTGGGCCTTGGGGAAACCACGGTGCGCGTCAGCCTCACGCGGCTGGTGGCCCAGGGCAAGATCGCGCGCTGCGGGCGCGGCAGCTACCGGGCGCAGGCCCTGGACCCGTCGCTGTCCCGCACCGTCGATGGCTGGCGCCAGCGCGAGTCTCGGCGCGCGCCCTGGCAGGGCCGCTGGCTGGCCGTGCATGATGCGGCCGTACCGCGTTCGGACAAGACATGCTGGCGGCGTCACCAGCGGGCCCTGGGCCTGCTGGGCTTCGCCGGGCTCGAACAGGGGCTGCGGGTGCGGCCCGACAATCTGGCCGGCGGCCTGCCCGCGCAGCGCGATGAGCTGCGCTCCCTGGGCCTGTCGGGAGCAGCGCTGATGTTCCTGGCACAGGATTTCGACGAGGCCATGCTGGCCCGCGCACGCTCGCTGTGGGATGTGCGTGCGTTGCAATCGGCCCACCGCCACTGGCTGGACATGGTGCAGGCCAGCCATGCGCGCCTGCAAGGCATGCCGCTTGCCTCAGCCGTGCGCGAGTCCCTGCTGCTGGGCCGCCAGGCCATCGCCCACCTGCTGCGCGACCCCCTGCTGCCCGAGGAGCTGATGCCCTCCGCCGCGCGCCAGTCACTGCACCAGGCGCTGCTGGGCTACCAGGACACCGCCCTGGGCCTGTGGCTGCGCTGGCTGGAGCACGGCCGGCCAGACTCCTGAGGTCTTGCCAAACTGCATACACTTGCGGGCTTCGCGCCGGCAGCCGCCGGTGCCTTTGCCCTGTTGCCGATCTCCCATGCAAGCCCTGCTCGACGCCATCGCCCGGATGGAGCCCGCCACCGACGCCCATCGCATCTTCCACGGCCGGGGAGGCCTGTACCCCGGCTGCGAACACCTTGCGCTGGACGCCTTCCCTCCCGTGCTCGTGCTCACCAGCTTTGCGCCGCTGGACGACAGCGCGCTGGCCGCCATCGCCGACGCGCTGGGCCGGCGCTGGAGCGAGATCGCCCCGGGCCAGCCCCTGAACTGGGTCTACCAGCTGCGCCAGAGCGCCGCCCCGGCCGAAACCCGGCTCATGGCCGGCGAGGTGCCCGACCCGCACGTGGTCACCGAGTCCGGTGCCCGCTACCGCGTGCACGTGCTGCGCGGCCAGAACCATGGCCTGTTCCTGGACATGGCCGAAGGCCGGCGCTGGGTGCGCGAGCATGTGGCCGCCCACCCCGAGCACCGCTTCGGCCTCAAGGTGCTCAACCTGTTCGCCTACACCTGTGCCTTCTCGGTGGTGGCGCTGCAGGCCGGTGCCCGCCAGGTGGTGAACATGGACATGGCCCAGGGCGCGCTGGCCACGGGCCAGCAGAACCACCGACTCAACGATCTGTCGGGCGCCGGCTTCCTGGCCCACGACATTTTCAGCAGCTGGGGCAAGATCACGCGCGGCGGCCCCTACCACCTGATCGTGGTGGACCCGCCCAGCTACCAGAAGGGCAGCTTCGTCGCCACCAAGGACTACGCCCGGCTGATGCGCCGCCTGCCAGGCCTGCTACGCCCCGGCGGCCATGTGCTGCTGTGCCTGAACGCGCCCGAGATGGGCACGCGGTTCCTGACCTCGCAGATGCAGGAAGCAGCGCCCGAGCTGGCGTTCGTCGAGCGCGTGGCCAACCCGGCCACTTTCGCCGACATCGATGCCGAGCGCAGCCTCAAGGTGCTGGTCTACAGAGCGCCCGATGTGCCCGATGCGGCCACCTGACCGGCCCTGCCCTTGAGCGTGCTGGCCAGCTGGGCTAGAGCCGCCCCCACTCGCGCAGGCGCCGGTACAGCAGCCCGCGCGAGACGCCCAGCATGCGGGCGGCGCGCGAGATATTCCCCTGGCAGCGGGCCAGTGCCTGCTCGATCAATTCGCGGCTGGCCTCGCCCAGGGAGGATGGCGCCTCGGCTGGCATCCCTGGCGGAGGCCCGGCCGGCGACCCGGACGGCAAGTCCTGATCGGCCAACGGTGGGCCTTCGTCCAGCTGGGCCTGCACCCACAGCGTCAACCCCGTGGGCAACATCTGCGGCCGCGCCTGTCCATGATGGGCCAGCGCCAGCAGCTGCTTCAGCCCCAGGCCGAACACCTCCTCGGCCTCCGGTGCCTGCGCAGGCCGGCGCGGGCTGTCGAACAGTTGTGCGCCCACGCCGTTGAACCAGCACACGCGGCCTTCGCCATCGACGGCGGCCAATCCCTCCAGCGGCGTGCCGAACATGCTCCTGCTGGACTGGAAGCGCAGCAGCAGGTGCATGCGCGCCGCCCCCACCAGCAGCCGGTTTTCGATACTGGTGGCGTACATGTGGGCCATGGCGCCCGCATCGAAGCGGAACGGACCGGCCTCGCTGCTCAAATCCAGCATGGCCACGGTGCGCCCGCTGGCGTCGCGCACGGGCGCGGCCGCGCAGTGCAGCGAAGCCAGGCAGCGGAAGAAATGCTCGCCACCGCGCACATGGCAAACCTCGCCCGTGCGCACCGCCACGCCCGGCGCGCCCGTGCCCACGGCGTCCTCGGCGATGTTCACTCCCACGCGCGCGGCCGACAGCAGCAGCGGCCCGTCGCCCGGCGTGGGGCGCGAGGCGATGAGCACCACGCCCTCGCTGCAGGTCAGCATGGCGCGCGCCTGGCTGCCCGCGATGACCGTCTCCAGCTCTGCGATGGGATCCTTGGCGGCTTCGATCAGCGCGCGGTTGCGTGTCAGCAAGGTGGCCGTGCGGATCTTGCTGACCGGGTCGAAGCTGATCTTCTCGTCGGGGCGGCGGCTGGCGCCCAGGCAGCGCGTCCACGATTGCAGCACGGGCTCGGACACCAGGCCCGAGGGACGCTCGCCACGTTCGAAATAGCGTTCGCGCGCCAGCGCCACCCTGTCCTGCCGCGTGGCATAGAAGGGGTTGGAGGGCAAATGCGCGGGAGGATCCTGGTGCATGACGGAAATCAAGACTGCCGCGATTGTTGTTCCGCCATGGCACAAGACAGCACTAGGGAAATCACCCGTGTTGGAATGGCCTTGTGCGCTCGCTAACCTCGGGCATCTGTCCATGCCCCGCCACGATGCAACGCCACCGACCTCCACCGCCCTCTCTCGCCGCCCGCCATGCCCTGGGCCCCGCCCTGGCCTGCGCGCTGCACGCGCTGTCCGCGCAGGCACAGGACCGCACCCACGAGACCAGCGATGCCATGCTGGCCCCCGTGGTCATCAACGCCAGCCAGGACGGGGCCGCGGCAGGGCCCGACCTCTGGCGCTCCACGGCCGCCATCGACAGCGTGGACGGCGGCCTGCTGCGCGAGGGCCAGATGCAGATCAACCTGTCCGAAGGCCTGGCGCGCGTGCCGGGCATCGTGGTGCTCAACCGCCAGAACTTCGCGCAGGACCTGCAGATCTCGGTGCGCGGCTTCGGGGCGCGCTCGACGTTCGGCGTGCGCGGCCTGCGCCTGTACGTGGACGGAATTCCCGCCGGCGCCCCGGACGGTCAGGGACAGGCCGCCAGCTTCACGCTGGGCAATGCGGCGCACCTCGACGTGGTGCGCGGCCCCGCCGCCGTGCTCTACGGCAACAGCGCGGGCGGCGCCCTGCTGCTGTACACCGAGGATGGCGAGCAGCCCGGCCTGTGGCGCAGCGGCATGGCCGTGGGCCCGGACGGGCTGTGGCGCCTGTCCACCCAGTTGCGCGGCACGCTGGGCGGTGACGCAGCAGCCGGCTCCGCCCCCTGGCGCTACGCCCTGCACATCGAACGCTTCGCCACCGATGGAATGCGCCCCCAGTCGGCCGCCGACCGCAGCACGGCCCACATGAAGCTCTCGCGCCAGCAAGGCGATGACCACTGGCTGCTGCAATACCAGGAACAGCGCCTGAACGCCCAGGACCCCCTGGGCCTGACGCGCGCCGAATTCGAGGCCGACCCGGGCCAGACCACGGCCGCCGCGCTGCGCTTCGATACGCGAAAAAGCGTGCGCCAGCGCCAGCTGGGCGCCGCCTGGCAGCACCGCCTCGACGGCCGGCAGCGCCTGGAACTCATGGCCTATGCCGGCACACGCTCCGTGCTGCAGTACCAGTCCATTCCCGTGGCCACCCAGGCACCCCCATCGCACCCGGGGGGCATCATCGACCTGGACCGCGACTACGCAGGCATGAATCTGCGCTGGCGCCGCACGTACGAGGACGTGGCCGGCGGCACGCTGGACTGGTCGGCGGGCGTGGCCTACGACTGGCAAGGCGAGACGCGGCGCGGCTACGAGAACTTCGTCGGCAGCCAGCTCGGCGTGATGGGCCGTCTGCGCCGCGACGAACGCAACCAGGCACGCTCGGCCGACCCCTATGTGCAGGCCGAATGGCGCACGCAGACCCTGGGCCTGAGCGCCGGCCTGCGCCAGGCGCGCGTGCGCTACCGCTCGGAGGACCATTTCATCGTCACCGGCAATGGTGACGACAGCGGCGCCATGGCCTGGCGCGGCTGGCTGCCCTCGCTGGGCCTGCGCGTGAACCTGTTGCCCGGGCTGGTGGCCCACGCCTCGGTGGGCCGGGGCATGGAGACACCCACGCTCAACGAGACCGCCTACCGGCCCGGCGGACGAAGCGGCCTGAACACCGCCCTGGCGGCCAGCGCCCACAACACGGTCGAGGTCGGCCTGCGCGGGCGCCATGGCCACGCGGGCTGGAACCTCACGCTGTTCGAGACCCACACCCAGCGCGAGCTCACGGTGCTGTCCAACACGGGCGGGCGCGCCACCTACCAGAACGCGGGCCGCACGCTGCGGCGTGGCCTGGAATTCGCGGGCAACGCGCAATGGGGCCCGCTGACCGCCAGCACCGCGCTGACCCTGCTGCAGGCGCGCTACCGCGACGGCTTCCTGACCTGCGACGGCACGCCCTGCACCACGCCCACGGCCCTGGTGGCACCCGGCTCACGCCTGGCAGGCACATCGCCCCGGCGCCTGTGGACCGAGCTGGCCTGGCGCCTGTCCCCCCAATGGACCTGGACCGTGGACATGCTGCACAGCGGCCCCGTGGCCGTGAACGACCGCAACACCGACCGTGCCGCCGGCTATACGGTCTGGGGTTCCAGCCTGCGCTGGTCGCGGCAATGGCAGCAATGGGGCGCGCAGGCCTTCGTGCGGGTCGACAACCTGACGGACCGGCACTACGCGGGCTCGGTCATCGTCAACGAGGGCAACCAGCGCTACTTCGAGCCGGGCGCGGGCCGGGGGCTGTCGGCCGGTGTGACAGTCAGCCGGGCTTTCTGAGGTGAGGTGTGCAACGGACCCTACGGCCACGGGTCCAGAAGGATCGCCGCCAGGATGGCAAGCACCGCCACAGCGATGAGCAGGTCGGGCAAGGCCAGGCCCGGACGGACCCGCTTCACGGCCTGACCCTGATCATGTAGGTGTTCTGGCCAGCGACATCCTGCCGCCGCCCGTCGGCAGGCCCTTGCCAGGCGACGCGGATGCTGCAGCTGCGGGTCATGTCGCTCGCGGCCTGGGAATCCGCCGCCTCGGCGGCGCTGTCCAGGCACTGCACATCCAGCCGTGCCTGGGGCAAGGCCGCCAGAAGGCGGTCGCGCCATGCCCCCAGGTCCGCCACCGCGCGAGCCTGCGCCGTGCAGGCACCGCATTCCGGGGCCGGCGACGGGACGGCCAGATAGTCACAGCCCCGCACACGACCACCGCCCGTGCTGAAGCACGGGGAAATCGCCGTATCGGCCCAGAACCGGCGATTGGCGTGCATGGCCGAAGCCAGGCTGGTGGCGTGCATGACGGCGATGTCGTGCAGGTCCGCATTCCTCGACTGGGCCATGCCCTTGAGTGTCACGAAGGCGGAACCCAGCATGCCCAAGGCCACCACAGTGAATATCAGCAAAATCTCGAAAAGCAGAAAATGCCGTGGTCCGGCCATTGGTTTCGATGTCATTTTCATTCCAGAATATTGAAGAAAACCGCGTCCAACACCCGTGCCATCCATTGCGGCGCATGCCAGCGCATCGGCAATGCCTTCCGGGTCGATGGCACGCCATCGATGTCCATGTCGTCAGTGACAGGCCGGCGACTGACTTCAGCCAGGCAGCGTCGAAATCGCGGAGATGCGAGAGAGTCGGTGGAAAAACCGCATTCCGGAAAGGCCGGCATATCCATGCGAATGGGAGCATTCACCATCACTCCCCGATAAAAAAATAATGGACAAATGGCCTGACTGCCAATATCCCGAGATTAGAGAAATCAACGCGCGTAATCCATAAGAGGATTCTTAAAGCTGCGACCCGTGCGATGCCCGGGCACCGCTGTTCCACGGTGGAACACAACGGCCTGCGGGTAAATCCGAGTGTTGTGACGCGTGGTGGCTTTTTTTATCGTCTTCTCCATGGCGCTCTGCCCGTGCGCGCCATGCACGCAAGAACACCCCACACAGGAGACGAGACAACATGAAGACCCACGTGCTTTCCTCCGCGCTGCTGGCCGCCGGCATGGCGCTGGCCCTGCCAGGCGCGGCATTGGCCCAGGCAGGGCTGCCAAGCAAAGGCTCGCCCGAACACATCCGCGCCGTCACGGCGCGCATCGATTCGCAGAGCATCCTCGACAACGCCCGTACGTCCCGCGACTGGCCCAGCTACGGCATGGACTACAGCGAGACGCGCTTTTCCAAACTCAGGCAGCTGGACACGGCCAATGTGAAGCGGCTGGGCCTGGTCTGGTCGTATGACCTGGAATCCACGCGCGGCGTGGAGTCCACGCCCGTGGTGGTCGATGGAATCATGTACGTCACGGCCAGCTGGAGCGTGGTGCATGCGGTGGACGTGCGCACCGGCAAGCGCCTGTGGAGCTACGACCCCGGCGTGGACCGCGCCAACGGCTTCAAGGGCTGCTGCGACGTGGTCAACCGGGGCGTGGCGGTCTACAAGGGCAAGGTGTTCGTGGGCGCCTTCGACGGCCGCCTGGTGGCGCTGGACGCGGCCACGGGCCAGAAGGTCTGGGAGCAGGACACCATCGTCGACCGCGCCTTCTCGTACACCATCACGGGCGCGCCGCGCGTCATCAAGGGCAAGGTGGTGATCGGCAACGGCGGCGCCGAGTACGGCGTGCGCGGCTATGTCACGGCCTATGACGCCGAGACCGGCGCGCAGCAATGGCGCTGGTTCACCGTGCCCGGCGACCCGTCCAAGCCCTTCGAGAACGAAGCCATGGCCCGCGCTGCCAAGACCTGGGACCCGGCCGGCAAGTGGTGGGAGGCCGGGGGCGGCGGCACGGCCTGGGACACCATGGCCTACGACCCCGAGCTGAACCTGATGTACATCGGCACGGGCAACGGCTCGCCCTGGGCCCAGTCCAAGCGCAGCCCGGCCGGTGGCGACAACCTGTACCTGGCCAGCATCGTGGCGCTGAACCCCGACACGGGCGAGTACGTCTGGCACTACCAGGAGACGCCGGGCGACAGCTGGGACTTCACCTCCACCCAGCCCATGGTGCTGGCCGACATCAAGGTGGGCGGCAAGCCGCGCAAGGTCATCCTGCATGCGCCCAAGAACGGCTTTTTCTTCGTGATCGACCGCACGAATGGCCAGTTCATCTCGGCCAAGAACTTCGTCGACGTGAACTGGGCCAGCGGCTACGACGCCAAGGGCCGGCCCATCGAGACGCCGATTGCGCGCAGCGGCGACCGCGCCCGAGACGTGATCCCCAGCCCCTTTGGCGCGCACAACTGGCATTCCATGTCCTACAGCCCCGACACAGGCCTGGCCTACCTGCCGGCCCAGCATGTGCCGCTGACCCTGCAGGACAACAAGAACTGGAAGTTCAACGGCGGCTCCCTGCCCGAGCCGCACAGCAACATCGGCTGGAACACGGCCACGCTGATCAACATGGAGCCGCCCAAGAGCACGCCCTTCGGCCGCCTGATCGCCTGGGACCCGGTGGCACAGAAGGAGCGCTGGCGCGTCGAGCATGCCTCGCCCTGGAACGGCGGCACGCTGGCCACGGCGGGCAACCTGGTGTTCCAGGGCACGGCCGACGGCCGCTTCGTGGCCTATGACGCGCGCAACGGCAAGAAGCTCTGGGAAAAGCCCACGGGCACGGGCGTGGTGGCCGCACCCATCACCTATGAGGTCGATGGCCGGCAGTACGTCTCCATCGCCGTGGGCTGGGGCGGCGTCTACGGCCTGGCTGCGCGCCACACCGAGCGCAAGGGCCCGGGCACGGTCTACACCTTCGCGCTGGACGGCAAGGCCGAGGCGCCTGCCTTCGTCGCCTACCAGCAGGGCAAGCTGCTGCAGGGCGTGCCCTACGACAAGAGCCTGGTGGCCGAAGGCACGGCCCTGTACGTGAGCAACTGCGCCTTCTGCCACGGCGTGCCCGGCGTGGACCGGGGCGGCAACCTGCCCAACCTCGGCTACCTGGACAAGGCCTATATCGAACACCTGGACAAGTTCATCTTCAAGGGCCCGGCCATGGCGCGCGGCATGCCGGACTTCACGGGCAAGCTGAGCATGGACGACGTCGAGAAGATCAAGGCCTTCATCCAGGGCACGGCCGACGCGGTGCGACCCAAGTAAACAGCCCTCCCTCCTTCCCCAACCTCCCATTCCCTCCCCGGCCCTGCTGTCCTGCAGCAGGCCTGGGCAGGGCTTTGCCTGAAAACACCGGACAGGACACCCCGCAATGCCATCCCCATCCCACCGACGCGCATCCCCGGCCCTGGCGGCCATGGCCCTGTGCTGCGCCGTCAACGCCCATGCCGTCGACATCGACGCCGGCGACTACACCGCCCTGCCCCCGGGCACCACGCTGGGCATGGTCTATTACCAGCACGCCACGCGGGACAGCCTCTATGCCAATGGCGAGCAGGCGCCCATACGGCCGAGGCTGACCTCGGACATCGGCATAGCGCGCGGCGTGCACTTCATGAAGCTGGGCGACTATGTGATCGACCCGCAGTTCCTGCTGCCCTTCGGGCGCCTGTCGGCCTCGCGCGACATTGCGGCCATGGGCAGCAATACCGGCGTGGGCGACCTGATGCTGGCCGCCACCCTGTGGCTGACAAAGCCCGGCGACAAGGAGCACTTCGGCATCACTCCCTTCGTCTGGCTGCCCACGGGCCAGTACCACCGCAACGACCCGCTGAGCCTGGGCGAGAACCGCTGGAAGGCCGCACTGCAGGCCGGCTGGATCAAGCCGCTGGGCAAGAGCGTGACCATGGACCTGGCGGCCGATGTCACCGTCTTCGGCAAGAACGACGACTTCGGCGCCCACAGCGCCACGCTCAAGCAAAAGGCGCAGTTCCAGTTCCAGGGCCTGCTGCGCTACCACCTGTCGGATACCTCGGACCTGCGCCTGGGCTTGTCGCACCTGACGGGCGGCGAGACCAGGGTCAACGGCGTGGCGCAAGGCGACCGCCAGTCCACCACCAAGGTCTCGTTCGGCGGCGCGGTCTTCGTCGCGCCCAGGACGCAGCTGCTGGCCACCGTGGGCCGCGACCTGCATGTGCGCCAGGGCTTCAAGGAGAACGCCCGCATCAACCTGCGACTGCTGCAGGTTTTCTGAATCCCAAGCCCCTTCCTCCTCTCCACCACCAAGGAACGAACCATGAACCTCAGCGACATCCAGCACCAGATCAGCGAGCGCGCCAGCGCCTTCCTCAACCGGGGCACGCACGACCTCTTCATCGACGGCCAGTGGGTGGCCGCGCAAAGCGGCCAGCGCCTGCCCACCGTCAACCCCGCCACCGAGGCCGTGATCGCCGAGGTCGCCAGTGCCGGCCCCGCCGATGTGGACCGGGCCGTGCGCGCTGCCCACCGCGCGCTGCACCAGGGCCCCTGGGGCCGCATGCGCCCCATGGAGCGCGAACGGCTGATGCTGCGGCTGGCCGACCTCATGGAGCAGCACGCCCAGGCCCTGGCCGAGGTCGAATCGCTGGACAACGGCAAGTCCGCCGCCATCGCGGGCGCCGTGGACATTGCCATGGCCATCGCCTCCATCCGCTACATGGCGGGCTGGGCCACCAAGATCGAGGGCATGACGCACGAGCACTCCATCCCCCTCGCTCCGGAGGCCCGGATGTTCACCTACACCCGGCGCGAACCCGTGGGCGTGGTCGCGGCCGTCGTGCCCTGGAACTTCCCCCTGCTCATGGCCACCTGGAAGCTCGCGCCCGCGCTGGCCGCAGGCTGCACCCTGGTGCTCAAGCCCGCCGAGCAGACCCCGCTGACCGCGCTGATGCTGGCCGAGCTGATCCAGGAGGCCGGCTTTCCGCCCGGCGTGTTCAACGTGGTCACGGGCGACGGCCCCGGCACGGGCGCGCCCCTGGTCTCGCACCCGCTGGTCAACAAGGTCAGCTTCACGGGCTCGACCGAGGTCGGCAAGCGCATCGGCCACGCCTGCATGGACAACATGACGCGCATCACGCTGGAGCTGGGAGGCAAGTCCCCGGTCATCGTGCTCGACGACTGCGACCCGGCCACGGCGGCTGCCGGCGCGGCCAACGCCATCTTCTTCAACCACGGCCAGGTCTGCTGCGCAGGCTCTCGCCTGTACGTGCACAAGACAATGTTCGACCGCGTGGTCGCCGACGTGGCCGACCAGGCCGGCAAGCTCACGCTGGGCCACGGCCTGGACCCCCGCGCCCAGATGGGCCCGCTGGTCTCGCAGGAGCAGATGGAGCGCGTCTGCGGCTACATCGACATCGGCCGCAGCCAGGGCGCCGAGGTGCTGGTGGGCGGTGGCCGCGCGGGCCAGCGCGGCTACTTCGTGCAGCCCACGGTGATGACCGGCGTGCAGCACGACCACCGCGTGGCGCGCGAGGAAATCTTCGGCCCCGTGCTCGTGGCCATGCCCTATGACGACCTGGACGAGGTCGCCGCCTGGGCCAACGACACGCCCTACGGCCTGGGCGCCAGCATCTGGTCCAACAACCTGTCCAAGGTCCACCGCCTGATCCCCAAGATCCAGTCCGGCACGGTCTGGGTCAACTGCCACAGCACGCTGGACCCGGGCATGCCCTTCGGCGGCTACAAGCAATCCGGCATGGGCCGCGACATGGGCCGCACGGCGCTGGATGCGTACCTGGAGACCAAGTCGGTGTTCATCAACCTGTAAGGGCCGGGCCGCTGGACTGCAGTTTTTTTACATGCCGGCGGCCTGCGCTGTTCTGACGGCGCAGATTCAGACGACTCCGATCTCCATTCGCCGCAGAACCTTGCACACTCCCTCGCTTTCCATGCCGCCCGGGCTGCGGCGCACCAAAAGAGAGGGAGACCATGCACCATCGACTGGCCGCCGGGCTGTCACTGCTTTTCATCGCCTTCGCCTGCCACGCGCAGGACGGGGACACGGACCCCAGGCCCACGCCGGAACAGGCCCGCGAGGAAGCACAGCGCTGGAGCCGCACCGCCGTGGAAGACATAGGCCGCGTGCACGCGATCATCCAGCAGTCGCACCCGGCCATCCTCGACCCGGACGCGCAGGCTTTCCACCAATGGTTCCGCCAGGGCCATGACCAGGCCATGGCACTGGCCCGGCGCGCGACGACGCCGCAGCGGGCCTTTGCCGCGCTGCGCTTCTACACCAGCGGCTACAGGGACAACCATCTGGTCGTGTGGAACCCCTCCCCATCGGCCGCCGCCATTAACTGGGCGGGCTGGGCCGTGCAGCGCCAGGGCGGACGCTACCGGGTCTCGGGCCGCGCCGCACAATGGCCTGTCGATACGCCGCAGGTGGGTGAGCAGGTGCTGTCCTGCGACGGCCGCCCCCTCGACGATTTGCTCGCTGAAAAAGTCGCGCCCTTCGTGACCCGGCTCACGCACCTGGAGTCCACCAAGTCCGACCTGGCCTGGCTTCTGACCCGCGAGTCGCCCACGGCCCCGCTGTGGGAGCCGTTCAGGGTCAGCCAATGCACGACCCGCACGGCCACGGGCGAGATCCGCCATTACGGCATGCAGTGGCAGCCCCTGACCGACAAGGACACCGAGGCTCTGAAGCAGCCCCGCAGGCCGCGACAGGGCATCACGCAGGTACGCCCGGGCGTGTACTGGGTCCATGCCTCCGACTTCCAGCCCAAGTCCAGCAAGGCCGTTGCCCGCTTCGAGCAAATGCTGGACGGAATCCGGCAGACCGGAGAGGCGCAGGCCGTGGTGCTCGATGCGCGCGGCAATGGTGGCGGCGACTCCGTACTCGGCTACCGCATCCTGATGGCCCTGCTGACGGATGCCATCGTCAAGGACGATGCGGCACAGCCACAGCAGCCCCGGGCCTACTGGCGTGTTTCCAACCTTGCGCTGGAGGCTTTCGAGGAGCGAAAGGCCCAATCCCGCGAAACGGAGGGTGAGGACAGCCTGTTCTACCAGTTCACCCAGCGGATGGCATCGCTGATACAAGAGGCCGCATCACGCGGGCAGGACTTTGTCGAGCAGCCATCGGTGGAAGAGTCGCACCCGGAGTTCCAGCAGGACGCTGCACAGGAACGCGCCCGCCGCTTCAGCGGCCAGCTGGTGCTGGTCACCGATGCCTATTGCATGAGCGCCTGCCTGGACTTCGTGAGCGCGGCACTGCGGATTCCGGGCATCGTGCATGTGGGCAGCCCCACCGGAACGGACACGCCTTACACCGATGTCGCCGACAAGGCGCTTTCGCCGACCGTCACGCTCCGCGTCCCGCTCAAGGTCTGGAAGAACCACGGCCGCCAGGACAAGGAAGGCCAGCCCTACGTGCCGCAGTTCGTCTTCGACGGCAACCTCGCCGACACCGCCGCCGTGCAGGCCTGGGTGCTGGACAGCATCCTGCCGACGGCAGGCCGGATATCGCTCGATTGAAAAACGTCCCCCCCCCTACTCCGAATACCCCTTGGGCCATCCCCCCGGCCGGTCGCAGCATTCCTCCCAGCCCAGCTGGCGCGAGGTGTGGCCTATGCCGGGGTTGAAGGTGTTGGTCGGGTCCAGCGCGCGGTAGAAGCCCGCCAGCGCGGGCTTGGCGATGTAGAGGTGGCCTACGTTGTGCTCGGCCGGGTACTCGGCGCGGCGCGCGTCCAGCAGCTCCCACATGCGGTGCTCCATGGCCAGCGGGTCCACGCCCTTCTTGACGATGTAGTCCTGGTGGAAGACATGGCAGAAGAAGTGGCCGTAGTAGAGCTTGTGGACCATGTCGCGCTCGACGTCGGCAGGCAGTTGCTCCACCCATTCGCGGTCGTTGCGGCGCAGGGCGACATCGAGGGCGACGATGTCCTCGACCTGGGCGCGGTGCACCTCGCGGTAGCGGATGGCCGCACCCGCGATGGCGAAGCGGTGCAGGAAGGCCTTGCGCCCCTCGTCGGCATCGCACTCGAACCAGCCGCCCGTGGTGCTGCCGCTGAAGTGCCGCGTGAGGAATTCACGCGTGGCTTCGGCCGTGTCGTTGGACACGCGCACCAGCAGGTGGTGCTCGTAGCGGTCGCGCCACTGGCGCATGCGCGCGGGCAGGTGGCTGGGCAGCAGGTTGGTCAGCGCCTGGATCACGCGATCGGTGACGCCGCGCAGGCCGAAGCGCTCGAAGAAGCCGTCCACGCGGCTCTTGAGCGCGAAGGCGGCCGGCACCCTGGCCGTGCCGAAGCGGTCGATCAAGAGGAAGGTGTCCTTGCCGTACTTCTCGCCGATGTCGTAGGCCGTGCGGTGGATGTATTCGCCCGCAATCGGCAGGCGTGGCAGCGCGGTCAGCAGGTGGCGGCGCACGGCCGTGAGGTCGTCGGGCGCATTGCTGCCTATGTAGAAGACGGTGCTGGGTTCCTTGGGAAAGGTGTCCAGCCGCACGGCGAACAGGCACAGCTTGCCGGCCGAGCCCGAGGCTTCGAACAGGCGCGAAGGGTCTGCGTTGAAGCGCGCGGGCGTGTCTTCATCGACGGCGCGCACGGCCTCGGCATAGCGCGGATCGGACGCCGCGCGCTGCGGGTCGCTGGCGATGTCGGACTCGGTGTAGTCGCCGTTTTGCAGCCGCGTGAGGATTTCCTCGGGCGTGCGGCCCAGGGCGATGCCCAGGTGGTTGACGAGTTCCAGCGAGCCGTCGTCGCACACGCGCGCATACAGCGCCAGCTCGGTATAGGCCGGGCCGCGCCGCACCAGGGCACCGCCCGAGTTGTTGCAGATGCCGCCCAGCACCGAGGCCCCGATGCACGACGAGCCGATCACCGAATGCGGCTCGCGGCCCAGCGGCGCCAGCGCCTGCTCCAGCCGGTCCAGCGTGGCGCCGGGCAGGCAGACCACCTGGGCGCCGCCGCCAATGACCTGCACGCCGGTGATGCGCAAGGTGTTGATGAGCACGATCTCGCGGTCGTAGCCAGCGCCGTCGGGCGTGGAGCCGCCCGTCAGGCCCGTGTTGGCGGCCTGCATGATGACGATGCGCCCGGCCGCCACGGCGGCCTGCACCACCTTCCACTGTTCGAGCAGCGTCCCGGGCCGCACGACGGCCAGCACCGGCCCTTCGCCCGTGCGGTGGCCCTTGCGGAAACGCCGCGTGGCCTGGTCGTCGGTCAGCACATGGGCCGCGCCCACGGCCTCGCGCAGCTGCAGCAGCAGGGCCTCGCGGGAGACGACCGGAGTCTGCAGCGCGCTCATGGCTGGCGCACCAGCAGGTCGCCGGTGATGTCGGACACCTTGCTTACGCTGGTCAGCGTCATGGCCACGCGCATTTCCTTTTCCAATAGTTCCAGCAGGTGCTTGACGCCCGCCTCGCCGGAGGTGGCCAGGGCGTAGATGAAGGCGCGGCCGATCATGGCGCAGTCGGCGCCCAGGGCGATGGCGCGCACCACGTCCAGCCCATTGCGGATGCCGGAGTCGGCCAGGATCTTGATCTGGCCCTTGACCGCGTCGGCAATGGCCGGCAGCGCGCGCGCCGAGGACAGCACGCCGTCGAGCTGGCGGCCGCCATGGTTGGAGACGATGATGCCATCGGCGCCAAAGCGCACGGCGTCCTTGGCGTCCTCGGGGTCGAGGATGCCCTTGATGACCATGGGTCCCTTCCAGAAGGCGCGTATCCACTCCAGGTCCTTCCAGGAGATGGATGGGTCGAAATTGGCGCCCAGCCAGCCGATGTAGTCGGCCAGCCCGGTGGGGCTGCCCCGGTAGGCGGAGATGTTGCCCAGGTCGTGCGGGCGGCCCAGCAGGCCCACGTCCCAGGACCAGGCTGGATGCGTGACCGACTGCCAGTAGCGGCGCAGGGCCGCGTTGGGGCCGCTCATGCCCGAATGCGCATCGCGGTAGCGCGCGCCGGGCACGGGCATGTCCACGGTGAAGACCAGGGTGGAGCAGCCAGCCGCCTGGGCGCGCTCCAGCGCGTTCTGCATGAAGCCCCGGTCCTTGAGCACATACAGCTGGAACCACATGGGGCGCTTGATCTTCGGCGCCACTTCCTCGATGGGGCAGACCGAGACCGTGGACATGGTGAACGGAATGCCATGCGCGTCGGCCGCGCGCGCAGCCTGCACCTCGCCGCGGCGGCGGTACATGCCCGTCAGGCCCACGGGCGACAGCGCCACGGGGATGGACAGCTTTTCGCCGAACAGCTCGATGCTGGTGTCCAGTTGGCTCATGTCCTTGAGCACGCGCTGGCGCAGCGCCACGGCGGCCAGGTCTTCCACATTGCGGCGCAGCGTCTGCTCGGCATAGGCGCCGCCGTCGATGTAGTGGAACAGGAAAGGCGGCAGGCGCTTTTGCGCCGCCGCGCGGTAGTCGGAGGTCGAGGAGATGATCATGATGGGTGTCTCATGTCTTTCGTATCAGGTCAGAAGGCGGAAGCAGCGCGGGGGCGGCGTCCAGCGGCAGGCGCATCGAACGTTCGCGCCGAGCACGGTCTTCGTCCAGGCGCTGGATGGTGGTGCGCACATGCTCCAGGTGCTCGCCGATGCATTCGCGGGCGCGCTGCGGGTCGCCGTCCAGGATGGCCTGCATCAGGCTCTGGTGCTGCACGGTCAGCTCCTGCAGGGTCTGGGGCGCGCTGAGGCGGAACATGTCATGGCGGTTGCGCTCCACGGTGGACAGCACCACGGTGAACAGGCTGTGCATGACCTGCACCAGCACCAGGTTGTGCGAAGCCTCGGCAATGGCCAGGTGGAACTGCGCATCGGCGCGCGCCGCCAGCTCGGCGTGGCCGCTTTGCTGGTGCTGGATCATCACGTCGAAGCAGCGCTGGATGTGGTCCTTGTCCTGGGGCGTGGCACGCTGGGCGGCCAGCCAGGCCGTGCTGGTCTCCAGCGCATGGCGGGTTTCCAGCACGTCGTAGCGGTAGTGGGAATCGGACTCCATGAGCCCGGCCAGGGGCCGCATGGCGTCCTTCAGCCAGTCCGCAGGCTCGGCAGCCGGCGCCGGCTCCTGCAGGTAAGTGCCATCGCCGCGCCGCGCCGCCAGCACGCCCTGGCTGGTCAGCTTCTGTATGGCCTCGCGCACCGAGGTCCGCGAGACACCCAGCTCGGCCGCCAGTTGCCGCTCGGCGGGCAGCCGCTGTCCGGGCTGCACTCCGCTGGCCTGCACCAGGGCCAGCAATTTTTCGACAACTTGATCGGCAACGCGCATGGGGGAACTCTCTGGTGTTTTCAGTGACCCGGGATCATCCACGTAAATACATAAGCCTGCAGCGTGGTGATCACCCCGATGATGACGGCGAAGATCAGGCTGTGCTTGACCGTGAAGCGGAACAGGTCCGACTCGCGCCCCGCCAACCCCACGGCCGCGCAGGCAATGGCGATGGACTGGGGCGAGATCATCTTGCCCGTCACGCCGCCCGTGGTGTTGGCCGCCACGGTCAGCACCTGGGGCAGGCCCAGCTGCTGCGCCGTCGTGGCCTGCAATGCGGCAAACAAGGCATTGGCCGAGGTGTCCGAGCCCGTCAGGAACACGCCGATCCAACCCAGGAAGGGCGAGAAGAAGGTGAAGGCCTGGCCGGTATGCGCCAGCGCCAGGGCCAGCGTGGCCGACAGGCCCGAGTAATTGGCCACGAAGGCGAAGGCCAGCACCATGCCGATGGAGTAGATCGGCACGGCCAGCTCCCTGAAGGTCTCGCCCAGCGTGGCCACCGCCTTGGAGGCCGGCAGGCGCGTGAAGGTGATGGTGATCAGCGCCGCGATCAGGATGGCCGTGCCGGTGGCCAGCAGCCAGTTGAAGGTGTAGACCGCGCCGTAGGGCGCAGCGGCGGCCACCACGGGCGGCGTCTTCTCCACCAGGTTGTGCAGGAAGGGCACGGGGATGTTGATCACGGTGGAGGCCAGCGGGCCGCCAGCGGCGAACAGCGCCTTGAAGGGCTTGATGCTCCAGACCGTCACCATGGCGGTGAGGATGATGAAGGGCGACCAGGCCTTGACGATGGCGCCGGCCGTCAGCACAGCACCCGCCTTGGCAGGTGCTGCGGCGGCAGCACCGGGCTTGGCGCCTTCGGTATCGAAGCGGAAGATGCGCTTGGGCTGCCAGACCTTGAGGAACAGGGTCAGCGCCACCAGGGAGACGATGGCCGAGGTGATGTCCGGCAGCTCGGGGCCGATGAAGTTGGCCGTGAGGAACTGCACCACGGCAAACGAGCCGCCGCCCACCAGCACAGCAGGCCAGGTTTCCTTGACGCCACGCCAGCCGTCCATGATGGCCATCAGCCAGAACAGCACGAGCACGGTCATGAAGGGCAGTTGGCGGCCGGCCATCTGGCCGATGGCGAATGCATCCACGCCCGAGACCTGCCCGGCCACGATGATGGGAATGCCCATGGCGCCAAAGGCCACGGGCGCCGTGTTGGCGATCAGGCACAGGCCGGCCGCATACAGCGGCTTGAAGCCCAGGCCCACCAGCAGCGCGGCCGTGATGGCCACGGGCGCGCCGAAGCCGGCCGCGCCTTCCAGGAAGGCACCGAAGCAAAAGCCCACCAGGATGAGCTGCAGCCGCTGGTCTGGCGTGACCGACAAGATGGACGAGCGGATCACGTCGAACTGCCCCGTCTTGACCGAGATCTTGTAAAGGAACACGGCCGCCACGATGATCCAAGCGATGGGCCACAGGCCATAGAAGAAGCCGTACACGGCCGAGGCCAGTGCCGCGCTCACGGGCATCTTGTAGAACAGCAGCGCCACGCCCAGCGCCAGCGCCACGGTGACGGTGCCGGCCTGGTAGCCCTTGAGACGGAACCTGGTCAGCGCCAGGAAGAAAAAGATGATGGGGATGAGCGCGATCAGCGCCGAGATCCAGATGTTCCCGGCGGGATCGTAGTTCTGTTGCCAGATGGTTTGCATGACCGTGTCTCTAGGTGATTGGGTGTGTTGCCCGCGCGGCTGTCCTTCTTTTTCATTGATGAATTGGTCCAACCAATTAAGACCAAATTCAGACCATTGCGCGAAGTGGTGCGATTCTCAGAGCTTTCAATTGGGCAGATGAACAGGGTAAACACCTAAAAAAGTGCAGATAATGCACCACGATGTTTATTGGTCAGACCAATTATGGATGTTTCGGCGCAACGCATGTTCAAGTCCCCGGCCAGCCAGGGCCCCAGGCGGTGCACAAACGCAGCGCACGCGGGAAAAAGATCGGCGGCAGCGCTGTGCCCGCAGGTCCGGCGCTCATGCCTGACGTCCCCAACGGAAAAGCCCGCTCCCTACAATGCAGCCTCAGCGGTCGGTGTACCGCCCTTGTACCTTCGGCGCCCGGTCATCCCGGGCGCTTTATTAAACCGCCGTGTATCCGGACGGCGGTGGCTGATTGAACGGAGCCCACCCATGAACCACATCACTGCGCGCCGCTCGGCGCTGCGCCAGGCGGCTGCCTGCGTGCTGGCCGCCTCCACCCTGTCCAGCCTGCCCGCGCTGGCCGCCGAACCCGCCGTGCTGCGCGTCTCGGCCATCCCGGATGAAGCGCCCACCGAGCTGCAGCGCAAGTTCGAGCCGCTGGGCAAGTACCTCTCGGCCCAGACCGGCATGAAGGTGGTGTTCACGCCCGTGACCGACTATGCGGCCGTGGTCGAGTCGCTGGCCACGCGCAAGCTGGACCTGGCCTGGCTGGGCGGCTTCACCTTCGTGCAGGCCAAGATCCGCACCAACGGCACGGCCATCCCCATCGTGCAGCGCGAGGAAGACGCCAGGTTCACCTCCAAGTTCATCACGGCCAACCCTGCCATCAAGACCCTGGCCGACCTCAAGGGCAAGAGCTTCGCCTTTGGCGCGCCCTCGTCCACCTCGGGCAGCCTGATGCCGCGCTTTTTCCTGCAGCAGGACGGCATCAACCCCGAGAAGGACTTCAAGACCGTGGCCTTCTCCGGCGCGCATGACGCCACCGTGGCCTTCGTGGCCGCAGGCAAGGCCGAGGCCGGCGTGCTCAACGCATCGGTCTGGGACAAGCTGGTGGAGACCAGGAAGGTCGATACCAGCAAGGTGCGCGTGTTCGCCACCACGCCGCCCTACTTCGACTACAACTGGACCGTGCGCGGCGACCTGGACCCGGCCCTGGTCAAGAAGCTGACCGACGCCTTCCTGGCGCTGGACCCGGCCAAGCCCGAGCACAAGGCCATCCTGGAGCTGCAGCGCGCCGCGCGCTTCGTGCCCACCCAGGCCTCGAACTACGAAGGCATCGAGGCTGCCGCCAAGTCGGCCGGCCTGCTCAAGTAAGCCGTAGCAGGCGCAATCCATGAGCTTTGAACTGGAAGGCGTGGGCCTGACCCACGCTGGCGGCGGCATTGCGCTGCGCGGCGTGACGCTGGCCGCACGCCAGGGCGAGGCCATTGCGCTGATCGGCCCCTCGGGCGCGGGCAAGACCACGCTGCTGTCCGTCATCGGCACGGCGCTGGCGCCCAGCCAGGGCCGGCGCAGCGTGCTGGGCGACGAGGTGCCTGCGTCCAGCGCAGGGGCTCCCCGGCTGCTGCGCGCGCGCATCGGCACGGTGCACCAGGCGCCGCCCATACCGCCGCGCCAGCGCGTGGTCACGGCCGTGCTGGCCGGGCGCCTGGGCCGGTGGCCGGCCTGGAAGGCGCTGGCCTCGCTGCTGTACCCACAGGACACCGCTGGCGCGCGCGAGGCCCTGGCCCGTGTGCAACTGGCGGACAAGCTGTTCGCGCGCTGCGACCAGCTCTCCGGCGGGCAGTTGCAGCGCGTGGGCATTGCCCGCGTGCTCTACCAGCAGGCCGAGCTGATCCTGGCCGATGAGCCCGTGGCCGCACTGGACCCAGCCCTGGCCCTGTCCACCGTGCAACTGCTGGTGCACGAAGCCGCCGCACGCGGCGCCACCCTGGTGGCCAGCCTGCATGCCGTGGACCTGGCGCTGGCCTGCTTTGCGCGCATCGTGGGCATCCGCGATGGCGCCATCGCCTTCGACCTGCCGGCGGCTGAAGTCACGCAGGAACACCTGCGTGCGCTGTATGGGTCCGAGCATCCTGGCGATGATCCCTCCCGCCCTGCGTGGACACCCGCGCCCGCCTTTGCCGCACCGCTTTCCGCATCCGCATGCCGTTGAGCTCCGATCTGCGCGACGCAGGCAACCCTCGCGACCTGCGTGACCCCGCCGCGCCCCGCCGCCTGGGCGCGCTGGTGCTGGCCGCCGTCGTGCTGTGGCCGCTGTTCCAGGGCGCGGGCTTCAGCCTGGGCGCGCTGTTCGATCCCGGCAACCTGCAGGTCATAGGCCGCTTCCTCGCCACCTTCCTGCCGCCCGAGACCGGGCGCGACTTCCTCGGCTACCTGGGCCGCGCCACGCTGGAGACCCTGGCCATTGCCACGGCCGGCATGGCCCTGGCCTTTGTGCTGGCCGTGCCGCTGGCCTACCTGGTCACGGGCGCAGCGCGCGAGCGGCGGGCGCTCAACCCCGTCACGCGCGGCCTGCTCACCCTCCTGCGCGGCGTGCCCGAGCTGGTCTGGGCCCTGGTCTTCGTGCGCGTCTTCGGCCTGGGTCCGGCGGCCGGCGTGCTGGCCCTGGGCCTGACCTATGGCGGCATGCTGGCCAAGGTCTATGCGGAAATCCTGGAATCGGCCGACCCCGCACCCGCACGCGCCCTGGCGCAGGCCGGCGCGCGCCGGCCGCTGGCCATGCTCTACGGCCTGCTGCCCCAGGCCGCGCGCGAGCTGACCTCGTACACCGTCTATCGCTGGGAGTGCGCCATACGCGCTTCGGTGGTCATGGGCTTCGTGGGCGCGGGCGGCCTGGGGCAGCTCATGGACCAGGCCATGAAGATGCTCAACGGCGGCGAGGCCTCCACCATCTTGCTGACCTTCATGCTGCTGGTCTGGGGCGCCGACCTGCTCTCGCGCGGCCTGCGCCGCGCGCTGGACACGCCGCCCGCCGCGCGTGCCAGCGCCTGGGGCTGGCGCAGCGCCCTCATCTGCACCGCCCTGGCCCTGGGCGTGGCCGCCAGCTTTGCCATGCTGGAGATGGACCTGCCCTCGCTGTTCACCGGTGCGGCGGGCCGGTCCATGCTGGAATTCGTCATCAGTTTCTTCCCGCCCGACACCAGCGCCGAATGGCTGCGCAAGGTGGCCGTGGGCGTGTGGGAGACGCTGGCCATCTCCGTGGTCGGCACCCTGCTGGCGGCCGTGCTGGGCCTGCTGCTGGCGCTGCCGCGCTGGCGCGCCCCCTGGAGCCTGGTGCTCAACCTGCTGCGCTCCGTGCCCGAGCTGGTCTGGGCCACCATCACCGCCCTGGCCGTGGGCCTGGGCCCGTTCGCAGGCGCGCTGGCGCTGGCGCTGCACACGGCCGGCGTGCTGGGCCGCCTGTATGCCGAGGCCCTGCAGAACCAGCCCGCCGCCCCCACCCAGGCGCTGCGCCTGTCCGGCAGCAGCCGTGCCATGGCCTTCCTCTATGCGACGCTGCCGGGCGCCGCGCCGCAGTTGCTGGCCTACACGCTATACCGCTGGGAGATGAACATCCGCATGGCCGCCATCCTGGGCTTCGTGGGCGCGGGCGGGCTGGGGCAGTTGCTGTACTTCGAGCTGTCGCTGTTCCACTACGCCCAGGCCAGCACCGTCATCCTCGCCATGCTGGCGCTGTCCGTGGCCGTGGACTGGGCCAGCGCGGCGCTGCGCAGGCGCATGGGTTAGGTGGTGGAGCCCGCGCCGCCCTCCACCTCGACCAGGTAGTCGATCAGCGCCCGCAGCTTCAGCGGCACATGGCGCGTGGGTGCATAGACCGCATGCACCACGCGCGGCGCGTACTTGCCGCACAGCTCCCAGCCGGGCAGCACGGGCACCAGCCGGCCCGCCGCCAGCGCCGCCTGCGCGGCAAAGTCGGCCACCACGCCAATGCCCGGCCCCTGCTGCAGCGCGTGGATGATGCCCAGGCTGCTGGCAATGGTGATGGGCGTGTTCACCAGCAGCCGCGTGGCGGGCGCGGCCGCAGGGTGAAGCGGGCGCAATTCCACCTCGTTCTGGAACTGCCCGTAGCCCAGGCTGATGAAGGGATGTGCCAGCAACTGCTCGGGAGCGGTGATCGCTTCATGCCGCGCCAGGTAGCCGGGCGTGGCCACCAGCACATAGCGGATGGTCTTGAGCGGCCGCGCCACCAGCCCCGGCGCGATCTGGCCCGGCATGCTGATGCGCAGGCCCAGGTCCAGCCCCTCGGCCACCAGGTCCACCATGCGGTCCGTCATGTCCACCTGCACCTGCACCTCGGGCCAGCGCGCGCAAAAGCCCGGCAGCAGCGGTGACAGCCAGATATCGCCCAGCACGGCCGGCGCACTGATCTTCAGCAGCCCGCGCGGCTGCTGGCGCAGCTGGCCGGCCAGCGCCTGCACGGCCTGGGCATCCGCCACCAGCCGCAGACAGGCCTGGTGGATCTCGGCCCCCGCCTCGGTCAGCGACAGCGAGCGCGTGGTGCGCTGCAGCAGCCGCAGCCCGAAATGCGCCTCCAGCCGCCCCACGCTGCGGCTCACGGCCGAGGTCGTCAGCCCCAGCTGCCGGGCCGCGCCCGCAAAGCTCTGGTGCTCCACCACGCGGGCGAAGACCAGCATTTCATCCAGGGGCATGGGGGCATCAGGCAAGGCGCTACTCCGGTCTTTGTTGCATGGCAAGCAATATTAATTTGAATGACTGGCGGATTGTTGATTGATTGCAGGGTCCGCAAGATACGGCCATGCGCTCCATACCGAAGCGCGCCCAGGAATCGACACCATGTCCCACAGCCCCAGCCTCACCTCTGCAACCTCCCCCACACGGCCCCGAACCGGCCAGGGCGGCACCTGGCGCATGCTGCTGGCCATGGCGCTGTCGGGCACCATCGGCCTGCTCGTCGTGGAAAGCGCGCTGCCGCCGCTGCTGGTCGTATTCGCCCGCTGCGTGCTGGGCGCAATGGGCCTGGGCCTGTGGCTGGCCTGGCGGCGCGAATGGGTCAGACCCCAAGGCCGGGAATGGCTGTGGCTGGCAGGCGGCGGCATCGCCCTGGTGCTGAACTGGATCGCCCTCTTCAGCGCCTACCACTACAGCTCCATCGCCGTGGCCACCGTGGTCTACCACGTGCAGCCCTTCATGCTGCTCGCCCTGTCGGCCCTGCAGGGCGAGCCCGTCGAACGCCGCAAGCTGCCCTGGCTGCTGCTGGCCCTGCTGGGCGTGGCACTGAGCAGCGGCCTGATCGGCTCGGCGGGCCTGGGCGCCGCCCACGGTGGCTCCGGCGCTTGGCTGGGCGTGGCCCTGGCCCTGCTGGCCGCTGCGCTCTATGCGGGTACCACCGTGGCCACGCGCCGGCTGGTCCACATGCCCTCGGCCCAGATCGCCATGCTGCAGATGCTGGCGGGCGGACTGGTGCTGAGTCTCTGGGCCCTGCCCCTGCTGCGCGACATCGCCGCCGGCCAGCCCCAGTTGCTGTCCGCCCGTGCCGGAGCCATGGTCCTGGCCCTGGGCCTGGTGCACACGGCCTTCATGTACACCGTGATGTATGCGGCCTTCCAGCGCCTGGCGGCAGCGGCCATCGCGGCCCTGTCCTTCGTCTATCCGGCCATGGCCCTGCTGGTGGATCTGGCGTGGTTCGGCGCCGTGCCCTCCCTGGCCCAGTGGCTGGGCATGGCGTGCATCGTGGTGGCCGTGCTGGGGCACAGGCTGGCAGCAAAAGCCTGAAGCGTCCTCTGCAGAAAAGCGTGGACAATGCGGCCCGTCACCGCAACCTTTGAAATTCTTGAATCCTTTTGGCGAACATGCGCCTCCAGGCAAGGACACAACGCTTCAAAGGTCTGTCCATGCTTTATCTCAAACGAAACCTGCCCCTGTGGGAACGCGCACTGCGCGCAGCCGGCGCCATCGCCCTGGCGGCGGCAGCCTGGCTGACCGGCATCCCGGTCGGCGGCCTCCTGTTCTGGCTGATGGTCGCCAGCGCGGCGACGCTGGTCATCACGGGCGTGGTCGGTTTCTGCCCCGCATGCGCCCTGTTCAGCCGCAAGCCCGTGGATACTGCGCCATGATCCGCGCCGACACCACCCTGATCGAGGCCGCACGCCGGGGCGACCAGGACGCCATCGTCCGGCTGCTGTCGGTCTGCCAACCCGACCTCAAGCGCTTCGCTCGCAGGACTTGCAGCAATGCCCAGGACGCCGAGGACGCCGTGCAACTGGCCCTGTGGCAGTTGTACCGCCGCGTGGGCGCACTGCGGGCCACCGCAGCCTTCGCCACCTGGCTGTTTCGCATCGTGGAGCGCGAATGCTGGCGCCTGCTGCGCGGCCGTGGCCGCACCGAATCGCTGGACGCGCCCGATGCACCGCCGTTGAACCTCGCTGCTGCGCCCATCCCACACAACCTGCGCATGGACCTGGCCCGGGCCATGGAGCGCCTGAGTCCGCCCTACCGCGACGTGCTCATCCTGCGCGACGTGCACGAGCTGACGGCCCCTGAAACCGCCGCCCAGCTGGGCCTGAGCGTCGAGGCCGTGAAAAGCCGCCTGCACCGCGCACGCGCCATGGTGCGCGAACACCTGCTGGCCAGCGGCTACTGGACCAAGGACGGCCTGCCTCAGGGAGAGCGCGATGTTCTGTAGCCGCTCCATGGGCGTGCACCTGCTGCGCGGCGGCGCCGTGCTGTTGATGCGGGGTTGTCCCGCGTGCTGGCTGATGGGGCTTGTGGAGACTTGGCAGCAGAAAGACGGCACAAGCCAGGATCCCGGGCGCTAGCTTCGCGACCGGCAAAAAGCAGGCTTGAGAGACTGGATATCAGGTGCCAGCACGACGTCCAGCAATGTCACCATGGTTTTCATGGCGAAATGCATCTGATTCCAGTACCACCAGGAGCCGGCGATGGCTGCCAGCCACAGCAACACATAGAACCCGACGAAGATCTTCCACGAACTATCTATTCTTGAGAAGATCATCGTATTCAATATTTTTCTCTATCTTGCAAAAATACCCATAACCCATCAATGACACGATGGAAACCAAGATTGCCAATGGATTCTTCTGCCATATCCCAAGCCACACAGCAAACCATGCCAAAGGTCCAATGAAAAAGAAAGATGTCAACGTCATCTTTCTCACGTATTTCACATGGCACACCCTGCATTTCAATTCACCACCCAACCAAATCTTCAATCTTGAAAATTCCGCGCCGCATTCTTTGCATACATTTTTCATGGCGATGGTCAATAACAACTGGTTGAATAAAATAGATCTTCCAAGTGCCAAACGTCCAAGCGGATTGCCATAGTGCTTTCCCCTGTTCCAAGCTGAAGAATGAACCATGACTTCCTGGGACCGTACATCTAAAACACCCCCAACCCCACCCCGCCGCCATCGCCTCCCCAGCGCCCTGCACTGCTCCAGATCGTCTGCACCGATCCGTTTGGACGCCAGGATGGCTTCGGGGTCTGCGCATGCGTGCACACGATGAGCGCCTCAGCCACGGCCTTGAGGCGCCAGCCGGTGGCGATGCGCGCGATCTGGCGTGCTGCGTTGCTGCCGTCGCTGCCGGCGCAGACCATGGCGGCATAGGGCCGGCCGTTGATCCGATCCAGGGCCGCGTAGTAGCTGCGGTCGAAGAAGTCCTTGAGCTGGCCGCTGATGGCAGCCAGGTTCTCTGGGGTGGCGAAGAGGTAGCCGTCGGCGGCCAGCACATCGTCGGGGCCGGCTGCGCTGGCGTGCAGCAGCCGTACGGCCACGCTGCCTTCGGCCAGCGCGCCGTCGCGCGCGGCCTCGGCCATCTGGCGGGTACCGCCGGTCATGGAGTGGTAGACGATCAGCAGGGTCTTGCTTGCGCTCATGCCGCCAGCATAGACCGCCGCACGCATCTTCAGAAATCGACCGAGGCCGACACCACCAGGGTGCGCGGGATCATGGCCGAGACGGCACCCCAGGAGGTGACGCCGGCCCAGGCCTTGCGATCGGCCACGTTCTGCAGCGACGCGCGCAGCGTGGTCTTGCGGCCGGCCAGCACGGTGGCGTAGCGCAGGCCCAGGTCGAAGCGGGTCCAGCTGGGGATGCTCAGGCGGTTGGTCTGGTCCACGAACTGGCCACCGGTGTAGGTCAGGTCGCCGGTCAGGGTCAGGCCTTGCACGGCAGGCAGATCCCATTCGGTACCCAGGTTGGCCAGCATGCGCGAGGTGCCGATGGGCCGGTTGCCGACCAGCGCGGCGGTGGCCGCGCGCGTGATCTCGGGCCTGAGCCAAGTCACGCCGCCCAACAGGCGCAGGCCGCGCGCGGCCTCGCCGTAGGCGTACAGCTCCAGGCCCAGATTGCGCTGCTCGCCATTGCTCTTGTACACGCCCTGGTCCAGGCCGCCACTGGGCTTTTCGATGCTGAACAGCGCGGCCGTGGCCATGAAGCTGCCGAAGTCGTACTTGCTGCCGATCTCGAATTGCTTGCTCTTGTAGGGCCTCAGCACCTCGCCGTAGTTGCCGGCCGCCGGCGGGCGATGTCGCCCTTGCTCAGGCCCTCGATGTAGTTGGCGTACAGGCTCCAGTTCGGCGTCTGGCGCCAGACCACGCCCATGGCCGGCGTGGTCACGCTCTCGTCATAGACGTTGGAGGCTCCGCTCGTGAGCACGTTGTAGTTGGTGGATTCGGGTGCGGATAGCGCATCTTCTGCGCGGGCGCTGCAGCACGCTGAGCATCCACGCTCAGGCCTCGCTCACGCATCAGGCGGTTCAGGTGGGCATTGCTCACGCCAACCGCCAGCCCGTTGGCTTCCAGAACGCTGCGCGCCACAGGCGTTTTCATGGTCTGCTTGCCGTTGTCGCGCAGGCTCTCGCGCTGCATCGTGGCCAGGGTCATCAGCGCCTGGCTGTCCACGCTGGTGCTGCCCTTGTCGGCGCGGCATTTGCGGCCGCTCTCCCATCCGGCCACCGTCTTGAGGTGGCGGTACACCGTCTGGCGACTCATGCCGAGGAACTCGGCTGCAGCGTCCAGCAGCGGGCCGCTGCCCCCATGAGGGGCCGCAGTCAGCTTGCGCGCCAGATCCCGCATGTAGTCGCAAATGGCGGGTGTCAAAACCATGCTGTCGTCCTCGCTCACGGCTTACACGGCTTGGGCCAGGGGCTGGGCTGCGATGGCGCCGGGCTATGGCGTGCCGTTTCCTTGGGAACAGTACGAGTTGATGGCAGCCAAACTCAAGAAGCTCAAGGGAAAGGCCGTGGTCAGCATCAATGACCACCCGCGATCCGCGAGTGCTTCAAGGACTTCGAGATGGAGGCGCTCAAGCTGGACTGACCTGCCCGGTTTCTCCGAGACATTGATTTCTAGGAAGATGGCTCCCGCCCGGAGAGGAGCCGATGAAGAAGAGTCGATTTTCAGAAGAGCAAATGGTCACGATCCTGCGCGAAGCAGATCGAACGACGGTGGCCGAGGCCGCCAAGAAGCACAAGGTCAGCGAAGCCACCATCTATGCCTGGCGCAAACACTTCGGCCAGATGGAAGCGGCCGACGTCAAGCGTCTGAAGGCCCTGGAGCTTGAGAACAGCCGGCTGAAGAAGCTTCTTGCCGAGCGAGATCTGGACCTCGAGATTCTCAAGGAGATCAACGCAAAAAAAATGGTGAGCCCGTTGGCTCGGCGCGAGCAACTGGCCTTCGTGCGCGCACGTGGCTTGAGTCTGCGCCGCGCCTGCGGGCTCATCGGCATGTCACGCGCCACGCCCAGTTACGAGTTGCGCTTGCCCGCCAAGGATGCGCCGGTGCTTGCGGCGATGAAGGAACTGTCGGCCATGTATCCGCGCTACGGCTATCGCCGCATTCGCGTATTCCTGCGTCGCAAGGGCTTCGAGCTGAGTTGGTCTCGCACGCACAGGCTGTGGCGTCAGGCGGGCCTGCTGGTGCCCCGGAAACGGCCGCGCAAGCGCATCGCATCGCTGCGCCCGCGCATCCACACGCCGTTCAAGGCCAACATGGTCTGGGCCTATGACTTCGTCTTCGACACCACGGCCAGCGGTCAGCAGATCAAGTGCCTGACCGTGGTGGACGAATACACCCGGGAGTGCCTGGCCATCGACGTGGCTGGGGCCATCCGTTCCAAGCGCGTGATCGAGGTGCTTTCGCGGCTGGTCAGCCTGCACGGGGCGCCGCTGTTCATGCGCTCGGACAATGGCCCCGAGTTCGTCAGCCAGGCGATCCTGGAGTGGATCTCAGCCTCGGGCATTGCCACCGTGCTCAACGATCCCGGCAAGCCCTGGCAGAACGGCACCGACGAAAGCTTCAACGGCAAGTTCCGCGACGAGTGTCTGTCCATCGAGTGGTTCCGTTCGCGCCGCGAAGCCGCTGCCCTGATCGAAGCCTGGCGCAATCACTACAACGAGGTACGTCCCCACAGCAGCCTGCAATACTTGACCCCGGCAGAGTTCAAACTCGAACTCCGCAAAGAACCGCAACCCGCCGTCTTCTAGGAAAAACTGTCTCGACTAAACCGAGCAGGTCAGGCAGGCCCGGCCCGCCTACGCGCCCAGCCCCGAAGTCATTTCCCGAGCCACCTGCGCAGCCTCCCTGCGCCTGACCTCGGCCTGATCGACAAAGCCGCAATCCAGCAATTCCGCTTCAGTGTACGAATGGTTCGCCAGCGATTCGGCGCTGTTGCGCATGGTTTGCAAGGCGCGGGCGATGGCTTCCAGGCGTTGGTGGCCTTCGGGGATTTCGAGCCAGGCAAGAGAAAGTTCGGCCAGGGCCTGGATCTCCGAGCAGCTTTGCTGCACGAGCCGGTCCACTTGATTCAGGGCATGGGACGGACGCTGATTGCGCATGTCATCCACGGGGAGCGGTTGATGCAGATGTTCATGGTTTCGTGCTCCTTATTGAGACGATTACCACTTGCCTGCGTTTTCAAGCACAAGCCGCTACCACCTCAACGCCGCCTCTCGCAGCGCATCCACCGCCATGTCGATGAACGCCCGCACCCGGTGTGCGGCATGCCGCCCTTCCCTGTGCACCACATGAATCGGTAGCGGTGGCCGCTCGAAGGGCTCCAGCACAAGGCGCAGTGCACCCTCCTGCACGGGCTTGGCGATCTGGTAGAGCGGCAGGCGCGTGATGCCTTGCCCGGCCAGGGCGCAGTCTGCCGCAGCCTCGTTGGTCAGGGACATGAGGCGCGGCTGCAGGCGCACCGCCAGCGCCTTGTCGCCTTCGAGAAACCGCCATTCGGGCGTGGAGGTCAGGCCGGATGCGGTGATGGTGGTGTGCTGCGCAAGCTCCTCGGGCCGCTGGGGCACGCCATGGGTGTCCAGGTACGCGGGCGAGGCGCACAGCACCTGCCGCACGCTGCCCACACGGATCGCCTGCAGCGAGGAGTCGGGCAGATCGCCGATGCGCACGGCCACGTCCACGCCCTCGTCCACCAAGCTGACCACGCGGTCCACAAACCAGCAGTTGACGTCCACTTCGGGAAACCGGCCCAGGTAATCGTGCACCACAGGCAGCACGTGCATGCGCCCGAAGTTGACCGGCGCCGTGAGCGTGAGCCGGCCGCGCGGTGCGGCGTGGGCGCTGGCGGCATGCTCGTCGGCCTCTTCCAGCTGGGCCAGGATGCGGCGGCAGCTGTCGGCATAGGCGGTGCCGGCCTCGGTCACGCGCACGAAGCGCGTGGTGCGCGTGAGCAGGCGCACGCCCAGGCGCTCCTCCAGGTCGGAGACGGCCCGCGTCACCACCGAGGGCGAGACCTTGAGCCGGCGTGCGGCCGAGGCGAAGCCGCCCGTGTCCACCACTGCGAGAAATGCCGTCATGGACTGGAAGCGATCCATCTGTGCCTGCCTTGTCTGTGTCGTGTGTCTGCCCGGCTGCGAGCGGCCCGCGCAGGCCTGCCCAGGTTTGCGCCGGCGCTTTGTTCGCGTTCCCGCAAGAGTGACTTGCCGCCGCCAGGGATTCTAAAGATGCCGGCTGGGAAGGAGGATACGTCCCGTGGCGCCGACAACCGGCGCCTTCACCAACCCCAAGGAACCGCAATGAAGCTCTACCACTTTCCCCTGTCCGGCCACGCCCACCGCGCCCGCCTCTTCCTCGGCCTGCTGGGCGTGGAGCATGAACTGGTGCCTGTGGATCTGGCCAGTGGCGCGCAGAAGAAGCCCGAATTCCTGGCGCTGAACCCGCTGGGCCAGGTGCCGGTGCTGGACGACAACGGCACGGTGATTGCCGACTCCAACGCCATCCTGGTCTACCTGGCGCGCAAACTGGACCGCCAGGACTGGATGCCTCTGGGCGCCCAGGCCGAGGCCGAGATCCAGAAATGGCTGAGCATCGCCGCCGGCCCCATTGCCTTCGGCCCGGCGGCGGCCCGGCTGGTCACGGTGTTCAAGGCCCCGTTCCAGGCCGAGGAAGTGATAGCCCGCGCCCACGCCATCCTCGGCAAGATCGAGGCGCAGCTGGTCGGCCGCCCCTTCATCACCGGCAGCACGCCAACGATTGCCGACGTGGCCCTGTACAGCTACATCGCCAGCGCGCCCGAAGGCAATGTGGACCTGCAACCCTACCGCGAAGTGCGTGCCTGGCTGGGTCGCATCGAGGCGCTGCCGGGCTTCGTGGCATTCGCCCAGACACCGGCCGGCCTGCGGGCCTGAGTGCCTGAGCCATACCGCCCCTGAAACCCCGGCAAAGGAGCGCACCATGTACCCGAAACCCCTGCAAGACCCCGCCTCGCCCTGGCATGCGGGCGAACTGGCGATCCAGCAAAGCGTTGGCGTCGTGGCCCGCATGGACATGCCGGGCCGCAAGTTCCTGCGCCCCTTCCTGCTGGACCAGCACCGCGAGTTCTATCCACTGCTGCATTTCGTGGTGCTGGGCAGCGTGGATGCCCAAGGCGATGCCTGGGCCACGGTACGGGCCGGCGAGCCGGGCTTCCTGCACTCGCCCGATCCATCGACCCTGCATGTGGCGGCGGACCGCGATACCGCCGACCCGGCCGAGCCGGGCCTGGCCGACGGCCACGCCGTGGGCCTGCTGGGCATGGACCCCATGACGCGCCGGCGCAACCGGCTCAACGGTACGGTGCGGCGCAAGGCAGGCGTTGATGGAGCGGGCGGCTTCGACATCGGCGTGGTCCAGAGCTTCGGCAACTGCCCGCGCTATATCCAGAACCGCAGCGTCCGGTTCGTCCGGCCTGCCGGGGAGCCTACGCAGGTGCCGGCGGTCGAACTGGCATCGCTGGACCCGCGTGCGCAGGCACTGATTGCGCAGGCGGACACGTTCTACGTGGCGTCCTACGTTGATGGGGAGGATGGCCTGCGCCAGGTCGATGTCTCCCACCGTGGCGGCAAGCCGGGCTTTGTGCGGATCGACGCCGATGGAACGCTGACCATCCCCGACTTCTCAGGCAACCTGTTCTTCATGACGCTGGGCAATTTCCTGGTCAATCCCAAGGCAGGCCTGCTGTTCATCGACTCCGAAACCGGGGAGATGCTGCAAATGACCGGCGAGGCCAGCGTCATCCTCGACGCCCCGGAGATCGCGGCCTTCGAGGGCGCCGAGCGCCTGTGGACCTTCAAGCCCCGCCGCATCGTGCGCCGGCCCGACGCCCTGCCGCTGCGCTGGAGCATGGCGGCCGACGGCTGGTCGCCCCACCTGCAGATGACCGGAAGCTGGGCCGATGCCAGCCAGCGCCTGGCCGCCGCCGGGCTGGGGCGGCAATGGCGGCCGTTCCGGGTGGCGCAGACCGTGGATGAGAGTTCCACCATCCGCTCGCTCTACCTGGAGCCGGCCGATGGCATGGCAACGGTGGCCCCCCTGGCCGGCCAGCACCTGCCGCTGCGTCTCACGCTGTCGGACGGCAGCCATCTGCAGCGCACCTACACGCTGTCGCTGGCGCCTTCGGATGGGCGCTACCGCATCAGCGTGAAAAGACAGGGCCGGGCATCCAGCCACCTGCATGGCCTGAAGCCCGGCGATCTGGTCGAGGCCCGCCCGCCCGCTGGCAGCTTCACCGTCGATACGGCCCTGCGCCGCCCTGCCGTGCTGCTGGCCGCAGGCATAGGCATCACGCCCTTGCTGGCCATGCTGCGCCACATCGTCCACGAAGGCCGGCGCACCCGCAGCCTGCGGCCCACCTGGCTGTTCCAGGCGGCACGTACACGCGACGAACGGGCATTCGACGCGGAGATCACCGAACTGGTGAAGGCCGGCAATGGCGATCTGCACTGGGTGCGCGCGCTCAGCCAGCCCGGCGCCGCCATGGCCGGGCGCGACTACGACCATGAGGGCCACATCGACATGGCCCTGCTGAAAGCCACCCTGCCCTGGGATGACCACGATTTCTACCTCTGCGGCCCGGACGCCTTCATGCAGGCCACCTATGACGGCCTGCGCGAACACAACGTGCCCGACGAGCGCATCCACGCGGAGGCCTTCGGCCCGTCAGCCGTCAAGCGCTCCGTAGCCAGTCCCGCTGACGCTGCAAAGCTTCCCCCGCCCGCCACGCAGCCCGTGCGCATCATCTTTGCCGACTCGGCCAAGGAAGCCCGCTGGAAACCTGGCGCCGGCAGCCTGCTCGAAGTCGCCGAGTCCCGGGGTCTGGAGCCCGCCTTCGGCTGCCGGGGCGGCAGCTGCGGCGACTGCCGCGTGCGGGTGCTGGAGGGCGGCGTGACCTATGCATCCCCGCCCTCCTTTTCCGTGCCCGAAGGCGAGGCATTGATCTGCTGTGCGGTGCCTGCGCAGGGTGCGGGGGAGGTCTTGCACCTGGGGTTGTGAGGGCCGATGGCAAGCTCCACATCTAGACCCTGGGAGCCAACGGCCATACCTGCGAGCTGCATGGCTCCATCACCAACGGCCGGGGCAGGCTGGCGAGGTCGGCCTGCACCGTGGACTTCACGCCTGTCGGCAAGGACCGCGGCCAGGTGGCCGCTGATATCGCTCAGCTCGCAGCCCACGGGCCGGCCCGCGGCGAGGGCCACAAGCCATTGCTGCTGGTGCATGTCCGCCAGCGATTCGTCGTAGGCGATGAAGGTCCAGTCGGCCGGCGCCACCGATGCGGCATAGCCCCTGTGGGCATACAGCGCAAAGGGCATGCGGCCGATGCGGCATTGCCCTGGCGATTCCCACCATGACGAATGCCACGCTGTCCTCCGTGGAGGCGTCGCGTGCGGGCATCGCTCTCAGCCTGCAGATGCGAGCGCAACGATGTGGGACTGGCGACCTCCAGACCTGCGCAACAAAGGAACCGCTTGACTTTCCAACCATGGCAAAGGCCACGCTACCAGACATCCCAACACCAAACCGGGCTTCTATATGCAACCCCACCTTCATGGGACCACCTGCGGCGGCTCCAGCGAGATACAGAGAGGAGACAGATCATGAAGAGCTTGCAAGGCAAGGTCGCAGCCGTCACCGGCGCTGCCAGCGGCATCGGCAAGGAAATCGCCCTGGCCCTCGCCAACGCCGGTGCGGCCGTCGCCGTCGCCGACCTCAACCCCAAGGGCGCCGACGCGGTTGCCGATGACATCGCTCGTGGCGGCGGCAAAGCGCTGGCTGTGACCATGGACGTCACCAGCGAGGACTCCGTCAACCGGGGCATGGACACCATCGCCGATGCACTGGGCACCATCGACATCCTGGTGTCCAATGCCGGCATCCAGATCGTCAATCCGATCGAGAGCTATCTCTTCGCCGACTGGAAGAAAATGCAGGCCATCCACCTGGATGGAGCCTTCCTCACAACCAGGGCAGCGCTCAAGCACATGTACCGGGGCGATCGCGGGGGCTCGGTCATCTACATAGGCTCGGTGCACTCGCACGAGGCTTCACCGCTCAAGTCCGCGTACGTGACTGCCAAACACGGCCTTCTGGGACTCGCACGGGTGCTTGCCATGGAAGGGGCCGCGCACAACGTGCGCTCCTATGTGGTCTGCCCGGGCTTCGTGAAAACTCCGCTGGTGGAAAAGCAGATTCCCGAACAAGCCAGGGAATTGGGGATCAGCGAAGACGAGGTGGTTCGCGAAGTGATGCTGGGCCGGACCGTGGATGGCATGTTCACCACCGCCGACGACGTGGCGCGAACCGTGCTCTTTCTTTCCGCATTTCCCACAGCCGCGCTGACGGGCCAGTCCTTCGTCGTCAGCCATGGCTGGTTCATGAAGTGACCCGCAACCACGCGCATCGGGTCCGGCAGGCCCGGCTTCACCGGAGGCATGAAATGGCATCCCAACATATCGATTTTCTGCTCGTCGGGGGTGGCCTGGCCAGCGCCAAGGCGGCCCAGACATTGCGCCACGAGGGTGCCACCGGCTCCATCCTCATTCTTTGCGCGGAAGCGGACCAGCCCTATCACCGGCCTTTCCTCTCCAAGAGCTACCTGCTGGGCACGGCTGATGAACAGAGAATCCAGATTCACCCGCAACCGTTCTATCGCGAGCAGCGGATCGAGGTGGCTCTGAAGACAGCCGCGGTGTCGGTCGATACCGCGCAGCAACGGGTAAGCATGTCGACGGGGTCGACCATCCACTACGACAAGCTGCTGATCGCCACCGGGGCCACGGCCCGGACCCTGAACGTGCCGGGCGCCCTGCTGCGTGGCATCCATGTCCTGAGAACCCGCACCGACGCCGATGCGCTGCGCCAGGCCGCGGTGAAGGCCAGGCGCGTCGTGCTCGTCGGGGGAGGCTTTCTGGGCATGGAGCTCGCCATTGCCTTGCGCGAACTGGGCCTGGAGGTGACCGTCATCGAGACCCAGGACCAGATCCTCAAGCGCCTGGAGTCACCACCGCTTTCCGCGTTCGTCCAGGACCACGCCACGCAAAGCCGGGGCGTGTCGTTCATGGTGAACGAGTCGGTGGTCGCCTTCCACGGAAACGGCAAGGTCAGCGAGGTGGAGACCGCCAGCGGCGCCAGGCTACATTGCGACCTGGTGGTCGTAAGCGTCGGCATTCAGCCGGCTACGCAGTTTCTTGCAGGCAGCAACATCGAACTGGAGGACGGCTTCGTTGTGGTCGACGACCAATTGCAGGCCAGTGCCGCCAATGTATTCGCGGCAGGTGATGTGGCGAGCTTCTTCGACCCCGTATTTTCCCGCCGTCGACATGTCGAGCACTGGGACAGCGCGGTCAAGCAGGGACAGCTCGCGGCCCGCAACATGCTGGGGCGCCGGCGACGCCACGATGCCGTGTCCTATTTCTTCTGCGAAGTCGGCGATATCGGCTTCAATGTCCTGGGGGACCCCGCGGGTACCGATGAATGCGTCTCCCAGGGGTCGCTGGAGCAGCGCTCCCTGTCCCTGTTCTACCTGAGGCAGGACATCCCCCATGCCGTATTCACCCTCGGCCGCACGGCCGACGAGGTCCTTGCCGCCGAGAGTCTGATCCGTTACCGCACCAGCCTGCGAAAACACAAGCACCGGTTGGCCGACACGGCATTCGCGCTGAACGCACTGCCCATGCAGAACGTGCTGATCCTGCAAGGTGGAGGAGCGCTCGGAGCCTTCGAGTGCGGTGTGGTCAAGGCGCTGGAGGAGCACCGGATTTTTCCCGACATCGTCGCGGGCATTTCGATCGGAGCCTTCAACGCGGCCATCGTCGCCAGCCACCCGGACAACGCGACCGAAGCGCTGGAGTCGTTCTGGGCGGATCTGGAGGTGGCGTCGTTGCCGGGCCTGGTCGGACAGGCTCGCCGCATGGCCACCGCCACCCAGATCGCCAGCTTCGGTGTCCCCGGATTCTTCCGCCCGCGCTGGATACCTCCGTTCGAGGCGCCATGGGAGCCACCGTGGAGCTGGACCAGCCTCTATGACACCTCGCCCCTGCGCGCGTTGTTGGCCCGGTATGTGGACTTCCCGGCCCTCAAGCGCAGCCCGGTGCGCCTGCTGGTGGGAGTGGTCAATGTATTGAACGCGGAAGTCGAGGTCTTCGACAGCTACGTCGACGAATTCACGCCCGAGCACCTGATGGCCAGCGGCAGTCTGCCGCCGGGCTTTCCCTGGACCTTTGTGAACGGTCGACCCTACTGGGACGGGGGCATCGTCAGCAACTCTCCGCTGGATCTCGTGATCGAACGCTGCGGGCCGGACGGCAAGCGTGTCTTCATGGTGGATTTGTTCTCCAACCACAAGGCGTTGCCGACCAATCTCACCCAGGTCCTGGCCAGGCGCGACGAGGTCGTCTATGCCCAGCGTGTACAACGCGATCTGACGGTCCGGGAGCTTGCAGATGCCTATCGGGGCCTGATCGCCAGCCTCATGCAGGAAATCGAACCGAGCCGGCAAGACCGGCTTCGCAGGCTTCCGCACTACATCCAGCTCATGGGCAACGGTGTGGGCACGCGCATCACCCGCTTCACCCGTACAGCCGCGCCCGACGAGCCCTCTTCGCGCGACTACGACTTCTCCGAGCTTGCCATCCGCAGCAACCAGAAGCAGGGCTATGCACTCGCGCAGGCCATCCTGGCCTCGTGCGATCCCGCACAAGGCAATGAGAGACCCTGCCCTGCATGCTGAGTGCACGGGTCTGTTCAATTGCGCGGCTATCAGACAGATCGCCGAAGACCCGCCCCGAACGGGGCTCACCACCTCCGGAGGTAGAAACGATGGGCAACGAAACTCTTGCGCTGCATCTGTACAAGGCCAATGTCGAGTTGCAGCTGCACATTACCCGCCTGCTCCAGGAGATCGGGCACCACTGGCTGGAATCGGCGCGACACAGCAACGCCGAAAGCACCACCGAGACCAACGCGGAGATCGCAGATCTGCTGCGCTCCAGCAACTGGCAATCCCTGGCGACGCTGCCGAGCGAATCCTTCTGCCGCCTGTTCGAGCTGCGTGCACGAGATCTGCAGTTCAACCAGCAAGTCGCCATCAAGAACCAGGCCGCTTTCATCAGCGGGCTGCAAAAGGCCCTGGACAACTGGCACAGGTCCGTAGCGAATGCCGTTGGCGACGCGCCTGTCGCGCAGCCTGGGCAGGAGATCATCAGGCAATGGATGAAAGCCTGGCCATCACCCCCCGGTACGACACAGGATTGAGGCCATCTGTTTCACCCGGGGACGGCCCGGAGAAGAAGCGCAGCGTGAACCGCTGCACTCGATTCGCGGCTCTCCAGCACATCCCCCAGCCTGCCTCAGAACGCCTCTTCCGCCATCTGCGCGCAGGTCATGTCGCGCTCGCGCACGACCTGGAGCCAGGCACCGATCCTGGGCAGCTCGTAGCGGAAGAAATAGCGCATGGCCGCGATGCGGCCCGCGTTGGCGGGCGTGGCCAGGGCGGCATCCCTGGCCAGCACGGCCAGGGACACGTCCAGCCAGGTCCAGGCCAGCACCATGTGGCCAAAGGCCTGCATGTAGGGCACGGCGTTGGCGAGGGCTTCCTGCGGGTCGTCCGTGGCCCAGGCGGCCTTGGTGGCGGCGCCCACGGCCTGCAGGGCCTGGGCCAGCTCGTTGGCATGGCCGGCCAGCTCGGGCCGGGCCATGGCACGCTGGATGGTGTCGTTGATGCGTGTGGCCAGCAGCTGCAGGCCCTTGCCGCCTTCCATCAGCACCTTGCGGCCCAGCAGATCCATGGCCTGGATGCCGTGCGTGCCCTCGTGGATCATGTTCAGGCGGTTGTCGCGCCAGTACTGCTCGACGGGGAAGTCGCGCGTGTAGCCGTAGCCGCCGTGGATCTGGATGGCCAGGGAGTTGGCCTCCAGGCAGAACTCGCTGGGCCAGCTCTTGGAGATGGGGGTGAGCACCTCCAGCAGCAGCCGGGCCTCGGCCACGGATTCGGGCGTGCCCGTGTGCTGCTCGTCGACCAGCCGAGCACAGAACAGGTTCAGCGCCAGCGCGCCCTCGCAGTAGGACTTCTGGGCCAGCAGCATGCGCTTGACGTCGGCATGCTCGATGATGCGCGACTGGGGGCGCGTGGCATCCTTGCCCCCTGCTCCGATGGGACGGCCCTGCGGCCGGCTTTGCGCATAGTCCAGGCTGGCGTGGTAGCCGGCCATGCCCAGCATGGTGGCGGCCATGCCGATGGAGATGCGCGCCTCGTTCATCATGTGGAACATGCACTTGAGGCCTTCACCGGGCTTGCCGACGAGATAGCCGATGGCGCCGGCACCGCCGCGCACGGGAAAGCGCCCTTCGCCAAAGTTCAGCAGCGTGTTCGTCGTGCCGCGCCAGCCCAGCTTGTGGTTGAGGCCGGCCAGGGCCACGTCGTTGCGCTCGCCGGTCAGCCGGCCTTCGGTGTCCACCAGCTTCTTGGGCACGATGAACAGCGAGATGCCGCGCACGCCCGGCACGGGCTTGCCATCGGGGCCGGGAATCTTGGCCAGCACCAGGTGCACGATGTTCTCGGTCAGTTCGTGGTCACCCGCGCTGATCCACATCTTGTTGCCCTTCAAGCGGTAGCGCGGTCCCAGCACGTCGCCCTCGAAGTCTGCGCCGTCTGGCTCGGCGCGCGTGGCGATGTCGCTGAGCGACGAGCCGGCCTGGGGCTCGGACAGGCACATGGTGCCGGCCCAGCGGCCATTGAATTCATTGGTGGCGAAGACCTGTTTTTGCATGTCCGTGCCGTGGGCCATGATGGCGTTGGCATTGCCCGAGGTCAGCATGTTGGAGCCGATGCTGATGGAGGCCGCCGCGAAGAAGCTGTTGGCCGCCGCCTCCACCGTATAGGGCAGTTGCATGCCGCCGATGTCGTAGTCCTGGGCCGCGCTGAGCATGCCCGAGTCTGCATAGGCCTGGCGCGCATCGTGGGTGCACTGCGGCAGGATGACCTTTTCGCCGTCGAACTGCGGCTCCTGCATGTCCACGGTGCGGTTGAAGGGGGCGTATTTCTCGCGGGCGATGCGCTCGCAGGTATCGAGCACGGCATCGAAGGTGTCGCGCGAATGGTCGGCAAAGCGCTCGCGCTCGCCCAGCGCATCGGCGCGCAGCCAGTCATAGAGCAGGAAATCGACGGTGGAACGCAGGCGCATGGTGGGGTCCGGATCAAAAAAAGGCCACAGGCGCCGCCAATGGAGCGCTTGCGGCCAACAGGAGGAACGGGAACAGGCGGTGGCGGCCGCAGCCGCCACCGGGGTTTACAGCACTTCGAACACGCCGGCGGCACCCATGCCGCCGCCGATGCACATGGTCACGCAGACGCGCTTGGCACCGCGGCGCTTGCCTTCGATCAGGGCATGGCCCGTCAGGCGCTGGCCCGACACGCCATAGGGATGGCCCAGGGCAATGGCGCCGCCGTTGACGTTGAGGCGATCGTTGGGGATGCCCAGCTTGTCGCGGCAGTACAGCACCTGCACGGCAAAGGCTTCATTGAGCTCCCACAGGTCGATGTCCTGCACCGTCAGGCCCAGCTTCTTGAGCACCTTGGGCACGGCGAAGACGGGGCCGATGCCCATTTCGTCGGGCTCGCAGCCGGCCACGGCAAAGCCCAGGAAACGGCCGATGGGCTGGAGATTGTTGCGCGAGGCATAGTCCTCGCTGACCACCACGCAGGCGCCCGCGCCGTCGGAGAACTGGCTGGCATTGCCGGCCGAGATCACGCCGCCGGGCAGCGCGGGCCGGATGCCCGAGATGCCTTCCTTGGTCGTGCCCTCGCGCGTGCCTTCGTCCCGGCTGCAGGTCACTTCCCTGGTGATCAGGCCGCGCACCTTGTCGGCTACGCCCATGGTCACGGTGATGGGGGCGATCTCGGCATCCAGCAGGCCGGCAGCCTGGGCCGCACAGGCCTTTTGCTGGCTGGCGGCGCCATATTCGTCCATGGCGTCACGGCCGATGCCGTAGCGCTTGGCGACCTGCTCGGCGGTCTGCAGCATGCTCCAGTAGATCTCGGGCTTTTGCTTGGCCAGGGCCAGGTCCTGGATCATGTGCAGGTTCATTTCCTGCTGCACGCAGGAGATGGACTCCACGCCGCCGGCCACGTAGACGTCGCCTTCGCCAGCGATGATGCGCTGCGAGGCGGTGGCGATGGTCTGCAGGCCCGAGGAGCAGAAGCGGTTGATGGTCATGCCCGAGGTGGTGATGGGCAGGCCGGCCTTGAGCGCGATCTGGCGCGCGATATTCATGCCGGTGGCGCCTTCGGGGTTGGCGCAGCCCATGATCACGTCGTCGACGGCGGCAGGGTCGACGCCTGCGCGCTGCACGGCGTGCTGCACGGCATGGCCGCCCAGCGTGGCGCCATGGGTCATGTTGAAGGCGCCCTTCCAGCTCTTGGCCAGGGGCGTGCGGGCGGTGGAAACGATCACGGCGGATGTCATGGATATTCCTTGTATGGCGGGTTTGCGTGGGTTCGCAAGGCGTTCGTGTGCCGCGCGTCTCAGCTGAATTGCCTGCCTTCGGCCGCCAGCTTCGCCAGCAGCGGCGCGGGTTGCCAGAACTGGGCGTCGTCGTGGGGGTTCTTGGCGAAGCGGTTCATGGCCTGGACCACGTTGAACAGCCCGACCTCGCCCGCGTAGTGCATGGGGCCGCCGCGCCAGATGGGGAAGCCATAGCCGGTCAGGTAGACCATGTCGATATCGCCCGACTTGCCGGCGATGCCGTCTTCCAGGATGTGGGCGCCTTCGTTGACCAGGGCGAAGACCAGGCGCTGGACGATTTCCTCGTCGGAGATCTTGCGCGGGGTGATGCCCAGCTCCTTGCGGTGCGACTCGATCATCTGGTTGACCAGCTCGGACGGGATGGCGTCTCGCTTGCCGGCCTGGTAGTCGTACCAGCCCGCGCCCGTCTTCTGGCCGAAACGGCCCAGCTCGCACAGCTTGTCGGCCGTGCGGCTGTACTTCATGTCGGCGCGCTCGACGGCGCGGCGCTTGCGGATGGCCCAGCCGATGTCGTTGCCGGCCAGATCACCCATGCGGAACGGTCCCATGGCGAAGCCGAACTTCTCGATGGCCTTGTCCACCTGGGCGGGCGTGGCGCCTTCGTCCAGCAGGAAACCGGCCTGGCGCGAGTACTGCTCGATCATGCGGTTGCCGATGAAGCCATCGCACACGCCCGAGACCACGGCGGTCTTCTTGATTTTCTTGGCCAGCTTCATCACGGTGGCCAGCACGTCCTTGGCCGTGTGCTTGCCGCGCACCACTTCCAGCAGCTTCATCACGTTGGCGGGGCTGAAGAAGTGCATGCCCACCACGTCCTGCGGGCGCTGGGTGAAGGCGGCGATCTTGTCCACGTCCAGCGTGGAGGTGTTGGAGGCCAGGATGGCGCCGGGCTTGGCGACCTGGTCGAGCTGCTTGAACACGGTTTCCTTGACGCCCAGCTCCTCGAACACGGCCTCGATGATGAGGTCGGCATTCTTGAGCGCGTCATACGACAGCGTGGTGCTCAGCAGGGCCATGCGCTGGTCGTACTTCTCCTGGGTGAGCTTGCCCTTCTTGACCTGGGCTTCATAGTTCTTGCGGATGGTGGCCACGCCACGGTCCAGCGCTTCCTGCTTGGTCTCCAGGATGGTCACGGGAACGCCCGCGTTCAGGAAGTTCATGGAGATGCCGCCGCCCATGGTGCCGGCACCGATGACGCCCACGGTCTTGATCTCGCGCACGGGCGTGTCCGAGGGCACGTCGGCGATCTTGGAGGCCGCGCGCTCGGCCATGAACAGGTGGCGCAGCGCGCGCGACTCGGGCGACCACATCAGCTGCATGAAGGCTTCGCGCTCCAGGGCCATGCCTTCGTCGAACTTCTTGCGCGCGGCGTTCTCCACCGTGTCCACGCAGCGGGCCGGGGCCGGGTAGTTCTTGGCCATGCCCTTGACCATGTTGCGCGCGAACTGGAAGTAGGCATCGCCCTGGGGGTGCTTGCAGGGCAGGTCGCGCACGCGTGGCAGCGGGCCACCTGCCGCATGCTTGTCGGCCACTTCCAGCGCGAAGGCCTTGGCCTCGGCCAGCAGGGACTCGGCCGAGGCGGCCATCTTGTCGAACAGCTTCTGGCCAGGGATGGAAGCCAGCAGCTCGCTCTTGACGGGTTCGCCGCTGACGATCATGTTCAGCGCGGTTTCCACGCCCAGCACGCGCGGCAGGCGCTGCGTGCCGCCGGCACCCGGCAGCAGGCCCAGCTTGACTTCGGGCAGGGCCACCAGGGTGCCAGGCGCCGCCACGCGGTAGTGGCAGCCCAGGGCCAGCTCCAGGCCGCCGCCCATGCAGACGGTGTGGATGGCGGCGACCACGGGCTTGGTGCCCTGGTCCAGGGAATTGATCAACGAGACCAGGTGGGGCTCGCGGTAGGCCTCTTCCTTGCCGAATTCGTTGATGTCGGCACCGCCCGAGAAAGCCTTGCCGGCACCCGTGATGACGATGGCCTTGACGGCCGGATCGGCCTGGGCCTTGTCCAGGCCCTCGACGATGCCGCGGCGCGTGGACAGGCCCAGGCCGTTGACGGGAGGATTGTTGAGCGTGATCACGGCAACCGAGCCGTCGACCTTGTATTCAGCCGTCATGCGATGTCTCCTGAGGTTTAAGCAAATAGTACGGACGTGCTTTTTCCATTCTAGGAAGGCTTGGCCGGCAGCGCCATGCCGTTGGCAGCGCCAGCTGTCCCGGTCGGGACAAGTTTTGCTGCGCTGCAGCGTCCAACCGGGCGCACCGGGGTCCGCGCCCGCGCCAGCTTACGGGGAGGCCATCTCGCAAAGGCATGCGGACACCGAGGCTCCAGTGTTTATACCGACAGGGAAATCCAGGTTGAGAGACTTGACCTTCCCACGGTAGCAATGCCCAGACTGCATGGACCCTCAACCCCCAAGGAGCTTTCCATGCAGTTTTTTCTTGAAGACATGACCTGCGGCGGCTGCGCCCGTTCCGTGACCAAGGCCATCAAGGCCGTCGATCCGGATGCCAGGGTGGCCACGGACCCATTGACCCGTGGGGTGGAGGTGCAGACCAGCGCCACCGAGGAGCAGATCGTCACCGCGTTGCGCCAGGCGGGCTATCCACCCAGCAACGGATGACAGGCCGCTGCAATCCGCCGGCAAGGCCGATGGATTGCAGTCCGCCGGGGCCACGAACACCGTACCGGCGTCCCCGCAAGGGTCACTGGCCCTCCTTGGCGTGATTGATCGTGTAGCGGGGAAGCTCCACGGTCAGATCCTCCCGCCCCACGATGGCCTGGCAGCTCAGGCGCGATTGCGGCTGCAGCCCCCAGGCCCGGTCCAGCATGTCTTCCTCCTGCTCCTGAACCTCGTTCAAGGAGCCGAATCCCTGGCGCACGATGCAGTGGCAGGTCGTGCAGGCGCCGACCTGCTCGCAGGCGTGTTCGATCGCGATGCCGTGCTCCAGCAGGGCTTCGCAGATCGACGTGCCCGCGGGCACCTGCAACACCGCCCCCTCTGGCGCCAGTTCGGCGTGCGCGATCACGGTCAATCGAGGCATGGTTGCGGCCTTCCCATCAATGCGGACAGACACACTGGTCATCGCCTTCGCATGCCGGGCCACCGCCATGTGAACGGCTGGGACGCGGCACGGCGCCGGTGCGCGGCAAAGGCCCTGTCCTGCCGTCGTCTGGCTGCTGCAGTCCCTGCAGGATCGAGCAGTCCGGCGATTGGTCGCCTGCGCAGGAGCCCGTCAACGTCTTCAGCGACGAGGCCATCTGCCGCATGTCGTCGATGCGCCGGTCCAGTGCGGCGATGTGGTGCTCGGCCATGCGCTTGACGTCGGCACTGCGCCGCGATGGATCGGTCCACAGGTCCAGAAGGTCCTTGATCTCGTAGGCCGAAAAGCCGAAGTCGCGCGCGCGGCGGATGAAGTGCAGTCGCTGGATGTCGGACCCGCCATAGACGCGGTAGCCCGATTCACTGCGATGCGCCGGGGGAATCAGCCCGATCTGTTCGTAGTAGCGAATCATCTTGGCCGAGATACGGGATGCCTTGGATGCTTCTCCGATGTTCATGGTCAACCTCCTGTTTCAAGGCGCTGTGGCATGGCCTGCCCCGCAGGGCCGGCTTCACAACATGCCAAGCGTGGTCCTTGACACCGAGTCAAGGTCAAGTGCCCTCGTGGCCAGCGGTTCTTTTGGCAAAGCTTGACCTTGCCGCCGTTGTAACCCCCAGCCTTTGCGCACGTCGATGCAGCGACGCACCGGATGTTCCGGTGCCCTGCAGCCGAGAAAGGGGCACTTCCATGCGTGAAAAAATCAGAATCGCCGCGCTTGCCGGCGCCATCGCTGGGGTAATGGGTATTGCCCTCGCCACCCGCGACGCCTCGGGCGACCAGCACCAGGCGGCCGCGCCGGCCGGGCCGCAGGTACCCGTGGCCGAAGTCATCACGCGCACGGTCACGCCATCGGCCGAGTTCACGGGCTTTCTTGCCGCGCCCAAGATGGTGGAGTTGCGCTCGCGCGTGGGCGGCACCGTGGAGGCCGTGAGCGTTCCCGAGGGCAGCCTGGTGCGCAAGGGCCAGCTGCTGTTCCAGATCGACCCGCGCCCTTTCCAGGTGGCGCTGGACAATGCAGCCGCGCAGCTGCGCCAGGCCCAGGTGCTGGCCAGCCAGGCCCAGGTCGATTTCGAACGCGCCGAGCGGTTGACGCCCACCGGGGCGGTTTCGCGCAAGACCTATGACGATGCGGTGTCGGCGCGCAATGCGCGCCAGGCCCAGGTGCAGTCCGCCCAGGCCGCCGTGGCCGCGGCGCGGCTGGATTTGTCCTATGCGCGCGTGACGGCGCCGATCTCGGGCCGCGTGGACCGGGTGCTGGTGACCGAGGGCAACCTGGTCAGCGGCGGCACGGCGGGCGCGGCCACGCTGCTGACCACCATCGTCTCGGTCGACCCCATGTACGCCTATTTCGACATCGATGAGGCCACCTACCTGACGGCGGTGCGCCAGGCCCGTCCCGAGGCACGCGGCGACAAGGCGCCGCCGCGCGTGGCGCTGGGGCTGGTCACGGACGAGGGCTTTCCCCGTGAGGGCGTGCTCGACTTCGTGGGCAACCGGATGGACCGCACCACCGGCACCATCCGCGCGCGCGCCGTGGTGCCCAACCCCAAGGGCGAGCTGGCCCCGGGCCTGTTCGCGCGGGCCCGGCTGGCCACGGGTGGCGCGCGCGAGGCCATCCTCATCGACGACCAGGCCGTGGGCACGGACCAGGGCAAGAACTATGTGCTGGTCGTGGCAGCGGACAACCAGGCCCAGTACCGCCCGGTGCGGCTGGGGCCGGTGGTGGATGGCTTGCGCGTGATCGAAGAGGGCCTGAAAAGCGGCGAGAAGATCATCCTCAAGGGCTTGGTGCGTCCCGGCATGCAGGTCACGCCGCGCCCGACTCCCATGCAGCAGCCGACGGCCACCGCTTCGGCGGCCGCCGCTTCGGCAGCCGCCGACCCCGTGGAGGCACGCAAATGAACTTCCCCCGCTTCTTCATCGCGCGGCCGATCTTCGCCATCGTGCTGTCGCTGCTGATGCTGCTGGCCGGCGCCATCGCCTTCTGGCAGTTGCCGCTGAGCGAGTACCCGGCGGTCACGCCGCCCACGGTTCAGGTCACGGCCAGCTACCCGGGCGCCAATCCCGAGGTGATCGCCGACACCGTGGCCGCGCCGCTGGAGCAGGTCATCAACGGCGTGGAGAACATGCTCTACATGAGCTCCCAGATGACCACCGACGGCCGGATGGCGATCAGCATCGCCTTCAAGCAGGGCACGGACCCGGACATGGCGCAGATCCAGGTGCAGAACCGCGTCTCGCGTGCCCTGCCCCGGCTGCCGCCGGAGGTACAGCGCATCGGCGTGGTCACGCAAAAGACCTCGCCCGACGTGCTGATGGTGGTGCACCTGGTCTCGCCCGGCAAGCGCTACGACCCGCTGTACCTGTCCAACTTCGCCCTGCGCCAGGTGCGTGACGAGCTGGCGCGCCTGCCCGGCATCGGCGACGTGCAGGCCTGGGGGGCGGGCGAATACTCCATGCGCGTGTGGCTGGACCCGGCCAAGGTGGCCACGCGCGGCCTCAGCGCCAGCGACGTGGTCGCCGCCATCCGTGAGCAGAACGTGCAGGTCGCGGCCGGCTCGGTGGGGCAGCAGCCCGATACCTCGTCGGCCTTCCAGGTGACGGTCAACACCCTGGGCCGCCTGGCCAGCGAGGCGCAGTTCGGCGACATCATCGTCCAGTCCGGCGCCGACGGCCAGGTCACGCGGCTGCGCGACGTGGCGCGCATCTCGCTGGGTGCCGATGCCTATGCCCTGCGCAGCCTGCTCGACGGCGAGCCGGCGCTGGCCATGCAGATCATCCAGAGCCCGGGCGCCAACGCCATCGACGTCTCCAACGCGGTGCGCGCCAAGATGGAGGAGCTGCAAAAGAGCTTCCCGCAGGACATCGAGTACCGCATCGCCTACGACCCCACGGTCTTCGTGCGTGCCTCGCTGCAATCGGTGGCCATCACGCTGCTGGAGGCCATCGTGCTGGTGGTCATCGTGGTGGTGCTGTTCCTGCAGACCTGGCGCGCCTCCATCATCCCGCTGGTGGCCGTGCCGGTGTCGTTGGTGGGCACCTTCGCGCTGATGCAGATCTTCGGCTTTTCGCTGAACACGCTGTCGCTGTTCGGGCTGGTGCTGTCGATCGGCATCGTCGTGGACGATGCCATCGTGGTGGTCGAGAACGTGGAGCGCCACATCGCCCTGGGCGAATCGCCGCGCGACGCGGCGCGCAAGGCCATGGACGAGGTCACCGGCCCCATCCTGGCCATCACCTCGGTGCTGGCGGCGGTCTTCATCCCCTCGGCCTTCCTGTCGGGCCTGCAGGGCGAGTTCTACCGCCAGTTCGCGCTGACCATCGCCATATCGACCATCCTGTCGGCCATCAACTCGCTGACGCTGTCACCCGCGCTGTCGGCCATTTTGCTCAAGCCCCACCACGGCGCGGCAAGGCCCGACGGGCTCACGCGCGCCATGGACGCCGTGTTCGGCGGCTTCTTCCGCGTGTTCAACCGCTTCTTCGACAGCGCCTCCAATGCCTACGTGGGCGCGGTGCGCCGCGCGGTGCGCGGCAGCGCCATCGTGCTGCTGCTGTATGCCGGCTTCGTGGCACTGACCTGGCTGGGCTTCAAGCAGGTGCCCGACGGCTTCGTGCCGGCCCAGGACAAGTACTTCCTGGTCGGCATCGCCCAGTTGCCCACCGGCGCCTCGCTGGACCGCACCGAAGCCGTGGTCAAGCAGATGTCCGGGATCGCGCTGGCCGAGCCTGGCGTGGAAAGCGTGGTGGCCTTCCCGGGCCTGTCCATCAACGGCTTCGTGAACGTGCCCAACTCGGCCGTCCTGTTCGCCATGCTCAAACCCTTCGACGAGCGCAAGGACCCCTCGCTGTCGGCCAACGCCATCGCGGGCAGGCTGATGGGCAAGTTCAGCCAGATCCCCGACGGCTTCCTGGGCATGTTCCCGCCGCCGCCGGTGCCGGGCCTGGGCACCATGGGCGGTTTCAAGATGCAGATCGAGGACCGTGCGGGCCTGGGCCTGGAGGCCCTGGTGCAGGCCCAGGGCGCCCTCCTGGCCAAGGCCATGCAGACGCCCGAGCTGGCCGGCATGCTGGCCAGCTTCCAGACCAACGCGCCGCAGTTGCAGGTGGACGTGGACCGGGTCAAGGCCAAGTCGCTGGGCATCTCGCTGACCGACGTGTTCGAGACGCTGCAGATCAACCTGGGCTCGCTGTACGTCAACGACTTCAACCGCTTCGGCCGCACCTACCGCGTCATGGCCCAGGCCGATGCCCCGTTCCGCATGCAGGCCGAGGACATCGGCCGCCTCAAGCTGCGCAACGCGGCCGGGGACATGATCCCGCTGAGCGCCTTCGTGCGCATCACGCGCAGCTCCGGTCCCGACCGGGTGATCCACTACAACGGCTTTCCCTCGGCCGACATCAGCGGCGGACCGGCTCCGGGCTATTCCTCGGGCCAGGCCACCGATGCCATGGAGCGGATCGCGCGCGAAACCCTGCCCGAAGGCATGACCTTCGCGTGGACGGACCTGGTCTACCAGGAAAAGCAGGCCGGCAACTCGGCGCTGTACATCTTCCCGCTGGCCGTGCTGCTGGCCTTCCTGATCCTCGCCGCGCAGTACAACAGCTGGTCGCTGCCGTTTGCCGTGCTGCTGATCGCGCCCATGGCGCTGCTGTCGGCGATCGCCGGGGTGTGGCTGACCGGCGGCGACAACAACATCTTCACGCAGATCGGCTTCGTGGTGCTGGTGGGGCTGGCCGCCAAGAACGCCATCCTCATCGTGGAGTTCGCGCGGGCCAAGGAGGACGAAGGCGCCGATCCGCTGACTGCCGTGCTCGAGGCGGCGCGGCTGCGCCTGCGCCCCATCCTGATGACCTCGCTGGCCTTCATCGCCGGGGTCGTTCCCCTGGTGCTGGCCAGCGGCGCCGGCGCCGAAATGCGCCATGCCATGGGCATCGCCGTGTTCGCCGGCATGCTGGGTGTGACGCTGTTCGGCCTGGTGCTCACGCCCGTGTTCTATGTGTTGGTGAGGCGCTGGGCCACCCGCCGACAGCCCCCTGCGGCCGCGCAGCAGATCGGAGTACGCCATGCGGACTGAACGCCCCTTCCAGAAACTGTCGCTGCTGGCCCTGGCCGGACTGCTGGCAGGCTGCTCGCTGACTCCCCAGTACGAGCGCCCGCCAGCGCCCATCGACGCCAACTACCCCAGCGGCCCCGCCTATGGCGATGCCGGCACGGCCACGCAGGCCACGGCCGATATCGGCTGGCGCGACTTCCTGCGCGACCCGCTGCTGCAGGAGCTGGTGGCCCTGTCGCTGGCCAACAACCGCGACCTGCGCAAGGCCGCCCTCAACGTGGAGGCCGCGCAGGCGCAGTACCGCATACAGCGCGCCGACCTGCTGCCGCGCGTCGGCGTGGGCGCGGACAGCTCGGCCCAGCGCCTGCCGGCCGACCTCAGCCCCAGTGGGACGGCCGACATCCGCCGCAGCTACCAGGTGGCGGGCACCATCTCGTGGGAGCTGGACCTGTGGGGCCGCATCCGCAGCCTCGGCGAACAGGCGCTGGCCGCCTACCTGGCGCTGGACGAAACCCGCACCGCCGCACAGTTGAGCCTGGTCGCCGAAGTGGCCAACGCCTACCTGGCGCTGCGCGCCGACCAGGAACTGCTGGGCCTGACGCAGCAGACGCTGCAGGCCCAGCAGCGCTCCTTCGCGCTGACGGCCCAGCTGGTGGACGCCGGCAGCGCCAACCGCATCGACCTGCGGCGCGCCGAGATCGCCCTGCGCACCGCGCAGGCGAACCTGGCCCTGTACACGCGCCAGGCGGCACGCGACCGCAACGCCCTGGTGCTGCTGCTGGGCCAGCCGCTGACGCCCGACCTGGCCAGCCGGCTCGACGCCGCCCTGACCCTGCCGGACGACATCGTGCCCACCGACCTGCCGGCCGGCCTGCCCTCGGACCTGCTGGCGCGCCGCCCCGACCTGCGCGCCGCCGAACACCGGCTGCGCGGCGCCAACGCCAGCATCGGCGCCGCGCGGGCGGCGTTCTTCCCCACCATCGGGCTGACGGGCGCGGCCGGCACGGCCAGCGCCCGCCTGGGCGATCTGTTCGACGCAGGCTCGGGCACCTGGAGCTTCATGCCGCGCATCAGCCTGCCCATCTTCCAGGGCGGCGCACTGCAGGCCCAACTGGACGTGGCCCGCGTGCGCCAGCGCATCGAGATCGCCAGCTACGAGCAGGCCATACAGGCCGCCTTCACGGAAGTGGCCGACGGCCTGGCCGGCAAGCGCACGCTGGACGAGCAGATGCAGGCGCAGCAACTGCTGGTGGACGCCAGCGAAAAGGCCGAGGCACTGGCCGCCCAGCGCTTTGCCGAAGGCATGGACGACAACCTCAGCCTGCTGGATGCGCAGCGAACGCGCTACGGATCGCAGCAGGCGCTGGTGCAGACGCGGCTGGCGCGCCTGGGCAACCTGATCGATCTGTACAAATCGCTGGGCGGCGGCTGGACGCAGCGTACGCAGGCAGCGAGCGCCCTGGCCGGCGCCCCCTGAGCGCGAGGACAGGCAGGCCTCACACCTCCAGCCACTCCTTGCGCACCTTCTGGTCCGCGCGCAGCCCGTCGGGCGTGCCGTCGAAGACGATGCGGCCATGGCCCATGACCAGGGCCCGGTCGGAGATGCTCATGGCGATGGTGAGCTTTTGCTCGATCAGCAGCACGGACACGCCGCGCTGCTTGATCTTTTGCAGGTACTCACCCACCAGCTCGACGATCTTGGGCGCCAAGCCCTCGGTGGGCTCGTCGATGATGATCAGGTCCGGATCGCCCATCAGCGTGCGGCACAGGGTCAGCATCTGCTGCTCGCCGCCCGACATCACGCCCGCCTCGGTGTGCTGGCGCTCCTTCAGGCGCGGGAACATGGCGTACATGTCGTCGAAGCCCCAGCGGCTGCCGCGCCCTTTTCCCTTCTGGCCCAGCAGCAGGTTCTGGTGCACGGTGAGGTTGGGGAACACGTCGCGGCTCTCGGGCACATAGCCCAGGCCCAGGTGGGCAATCTCGTAGGCCTTCTTTCCGGTCAGGCTCTGGCCCTTCCAGTCCAGCGCGCCTTCCCAGTGCACCAGGCCCATGATGGCCTTGGCCGTGGTCGAGCGGCCCGAGCCGTTGCGCCCCAGCAGCGCCACGATCTCGCCGGGCTGCACCGAAAAGTCCACGCCATGCAGCACATGGCTTTTGCCGTAGTAGGCATGCAGGTTGTTGATGTTCAGCATCCGTGCTTCCTCAATGTGCGCCTGCCTGTTGATCGGCGACTGACGATCCGAGATACGCTTCCTGCACGCGCGGATTGGCGCGCACGGCCTCGGGCGTGTCGTAGGCGATGACCTCGCCATAAACCACGACGGCGATCTTGTCCGCCAGGCCGAAGACCACGCCCATGTCGTGCTCCACGGTCAGCAGGGTCTTGCCTTCGGTGACCTTCTTGATGAGCTGGATGAAGTGGGCCGTCTCGCTGTTGCTCATGCCGGCCGTGGGTTCGTCCAGCAGGATGACGCCGGCGCCACCGCCGATGGTGATGCCGATCTCCAGCGCACGCTGCTCGGCATAGGTCAGGTTCACGGCGAGCGTGTCGCGCTTCCTGTGCAGGCCGATCATCTCCATCAGTTCCTCGGCGCGGGCGTTGGCGTCGCGCAGCTTGGAGAGGAAGCGCCAGCAGCTGTAGCGGTAGCCCAGGCTCCACAGCACGCCGCAGCGCAGGTTCTCGAAGACGCTGAGCTTGGGGAAGATGTTGGTGATCTGGAAACTGCGCGACAGGCCCATGCGATTGATTTCATAAGGCTTTTTTCCGTCGATGCGCTGGCCGTTGAGCAGCACCTGGCCGCTCGTGGGCTCGAAGCGCCCGCTGATCAGGTTGAACAGCGTGCTCTTGCCCGCGCCGTTGGGACCGATGATGGCCACGCGCTCGCCGGGCTTCACGGCCAGCTGGGCGCCGCGGATGATCTCGGCCTTGCCGAAGCGCTTGTACAGGTCGCGCAGTTCCAGCGCGTAGCCGGTCTCGCCCGCAGCGGCCACGGCGGCCTTTCCTGGTTGTTCCATCGCAATGCTCGACATGTCTCAGCCCTCCCCGCGCTTGATGGCTTCTTCGATCTCTTCCTGGATGCGCTCCCAGCGGCGCAGGCACCAGCGCCGCGCCACCTCCAGCAGGCCCATGCCCACCACGAAGACCACGATGGCCACCGTCCAGGTGGATGCCGAGCTGGTATCGAGTTGCGCGCCCATGAACGAGACCTGCGGGCCCAGGGCCGCGTTCAGCTGCAGGTGGTAGATCATCTCCACGATGGCCGCGCCCCCGGCGATGGCCAGCAGCGCGCTGGCCGCGATCGCCATGTAGGGCTGGGCCAGCCGGCGCCACTTGCCAAAGCGCGCCACGCGCAGGTTCATCATGATCAGGCTGGCCACGCCGCCGGGCGCGTACATCACCATCAGCAGGAACACCAGACCCAGGTACAGCAGCCAGGCCTTGGTCAGTTCCGACAGCAGCACCGAGGCCAGCACCAGCAGCACGGCGCCGATGATGGGCCCGAAGAAGAAGGTGGCGCCGCCCAGGAAGGTGAACAGCAGGTAGGAACCCGAGCGCATGACGCTGACGCTGTCCATGGCCGTGATGATCTCGAAGTTGATGGCCGCCAGCCCGCCGCCGATGCCCGCGAAGAAGCCCGCGATGATGAAGGCGAAGTAGCGCACGCGCTGGGTGTTGTAGCCCACGAACTCCACGCGCTCGGGGTTGTCGCGCACGGCGTTGAGCATGCGGCCCAGCGGCGTTCCCGTGAAGGCGAACATGGCGGCCGTGCAGAGGAAGCAGTAGGCCGCTATCAGGTAGTAGACCTCCATGCCCGAGCCGAAGGTCAGCCCGAAGAAGGGCTTGCCGTAGACGCGGTCGGTGGTGATGCCGCCTTCGCCGCCGAAGAACTCGGGGAACATCAGCGCCATCGAGGCCACCAGCTCGCCGATACCCATGGTGATCATGGCGAAGGTGGTGCCCGACTTCTTGGTCGTCACATAGCCCAGCAGGGCCGCGAAGAACATGCCGCCCAGGCCGCCGATGACGGGAATCAGCACCAGTGGAATGTTCCAGTCGCCGGCGCCGGCCTTGTTCATCGCATGGATGGCGATGAACGAGCCCAGGCCCGTGTAGACCGCATGGCCGAAGCTCAGCATGCCGCCCTGCCCCAGCAGGATGTTGTAGGACAGGCAGATGATGATGAGGTAGCCGATCTGGCTGAGCATGGTCAGCGCCAGGCTGCTGGTGAACACCAGCGGCGCCACGATCAGGGCCAGGGCGAAGGCGCCCCAGATCAGGATGCGCGCGATGTTCAGCGGCTGGAAGCTGTAGTGGCGCCCGGCCGCGGCGCCGGCCTTGGGCGAAGTCGTGTTCATGGTCGGTTTGGTGATCGAAGACATGGTCAGTCCCCCCGCGTGCCGAGCAGGCCCTTGGGCCGGAAGATGAGGATCAGCACCAGGAACAGGTAGGGCAGGATGGGCGCGACCTGGGAGATGGTGAGCTTGAGCAGGGGCCAGCCGAAGGTCTGCTCGCCGACGGGGCTGCCCAGCGTGGCCAGCAGGCTGGCCAGCGACCAGTCGATGGCCACGGCGAAGGTCTGCACGATGCCGATCAGCAGCGAGGCCACGAAGGCCCCGGCCAACGAGCCCATGCCGCCGACCACCACCACCACGAAGATGATGGAGCCCACCGACATGGCCATGGCGGGCTCCGTGACATAGGTGTTGCCGCCGATGACACCGGCCAGGCCCGCCAGCGCGCAGCCGCCGCCGAAGACCAGCATGAACACGCGTGGCACGTTGTGGCCCAGGGCCTCCACCATCTCGGGGTTCTTGAGCGCGGCCTGGATGACCAGGCCGATGCGCGTGCGCGTCAGCAGCAGCCACACGGCCACCAGCATCAGCAGCGCCACCAGCATCACGAAGGAGCGCGAGCGCGGGAACTGCGTGCCGTACAGCGTGAACAGCGGGCCTTGCAGCGCGGGCGGCAGGCCGTAGGGCACGGTGCCGCGCCCCCAGACCAGTTGCACCACTTCGAGGATGAGGTAGGACAGGCCGAAGGTCACGAGCAGCTCGGGCACATGGCCGTACTTGTGCACGCGGCGCAGGCTGTAGCGCTCGAACAGCGCCCCCAGGCCGCCGACCAGCAGCGGCGCGACGAACAGCGCACCCCAGAAGCCGATGATGCCGCTGAGCGTGTAGGCGAAGTACGCGCCCAGCATGTAGAAGCTGGTGTGGGCGAAGTTGAGCACGCCCATCATGCTGAAGATCAGCGTCAGCCCGGAGCTGAGCATGAACAGCAGCAGGCCGTAGCTCACGCCGTTGAGCAGCGATATGGTGAAGAACTCGAGCGTCATCGAAAGGCCTCGGTTTCGGTGCGTGGGAGACAGGACAAGGCGCGGGGCCGGGCTCAGGATGGCCGCTTCATCTGGCAGGAAGTCGGCGTGCTGGCCACGTAGGGCTCGTAGTACTTCACTGGCGCGAAGGTGTAGCCGGTGTTCTCGGCGTCGTAGGGGTTCTTGCCGCCGGCCTTTTCCCAGCGCGTGATGTACAGGCCCTGCTGCAGCTGGTGGTCGCTCTTGCGCATCTCGACCTCGCCGTTGAAGCTCTTGATCCGCATGCCCTCCAGCGCCGCCGCCACCTTGACAGGATCGGTGCCGCCGGTCTTGGCGAACGCGGCGTCCAGCAGCGCGAACACGTGGTAGATCGAGCTTTGCGTGAGGTCGTCGTTCATCTTTTTCTTGAACTCGGCCATCAGCGGCTGGATGGGGCCGCCCATGTTGTAGTGGCCGTAGCCCACGACATAGACCTTGCCGTCGGAGGCCGCGCCCATGGCAGTGGGCGAGCCCGAGCCGAAGGCGTAGTAGGTGTAGAACTTGACGTTGTTCAGCCCCGCGTCGTTGGCCGCCTTGATCAGCAGCGACAGGTCCGAGCCCCAGTTGCCCGTGATCACCGTGTCGGCGCCGGACTGCTTGATCTTGGCCACATAGGGCGCGAAATCGCGCACCTGGGCCAGCGGCGCGAAGTCGTCGCCCACGATCTGCACGTCGGGTCGCTTGGCCTTGAGCATCTCCTTGGCATACTTGGAGACCTGCTGGCCGTGCGAGTAGTTCTGGTTGATCAGGTAGACCTTCTTGACGTCGGGGACGTCCTTCATGTAGGTCGTCAGGGCCTCCATCTTCATGGAGGTGTCGGCGTCCAGGCGGAAGTGCCAGTAGCTGCACTTGCCGTTGGTCAGGTCCGGGTCCACGGCGGCATAGTTGAGGTAGACCACCTCCTTGCCCTTGTTGCGCGCGTTGTGCTTTTCCAGCGCGTCCATGATGGCCAGGGCCGGGCCCGAGCCATTGCCCTGCACCACGTAGCGCGCGCCCTGGTCCATGGCCGAGCGCAGCACGGCCGTGGTTTCCTGCGGGCTGAGCTTGTTGTCCAGCGGGATGATCTCGAACTTCACGCCCGAGGCGTTCTTCCGGTTGAAGTCCTCGGCCAGCAGCTGGAAGGTCTTGAGCTGGTTCGTGCCCACGGCCGCCATCAGGCCCGACAGCGGGTCGATCCAGCCGATCTTCACCGTCTCGCCCTTTTGCGCCCAGGCGCCCGAGGCACAGGCCAGCATGGCCGAGGCGGCCAGGGAATGCACGATCCACTTCATTTTTTGTCTCCTTTTCCGGTTGGTTCCGATATCTGTATTGGCGCCAGACTAACGCCTGAATGACAATTTCCCTTCGGGGAATGCCTTAGAAACTATCGCGCACGCGACTTGGCGGCAGACCCTGGCACATTGGCGACAGATCGCCATCGATCGAGCCAGAAAGCCGGGTTTTGCCTGATTTCAGGCAAAAGAAAGGGGCGCCTCGCGCCCCTTGCGAAGTCCGCTGGACAGCTATGCCATCACGATGGCCGCTTCATCTGGCATGACGTCGGTGTGCTGGCCACGTAGGGTTCGTAGTACTTCACGGGCACGAAGGTGTAGCCGGTGTTCTCCGAATCCATCGGGTACTTGCCGCCGGCCTTCTCCCAGCGCGCGATGAACAGGCCCTGCTGCAGCTGGTGGTCGGTCTTGCGCATCTCGACCTCGCCGTTGAGGCTGTTGAACTTCATGCCTTCCATGGTGGCCGCGACCTTGGCCGGATCCGTGGTCTTGGCGCGCAGGAAGGCCTGGTCCAGCATGGTCAGGCCCGAGTACAGCGAGCCCGTGTACATGTCGTCGTTGAACTTGGCCTTGTAGCCCTTGGTGATGCCGGCCAGGGGGCCGGGCAGGTTCATGTGGCCGTAGCCGACCATGTAGACCTTGTCGGCCGCGGCCGAGCCCAGGGCCGTGGGCGCGCCCGTGGCGATGGCGTAGTAGGTGTAGAACTTGACGTTGTTCAGCCCCGCGTCGTTGGCGGCCTTGATCAGCAGGGCCAGGTCCGAGCCCCAGTTGCCTGTGATCACCGAGTCCGCGCCGGACTGCTTGATCTTGGCCACATAGGGCGCGAAATCGCGCACCTGGGCCAACGGCGAGAAGTCGTCGCCCACGATCTCCACGTCGGGACGCTTGCGCTTGAGCATCTCCTTGGCGTACTTGGAGACCTGCTGGCCGTGCGAGTAGTTCTGGTTGATCAGGTAGACCTTCTTGATCTCGGGCAGATCCTTCATGTAGGTGGTCAGCGCCTCCATCTTCATGGAAGTGTCGGCGTCCAGGCGGAAGTGCCAGTAGCTGCACTTGCTGTTGGTCAGGTCCGGGTCCACGGCGGCATAGTTGAGGTAGACCACCTCCTTGCCCTTGTTGCGCGCGTTGTGCTTTTCCAGCGCGTCCATGATGGCCAGGGCCGGGCCCGAGCCGTTGCCCTGGAAGACGTAGCGCACGCCCTGGTCCATGGCCGATCGCAGGGCCGCCGTGGTTTCCTGCGGGCTGAGCTTGTTGTCGATGCCGATGATCTCGAACTTCACGCCCGAGGCATTGCTCTTGTTGAGCTCCTCGGCGATGTATTGCAGGCTCTTGAGCTGGTTGGAGCCCAACGCGGCCATCAGGCCCGACAGCGGGTCGATCCACGCAATCTTCACGGTCTCGCCCTTCTGGGCCAGGGCGCCCGAGGCGCAGGCCAGGGCCAGGGATGCCGTCAATGCCTTGATCGCAAACTTCATGAAGTGTCTCCTTCTGTTGGTGGTTTCCGGGCGAGGCTCAGGGTAATGGCCCCCTTGCCCCGCACCGATCGGTGATTGCCCCTAGCGGCTATCGCCGACGAGACTCGGACGGGCCACCGCCGGCAGGACATGCCCCCGCATGCCTGGCGCTCCCGCGGCCCGCCCGCTGCGGCTCACAGCCCTGGCAGCCGGTAGCCGGCCAGTTGCTCGCGCAGCCGGGTCTTGAGCATCTTGCCGGTGGCGCCCAGCGGAATGGCCTCGACGAAGACCACGTCATCGGGGATCTGCCACTTGGCGGTCTTGCCCTCGTAGAACTTGAGCAGTTCCTCTCGCGTGACCTCGGCGCCGGGCTTCTTCGCCACGGCCACGATGGGTCGCTCGTCCCACTTGGGGTGCGGCATGCCGATGCAGGCCGCCATGGCCACGGCCGGATGGGCCATGGCGATGTTCTCGATGTCGATGGAGCTGATCCACTCGCCACCGGACTTGATCACGTCCTTGCTGCGGTCGGTGATCTGCATGAAGCCGTCGGCATCGATGGTGGCCACGTCGCCCGTGGGGAACCAGCCCCGGCCCTGCTCGTCCTTGACGAGGGGGCTTTCGCCCTTGTAGTAGCTGTCCACGATCCAGGGGCCGCGCACCAGCAGGTCGCCATAGCTCTTGCCGTCCCAGGGCTGGTCCTGACCATCGCTGCCGACGATGCGCATGTCCACGCCGTAGATGGCGCGGCCCTGCTTTTGCAGGATCTTCATCTGCTCGTCCCGGGGCAGCGCGAGCTGCTTGTTCTTGAGCGTGCACAGCGTGCCCAGCGGGCTCATCTCGGTCATGCCCCAGGCGTGCAGCACCTCCACGCCGAAGTCGTCCTGGAAGGCCGTGATCATGGCCGGCGGGCAGGCCGAGCCGCCGATCACCGTGCGCTTGAGCGTGGTGAAGCGCAGGCCGCTGGGCTTGACGTGGCCCAGCAGCATCTGCCAGACCGTGGGCACGCCGGCCGCATAGGTCACGCCCTCGGCCTCGATCAGCTCGTACAGGGACTTGCCATCCAGCGCCGGGCCGGGGAACACCAGCTTGCAGCCCGTGAGCGCGGCCGAGTACGGAATGCCCCAGGCATTGACGTGGAACATGGGCACCACGGGCAGCACCGAGTCGCGCGCCGACAGACACATCACGTCGGGCAAGGCGGCCGCGTAGGCATGCAGCGTGGTGGAGCGGTGGCTGTAGAGCACGGCCTTGGGGTTGCCCGTGGTGCCGCTGGTGTAGCACATGCTGGAGGCCGTGTTCTCGTCGAACTCGGGCCACTGGTACTGGTCGGACTGGCCGGCGATCCAGGCCTCGTAGCTGACCAGGCCCGGCACGCCGCTCTCGGCGGGCAGGCGGTCGGCATCGCACAGGGCCACCCACTGGCGCACCGTGGGGCAGCGCGCATGCACGGCCTGGATGATGGGCAGGAAGGTCAGGTCGAAGCACATGACCTGGTCTTCCGCGTGGTTGATGATCCAGGCCACCTGGTCGGGGTGCAGGCGCGGATTGACGGTATGCAGCACGCGGCCCGAGCCGCTGACGCCGAAGTACATCTCCATGTGGCGGTAGCCATTCCAGGCCAGCGAGGCCACGCGGTCGCCCGCATGCAGGCCCAGACCATCGAGCGCATTGGCCAGTTGCCGGGAACGCCGGGCCAGGTCCCGGTAGGTATAGCGATGGATGTCGCCCTCCACCCTGCGCGAGACGATCTGCGCATCGCCATGGTGGCGTTCTGCGAAGTCGATCAGCGACGAGATCAACAGGGGTTGGCTTTGCATCAGACCCAGCATCTAAAGGCTCCTAAGGTGATTGAACTTCGTGAACTGCGGACTGCGGCTACGCCAGAGGCCAAGGGCCGAGTGCGCGATGCCGCTGTCCGCATGGAGAGTGGACTCAGGCCGGTGCTCTGGGTCCGATCCCGGCAGGGACAGGCACATCGTTTTTCCGGCATGGTTGACGCATTGTCTTGTCGCAACTAGGCAGCGTCTTCGCATGCGCGTATGGGATATACCCTAGGACGATGCTCGAAGCATGCGCTGCGTCATGCCACAGCGTGTTCGTGGACGCAGTCTTGTCGTTGCCGAAGATCCAGTATCCGGTCTGCGATGGCGTATCCACTGTCACGCGAATGCTGGATCCGGCACGGAAAACATGGGCGAACTTCTGGATCTCGACCCGCAGCAGCTGGGGCTGGCCGGCGGCCAGGGGCACATCCCTGTCCCGCGTGAAGGCACCCCAGGGACGCAGCGTGGTGGAACGGCTCTCATCCAGCGCGCGCTTGGAGGCGCGCAGCCAGCCGCGCTGCACGAACATCTCCTGCCCGTCGGGCCGCACCTCGGACACGGTGACCTGGATGTCGGTATTGGCGGCCGTGGCGCTGAGCCACAGGTCGGCCGAGCCTTCGCCGTAGAAGCTCAGGTCCTCGGGCAGGGCTGCCGTCGTGAAGACCAGCTGGCCGTCCTTCTCCGACGCGGGCACGGCGGGCCAGCCTTCCGCGGCCGGGTTGTTTACCTGAGGACTTTTCGCCGGGTAGCGGTAGCTCGATGAAGCGGTACCGGCCACGGGCGCACCGTCGGCCAGCACGCCGGCCGGCTGCATCCAAAGGCGCAGGGGCCTGACCGGCACGGGCAACCGGTCGAACCGGGCCTCGGCCGTGGGCATGAGCTTGGCGCCGCCGTTGGAGGCCTTGGCGTCGGTGGCCTGCATTTCCTGGAGCAGGCGCACGCGCGGCTCCTTGTCGAAGCCGTTGTCCTCGCCCTTGACGAAGCGCGCCAGGAAGCGCTTCAGGGTCTGGTCGATGTGGTCGGAGGTGATGTTCGTGTGGTGATCGCCATTGGAGCTGACCAGCCACATCCGGTCAGGCGCGATGGTGTCCTCGTAGTAGCCCGAGCGCGGGCCGATCTGCTCGTCCTGCCAGGACTGCGTTCCCAGGGTGGGGATGTTGATCTTGCCGCTTTCGAACATGGCGCTGCGCTGCAGGTACAGGCCCTCGGCATAGGGATTTTCCAGCCACTTGAACAGGTCCAGGTCGGGCCGCTTGATCTTCTCGACGTTCTCGGCCACGGTCTTGGCGCAGCCGGTGTCGCCGCCATGCTTGGCCGCCAGTTCGGCCGCAATGCCCCAGATCCGCGGAAAGCCGTTCCACCACTGCGCAGGAAAGCCGATGTTGGCGATACCGCCCGGATAGCCCACGTCGCGGTAGGGATCGCCCACATTCTTGCCGGGCGTGATCGCCAGCAGACCCTTGGGCCGGTGTGCGGCCACCCACAGCTGGTTGTAGCCCGAGTACGAGTAGCCGATCATGCCGATGCGGCCGTTGGACCAGGTCTGCCTGCCGGCCCACTCGATGGCGAAGGCGCCGGCCGCGCCCACGGTCGCGTCGAAGACGCGGTCATCCCCCGTGGAGCAGCCCGTGCCCGGCACGTTCAGCCCCATGACCGCATAGCCTTCCTTGACCCAGGGACTGCTGATGTTGGGGTACGAGCCCGAGATGTAGCCGTCGTACTCGACCAGCAGCGGGAACGGGCCCTGCCCCTCGGGAAGCAGCAGGGAGTAGCGCATCCTGTTGCCGTCAGGCAGCGTGATGTAGCCCGATTGCTGGCCCGACCCCATGGGAGGGGGAGCCTCGCTGGAAGAGCCGCCGCAGGCAGCCAGCCCGATGGCGACGGCCGCGACGGCCCCTGCCAGCGGCCAGCGCCAGGCGTGTGTGAACATGGTCATGGGTACTTTGTCTCCGTTGTTGTTGTCGTCCTGGCGGCACGCGGGCCGCCTTCACTGCTGGCGGATGCGCAGCGTGCTCTTGTCGGCGTCGAAGACCAGGCCCGAAGGCCACGGTTTCCACGTCTGGCCCAGGGCCGGGTTCTGCGGATCGCCCGTCTGCATGAAGGCCTTGAGGCTGGCCACCATCGCGCCCGACAGCGCCTGCCGGCCCGGCTGGTTGGCCAGGCTGTTGGTCGCCCTTGCAAACACCGAGGGGCCGAAGTTGCCGAACAGGAACGGCAGGTCGAAGGCGTGGGCCGCCCCGTAGACCGTGTTCCATGGCGCCGGCTGCTGCGCCCAGTCGAAGCGGTAGGCCCAGACATCGGGCTGTTGCGTGCGCAGCGTGCCCAGCAACTGATCGCGACTGGGGTCGATGAGCAGCAGGCCCAGCAGGGCCATCCGGGCGTTGTAGCCTGTTCCGGCGGCGTCCACGGGCAGGTAGGAGGGATCAATGATGTCGGCCACCGCCAGGGCTGGGGGCGCATCGGGGTCGAAGGCCTGCATCATGCGAAAGCGCGCCGCATCGTCGATCCTGAACCCCGGCTTGCCCGCCAGCACGGCCAGCAGCGGGGCGAACAATTTGCCCTCCTCGGCCGTGTAGCCCGCCATCACCGGCACCTTGTTGTAGCGGCCGGCGGCCAGGGCGGCCATGGGGTCGGCAGGAAGCAGCAGGCCATCGGGAATCGGCCCGGCGCCGGTCAGGCCCTTGGCGGCCAGGGTCTGCAGCAGCACGCGGCCATCCTTGCCGCGCAGATAGCCGGCCACCTGCGCTGGCGACCAGCCGGCCGCCAGCACGGCGGCACCCGCCAGATCGGCCGCCAGACCGTCGGCCACCATCAGATGGCCCAGCAACTGGCTGGCCTGGGCAGCGTAGGTGGACGCGGGCTTGATCGTGGACAGCGTGCCGGCCGGCAGGTTGCCCGGCAGCGACAGTCCGCCGCTGATGGGCACGATGCGGTGGAACAGGCCCCTGGCCTGCTCGGCGGTCAGCAGCGCCAGCGCATTGATGGCGCCCGCCGACTGTCCCATGAGCGTGACATTGCCCGCATCGCCGCCGAAGCGCGCGATGTTGCGCTGGATGAAGCGCAGCGCCTGCAGGTTGTCCAGCAACGCGAAGTTGCCCGTGACCGGTGCCCCGGTCTGCATCCGGGGCATCTGCATGAAACCCAGGATATCGAGCCGGTAGTTGGCCGTGACCACCACGGCGTTGGCTGCGCGCGCCAGCGCCGCGCCGTCGTAGACCGGGTCGGCCGTGTAGCCCGAGATGGCGCTGCCCCCATGCACGAACAGCAGCACGGGCAGTTTGTCCGTGGCGCTCGCGGGACGCCAGATGTTCAGCGTCAGGCAGTCCTCGCTGCCCACGGGCTGGCCCAGGGTGGAGGCAATCGTGTCATCAAAGCGGTTGTTGGCACCGGGGCCATAGATGCGCCCGATCTGCAGGCAGGCACTGCCGAACTGGCGCGCATCGCGCTCACCCTGCCAGGCCGTGGGCTCCAGAGGCGGCTGCCAGCGCAACGCACCCACGGGCGGCTGTGCGAAAGGCACGCCCTTCCAGAAGTAGGTGCCCGAGGCCGCGCCGTCGTCCACCCCGCGCAGCTTGCCGTAGACCGTCTCGCGCAGCTCGGGGCCATCGCCCCCCGAGCCACCGCAGGCGGCCAGCCACAAAGCCAGGGAAGCCACGGCCAGGCGTGTACAGCCGGCCATCCACCGTCGTCCCATGCACATATTTGTCTCCTGTCGTTTTCTGGGGTTTCCCGGATGGGCTCCGCGGTGCCCATGGGTCAAACTGCGCAGTCGTTCGCCGCGCTGCAAAAATTCTAGGAACAGCCCGTGCGTACGCCGCTATCGCAACCAAGCCAAAAAAGTGACTTCAGAACGCCAAAAGCGCCGGCACTGGCCCAGGAAAACCCGGCCATGATCCAGCAGCGCAGCAGCTCCGCCGCCTGGGTGCGGGGCATCCTGGACATGATGGCCGCCCAAGGGTTGACCCCGCAAAGCCTGTGCGCCGGGGCCGACATCGACCTTGCGGCACTGCAGCATTCGCAGACCCGCATCGATGTGGACCGCGTCAGCCGGCTCTGGGAGCTGGGCGTGGCGCAGTCGGCCAACCCCACCCTGGGGCTGGAGCGACAGCTGGCCGCACGCCACGGCAATATCGACCTGGTGGGCTACTCACTGGCCTCGGGGCCGCACCTGCTGGCAGGATTCCGGGACCTGGAGCGCCATATGGCCGTCATCTCCGACGCCACGGCCTTCACGCTGGAGCGCGACATGCGCGGCTGCTGGCTATCCATACACCACATAGGCGCCACACGGCCCGTTCCACGCCAGCGCGTGGAGTTCGCCGTGCTCACGCTGCTGGTGCTGTGCAGCTGGCTGACGCGCCGCGAGGTCCAGCCGCTGGCCGTGGAGTTCATGGCCGAGGCACCACCGCCCCTGCACGAGACCCGCTACCGCGAAGCCTTCGGCCTGCTGCCGCGCTTTGGCGAAACCGCGAACCGATTCCTGCTGTCCGAGGCCGACCTGCTCGCACCCATACCCACGCACAACCCGGAGCTGCTGGCGCTGCACGAGAAGCTGGTCGAGTCCGAACTCGATCAGTTGGGCCAGGCTGGCGTGGGTGCGCGCGTGCGCCACGAAATCGCGCGCCTGCTGCCCCAGGGCGAGCCACGCCGCGAGGATGTGGCCGGCCTGCTGGGCCTGACCGACCGCACCTTGCAGCGCCGGCTGCAGGCCGAGGCCGTGAGCTACCAGCAGTTGCTGGACGAAACCCGCCGGGAGCTGGCCCGACAGTACCTGGGCGAGCCGCGCCACAGCCTGGCCGAGGTTGCCGATCTGCTGGGCTTCGTGGACCAGAGCAATCTGTTTCGCGCCTGCCGGCGCTGGTTCGGCATGCCGCCCGGACAGTACCGTCAGCAATTGCGCGCATGAGCCCTGCCCGGCACGGGGCATCGGCACTGGGGGACAATTCCCGCATGAACCTGCATGCTGCCGCCGAAAGCCAGGCTCCGGCGAGCCCCCCACGCCCTCCCCTGGCCTGGCAAGCCGGCTTTGCCGCGCTGGGCCCGGCCTTCTTCACCGAGCTGCGTCCCACGCCCTTGCCCGACCCGCACTGGGTCGCCACCAGCCAGGAGACGGCGGCGCTGCTGGGGCTGGATGCGCAATGGATGCAAGGTGACGAAGCGCTGCAGGCCCTGACAGGCAACACTCTGATACCCGGCAGCCGGCCCCTGGCCAGCGTCTACAGCGGCCACCAGTTCGGGGTCTGGGCCGGCCAGCTCGGCGATGGCCGCGCCATCCTGCTGGGCGAGACGGCATCGGGCCAGGAAATCCAGCTCAAGGGCGCCGGCCGCACGCCCTACTCCCGCATGGGCGACGGCCGTGCCGTGCTGCGCTCGTCCATCCGTGAATTCCTGTGCAGCGAGGCCATGCATGCGCTGGGCATCCCCACCACGCGCGCCTTGAGCGTGACGGGGTCGCCCGCCCCCATCCGCCGCGAGGAGATCGAGACCGCCGCCGTGGTCGCGCGCGTGGCACCCAGCTTCATCCGCTTCGGCCATTTCGAACATTTCGCGGCACGCGACCATTTAGAGGCGCTGCGCCAGTTGGCCGACTACGTGATCGACCGCTACTATTCCGAGTGCCGCGCGGCGCATGCCCTGGCCGGCAACCCCTATGCCAACTTCCTGCAGGCCGTCAGCGAGCGCACGGCGCGGTTGCTGGCCCAGTGGCAGGCCGTGGGCTTTTGCCACGGGGTGATGAACACCGACAACATGAGCATCCTGGGCCTGACCATCGACTATGGCCCGTTCCAGTTCCTCGATGCCTTCGACCCCGGCCACATCTGCAACCACAGCGACACCCAGGGCCGCTATGCCTTCAACCGCCAGCCCCAGGTGGCCTACTGGAACCTGTACTGCCTGGGCCAGGCCCTGCTGCCCCTGATCGGCGACGAGGAACTGACCATCGCGGCGCTGGAGTCCTACAAGCAGGTGTTCCCGCAAGCCTATGGCACGCAGATGCTGCGCAAGCTCGGCCTGCCCGAGGATGCACCGGGCACGCCGGCCACCGAAGGCCGTTTTGCCCTGCTGATCAACCCGTTGCTCCAGCTCCTGGCCGACAACGCCGTCGACTACACCATCTTCTTCAGCCGCCTGACCGATGCCGTGGCCGCCAGCGGGTCCGGTGGCCTCGACTTCGAGCCCGTGCGCGACCTGGTGCTGGACCGCCCGGCCTTCGATGCCTGGGCGAAGGTCTACGCACAACAGCTCGCGGCCGTGGACGTCATGCGGGCGACCACGCTGATGCAAGAATCGAATCCGCGCTTCGTGCTGCGCAACCACCTGGGCGAGCTTGCCATCCGGGCCGCCCGGGACGGTGATTTCACGGTCGTGCGCGAACTGCTGGCCGTGCTGCAGACGCCTTTCGCCCCCCACGCCGAGCATGCCGAATGGGCAGGCTTCCCGCCCGACTGGGCTTCCTCCATCGAGATCAGCTGTTCATCATGAGCTTTCCCATCCACAAGACCGAGCAGGAATGGCAGGCCGAGCTGCAGGCCAAGGGCGCCGAGCCCGCTGCCTTCCAGGTGACCCGCCATGCGGCGACCGAGCGCCCGTTCACGGGCCGCTACGAACAGTTCTGGGCCGATGGCAGCTACCACTGCATCTGCTGCGGCGCCAAGCTGTTCGACTCCAGCACCAAGTTCGATGCGGGCTGCGGCTGGCCCAGTTTCGACCATGCCATCCCCGGCGCCATCACCGAGATCGTGGACCGCAGCCACGGCATGGTGCGCACCGAGACCGTCTGCAGCCAGTGCGGCGCCCACCTGGGGCACGTCTTCCCCGACGGCCCCACCGACACGGGCCTGCGCTACTGCATGAACTCCGCGTCGCTGCAGTTCGAGCCGCCGAACGACTAGACCGGGAAAAACCCCAGGCGGAGCGGCCCTGCGCGGACCGCAGACACGCGCCGCTACGCCACAATGCGCCTGCAAAGAACCGGCCTCGTGCCGGCCTGCAAGCCCATCGAAATCTTCCATGAAGTTACTGATCGACTTTTTCCCCATCATCCTGTTCTTCGTTGCCTTCAAGGTCTGGGGCATCTACACGGCGACAGCCGTGGCCATCGTGGCCACCATCGCGCAGATCGCCTACCTGCGCGTGCGCCATGGCAAGGTCGAGCCCATGCAATGGGTGAGCCTGGGCGTGATCGTGCTGTTCGGCGGCGCCACCTTGCTGGCCCACAACGATACCTTCATCAAGTGGAAGCCCACCGTGCTGTACTGGCTCATGGGCGGCGCGCTGATCATCGGCCAGCTGGTGTTCCGCAAGAACCTGCTGCGCTCGGTCATGGGCGCGCAGCTGCAACTGCCCGACAACGCCTGGCGCACCATGAACTGGAGCTGGGCTGCCTTCTTCGCCGTCATGGGCGCGCTCAACCTGGTCATCGCCTACCGGTTCGATACCGACACCTGGGTCAACTTCAAGCTGTTCGGCGGCATGGGGTTGATGCTGGTCTTCGTGATCGGCCAGGCCATCTACATGAGCCGTTTCATGCAGGAGGACAAGGCCGCGGCCGAGGCCGCGCCCGGTGCGCCCGCCGCCTTGCCCCAGGACGGCCTGAACCGTCAGGACAAGCAGCCATGAGCACCGCATCCCCCCTGCCCATCACCGCCGAGGCCATGCAGGCCGTGCTGCGCGAGCGGCTGGCACCCGAGCACCTGGAAGTGATCGACGAAAGCCACCAGCACGCCGGCCATGCGGGCGCCAACGGCACGGGCTTTGGCACGCATTTCCGCGTGCGCATCGCGTCTCCCCTGTTTCAAGGCCAGCCGCGCGTGGCGCGCCACCGCCTTGTGTATGATGCGCTGCAAGAATTCATCGACCAGGGGGCGCATGCCATCGCCATCGAGGTTCTTTGAACTTTTACAGGCTCCGGCGACTCGGAGCCTGTTGCGTATCCGCGCTATAGAATCAATTTTTCCTTCATCTCTGGAATTCGCATGAAAAAACAGCTTCTGACCAGCCTGGTGACTGCCGCCGTGCTGAGCACCGCAGCCCTGTCCGCCTCGGCCCAGAACATCGCCGTCGTCAATGGCAAGGCTGTGCCCAAGGCACGCGCCGAAGCGCTCAAGCAGCAGATCGAGCAAAGCGGCCGCCCCGTGACTCCGGATCTGGAAGCCCAGATCAAGGAAGAAGTCATCGCGCGCGAAATCTTCATGCAGGAAGCCAACAAGCGCGGCCTGGCCAACAGCGAAGGCTACAAGCAGCAGATGGAACTGGCCCGCCAGACCATCCTGATCCGCTCGCTGTTCGAGGACTTCCAGAAGAAGAACCCCGTGACCGACGCCGAAGCCAAGGCCGAGTACGACAAGGCCGTGGCGGCCAACAGCGGCAAGGAATACAAGGCCAGCCACATCCTGGTCGAGTCGGAAGACCGCGCCAAGGCCATCATCGCCGAGATCAAGGCCGGCAAGAAGTTCGAGGACATCGCCAAGAAGGAGTCCAAGGACCCCGGATCCGGCGCCCGCGGCGGCGATCTGGACTGGGCCAACCCCGGCAACTATGTGCCCGAGTTCTCCGAAGCCCTGATCAAGCTCGAAAAGGGCGGCATGACCCAGGAGCCGGTCAAGACCCAGTTCGGCTACCACATCATCCGCCAGGACGACGTGCGCCAGGCCGAACTGCCCAAGTTCGAGGAAGTCAAGCCCCAGATCGTGCAGCAGCTGCAACAGCAGAAGTTGGCACAGTTCCAGGAATCGCTGCGCGAAAAGGCCAAGATCCAGTAAGATGCAACAAGTTGGGGGCGAAAGTCCTCGACAAGACCATCACCAAGCCCGCCTCGCGCGGGCTTTTTTTTAGCTTTTGCCAAAGAAAAGCTGCTCCCGAGGGAGCAGCCAGGCCTGTGTTGTCACGCCAACGCGGCGCAGACACTGCGCCCGCCACTAGAACTGATAGAGCGCGGTGATCCGGGCAGAACGCCCCTCCCCATATTCAACGGCCGAGGAGCGCGACTGGTCTCCGGGACGCTGGCGCACGCCGGCGACATAGGCCTTGTTGCCGAGGTTGTCGAGGTTGAGCCGCAGTTTCCACTGGCGATTGACGTCATAGCCGACCATGAGGCTGTGGACCCAGTAGGAAGCGAGCTGGCCGTCGCCAGCCGAAGTGACGTTGCGCTTTCCGACATAGCGCGCACCATAGCCGATCGTCCATCCCTCAGGCAGCGTGTACGTGCTCCACAGGTTCAGCGAATGGCGCGGGGTATTGCCCAGCGCCTGCCCCACGCGCGCGGGCTCGTTCGACGACTTCAACGTCTTGCTGGACATGAAGGTGTAGTTGGCGAACACGTCCCACTGCGGCATCGGCTTGCCCGCCGCCCCCAGCTCCAGCCCGCGCACGCGCTGCTCTCCGGCCAGCAGGTAGCTGCCGTCGGCCATCTGCTCTCGCACATTGGTCTTGTCGACCTGGAACAGGGCTGCGGTCAAGGCCAGTTGCCGGTTCATCAGGTCCCACTTGGTGCCCAGCTCCAGGCTGCGGTTCTTCTCCGGGGCCAGCGAGGCGGAGCCCGCATCCAGCCCCGAGCCCGTCGTCACAAGAAACTCGGCCGAGGGATTGAAGGCCGTTCCGTAAGCCACGTAGATGCGACCGTTGTCGGCGGGCTTGAAGCTCAGTCCCGCGCGCCCGCTGAGCCGCCCATCGGAGCTGTCCACCGTGGTGCGCTTTCCGGCGGGCAGCGTGGTGGCATCGGATGTGGCGCTGATCCAGTCATAGCGCAGGCCCACGTTCAGGTCCCATTGCGGATTCAGTGCCACGGTGTCCATGGCGTACAGCGCACGGGTATCCAGGCTGGTTTCATTCCTGCCGCTGGCACGCAGGTCCGTCCTGCCGTTCCAGAAGCCGGGCGGCCTGGCCAGCGGATAGCCGCCAGCAGGGAACTGGCTGTTGATGTTGTATGAATAGGTGGTGCGGTCGTAGGTCTCCCGGGCAATCTCGAAGCCCGCGACCAGGGTGTGGCCCAGAGTCCCCGTATGGAGGCGCTGGGTCAGATTCGTCTGGTTGATCCACAGAGTGGTGGTGGAGTCGCGGCCATAGCCCTGCGGGCCGGCGGGCTTGTAATAGCCGGGCGGCAGGCCTCTGACATCCACGTGGGAGGCCGAGATCACCGTGTCGCGGCTGACCCGTGAATAGCGTGTCAGGTTCTGCAGCCTGGCGCCGGAGCCGAAGTCATGCTCGACCTTGGCGCTCAGCACGTTGCTCTGGATTTCTTCCTTGTCAAGGTTGCGCCAGCCGAAGTAGGACTTGCGCGCGACCCCGTCGAGCATCTTGCCGCGCAGGGCCGGAACGCCGAAATCCGGCAGGTTGTCATCGGTCTGGTGCAGAAAGCTCAGGGTCACCCGTGTCGGCGAATTCAGGCCCAGCGTCAGCGAAGGAGCAATGCCCCAGCGGCGCCTGTAGATCTGGTCGCGCCCGGCCACATCGCTGTCATGGCCCATGAGGTTCAGGCGCGCAGCCGCATTGCCGCCGGCCAGCACCCGGTTGGCATCCAGCGTCAGGCGCTTGTAGGCCGCGCTGCCCAGGCCCAGGCTGGCCTCGGTGAAATCATGGGTCTTGGGCTGCTTGCTGATCAGGTTGATGCTGCCGCCCGAGGTGCCTGCTCCGCCGAAGACGGAGTTGGGCCCCTTGATGACCTCGACCGACTCCATGTTGAAGAGATCGGTGCGGCTGTTCTGTGCGCTGTCGCGCAGTCCGTCGACCTGGATGTTGGCGTTGGCGCTGAAGCCCCGGATGTTGATGCTGTCGCCCGAGCCCGCTCCGCCCTCGCCCGCGTTGAAGGTGATGCCCGAGACATTGGACAGCGCCTGCTGCAGGCCCAGGGCATTCTGCTCCTGCAGTACCCTGCCCGGAACCACAGTGATGGTCTGGGGCACATCCAGCAGGGGTGTGGCGTACTTGGCGGAGCCGGAGGCCTCGGTGCGCGAGCCTTCCGCGCGCTCACCGGTGACGGTGACGGGCGCCAGCTGCGCCTGCCGCCGTTCCGCCGTGGCATCCTGCGCATAGGCCGGCGTGACCAGCACCGCCACGAACGCGGAGTAGAGGCAGGAGTGGGAGGTGGAGACAAAAGGTCTGTCGTTCGCGGTACCCATGGCAAGCTTCCTTTGATGAAAATGACAATCATTTGCAACAAAGAAAGGCTTGGCAATCAGACCAGTCCGATTCTGCCCCTGTGGACACGATACGGCGATGAATTCACTTGCGTTGCTCAGCGTGAACCTGCCTCGCGCAACAAACGCTCCACCTCGTGCTGGCTGCGCCGGTGGGCATGGGCAAGGGCCGTCACCCCGTCCTTGTCAGGCAGGTCGAGATCCGCGCCAGCGGCAATCAGCAGGCGAACGATCTCCTGGTGGCGCGGTCCGCCATCGCCCAGCAGGACCGCCTCCAGCAGGCAGGTCCATCCCAGCCGATTCACATGGTCGACCTTGACGCCGGCGGCCAGCAACGCCTGCACGGTCTCGACATGGCCGCGTTCGCAGGCGGGAATCAGCGCCGTTCCACCATAGCGGTTGGTGCTCTGCAGGTCGGCGCCATAGGACAGGATCATGCGCAGTATCTCCAGCCGCCCCAGGGCGCCGGCCAGCAGATAGGGGCTGTCCTGCATGTCGTTCTTGAGGTTGGGATTGGCCCCGTGGACCAGCAGCGAGCGCGCGATCTCGATGTGGTCGCCGCGCACGGCCAGCAGCAGGGGCGTGTTGCCCTGCGGATCCCGCACATCCACGGGGGCGCCGCGCTTGAGCCATTCACGCACTGCAGCGCCTGCCCTGCCTGGACCGCCGCCAGCAGGGGCGGACCGAATTCCGGACGACCGGCATCGCCCACCTGCCCACGGGCCACGTTGCCGCCTTGCGCAGTGGCATTGACCTCTCGCGCCTGCTGCACCTGGGCATCGGCCAGTCCCGCCGCAAGGCAGGCGACCAGCACCGCAGCGCGCCCGCCCTGCGCGCCGGATCGGGAAACCGCATGGTGCATACGAGCCCTCCTGGAAAACACGGTTGTGACCCAAGCGTAAGTCAGGGCGACCCGATTCGCCATGGATCCGGGGTGGCACCTGTCAGCTTCATTCAGGAACTATAGCGCTATCGCCTGATCCCATGCGCTTTCGGCGGGTCCGTGCGGGACATGCTCCGCACAAGCCCAGCCACAGCCCCAGCCCATCGAAAGGAGACCCTTGCCCGTGCCTCGCAACCAACGCCTGGCGGCCCGCTGGCTGACCGCAGCCACCGCCACCTTCGCCATCCTCACCTCCATCCTGGCACCGGCTGCCGCGCAGGCGCGAGAGTTCGTGAGCATCAAGGGCGCGAGCGTCAATGTGCGCGCGCAGCCGACGACGCGCTCGGCCACGCTCTGGGAGCTGGGCAAGGGCTATCCGCTGCAAGTGGTGCAACGCAAGGGCCAGTGGCTGCGCGTCAAGGACAACGAGACCACGCTGGGCTGGGTCCATGCGCCGCTGACCGGCAAGACGCCCCACATGGTGGTGACAGCACGCACGGCCAACCTGCGCGCCGGACCGGGCCAGAACCACCGCGTGGTGGGCAAGCTCGACGAACTGGAAGTCGTACGCACGCTGCGCAAGCAAGGCACCTGGGCCCAGGTGCAGCGCGACAACGGCCAGAAAGGCTGGGTGGCGCGCAGCCTGGCCTGGGGCTGGTGACCCCGTGACGTTCAGCCGTTGACCACGACCTGCGCGCGCGGCGCGTAGCCATGATTCAGGGGCCCATGGCCGGCGCCGGTGAACACGTCGGCCCCGGCCGCGATGGCGCCCAGGATGTATTCCCGCGCCTGGTGCACTGCGGCCTCCAGCGGCAGGCCCAGCGCAAGATGCGACGCGATCGCCGAAGACAGCGTGCAGCCCGTGCCGTGGCCGTTGTGGGTGGGAATGCGCTGCGATTGCAGCCGCAGCCGCTGACCGTCGCCATGGCCCAGCAGGTCCACCACGAGGTCACCGGACAGGTGCCCGCCCTTGAGCAGCACGGCCGGCGCGCCCAGCGCCATCAGTTCCTGCACGGCACCGTCCAGCGCATCGATGCCGCCGATGGCATGCCCCAGCAGCAGCGCTGCTTCATCCAGGTTGGGCGTGACCACGCTGGCCAGGGGGAACAACTCGCGCACCAGCACGCCCGCCGTCTCCGGCGCGATCAGTCGGTCGCCGCTGGTGGCCACCATCACCGGGTCCAGCACGACATTGCGCAGCCGGTGGCGGCGGATGGCATCGGCCACCACCTGCACCACTTCGGGCGTGGCCAGCATGCCGATCTTGATGGCGTCGGCGCCGATGTCCTCGACCACGGCATCGATCTGGCCCCGCAGGATGTCCACGGGAATTCCGTGGATGCCGCTGACGCCCAGCGTGTTCTGCACGGTGATGGCCGTGATGGCCGTCATGCCATAGCAGCCCAGCGCACTGCAGGTCTTGAGGTCGGCCTGGATGCCGGCGCCTCCCCCGCTGTCGGAGCCGGCGATGATGAGCACGCGGGCATAGTGCTTGCGGGCGGCGGGAGCCGGGTCGGTGGAAGCGGCGGTCGATGGGGATGGGTCGGCAGTCATGGGCGAAAATTATCGCCCATGCGCATGGTCAATACAGGCTGCTGCGGGATGTGCTGTAATGCCTGCTGACGGACGAAACAGGGGTGTCCCGTCGGTGAAACAGGGCCTGGCCCATGCCATCGATGCGTGACTGAGAAACACCCTGGGGCCCCGGGGCAACCAGCCCCCTGCCGCACACCGCCTGCACGACAGGCCCGGTGCCGCGCAGTGCCCCTGCACCCGATCCAGGTCATGCTGGCGTGGGGAGTTTCATCAACCGGGGTGGTACGCCGCGTTTTGTCCAGCATATGCCATGTGCGCGGACGGCCGGTCGGCGATCCCACAGGCGTGTGCAACCCTTGACCACCTGATGCACATGACCGTTCTTCAAGCTTCTTCCCGCGTTGCCATCCTGGGCGGCGGCCTCATGGGCCGGCTGCTGGCACTGGCGCTGGCCCGCCGTGGCCATGGCATCGCCGTGCATGACGCCCATGGACCAGACGGCGATGGCGCGGCGGCCCGCGTGGCGGCAGCCATGCTGGCGCCATTGGCCGAGTCGGCCATCACCGAGCCCGGCGTGGTGCGCATGGGCCAGCATGGCCTGACGCGCTGGCCCGAGTTGCTGGCCCAGCTCGACGAGCCCGTATTCTTCCAGCAAAACGGCACCCTCATCCTCTGGCACCGCCAGGATGCCGCCGACGCCCAGCGCTTCTTCGGCCTGCTGGAGAAGAACCGCCGCATCAACCCCAGCCTTCCCGCCTTGCAGCCGCTGGCGGACCAGGCATTGCATGACTGCGAGCCCGCGCTGCAGCGGCGCTTCGCCCAGGCCATGTACCTGCCGGATGAGGGGCAGCTGGACAACCGCCAGTTGCTGTCGGCGCTCAACGCCACCCTGGATCGCCTGGGCGTGCAGCAGCACTGGCACCAGCCGCGGCAACTGGGCGACTTCCAGCCCGGAGCCCCCGGCCAGCCCGACTGGGTGCTGGACTGCCGCGGCCTGGGCGCGCGAGGCCAGTGGCCCGCGCTGCGCGGCGTGCGCGGCGAAGTGGTGCGCATCCACGCGCCCGAGGTCACGCTGCAGCGGCCCACGCGCCTGATCCATCCACGCTATCCCATCTATATCGCGCCCAAGGAGGACCACCTCTTCGTCATCGGCGCCACCGAGATCGAGTCGGACGACATGTCGCCGGCCAGCGTGCGCTCCACGCTGGAGCTGCTGAGCGCCGCCTACACCGTGCATCCGGGCTTTGCCGAGGGCCGCATCATGGAAATCGCCACGCAATGCCGCCCCACCCTGCCCGACAACCTGCCGGCCGTGCGCTGGAGCGCGCCGCGCGTGCTGGAGGTCAACGGCCTGTACCGCCACGGCTTCATGATCGCGCCTGCCATGCTGGACGTGGTGCTGGAGCTGCTCGATGGCGGCGACTCCGAGCTGGCGCGCCGCTTCGACGTTGCCATCGAGCATGCCGCTGCGCCCCACAGGGCGGCAGCCTGACCACGCCACGGACAGGACTTTCGCGCACAACAGATACGACCCCCATGCAGGGCCGGCGGACCCGGCCCTGCCCAAGAATCAAACCCGTACCCGCCATCGTTTTCTCATTGCCGCCATGAACATCACCATCAACCAGCAAGCGACCGAACTGCGCGAGGACGCGACCGTGGCCGACGCGCTGGCCCTGCTTGCGCCGCGCCCGCCGTTCGCCGTGGCGGTCAACACCGTCTTCGTGCCCAAGGCCCGCTATGCCGAGCAGGCGCTGAACGACGGCGACCGCCTCGAAGTGATCTCGCCCGTGACCGGCGGCTGATGCCCCATCCGACTCTCCCATTGCCTCACGCCATGACGACTTCCGCCTCTTCCTCCGACGACAGCCTGGTCCTGTACGGCCAGCGCTTTGACAGCCGCCTGCTGCTGGGCACCTCCCGCTACCCCTCGCCCGCCGTGCTTGAAGCTGCCGTACGGCGCGCCCGCCCGGCCATGGTCACGGCCTCCCTGCGCCGCCAGGGCAGCAACGCCGCCGAGACCGGCGCCAGTTTCTGGGAGCTGCTCAGGAAGCTGGACGTGCCCGTGCTGCCCAACACCGCCGGCTGCATGACCGTGCAGGAGGCCGTCACCACCGCCCAGATGGCGCGCGAGGTCTTCGAGACGCCCTGGATCAAGCTGGAGCTGATCGGCGACGACTACACGCTGCAGCCCGACACGCTGAACCTGGTGGAGGCCGCTTCCCTCCTGATCAAGGACGGATTCCAGGTCCTGCCCTACACCACCGAGGACCTGGTGCTGTGCCAGCGCCTGGTCGATGTGGGCTGCCAGGCCGTGATGCCCTGGGCGGCCCCCATCGGCACGGGCCGCGGCCCCGTCAACCCCTACGCCATGCAGACGCTGCGCGAACGCCTGAAGGTGCCCCTGATCGTCGACGCCGGCCTGGGCCGCCCATCCCATGCCTGCCAGGTGATGGAGTGGGGCTATGACGCCGTGCTGCTGAACACGGCCGTGGCCCTGTCCGAAGACCCTGTCGCCATGGCCGGCGCCTTTGCCGATGCCGTGAACGCGGGCCATGCGGCCTGCCGCGCCGGCGCCATGGCCGAGCAATCGGCCGCCCAGCCCAGCACGCCCGTGCTGGGCACGCCGTTCTGGCACCACGGCTGAACGCCCGGCGAAAGCAGTCCATGAGCAACGACTCCATCCAGACCCTGGCCGATACCATCGTGCGCCTGCATGGCGCCGCCTTCGCTCCCGAAGGTTCGGCCCTCCCTCCCCAGCCCGTGCCGCCCGCGCGGCGCCAGGACCCCGCCTACCTGGCCGCCCTCCAGGCCTGCAGCACGCTGGGCTTCATCGCCATCGACGCCGAGACGCTGGCCCAGGCCTGGCAGGCCCAGACCGCGCGCCGGGGCCGCTTCGAGCCCACGCGCTGGCCCGATGATCCGCGCGACTTCGGCCTGGAAGGCGCCGATCCGGCGCTGGCCTTCCCGGATTGCCCACAGGCACTGGGGCTGTACGGCGTGCTGCCCGATGCCCACTGGGTGGGCCGCATGGCACGCGCCGGCGTGCCAACGGTGCAGTTGCGCTTCAAGTCCGAGGACCGCGATGCCATCGCGCGCGAAGTCCGTGCCGCCGTGGCCGCAGTCCAGGGTACGGATGCGCGGCTGTTCATCAACGACCACTGGCGCGAGGCCATCGATGCCGGCGCCTACGGCATCCATGTGGGCCAGGAAGACCTGGACGCGCTGGCCGGCACCGACCTGGACACCATCCGCGCCTCGGGCCTGCGCCTGGGCGTGAGCACCCATGGCTATGCGGAGATGGTGCGTGCCCATGCCGTGCAGCCCAGCTATATCGCCCTGGGCGCCGTATTTCCGACCACGCTCAAGAAAATGGCCACGGCGCCCCAGGGCCTGGCACGCCTGGATGCCTATGTGCGCCTGATGCAGCGCTACCCCTTGGTGGCCATCGGCGGCATCTCGGCCGACCAGTTCCCGGCCGTGCGCGCCACGGGCGTGGGCTCGGTCGCCGTCGTAAGGGCCCTGGTCAACGCAGTGGACCCGGAGACGGCAGCCAGGCAATTGCTCGCCGCCATGCAGGCAGCGGGCTGAGGTTTCGCCGATCCAGCAAAGCAAAAAGGGAGCCGCGCTCCCTTTTTGCTTTTCCACGAAGCCCTGCTCAGGCCCTGACCCTGCGGCCTCACCCCTTGCCCGGCGACTCCTTGCCGTCGGCCTTCCCAGGCACGACAGGCGGCGTGCCGCGAAAACCGGGGTCGGTCTCGCGCGAGAGCAGCATGTCGACCGAGCGGCTCAGCGGTTCGTCCAGGCCGCGATGCCCGTGTGCGGGGCCAGGCGGCTCCAGCGCCCAGTCGTCCAGCGCCAGGTCCATGTCCAGCGGAGCCTTGAGGTTTCGGTCGCTGAAGCCCACGACGCCCGAGCCTGCCGGGGCATGCACCACGGCCGGCGGGAAGCGCGAGGGAATATCCACGGGCGGCAGTGCATCCTCCTCGCTCAGCGCCGTGAGATCGATGTCCAGCAACGGCGCCGCCTCGGTGCGGACAAAGGCCGGCTCCGACCCCAGAGGCACGGCCCGCACCTGGCCCCCTTCGGGCAGTTGCTGCGCCTGGTCCATGTCGAAATCCAGCGGCTGCAGCTCGAAATGCAAAGGGGCACCCAGGGAATCAGGGGCCGGGACGCCGCCGCGAGGCTGCTGAGCAGCCTCGGGCAGCGGCAGGTCCAGAGGCGTGAATTCCAGAGGGCCGGCAGGGGGACGGGGCGCATCCCCGGACTCCCTGGGCTGCAGCTCGGACAACCAGTCCACGGCCAGGGATGCCGATGCAGGGGTCGGCACGGGAGTCGATGCCGGTGTGGCGGCGGTTGGCGTGTGCGGCACCTCGGCACCGGCCGATGGCGCCACCATGCGGGGCGTCGTGCGTTCGCGCCCCTCGGTCTGGCCGCGCGTGTCTGCGGCCGTGGTGCGTGCAATCGACAACAGCAGCAGCAGCTCGTCGAAGGCCGCCAGGTCGAAGGGCTCGGGCGCATCGGCCGCAACCGCACCGTCCTGCTTGAACAGGCATTGTGCGAGGTAGTCCTCCACCGCGTCGCAGGGCCACAGTGCCTCGATGCGGGCCAGTTGCTCAGGATAGCCTTGCAGCAGGCTGCTGCCCTTGTCGGTGAAGCCCGGCATGGCCGGCACGCGGGCGTTGAAGTGGCGGGCAAAGCGCTCGCGCAATTGATCGAAATCGTCACGCCGGCTCAGCGTGTAGTACAGGTGCAGCAGCTCCAGATAGGCCAGTGGCGAGGAGTCCTCGTGCGCGGCGATGTGCGAGCGCAGCAGGTCTATGGCCTGCTGGTGCTCGCCCACCGAGATGAAGAATTCGGCCTGCTGCTGCACATCGAACAGTTCCCCGGGCTGGACCATGCGGCGTGCCTTGGCGGCCTCGGCCGCCGCCGGCGCGTCGGACGGCAGGGAGGCCGTGGCCGTGGGCGCGGCCGCGCCCACGACCATGCCCGCCTCTTCGTGGCGGGGCGGCTCCGCCTGGACGGGCACGGGAATGGTGGCCGGACCGAAATCGCCAGGGTCCAGGTCCTCGTGCAACTCATAGGTCACACCCGGGCGCATCTGGGCACCGCGCTGGACATAGGGAGAGGCCAGGGTGTCGGGGCCGCGGCGGTCGTCCTGCATGGCCGCGGCACGCGGATCGCGCAGGCCGGGCGCCATGCGGCGCGTGGACCCCGACGGCTCCAGGGAATGCGGCAGCGTATCGATCTCGTCATCCCGCGAAGCCCCGGAGGCTGTCTGCACGGGATCCTGGGACGAGCGCTCCACCGACTCCCGCCAGGCGTCCTGCTCGCGCGAGAACATCGATTGCGCGCCCGACCTCATGCGCCATGCCATCCAGCCGATCACGCCCACGGCGGCGATCAGCGCCAGCAGCAGCGCATTGAACAGCCATGACGAACCACCGGATTCCTGGCGCAGCGCATCGAGCTCGGCACGCAACTGGGCCAGTTGCCCGCGGTCCACGCCGTCGCGCTTTCTGAGGGCGGCCATCTCGGCCTCCAGGGCCTGCACGCGCCTGTTGGCCTCGGCCAGCGGCTGGCTGTCGGCCTCAGGCGGCGGGGCAACGGGGCTGGCCCCATCATCCGACGGGCCTGGAGCGCCCGCGGTCCCCAGCCACTCCTCGACCGGCTCCATGCGCAACCTCGGCTCGATGCGCAGGCCGGCCTGCAGCTGCCCGGCCTGCGCCTGGGCCGTGACGCCCACCGGGGGCCTGGGCTTCTGCGCCGCGGGCTTGGGCTTGGGCGTGGGCTTGGGCGTGGGCTTGGGCTTGGGCGCGGCCTTGGGTCCGGGCTTTGCCGCCTGTGCGGCGGCCGATGGAGCTGGCGCGCGGACATCGGCCCGGGCAGCCGTGCGCGGGATCGCCGGGGCCGGCTGCGCCACACCCGGAGTCCCTTCACCGGCCTGCGTAGCAGCGACGGTCGGCAACGCGGGCTGCGCAGCGGCCAATTCCCGCACATTGATGGGCTGGTTACCCGCGGCAGTTACCGACTCCGGCAACTGCGCCAGCAGCGTATAGCTGCGGCTGATGCCACCTTCGCAACCCGCGCGCAGCTTCAGCGTCAGCACAGGCTCATCCACCGTATAGCTGGCCTGCACCCGGACCGCCTGGCCCGATGGCGTCGGAGTGATACGCAGGCGCGAGGCCTCGATGGGCCGGTCTCCAGCCAGCAGCTCGGCACGCACGCAGGAACTGCCCGCATCGCTGCCGGGATCGGACTGCAGGTTCACCACCAGATCGAAGGGGGCGCCCAGCACCACATTGCCCCGGGGGCTACCCAACGATAATGCGGACGCGCTCCAGGCCATGGAGGACAGGGCGACGCCGAGAACGGTGCTACAAATTCTCACATCAGCCTTTCTTTGAACGCTTGCATTTTTGCATAGAAGACTGTAGGACAAATTCCACTGCACGCATGACCCAAAAAGACATTTCCACTATCGAAATTGTAGGCCTCATAGGCACTGGTGCCATGGGCCAGGGCATTGCCCAGCTTGCCTCCCAGGCCGGTGCCAGGGTACTGCTGAAGGATGCACGCCCCGGCGCCGCCGAACAAGCCCGGCAACAATTGCTTGCGCTTTGGACCCAACTCAATAAGAAACAAAAGATAACAAGCGAGCAAGCCGCGGAATATGCGGCCAGGCTCTTTGTGGTGGACGATCTGGCAGCGTTCAAGGATTGCGATCTGGTCGTGGAGGCCATCGTCGAGCGCATGGATGCCAAGCAGCAGTTGCTGCGCGAACTGGAGGACATCGTCGCGCCCTCCGCCATCATCGCGAGCAACACATCGGCACTGTCCATCACCACGCTGGCCACGGCGCTGCGCCATCCACGGCGCTTCGCGGGCTTTCATTTCTTCAATCCGGCGCCTCTGATGAAGGTGGTGGAGATCGTGCAGGGCCTGGCCACGGACGAGGCGACTTGCGACGTCTTGGCCTCCTTTGCGCGACGCTTCGGCCACACGCCGGTACGCGCCCAGGACACACCGGGCTTTCTGGTCAACCACCTGGGGCGTGGCTACGTGACCGAGGCGTTGCGCATCGCGCAGGAGGGCATTGCCGACTTCGCCACCGTCGACCGCATCCTGCGCGACCAGGCGGGATTCAGGCTCGGCCCCTTCGAGCTGATGGACCTCACGGGCCTGGACGTCACGCATGCGGTGATGGAGTACATCTATGGGCAGTACTATCAGGAGCCACGCTACCGCCCCAGTCCCATCGCGGCGCAGCGCGTGGCGGCCGGCCTGCTGGGCCGCAAGACCGGCCAGGGCTTCTACCGCTACGCCGAAGGCCGGGCCGAGCAGCCCGCCGAGCCCTCGGCTCCCCAGGTGCGGGAGCTGCCCCCGGTCTGGGTTTCGCCACGCGCGGCCCGCCGCCCGGAGATCTACCAGTTGCTCAAGAACCTGGGTGCGCGCATCGAGACCGGACAGGCACCGAGCGAGCAGGCGCTGATCCTCGTGGCGCCGCTGGGGCTGGACGTGACCACCGTGGCGGCCGTGGAGCGGCTGGATCCCACCCGCACCCTGGGCATCGACATGCTGGTGGACGACGCCTCCACGCGCCGCCGTGTGCTGGCGACCAACCCGGCCACGCGCTCCGACATGCGTGATGCCGCCCACGCACTGTTCGCCAGCGATGGCAAGGCCGTGAGCGTGATCCGCGACAGCGGCGGCTTCGTCACGCAGCGCGTGGTGGGCTCCATCGTCAACATCGCCAGCGACATATGCCAGCAGGGCATAGGCAGCCCGGCCGACCTGGAAAAGGCCGTGACCCTGGGCCTGGGCTACCCCATGGGCCCGCTGGCCATGGGCGATCGCTGGGGGCCCACCAATGTGCTGGAGGTGCTGTTCAACCTGCAGACGGTGTATGGCGATCCGCGCTACCGCCCCAGCCCCTGGCTGCGCCGCCGTGGAGCGCTGGGGCTGAGCCTCACGCACGAGGAGCAATAGCCCTGCAAAGCCGGCGACCCGATGCAAGACGGGTCGCCTTTTTTTCGCCGCCCTGCCCCGTTTGCCGCAGGCCCAGACACCGAAGTGACAGACCCGCCGGCGGCATGCTGCGCCGCGGCGGTCCCACACGCGACAATGTGACCGTCATCAGTCACGCAAAAGACAGGCCATGGACGACCCGATTCTTACCATCGAAGAACGTGAAGCGATCAATTCCGGTCGCTGGTTTTCATCCCTTTCTCCATCGCTTCGGCACGACATTCTTCGATGCGCCTACGTCAAACGGTTCAAAGATGGCACGCTCATCTGCGCACGCGGAGAGCCGCCCGAGGAATGGATCGCCTGCGCCAGGGGCGCCGTGCGCGTGAGCTCGACCTCGATCACGGGCAAGCAGATCACGCTGGACTACGTGGAGCCGGGCATCTGGTTCGGCGACGTGGCCATCCTGGACGGGGACAAGCGCACGCACGACGCCTATGCGCATGGCGAGACCACGCTGCTGTGCGTGTCCAAGCCCGACTTCAAGCGGATCCTGTCCATGCACGTGGAGTTCTCGGAGGCCATGCTGCGCCTGCATGCGCGGCGCATCCGCCAGCTGTACGGCCTGGTCGAGGACCTCAACACCCTGCCGCTGCGCGCGCGCCTGGCCAAGCAGTTGCTGCATCTGGTGCGCAGCTATGGCGTGACCAGCCTGTCGGACGGCAGCGAGATCCGCATCGGCCTGCATCTGGCGCAGGAGGAACTGGCCCAGTTGCTGGGCGCCTCGCGCCAGCGCGTGAACCAGGAACTCAAGGCCATGGAGCGCGAGAACGCCATCCGCATCGAGCCTGGTGGCCTGGTGGTCTGCAACCGCGACACGCTGCTGCGCATCGCCGCGCCCGACGCCTGAGCCTGCGCGGCCCGTGCCGCGCCCTCTTTCCTGCCACATCCCTCCCACCGACCGGACGCACGCGCCGGCCGGTGCCTTGCCGCGCCCCTGCCGCGCGGCTGTTGCCCTTTCTCGAACCGATCACAGGACTGACTGCCCCATGAGCACTTTCGACCATTTCGTGGGCACACGCCCCGTGTCCGACCAGCATGCCTTCGATGTGCCGGCGCTGACGGCCTGGATGCAGGGCCACGTGGACGGCTTCGCAGGCCCGGTGCAGGTGGAAATGTTCAAGGGTGGCCAGTCCAACCCCACCTACAAGCTGGTCACGCCGGGGCGCAGCTACGTGATGCGCTCCAAGCCCGGGCCGGTGGCCAGGCTGCTGCCCTCGGCCCATGCCATCGAGCGCGAGTTCCGCGTGATGAAGGGCCTGGCCGGCACCGACGTGCCCGTGCCCCACATGTATGCGCTGTGCGAGGACGAGTCCATCATCGGCCGCGCCTTCTACATCATGGAGTGCATGGAAGGCCGCGTGCTCTGGGACCAGTCCCTGCCCGGCATGGAGCCAGACCGGCGCGCCGCCATCTACGACGAGATGAACCGCGTCATCTCGGCCCTGCACACCGTGGACTTCACGGCCCAGGGCCTGGCCGACTACGGCAGGAGCGGCAACTATTTCGAGCGCCAGATCGGCCGCTGGAGCAAGCAGTACGTGGCCTCCATCACCCAGCCCATCCCCGAGATGGACCAGCTCATGCAGTGGCTGCCCGCCCACATGCCGGCCAGCGCGCTGGATGCCTCGCGCGTGTCCATCGTGCACGGCGACTTCCGCCTGGACAACCTGATGTTCCACCCCACCGAGCCGCGCGTGATCGCCGTGCTGGACTGGGAGCTGTCCACGCTGGGCCATCCGCTGGCCGACTTCAGCTACCACTGCATGAGCTGGCACATCCCGGCCACGCTGGGCCGGGGCATCGCGGGCAAGGATCTGGCGGCACTGGGCATCCCTTCGGAGCAGGAATACATCCGCCGCTACTGCGAACGCACGGGCCTCAAGGACGTGGACACGCTGCGCGCCGACTGGAATTTCTACATGGCCTACAACATGTTCCGCATCGCGGCCATCCTGCAAGGCATCGCCAAGCGCGTGGAGGCCGGCACGGCCTCCAGCGCCCAGGCCAAGGCCTCGGGCGACACGGCCCGTCCCATGGCCGAGCTGGCCTGGTCCTTTGCACAGCGCAGCTGAGACCGCAGCCGCCACCCCGTTTCCACCACAAGCGAAAAGCCAAGAGAAGGAGCGCATCCATGGACTTTGAATACTCGCCCAAGACCAAGGACCTGCAGGAACGCCTGCTGAAGTTCATGGACGACCACATCTATCCCGGTGAGAAGGACTATGCCGCGGAGATGGAGGCCAACACAGCCGCCGGCAAGCGCTGGACGCCCCTGCAGACCATCGAGAAGCTCAAGGTCAAGGCCCGCGAGCAGGGCCTGTGGAACCTGTTCCTTCCCGTGGACAGCGCCGAGGCCGCGGGCTACAAGGGCGGCGGCCTGACCAACCAGGAATACGCGCCGCTGGCCGAGATCATGGGCCGCGTGCCATGGTCCAGCGAGGTGTTCAACTGCTCCGCGCCCGACACGGGCAACATGGAGACCATTGCGCGCTACGGCAGCACCGAACTCAAGGAGCGCTGGCTCAAGCCGCTGCTGGAAGGCAAGATCCGCTCGGCCTTCGCCATGACCGAGCCCGAAGTGGCTTCCTCCGACGCCACCAACATCTGCACGCGCATCGAGCGCCAGGGCGACGAGTACGTGATCAACGGCCACAAGTGGTGGATCTCGGGGGCCGGCGATCCGCGCTGCCAGGTCTTCATCACCATGGGCAAGACCGATCCCGAGGCACCCAAGCACTCGCAACAGAGCATGATCATCGTGCCCGGCGATGCGCCCGGCATCCGCATCGTGCGTCCGCTCAACGTCATGGGCTATGACGACGCGCCCCACGGCCACATGGAGATGTATTTCGAGAACGTGCGCGTGCCGGCCGGCAACATCCTGCTGGGCGAGGGCCGCGGCTTCGAGATCGCCCAGGGCCGCCTCGGCCCTGGCCGCATCCACCACTGCATGCGCCTGATCGGCCTGGCCGAGCGCGCGCTGGAGCTGATGTGCAAGCGTGCCAGCTCGCGCATCGCCTTCGGCAAGAGCGTGGCCCAGCAGACGGTGACGCAGGAGCGCATCGCCGAGGCCCGCTGCAAGATCGACATGGCACGCCTGCTCACGCTCAAGGCCGCCTGGCTGATGGACGTGGCCGGCAACAAGGTGGCCCGCACCGAGATCGCCATGATCAAGGTCGTGGCCCCCAGCATGGCCTGCCAGGTCATCGACTGGGCCATGCAGGTGCATGGCGGCGGCGGCATGAGCGATGACTTCCCGCTGGCCAGTGCCTATGCCCATGCCCGCACCCTGCGCTTTGCCGACGGCCCCGACGAGGTGCACCGCAACGCCATCGCCAAGTGGGAGCTGGGCAAGTACGGCGCCTACGGCAAGGATGCCGGCGTGCCCATCACGCGCGGCAGCTGAGCATGCTTCAAGCCTGAGGCCACACACCCGACAGGATCGATCGGGTGGCGACCCTGGCCCTCCCCTCTCAGCCAGGTGGCAATGCCTCCTGGCTTTTTTGCGCCTGCTGGGCGGCGCCCATGGCAGGCGGCGGCTCCCAGCCCCCGCCCAGCGCGCGGTACAGCGCCACGCGCGCCTGCAATTGCAGCAGGCGCTGCAGCACAGCCTCGTCCTGCGCGGCATACAGCGTGGTCTGGGCCTGCAGCAGGGACAGCAGGCTTTCCGCCCCGGCCTTGTAGCGCAGCTCGGCCAGCGACACGGCCTGGCGGGCCTGCTCCAGCACGTCGGCCTGGGCCTCGGACTGGGCCTTGAGGCCGTGGACGGCGTTGAGCGCAAGCTCCACATCGCCCCAGGCCGCAACGATGGACTTGTAATAGCCGGCCAGCAGCTCCTCGCGCCGGGCCTGTGCGCCATCGCGCCCGGCCGCCAGAAGGCCGCCGTCGAAGATGGGGCCGGCCAGTCCGGCCAGCAGCGAATACACGGGCTCGCGCAGCCAGTCGCTGGCGCGGCCTGCGCTGGTGCCCGCGCTGCCCGTCAAGGTCAGCCGGGGCCACAGCGCCGCTCGGGCCGCCTGCAGGTTGGCGCTGGCGGCGGCCAGCTGCGCCTCGGCGCTGGCAATGTCGGGGCGGCGCTGCAGCAGTTGCGTGGGCAGCCCTGCGCCGATCTCGGGCAGCTGCAGGGCGTGCAGCGAATCCGTGGTCAGCGCGGGGCGCCGGGCCTGGCCCAGCAGCACGGCCAGCGTGGCATCGGCATCCTCGCCCTGGCGGCGCAGCGTGGCCAGGGCCTGGCGCTGGCTGGCCACCAGGCCGCGCTGCTGGGCCAGCTCCAGCTGGGTGGCGGCGCCTGCGCGCGCGCGGGACTCCACCAGGCCCAGCAGCCGCTCGGCATTGGCCACGTTGCGCGACGCAATGGCCTGGCGCTCGCGCAGCGCCACGGCCTGCAGCCAGCCATGGGCCACCTGGGCCGTGACCGTGAGGCGCACCGTGTCCTGGTCGAACCGGCTGGCCTGCCAGGCCGCCGCCGCCGCATCGCGCGTGGCACGGTTGCGGCCCCAGAAGTCCACCTCATACGAGGCCGTCAGCGCAGCGCCGTAGACGCTGGCCTGCCCACCTGCCACCTGCGCATGGTTCATGCGCTGGGCGCGCAACTCGCCATTGAGCGACGGCAGCAGCGCCGCGCCCGCCTGGCGCGTGGCCGCCTCGGCCTGGCGCACGCGCGCCATGGCGGCGGCCATGTCCAGGCTCTGGTCCTGGGCGGCCTGCACCATGCTGCCCAGTTCCGCACTGCCAAAGGCCTGCCACCACTGCGGCGAGACAGAGGCAGGGACGGCTTCGCCCTGCTGCTTCCACGAAGCGGCCAGCGCAGGCGCCTCCCGGTCCGGCATCGTCTTCTGCGCAGCACAGCCGCCCAGGGCAAGCAGCGCCAAAGCGATGCAGCCCAGGCTGGCATGACGCGTCGGCGCCCGGCGCATCGGCATCGTCTTGTCGTTCATGTCTTTCATCTCACTCTCCCGCCAGCGCACGCACCGGGTCCAGCCGCGCCGCCGTCTTGGCCGGCATGTAGCCGAATACCAGCCCCGTCACCACGGCGCAGGCAAAGGCGCCCAGCATGGCGCGCACCGAGAACACCACGGGCACGCCCGCCACGATGAGCACCACGCCCACGGCCAGCCCCGCAAACAGGCCCACCGTGCCTCCCACGAAGGTGACCAGGCTGGCCTCGGTCAGGAACTGGCGCAGGATGTCGCGCTGGCGCGCACCCGTGGCCATGCGGATGCCGATCTCGCGCGTGCGCTCGCGCACCGTCATCAGCATCACGTTCATCACGCCGATGCCACCCACCACCAGGGACACAGCCGCGATCAGGCCCAGCATCACCGCCATGCTCTGGCGCGTGGCCGCCTCCGCCTGGATGCGCGCTGCCGCGTTGCCGATGCCGAAGTCCTCGCGCCCGCCGTGGCGGGCCAGCAGCAGCTTGCGCATGGCCTCCTCGGCCTCGTGCACCACGTCGGAGGACATGGCCTCGATCACCACATAGTCGGGCTGGGTCTGCGACTGGTAGACGCGCGCCCGGCCCGATCGGTAGGGAATGAAGACCATGTCGTCATAGTCCTGCGCGCCCGAGTCCGCGCCGCGCTCGCTCATCACGCCGATCACCTCGAAGGACGAGGTGCCGATGATGAGCTGGCGGCCCAGCGGGTTGGGCGTGTCCGGAAAGAAATGCCGGTGCGCCTTGTGCCCCAAGACCACCAGCGGCGCCAGGTCGCGGTCCTCCGCCTCGGTGAAATAGCGGCCCTGGGCCACCTTCCAGTGGTGGACCAGGGGCATTTCCTCGCTGGCGGCGAAGACATAGATCTGCTTGTCGGCCTTGCCGTAGCGCACCGTGATGGGGTCGCCGATCACGGGCATGACGCGCCGGATCTCGGGCAGCTCGCGCACGGCGGCCAGGTCTTCCTCGGTCATCTGACCGGCCGGCCCGCCCGTGGATGGCGGCTTGCTGCCCATGTAGAGGATGGCCGTGCCCATGGTGCCCATCTGCTCGACCACCTTGCGCCGCGCACCCTCGCCGATGGCCAGCATGACAATCACCGAGGCCACGCCGATGACGATGCCCAGCAGCGTCAGGCTGGTGCGCACGCGGTTCATGCGCATGCCGCGCCAGGCGCTGCGCGCGGCCTCGAACAGCTCGGCCAGCCAGGGCGCGCTGGCGCCGCCGCGCTGCGGCGTGAGAGGCTGCGCGGCGCCACCGGGCTTCGCTGCTTCGTCGCGCTGGCTGTCGCTGGTGATGCGGCCATCACTGATCTCGATCACGCGGCGTGCCTGGGCGGCCACGGCACGGTCGTGGGTGATGAGGATGATGGTGTGGCCCGCGTCGGCCAGTTCGCGCAGCAGGGCCATGACCTCGGCACCGCTGTGCGAGTCCAGCGCGCCCGTGGGCTCGTCGGCCAGGATGATCTGGCCGCCGTTCATCAGCGCCCGTGCGATGGACACGCGCTGCTGCTGGCCGCCCGACAGCTGGTTGGGCCGGTTGCCCAGGCGCGTGCCCAGGCCCAGGCGCGTGAGCAGCGACCGGGCGCGGCGCACGCGCTCCTCCTTGGGAAGGCCCGCGTAGATGGCGGGCATCTCCACGTTCTCGCTGGCGCTTTCGCTCGCTATCAGGTGATAGCCCTGGAAGACGAAGCCGAAGGCCTCGCGCCGCAGCCAGGCCAGCGCATCGGAGTCCAGGCTGGCCACGTCCTGGCCCTGGAAGTGGTAGCTGCCCTCGCTGGGCCGGTCCAGGCAGCCCAGGATGTTCATCAGCGTGGACTTGCCCGAGCCCGAGCTGCCCACCACGGCCACGAACTCGCCCGCGCGGATCTCCAGGTCGATGCCATGCAGCACGGTCACGGCGGGCTGCCCGCTGTCGCCGCCGCCGTAATGCCTGGTGATGCCGCGCAGTGCGATCAGCGGCGCACCGGCCTGCATGCCCTGCCCCATCACCATTGCAGCCACCGCGGGCCGCGCTCCAGCGGCGTCTCACCGACGATGACGCGCTCGCCTTCCTGCAGGCCCTCGAGCACCTGGGCCTGGTGGCGGCTGCGCACGCCCAGGCGCACGCTGCGCTGTTCGGGCCGCCCGCCGGCATCCAGCACACGCGCCGTCTGTTCGCTGTCGCCCTTGTCGGTCACGGCCATCAGCGGCACGGTCAGCGCCTGCGCGGCCCTGCCGGTGACGAAGACCACCTGCGCCGTCATCTGGGGCATGAGTTCGGCATCCTCGTTGTCCACGTCGAAGAGCACGGTATAGGCCACGGCCTTGGTGGCCGGCGCGGGTGCCTGGCCCGCATTGCCGCCGGCCGGCGCCTGGCTGGCCGAGGGCGAGGGCAGCACCTGGCGCACCTGGCTGTTCCAGCGCCGGGGCCTGGCCTGGTCGGCCCCGCCCAGCGTGGTGAAGTACACGGCCATGCCGTCCTTGACGCGGCGCACGTCGGCCTCGGAGACCTCGGTCCACACCGTCATGGCCGACAGGTCGGCGATGCGCAGGATGTTGGGCGTCTGGTAGGTGGCATTCAGCGTCTGGCCTTCACGGGCCTCCACCGAGACCACGGTGCCGGCCATGGGCGCATAGATGCGCGTATAGCCCAGCCGTGCCTCGTCGGCCTTGAGCGTGGCCTGGGTCTGGTCGATCTGCGCCTTCAGGTGCTCCATGCGCGCGCCGGCCGCAGCCAGGTTGGCTTCTGCCGTCTGCAGGTCTTCCTCGCGCGTGGCGCCATCGCGGGCCAGTTGGCGCTGGCGCGCGAGCTGCTGCTCGGCCAGCTTGCGCAGCGCCTGCTGCTCGGCCAGCTGGGCGCGCAGGCCGGCCAGCGAGGCGCGCCCCGCATCCACCGTGGCGCGCTGCACGCTGGGGTCTATCTCCACCAGCAGCGCGCCCTTTTCCACCTGGGCGCCGGGCTCCACGCGCAGCCGGGTGACCTGGCCCGACACCTGGGCGCCCACGTCCACATAGCGGCGCGGCTGCAGCGTGCCGATGGCCGTGACCGTGGACTCGATGTCCGTGCGGCCCACGGTCTCGGTCTGGTAGGCCACGGCGGGCCGGCTGGCCCACCAGGCGGCCGCACCACCGGCTGCCACCAGGAGCACCGCCGCCACGGCGCCGGCTTTCCAGCGTTGCTGCGTGCGCGTCATGGCCGCCCTCCGACCCTGCACACCGGGACCTGGAACGAAAACAAGAGACTCATCTGAACAATCCTGAAGTACCAAAGCGAGAAAAGAACCACACCAGATCGGCGGCCACCACCAACGTGGCCAGGCAGGCCAGGCGCGCTGTCCAGCGTGCGTGGACGCCGATCAGGCCCACGGCCGCCAAAGCGCCACAGGACAGGAAGCCCAGCCAGGCCACCGTACCCGCCGTCGCGCCCCAGGCCCAGAAGGCGGGCAGCGAGGAAAGCGCCAGCAGCGGCACGCCCAGGCAGCGCAACTGCCGGCCTCGGCCGGCCGGCAGCGCGCGCGCGCCGGTCAGTTGTTCGTAGTGGCGGTCCATGGCAAAGGCCAGGGCCACCATGCCGGCGAAGGCCAGGGCCAGCGCGGCCAGCGATGCGTGCAGCGTGCTCATGCCCGCACCTCCGCCGGGCCCCGTGCTGCGGCACGCCCCCCGGCCTGGGCCTCCGGCTCCTGGCCCCGCCGCGCCAGCCAGCGCCAGGCCCAGGCGGCCGCCAGTCCCGTGGCCAGCGCGAACAGCTCCACGCCCGCGCTTTCCCAGTCGCCCTCCAGCACCTGGGCGGACAGTGGCTGACCCACGGTGATCCAGCTGAGCAGGGGCAGCAGCAGGCACAGCAAGGCCAGCAATCCCATCTGCTGGCGCCAGGCCGTGGCCGGCTTGCAGGCCAGCGCATGGACCAGGGCCAGGGCCCAGAGGCCGAAGAACACGGCCAGTTCCCACCGTGGCCGGTGCGCCATCTCCACGGGGACGAGGCGATTGGCCCAGAAGTAGCCCACGCAGCCCAGGCCCAGGCCGGTGATGGCCGCGACATTGAGGCCTTCGATCAGCCGGTACACGCGTGCCGTGGCGCCGCCGAACTCGCCCAGGTGGCGGCTGCGGCGCTTGACCATGAACAGGATGGCGCCCGTGGCCATCATGGCGGCCCCCGCCAGCCCGCACAGGAAGTACAGCCACTTCATCGCCAGGCCGCCGAACTTGACCATGTGCAGCCCGCCGATGACGGCCTGTGCCAGCGAAGGCGTGCCGCCGTCGGCGCCGCCCGGCAGGCGCACCTGCAGCACCTCGCCAGTGGCGGCCGAGAACATGGCCATGCCCGAATTGGGGCTCAGGCGCCGGTGGGCATCCTCATCGCTGTTCCAGCCATAGACGCCGATGCGAGCGGCCGCATCGCCCGGATGGTTGATGACCACGGCCCGCACGGCCTGGCCCATCAGCTCCTGGCCACGCCGCGCAAACGACTCCAGATCGGGGACGGCCAGGGGGCGGCCGGAAGGCGCGGGCGCGCCGGCCTCGCTCATGTCGGCGATGAAGGCCGTGCGGGCGGCGTTGCCGGTCCCGTACTGGGTCCAGACGCCTGCCGGCATGAAGCTCAGGCTGGACAGCGCGATGCCGGTATAGGCGATCATGAACTGGAACGGCAGCGTCAGCACGGCCACGGCGTTGTGCGCATCCAGCCAGCTGCGCTGGCCTTTGTGCGCGCGGAACGTGAAAAAGTCCTTGAAGATGCGCCTGTGCGTGATCACGCCACTGACCAGGGCGACCAGCATGGCCATGGCCGCGATGCCTATCACCCACAGGCCCGCCTGGCCGGCATGCAGCTCGTAGTGGAAGTCCACGAAGTGGTGCCCGCCCAGCGTGGCGCGCGCCGCGCCGTGGCCGTGGCCGGGCGGCAGGGGCTCGCCCGTGGCAGTGTCCAGCTCGGCTCCGGCGTACTGGCGCTGTTCGTCGAACCAGTAGACATGCAGGTCACCCGCGCCCTGGGCGTCGCTGGGCCAGATCTCCCACATCTGCGCGCCCTTGTGGTGCTTTTCCATGTAGGCCGCGCCCCAGGCCAGGCGCCGCGCGCGGCCGGCGCCGGGCGGCGCCGCCGCCCGGGCTGCGGCCTCGGCGGCTTCCTCGGCATGGTGCTCGGGCGTCATCCAGTGCGTGATGGGCTCCTGGAACACCGCCAGCGAGCCCGTCAGGAAGACGGCGAACAGCAGCCACGAGAACCACAGTCCGCACCAGGTGTGCAGCCAGGCCTGGGCCTGGCGGAAACCGCCGCTGGCGACGCCGCTGCCAGGGAGCTTGTCGATCCGCGCCTTAGCCATCTCAAACTCCTGTGCCATTGCGCGCCAGCAGCAATGCAACAGCCCCCAGAACGGCCGTTGGCACCAGCAGGCCCAGCCAGACCCGGCCCACGGAAACCGGCGAAAACGCCCAGATCACGGCCAGCAGGTGCAGCACGAAGCTCCACTGCATGCCGGCCAACACGGCATCGACACGCGCGCCGGGCAGCGCGCCAGCCAGGAAGGCGGCCAGGGCGCTGGCCAGCGCATAGCCTCCGAAGACGGCGGCCAGCAATCGGGAAAGCACAAGCAGGCCGGGGTGGACAGGGGTGGAATGGGGCATGTAATCAGTGATCGGATGAAAGGCAAAGCGAGTGCCATGAAGCAATGGCCAGAATGGCCCTCCTGATACATGACAAACGAGATCGAGAAAAAGGCCAGTCGCAACGGCCTTCGCCCCTGCGGCCACGGGCCCGCAGGATCGCCGGCCAGGGCCCCTTTCACGGCATCAGAAAGTGCCGCGCAGTGTCACCACGGCATTGCGTGGCCTTCCATAGAAGTTGCCGCCGCTCGCAGAGCCCACGGTCTGGTAGTACACCTTGTCGAAAATATTGTTGATATTCAGGGACACCGTCCAGCGGGGATCGATGCGGTACTGCACCATGGCATTCCAGACGGAATAGCCGCCCTGGGTGAAGTTGTAGCGGCCGATTTCATTCCAGTCCGCGTCATACAGCGTATCGCGCACATGGTGCTTGCTCTGGACATGGGCGCTGCCGCCGATCTTCCAGCGCGACAGCCCGCCCGGCAGCACATAGGCCGTGGACAGCTTGAACAGATGGCGCGGCGTGATGCTGCTGTAGGGCGCATCCTCGGTCTTGTCGCGCGTGGTGGTGTAGGTGTAGCCGGCCGCGATCTGCCAGCCCGGGCGCAGCTCGCCGCCGATCTCGGCGTCGAAGCCGCGGCTGGTCACCTTGCCCTGGGGCAGATAGCAGCAGTTGCCCGACCATTCCTCGTGATTGCTCGGGTAGCGCGTATCCGCCACTGCCGTGCCGGTGCGCTCCACATTGAACAGGCTGAACGTGGCATTGAGCCGGCCCTCGGCCAGCTCGCCCTTGAAACCGGCCTCGTAGCTCTTGCCCTTGACCGGGTCCAGCGAATTGCCGGGCGGAGGCCCGGCCTTGGACAGCGCCTGGGGCTTGAGAATGGAGGAATAGCTCAGATAGGCCGACCATTGGCTGTTCAGATCGTAGATCACGCCGCCATAGGGTGTGAATTTGGCCGGCTCCGAAAAACGGCTGCCCGATGCCAATTCCCACTGGCCTGCCGCATTCAGCGACTCATAGACCTGGTTGAAGCGGTACTTGGCGTAGCGCGCGCCCACGATGACATGCAGGCGGTCCGTGGGGTGCAGGCGCAGCACGCCATAGCCGCCTGACTGGTCCTGGCCCCAGGGGTTGTAACGGCGCGAGATCCCGCCGGCCGGCGCGGGGCGCCAGTCGCCGGGGTTGTAGACGTCGATGGGCACCACCCCGGTGGGGTCCGAGGAATAGCCCACGTTCCAGAAGCTCTCTATCTTCTGCCGGTCCATGCCCAGCAGTATTTCGTGCGTGCGCCCGCCCAGGTCGAAGCTGCCGGCAAGGCTGGCGTCCAGCACGGTCTGCTTGTTCTCGTACAGGTAATGGCCTCCACCGCTCCAGGTCACGCCCAGGCCGGTTGCGCGGTCCAGCGTGCCATAGCCGAAGGCCGTGGTGCCGTCATAGTCCGACTTGGTCCGCGTCAGGTTGAGCTTGCCCTTCCAGCGCGAGGAAAAGCGGTGCTCCAGCGCGCCGAACAGCTCGCTGTTGTCCTGGCGGCCCGTGGCCCAGGGCTGGGTGAAGCTGGTGTGGCGCGGCAGGCCGATATCGCTGCCGTCGCTGTAGCGCGGCACGTCGCCGCCGCCAGCGCCGCGCGTGCGTATATTGCTGCGGCTCATGCCGACGGTCAGCAGGGTGTCGGGCGTCAGGTCCGCTTCGACCACCCCGTAGAACTGGGGCGCGCGCGTGTGCTTGATGTCCACGAACTGGTCCGTGTCCTGGTAGGACAGCACGGCACGGCCGCGCACACGGCCGTCCAGTGCCAGCGGGCCCGTGGCATCCACCATGGTCTGGTAGTTGTTCCAGCTGCCGATGGACTGCTGGACCACGAAGCGCGGCTCGGCCAGCGGCTTCTTGCGCACGATGTTGATGATGCCGCCCGGGTCACCCACCCCGCCCAGCAGGCCCGAGGCGCCGCGCATGACCTCCACGCGGTCGTAGAAATCCATGCTCTGGTTGACGCTGTAGGTATAGCTGGCGATGTTCAGCGGCGCTCCCCCGTCGATCTGCATGCTGTCGATCTGGAAGCCGCGCGAGTAGAAATAGGTGGACTCGAAATTGATCTGGCTGGTGGTGATGCCGGGCGTGGCGGCCAGCGCGTCGCGGATGTCGGTCATGCGGCGGTCGTCGAGCTGCTCGCGCGTGACCACCGACACCGATTGCGGGATCTCGCGGAACGACTGGTCCGTCTTGGACGCAATGCTGGTCACGCGGCTGGTGTACGAGCCCGTGCCCTCCGTCGTGCCGTCGCCCGCGCGGCGCGCGGCCACGCGCACCTCGGCCAGGGTCTTGTCGGTGCGGGCCAGCGGTTCGACCGTCAAGGTGCCCTCCTCCAGGCGGCCTTGCAGGCCGCTGCCTTCGAGCAGGGCATCGAGCGCGCGACGCAGCGCCAGCTCGCCACGCACGGCTGGCGCCTGGCGCTGCGCCGCCAGCGAAGGAGTGAACACCAGCTGGACGCCGGCCTGGCGTGCGAACTGGTCCAGCGCTCCGGCCAGCGGCTGCGCGTCAATGTCGAAGCGCGCGCTGTCGTCGGGCTGCCGGGCCTGCACGGTGTGCAGCGGCAGGGCCAGGCCCAGGCAGAGCACGGCATGGGCCAAAGGTGTGCGGTGGAATCTGGCAGCGGAGAAGGGGCGGGGAAATGCCATGGAAATCGTCCTTGAAGAAGATGCGTTGAATCCATAGGGATCACCGCTTGGACGATTGGCCAGGAAAGTTCCTGAAAAAAAGATCGGGCGCCAATGGCGGATGCATGCTCGGCCCCCGCTCAACGCAGTGCGACGACCAGCCCGCCATCAGGCTGGCGGCTGACCTGCACGGGCATGGCACGGGGCAGCGCCCGAACCCAGGCATGGGCCGCGCCGATGCTCACGCGGCCGCTCAACGGCAGGCGTGCGGCCTCGGGTGTGGCCGACAACGTGAACGGGGCATAGCGCGACAGCCGCGCCAGGGCCTCGCCCAGCGTGGACCCGCTGAAGACCAGCTGGCCATGGCGCCAGGAGGCCGCATCGCCAGGCGCGCCATGCGTGGGCGTGACCACCCCACCTTCCATGCGCAGTCCCTGGCCGACGCCAAGTTCATAGGAGATGCCTTCGGCGCCATCGGACTGCACGCGCACGCGTCCGGACTCCACCTGCACGCAGACCAGTTCCCGGCCACCCGCGGCCTGCGCGATCTCCACGCCGAAGCGTGTCCCCAGCACCGTCACGCGCACGCCCCGGGCATGGACCACGAAGGGCCGTTGCACATCGCGCGCCACATCGAAGAAAGCCGCGCCCTGCGCCAGTTCCACATGGCGGCGCGTGGCGAAGTACTGCGCCTGGGCACTGCTCGATGCATCGAGCAGCAGGCTGGATCCGTCGGGCAGGCCATGGCGGCCCTGCTGGCCGCGCGGGCTGCTCCACCGGGCCTGCCACTGCACATGGTTGTCCCGGTAGCTCTGCCATTGCTGCCAGCCCACGGCGCCACCCACACCCGCGCCGGCCAGTCCCAGCAGCGCGCCCAGGCTGCGGCGGCGCCCGGCCTGCCGGGCCCCTGCGCCACCAGGCAGCGTGCCGCGCCAGCGGTGCAGCGCATCCTCGATGCAGGCGTGGGCCTGGATCAGGTCGCGCTCCACGGTATTCAGGGACACACCGAACCGTTCGGCAATTTCGGGCTGGCGCTCACCCTGCACGCGGTGGGCGATGAAGGCCGCGCGGCTGCGCTCGGGCAGGCCGGCCAGCGCGGACTCCAGCACGGCCAGCGCCTGGCGGTACATGACGGAGTCGGCCACGTCGGGCACGTGGCTGGGCGCCAGTTGTTCGCGCACTGCGGCCAGGTCCAGGTAGCGGCCATGGCGCTGGCGGCGACGCTGCGCATCCAGCGCCATGTGCTGCACCATGACGGCAATATAGGCCGTGGCATCGCGCGGCGCATCGGACTGTGCCGGCCGCATGGCAGACTCGCCTGCTGCGCTGCGCGCATGCTCGGCCAGGCGCAACCAGGTGTCATGCACCAGGTCCCCCGCCTCTTCGCGGCTACCCGTGCTGCGCGTGGCAGTGCGCACGAGGTCGGCATAGGCCCGGTCGAAACCGGACAGCAGCGCACGGGTGAAAGAGGCGGACAATTCCATGGGCCTGGATCATAACCCGCGGAAAGAAGAATCATTCTCAAATACATCCACCGCAGGCGGCCCTCACCTGCTCAGAACCTGTAGCTGAGCACCGCCATGGCGCTGCGCGGCGTGCCGAACTGGCCCTGCCCGTCCACATTCACGTAGTGCTTCTTGTTGAACAGATTGTTCACATTGAGCTGCAGCGACAGCCGGGGGTTGATGGCATAGCGCGCCATCAGGCTGACGGTGGCAAAGGACTTCTGCTCGAAGTCCACATCCCTGCCGCCCACCGCGAGGGTGGCGGAGGTGGCGCTTTGCCAGCGCAGGCCGCCGCCCACGGTCAGCCGGCGCCATCCGCCCGGCAGGCGCCAGGAACTGAACAGCTGCACCTGGGTCTTGGGCGTCCAGGCGTTGATGGTCACCCCCTGGGCATCGCGGGCGAACGAGCGCGAGATGCCGGCTGACAGGTTCCAGCCCGTGGCCGGTTCACCCGAGACCTGGGCCTCGAAACCCTTGCTGGTCACGCCCTTGGCACCGTAGTAGGCGAAATCGCTGGTTCCCGGCACGACCTGGCCTTCGTCGAGCTGGGCCACGTTGTCCTGCTGGATGCGAAACAGGGCCAGCGAACTGTTGAGCCAGCCGTCCAGGTGCTCGCCCTTGATACCGACCTCATGGCTCCTGCCGGCCACCGGGTCCAGGTAGCTGCCGCCGCGGTCGCGGTAGTTCTGGGGCTGGAAGATGTCGGTGTAGCTGGCATAGGCCGAGAAGCCTTCGCTCAGGTCCAGGACGACGCCGGCATAGGGGATGAAGACATCGTGCGAGCGGTTCTCGCTCAGGCTGCGCACCTTCCAGCGGCTCTGGCGCCCGCCCACGATGAGCTTGAGCGGGTCGGCCAGCGACAGGCGCAGCGCACCGTAGAGGGCGTCCTGGCGCGTATGGTCCAGGCTGCTGGTGGTCAGCGGCCCCCAGGCGGGCTCGGGGAAGGAGCCGTCCCAATCGTGGAAATTGCCCAGGTCAGGCAAGGCGCTCGTACGCGGATGGCCGGCCTTGTGTTCGCGTGCGCGGCTGCTGGCAAGGCCCACCACGGCCTCGTGCCGACGCCCGGCCATCTCCCAGCTCCCCGTCAGCTGCAGGTCGGCGCTGTTTTGCTGGAAGCTGTATTCGGAGTAGTTGGGCAAGGCCGTCATGCCCAGGCCCGTTCCGATGTCGGGCTGGCGCATCAGGTACAGCAGCTTGGCGTCGTAAGCGCTGTCACGGTGCACGAAGTTGGCCTTGAGCTTCCAGTCGTTGCCGAAGCGGTGCTGCAGGTTGGCGAAGATGCTTTTGTTGGTGCTGTTCCAGCGCGTCCAGTGGGCGGCCGTGGTCTTGGAGGTGCTCCAGTTGGCGGGCGTGCCGTCGGAGAACACCAGCGGCAGCCCGCCCCAGGTCGAGCCCGTGGGGCGGTTGGCCTGGTAGTCGGCGCCCACGCTCAGCCGGGTGTCGGGCGTGAGGTCGGCATCGATGACGCCATAGAAGACACGTTTGCGCGCGTGGTACAGATCCACGTGCGAGTCGCGCTCCTCGGCCATGCCGGCGATGCGGGCGCGGATGCGGCCATCGGCCGTCAGGGGCATGGACAGGTCCACCGATCCCCGGTGGTGGTTCCAGGAGCCCAGGCTGGCCGAGGCCGTGCCCGTGAACACCTTGCTGTCGGCACGCTTGCGCACCATGTTGATCGAGGCCGAGGGGTTGCCGGCGCCCGTGAGCAGGCCCGTGGCGCCGCGCACCACCTCGATGCGGTCATAGATGGTGGTGTCATTGCCCGACTCGCCATAGAACGACAGGCCGATCGAGGTCGGCACGCCGTCGTACTGCAGGTTGTCCACGTAGAAGCCGCGCGCGTAGAAGTCGGAGCGGTCGCTGTCCGAGCTGACGACGTGGATGCCGGTGACGCTGCGCATGGCGTCATTGAGCGAGAGCAGGCCCTGGTCCTCGATCTGCTGGCGCGTGAGCACGCTGACGGACTGCGGCGTGTCGCGCAGCGACAGGCTCAGGCCGGTGGCCGCCGCCGTGGACGGCGTGGTGTAGGCGCCCGAGCCTTCGGTGGTGGGACTGGCCTGCGCCGAGGCCGTGACCAGCACGGTCCTGAGTGTCTGGGAGGACGGCGCGCCCGCCGCCCCGGAGGTGGCGGGCACCACGGGCATCTCGCGCAGCGTGTAGCCGCCGCCCGCCGAGCGCACGGCCGCCAGCGGCGTGCCCAGCAGCGCGCGCTCCAGCGCCTGCTCCACGGTGAAGCGCCCGCTCACGCCACCGCTGCGCAGCCCCTCGGTGACGGCCGAGCCAAAGGTGACCAGCACGCCGGCATCGCGCCCGAGCTGGTTGAGCACGTTTTCCAGCGGGCCGGCCGCAATGGCGTACTGGCGCTGCTCCTGCGCTCCCGCCGCGGGCTGCGCCCAGGCCCGGGCTGGCGCCAGGGCGCCCGCGGCAGCCAGCGTGCCCGCGCACAGCACCTGCAGCGCCAGCGCCAGCGCCACAGGGCGCAGTGCCGGTGTCGCGGAGAAAGTGGAGGCGGCTGTCTGCCGCAGGAAGTTCTGGCGCATGGTCTGAGGGCGCATGGAAAGGCCTTGTCGCAATGGTGTTGGAGAAGCGTTGGCGCACGCTGCGGTGCGCCCCTGTCTCTGTTGACAGCCATCCCTGGCCAACCAGCTCAAATATTTTTCAGAAGAATGCGAAGGCCGCCATGCCGGTCATGCCTTGCCTGGCGCTGCAGGTCGCACCATCACCCAGTAGCGCGAGAAGGAATGGATCTCCACCGGCAGCGACGAGGTCAGCGCGGCCAGCACGCGATCGGTATCGGCCAGCGGATAGGCGCCGGAGACGCGCAGATCGGCCACGGCCGGGTCGCAGCCCAGGCGCCCGCGCCGGTAGCGGCCCAGCTCGGCCAGGAAATCCTCCAGCCGCATGCCCGAGGCCACCAGCATGCCCTCGGTCCAGGCGCTGGCCGATGTGTCCAGCGCTCCGGCATGCGCGGCCTGGGCGGCCGTCAGCCTGCCCTGCTCTCCGGCCCCGATGCGCTGTGCGGCATGCGGCGCATGCACGGGCCGCAGTTGCACGGCGCCCTGCAGCACGCCCACGTCCACGCCGGACGCGCGCTCGCGCACCGTGAAGCGCGTGCCCAGAGCCTGCACGGCGCCCATGGCCGTCTGCACGATGAAGGGCCGGTGCTGGTAGTCCGGCGCCGTCTGCACGAGGATTTCCCCGCGCACCAGCTCCAGCACGCGCTGCTCGGGACCATAGCGCACATTGAGGGCGCTGCCGGTGTTGAGCACCACGCTGCCGCCGTCGGGCAGTGGCAGCTGGCGTTGCTCGCCCACTGCAGCCACCTGGTCGGCCATCCAGCCGCGCCAGGCCTGTGAGCGCACAACGGCCGCGGAGCCTGCGCCCGAAACCAGCAGCACGGCCAGGGCCTGCACGGCGCGGCGCCTGCGGGCAGAGCCCGGAGCAGCCAGCGCCGCCCGCGCCAGCGGCGTGGGAATGCCGGCCATCTGGCGGCCCATGGCCTCGATGCGCTGCCAGGCGGCCTCATGCTCGGGACTGGCTGCGCGCCAGCGTTGCAGCCCTTCCCCATGCCGCACCCGCCCCTGGTCCGCATGCAGCTGCATCCACCATTGCACGGCCTGGCGGGCCACTTCGCCTGAAATGGGCAGCGAGGTCTCCACGCGGCTCAATCCGGAAAGAAGCAGCGCATGGCCGCCTTGGCCAGATGCCGCTTGACGGTGGAGATGGAAATGCCCAGCTCGGCCGCGATCTCGCCATGGCTGAGTCCTTCGAGCTGGGCCAGCAAAAAGGCCTGCTTGGCCAGTGCGGGCAGCCGGCCCAGGCGGCGGTCGATCTCCACAAGGGTCTCCAGCAGCATGAGCCGGACCTCGGGCGGCGGCGCCACGGGCTCGGGCATGGCGGCCAGGGCGTCGAGGTAGGCCTGCTCGATGGCACGGCGCCGCACCTGGTTGATCAGCAGGTTGCGCGCGATGGTGGTCAGATAGGCGCGCGGCTCCCGGACCTGGTCCAGGCCCCGGGCCGTGAGCACCTTCAGGAACGTGCCCTGCGCCAGGTCGGCCGCGTCGAAGGCATTGCCCACCTTCTTGCGCAGCCAGCCCTGCAACCAGCCGTGGTGGGCCAGGTACAGGGCTGTGACTTCTCGGTGCTGGGGGGCGGAGGCGGATGGCATGGCAGGTCCCGATTCCCTTGGGGGCGGGGCCCGCAATCAAACAAGAATCATTCTTATTCGATTGTATCCATGCCAGCCTGTCTCTGCTTCAGAAGCGGTAGCGCGCCGTCAGCAGCACATTGCGCGGTGCCCCGAAATGGTTGTTGTCCTGAGTACTGCCAATGGCCTGGTAGTAGTACTTATCCGTGAGGTTGTTGATGTTCAGCCGTATATCCAGCTGCCGGCTGAATTGGTAGCTCGCCGTGAGGTCCACCAGCGTATACCCCCCCTGGCGCACGCCGTAGCCGGCCGAGCGGGTCTCGCTGCGCGTGCGCACGGATCCACCCAGGGACCAGCGCTGCCAGGCGCCCGGCAACTGGTAGCGGGCCGACAGCTTGAGCAGATGGCGAGGGGTCTGGGTGTCATAGGGCGTGCCGGCCTTGGCGACGTCCGAGTCGCGGACATGCTGCGCTCTGTTGTAGGTGTAGCCGGCCATCAGCTGCAGGGACGGCGTGACGGCACCCGCCACCTCGAACTCCACCCCCCTGCTTCGCACCTCTCCGGTCTGCGCATAGCAGGACGCCACCGTGGGACTGCACTGCGATTGCGGCAGTTGCAGCGGCAGATTCTTCTGGTTGATCTGAAACAGCGCCGCGCTGGCCTGCAGCCGACCCTGGGCGTACTCGCCCTTGACGCCAAGCTCGAGGTTGCGTCCCGTCACCGGGTCCAGCAGCGCGCCGCTGGCACCCTGATTGCTCTGGGGCTGGAACACGCTGGTCCAGCTGGCATAGGCGGAATGCCGGCTGTCCAGCGCATAGACCAGGCCTGCATAGGGCGTGATGCGGTCATGGACCCGGTACCTGCTGGAATCGCTCCACTCCCCCGAGCGCGTGAGCATGTCGTAGGAGTAGGAATCCACGCGCGCACCCAGCAGCGCGGTCAGGGGCTGCGAGACACTCAACCGCAGTGTTCCGTAGGCACCCAGTTGCCGCTGGTGGCCGCGCCGCGACCACAGGGTGTTGATGGCCGGCCGGGCAACGGAGCCTGGGTCCCAGGTCATGGGGTCCACGATCTGCTGGTAGTCCGACGGCCACCCGCCAGGCCCGTCGTCGTCGCTGTTTTGCCTCACGCTGGCGCCGAACACCATTTCATGGGTGCGGCCCAACCATTGCCAGGGCCCCTGCGCGAAGGCGTCCAGGCTGTACTGGGTCTTCTTGTAGGCATAGGCGCCCACGCCCTGGCCGAAGTCCTGCGAATCCTCCAGCGGATAGAGATACGTGCCCAGCATGTCCATCCTGGACTGCAGCACGCGCGCGGTCAGCTGGGTCTTCCAGCCATGGCCCAGCCCATGCTCCAGTTCGGCGAACAGGCTGGCGTTCTCCTTGTTCCAGTAGGCCCAGTCAGGTGTGACGCGCGCCGAACGCAGCAATGGGTAGAAGCTGCCGTCGCGCCGCGTGGGCAGGCCGTTCCAATCGGCGCCAGGGTTGTCCTCGCGGTTGTAGTAGCCGCCCAGGCTCAGTTTCGTGCGCGGTGCGATATCGGCCTCCAGCGTGCCGTAGACCAGTTGGCGCTCGTGGCGGTAGGACCGCTTGAAGGTGTCCGTATCCTGCAACGCGATCACGGCACGGCCACGCAGCGAGCCCGCCGCATTGAGCGGGCCCGAGGCATCGATTTCGCCTCGCCGGTTGCTCCACGAGCCCAGACTGCCCGTCAGTGCGACCTGAGGGGTGTCCGTGGGCCGCTTGCGCACGAGATTGATGGTGCCCGAGGGGTTGCCCGTGCCGGTCATGAGGCCGGCCGCTCCGCGCAGCACCTCCACGCGGTCGTACATGGCCATGGTCGCCAGTCCCTGGGTGTCGTAGTCGAAGGCCAGCGGCACGCCGTCCGCCAGAAACGAGTTGACCTCGAAGCCGCGCACAAAGAACTGCGTGCGCTCCCCGCCACCGATCTGGCGCGTGCTCAGCCCCGTGGCGTCCAGCGCAACCTCCTCCAGCGACTGAAAGCCACGGTCCTCGATCTGCTCGCGCGTGATCACGCTCAGCGACTGCGGCGTCTCGCGCTGTGACAGGCCCAGCCGCGTCGCCGTGCTGCTGGAACCGGCGGCGGCATAGCCGCCCGTGCCTTCGGTCACGGCACTGCGTTCGGCCCGTGCCGTCACGCGCACTTCGGCCAATGCCGTGTCCACGGCCGGGGCCGCGCGCCGGGCCTCGGCGACAGTCTCCAGCACATAGCCGCCCGCTCCTGCCGACAGCGCCTGCAGGTCCGAGCCCGCCAGCAACCTGTCCAATGCCTCACGCACCGTGTGGCTGCCCTGCACGCCCTCGGTGCGCCGGCCCTGGACCAGCGCGGGTGGCGCACTGATGCTCACGCCCGCATCGGCGGCAAAGGCGGCAAGCGCGGCGGCCAGCGGGCCTGAAGGCACCTGGAACTGCCGCAGGGCCGGACTGGCGGATGCCGCCGCCGGCTGGGCCTGGGCGCTGCGCGGCAAGGCCGTGCCTGCGGCCAGGCCCGCAGCCATGAGCACGGCCATGGCGGCCTGGTTCAGAGGAAAGGGAGCGGGCGCCATGCGGCGGGCGGCGGGCTGCAAAGCCATGGTCGGTGTTTCCTTGGAAAGTCGTTCGATGAAATCGGTTGCCATCGAACAGGACACGCCGCCGGACACAAAGGGGCCAGACCCCGCGAGAAAATCATCCGCCCGGAGGTGCCACCGTCACCCAGTAGCGCGTGCGATATCGCACTTGCACGGGCAGCAGGTGCACGAGGTTGCCGAGCACGGCATCGGTGTCGACCAGCTGAAAGGCCCCCGTGACACGCAGCCCGGCCACGGCCGGATCGCAGATCAGCCAGCCCTGCCGGTAGCGCGACAGCTCGGCCAGGAAGTCGGCCAGCCGCATGTCCTGCACCGCCAGCAGGCCGCGCGCCCACTGGCCGGCACCGGCATCCACGGCCGTGGCAGGCTCTATCCGCGTATCGCTGAACGAAAGCCCGGCCCCCGCCGGCACCTGGCGCATTCCGAGGTCTTCATGCAGCACGATCTCCACCGCGCCCTCGAACACCGCCACATGGCTGCGCCCGTCCTCCTGCCGCACGGTGAAGCGCGTCCCCAGCGCACGCACGCGCCCCTGGGCCGTGACGACCACCAACGAGCGCCCGAGCGGATCGGGGGCGGTCCGGACCAGCACGGCCCCGCTGCGCAGGAACAGCATGCGCCGCTGCCCGTCCAGGCGCACATCCACGGCGCTGGCCGTATCGAGCACGAGGTGGCTGCCATCGGCCAGCGTCCACTCACGCCGCTCGCCCGTGGCCGTCGCATGGGTGGAGGTCCACTGCGTCCAGGGCGCGACGCGCCAGGCCAGCCAGCCCACGGGCGCCGCCGTGATCAGCAGCGCCAGCGCGCGCACCGATTCGCGGCGGCCCATGCGACGCTGCTTGCGGCCCAGGGCAGGCCCGCCCAGCGCAGGCGGCAGGCCGGCCGCGCGCTGGCTCACGGCCAGGGCGCGCTGCCAGGCCTGGTCATGGACGGCGGCCTGGGTGCGCCAGGCCTCGAAATCATGGAGATCGGCCTCGCCCGCCTCACCCGAATGCAGCAGCACGAACCATTCGGCGGCCTGGAGCGCCACCTCGCGCGGCAATGGCGCTGCGGCATCGCAGGGCTGCGGGCTCATGCGGACAGCAGGATGCACTCGGCCATGGCCTGGGCCATGTAGCGCTTGACCGAACGCAGCCCCACGCCCATCTCTTCGGCGATGGCCGCATAGGTCAGCCCCTCCACCTGGGAGAGGACGAACACCCTGCGCACCTTGGGCGGCAGGCCGTCGAGCATGGCGTCGACCTCCTGCAGCGCCTGCAGGATGAGCAGTTGCTGCTCGGGCGACGGCGCCTGCGGCTCGGGCAGCGCGGCCAGCGCCTGCAACCAGGCCTGCTCCAGCGACTGGCGGCGCAGGTGGTTGATCAGCAGCCTGCGCGCCACGGTGGCCAGGTAGGCGCGTGGCTCGCGCAGCGCGGTCGCCTCGGACGAAGGCGCGACCAGCAGCCGCACGAAGGTGTCCTGGGCCAGGTCGGCTGCATCGCCGGCATTGGCGAGCCGGCGCTGCAGCCACCGCTGAAGCCAGCCATGGTGGCCGGCGTAGAGCACGGAAATATCGCCCCGGGACATGGGCAAGGAAATGGACGGTGCAGCGGGCAGGGCAACGGGGGGAGCGGAGGACATGGCAGGGGATGGTGCGCTGCGGCTGGCAGTGCCGGCATCACAGAACAAGAATCATTCTCAATTCATTGTAACCAGCCGCTGCGCCCCTGCCTTGCGCACGGTCAGCGGCCGCAGCGATCCGCAGGGGGCGGACATCCATGCACTGCGCCGGATCGGTATCATTTGGAAACAATCAACATCAGCTCAGCAAGGGAGCGAACCATGTTCGAGACGAGGGTAGCAGGCACGTTGGAGCAGCAGGCGCTGTGGAGCGCGCTGGACAAGGCCATGGCGCTGGCGGAATTCACGCCCGACGGCCGGCTGATGCGCGCCAATGCCAACTACGAGGCCATCCTCGGCTACCCGACCTGCGGCGCCGAGGGCCTGAGGCACAGCGACCTGTGCACCCAGGCCCAGGCCGATCCGCCCGCCTATGACCAATGGCGCCAGCGCTGGGGCGCGGGCGAGACGGTATCCCGCGTGGGCGAGCACCGCCGCATCGACGGCACGACCTGCTGGCTGGAGACCACCTACGCGCCTGTCCTCGATGCGCGGGGCACGTTCAGCCATGTGCTGTGCATTGCCACCGACATCTCCGCCCGCGTCCTGGCCGACCGCGCCCGACAGGAGCACCTGCGCCGCCTGTCCCTGGTGGCCGATGCCACAGACGCGGCCGTGGTCATCGCCGACGGCAACTGGACCATCACCTACGTCAACGCGGGCTTCACGCGCATGTTCGGCTGGGACGGAGAGGAGGTCGTCGGACGCGCACCCATCGCCCTGCTGGTTCCCCACGCCTCACCCGAGTTCACGGCGGCCTACCGCGCCGAGCTGGATGCGGGCAAGCCCGTGTACCGCGAGGAGATCCTGGTCGGCAAGGACGGCGAACGCTACTGGGTCAGTGCACAGGCCAATCCCGTCATGGACCCGGAAGGCCGGCTGCTGACCACGGTGACGGTGATCACCGACATCACCGAGGCCAAGATGCACGAGGTGCTGCAACGGCGCGCGCTGGAAGCCATGGCCCGCGACCAGCCGTTGACAGAAGTGCTGGACCTGGTGTGTCGCGAAGTCGAGCGCATCGCGCCCGATATTGCCGTCTCGGTGCTGGAGGTCGATGACCAGAACCGGCTGCATCCGCTGGCCGCGCCCAGCCTGCCCGCCTCCTACTCGGCGGCCCTGGACGGCGTGCCCATCGGCCCCGAAGTGGGCTCCTGCGGCACGGCAGCCTTCCACAACCGCTCGGTGCTCGTGCGCGACATCGCCACCGATCCGCTGTGGGCCGACTACAAGCAGCTCATCCTGCCGCTGGGCTACACGGCCTGCTGGTCCACGCCGATCTGCGCGCTGCAAGGCCGCGTGGCCGGCACCTTCGCCTTCTACTACCGCCATTTCGACCGCAGCGGACCAGACCCCTTCCACCAGCGGCTGGTCGAGGCATGCACGGACCTGTGCGCCCTCGCGCTGGAGCGCGAGCAGGCGCGCCGGCGCATACGGCAGCTGGCTTTCTACGACGGGCTGACCACGCTGCCCAACCGCAGCCTGCTGCTGGCCCAGGCCGAGCAGGCGCTGTCCCTGGCCTCCCACGAAGGCACGGAACTGGCCGTGGTCTTCATCGACCTGGACCGCTTCAAGCAGGTCAACGACTCGCTGGGCCATCCCGCGGGCGACCGGCTGCTGTGCAGCGTGGCCCAGCGCATCCAGGCCGAGCTGCGCGCGGGCGATATCGCGGGCCGCCTGTCGGGCGATGAATTCGTCATCGTGCTGCCGCGCTGCGGCGGCACGCAGGCCGCCGAGGTCATCGAGCGCCTGCAGGCGGCCCTGGGCCAGCCCTGCATGATCGACGACGTGGCGCTGGCCAGCACGGCCAGCTGCGGCATCGCGGTCTTCCCCGCCGATGGCCGCGACATGGAGACCCTGCTGCACCGCGCCGACATGGCCATGTACCAGGCCAAGTCGGGCGGGCGCGGCCTCTACAGCTTCTTCAGCCCCGAGATGAACCGCCTGGCGCAAGAACGGCTCGTCCTCGAGACGGCACTGCGCGACGCGCTGCGCGGCGGCGGCCTGCACCTGCACTACCAGCCCCAGATCGACCTCAGGGACGGCCGCCTCTACGGCGTCGAGGCGCTGGCCCGCTGGAGACACGCAGAGTTCGGCGATGTCTCGCCCGCACGCTTCATCCCCCTGGCCGAGGAATGCGGACTGATCGGCGAGCTGGGTACCTGGGCGCTGCGTGAGGCCTGCCGCCAGCTCGGTGAATGGCGCAGCCAGGGCCTGGCCGTGCCGGCCATGTCGGTCAATCTCTCGCCCACCAGCTTTCACAACCTGGACCTGCCGCGCATGATCGCCGACACCCTGGACCGCCATGCACTCAAACCCGAGGACCTCACGCTGGAGATCACCGAAAGCCTGCTGCTGGACACCAACCCCGGCACCATGCGCACGCTGCAGGCCGTGCACTCCCAAGGCGTGCGGCTGTCCATGGACGACTTCGGCACCGGCTACTCCAGCCTCAGCTACCTGCGCCGCCTGCCGGTCAGCGAGCTCAAGCTGGACCGCAGCTTCGTCGCCGACCTGGAAAACGACGAGGCCGCGCAGGCGCTGAGCAACGCCATTCTCGGCATAGGCCGCAGCCTGCACCTGACCGTGGTGGCCGAGGGCGTGGAGACGGCGGCGCAGAACACCATCCTGCGCGAGCAGGGCTATCCCGTCGCCCAGGGCTACCTGTTCTCGCGTCCACTGCCAGCCGAGGATTTCAAGCGATGGCTTCAGGCGGCGCCGCAGGACGGGTCGGCAGGGGGCTGAACTGCGCGGGGTGGAGGGGCAATAGAAACAATATGTAACTCCCTTGGCTCTCACGCTTTTTCCCTAAGCCTTGTCGGGGATCGACCGATAACAGCGGCATGGCGGTGCGCAGTTGCAACGCTGCCGGTCGCCCGTCAGCCCGGATCTCCCCTGCCCCAGCCGCCCATACGCTTTCGCTCTTTGCCGCACGGCACCTCCCACCATGATGTTTTTCCGCAATCTGAAGCTGGCCCCCAAGCTGCTGGCCTCTTTCGTCGCCCTGTTGCTGCTGACCGCCGGCCTGGGCCTGTTCTCCGTGGTCCAGCTGGACCGCGTCAACCAGACCGCCACGGATCTGGCCCACCACTGGCTGCCGGCCGAGCGCACGCTGCAGGAACTGCGCTACCAGTTGCAGCGCTACCGTTCGCAGACCATGCAGCATGTGCTGGCCACCTCGCAGGAGGAGATGGCCACCTACGACAAGCGCATGCCCGAGCTGTGGGCCGAGCTGCTCAAGAACCACAAGGCCTTCGAGCGCCATGCCAACACCGCGCGCGAGCGCGAACTGCTGGCCGGCATCGGCCAGGACCTGGAGCGCTACGCGCAACAGACCGCGAAGATCATCGAGCTGTCCCACCAGATGCGTACCGACGAGGCATCGGCCATCCTGCGTGGTGAATCGGTCACCATCAGCCGCAGCATCAACACCCGGCTCGACGAGCTGGTGAAGATCAACACCGAGGGGACCGAGGCCGCCAACGACGCGGGCGACATCATCTTCAACGCCGCGCGCTGGTGGGTCATCGCCCTGCTGGTGGGCGCCGTCGCCCTGGGCCTGGGCCTGGCCCTGCTCATCGCGCGCAGCGTCGCCCGACCGCTTCAGCAAGCCGTTGAACTGGCGCAGGCCGTCGCCGCCGGTGACCTCAGCAGCCGCATCCAGGCACATGGCAAGGACGAGACGGGCCAGTTGCTGCAGGCCCTGCAGCACATGAACGAAAGCCTGCAGCGCATCGTCGGCCAGGTCCGCCAGGGCACGGATTCGATCGCCACCGCCAGCGGCCAGATCGCCTCGGGCAACCAGGACCTGTCGGCCCGCACCGAAGAGCAGGCCAGCTCGCTGGAGGAGACCGCCGCGTCCATGGAGGAGTTGACCTCCACCGTCAAGCAAAACGGCGCCAACGCCCAGCAGGCCAACCAGCTGGCCGCCGCCGCCTCCCAGGTGGCCGTGCGCGGCGGCTCGGCCGTGGCCCAGGTCGTGCAGACCATGTCCGCCATCAACGATGCCTCGCGCAAGATCGTGGACATCATCGGCGTCATCGACTCCATCGCCTTCCAGACCAACATCCTGGCGCTGAACGCGGCGGTGGAAGCGGCTCGCGCTGGCGACCAGGGGCGGGGCTTCGCCGTCGTCGCCTCCGAGGTGCGCACGCTGGCCCAGCGCTCGGCCGCGGCCGCCAAGGAAATCAAGCAGCTGATCGACGACTCGGTCGGCAAGGTCGAGGAAGGCAGCGCCCAGGTGGACGCCGCCGGCAAGACCATGGACGAGATCGTCTCCAGCGTGCGCCGCGTCACCGACATCATGGGAGAGATCTCCGCGGCCAGCCATGAGCAGACCGCCGGGATCGAGCAGGTCAACCAGGCCGTCACCCAGATGGACCAGATGACCCAGCAGAACGCCGCCCTGGTCGAGGAGTCGGCCGCCGCCACCGAGGCCCTGCAGGCCCAGGCCAAGGCGCTGGCCGAAGTGGTCAGCGTCTTCAAGCTCGCCCCCTCCTCGGCGGGCATGCGCCACGCCACCGTCGATGTGGCAACCGTCGCGGCGCCCCGTGCCATGCCATCGGCAGTGTCCGCGCCCCAGCCCCAGGCCCGCCCGTCCCTGGCGCCGGCCCGCGGCGCCAGGCCCGCGCCCGCAGGCTCGACAGCCGCCCTGCCCGCGGCCACGCACCGCCCTGCCCAGCCCGCCTCCCCGCCTGCCCGGCCCGCCGCACCGGCCCGGTCCAAGGCGGCGGCCGGCACCGCCTCGGACGACGATTGGGAAACCTTCTGAGCCTGCGGGCGAAGCGGCCGCCCGGCCTGCGCCGGGAGGCTGGCGCGCCGGGCCTCTCACCAGCCCCCCGAAGGCCCGACCGGCAGCCGCCGGCCGGGCCTTGTCTCTTGCCGCCCCAGACCCGCACGCCCCTGCCACAGGCCCCAATACCTTCAAATCTGCCATGATTGGCGAACGCAAGCCCTTGTTTTGAAAGGCGCAGAACCTCTACAGCCCCTGCACGGCTCTGCCAGACAAGCGCTTGGCCCGCCACGGCGTCCCGACATGAGAAAATCGGCGATTCAGCCAGAAACACATTCATCAGAAGACGGAACACATCATGGAAGCAGAACGCATCAACCTCATCGGCAACACCCTCGAAGATCTGTCGCAGCGCACGGCAGATCTACGGAGGTATCTTTGACTACGATGCAAAGTACGAACGACTGCGCACCGTCAACGCCTCTCTGGAAGACCCCGGGGTCTGGAACGACCCCAAGAAGGCCCAGGAACTGGGCAAGGAAAAGAAGCTGCTCGACGGCGTCGTCCTGACGCTGCAGAAGCTGACCAGCGAGCTGGCCGACAATGCCGAGCTGTTCGAGATGAGCAAGGAAGAAGGCGATGAGGCCGGCCTGCTCACCATCGAGGGCGAGACCGCCAAGCTCCAGCCCCTGATCGAGGAGCTCGAATTCCGCCGAATGTTCGGCAAGGAAGCCGATCCGCTGAACTGCTTCGTGGACATCCAGGCCGGCGCCGGCGGCACCGAGGCCTGCGACTGGGCCGGCATGCTGCTGCGCCAGTACCTGAAGTACGCCGAGCGCAAGGGCTTCAAGGCCACGGTCGAGGAAGAGACGCCCGGCGACGTGGCAGGCATCAAGAGCGCCACCATCCACATCGAGGGCGAATACGCCTACGGCCTGCTGCGCACCGAGACCGGCGTGCACCGCCTGGTGCGCAAGTCGCCCTTCGACAGCTCGGGCGGGCGCCACACCAGTTTCGCCTCGCTGTTCGTCTACCCCGAGATCGACGACTCGATCCAGATCGAGATCAATCCCTCGGACGTGCGCACCGACACCTACCGCGCATCGGGCGCTGGCGGCCAGCACATCAACAAGACCGACTCGGCCGTGCGCCTGACGCACATTCCGACCGGCATCGTCGTCCAATGCCAGGATGGCCGCAGCCAGCACAGCAACCGCGACGTGGCATGGCAGCGGCTGCGCTCCAAGCTCTACGAGCACGAGATGCAAAAGCGCATGGAAGAGCAGCAAAAGCTCGAGGACACCAAGACCGACGTGGGCTGGGGCCACCAGATCCGCTCCTACGTGCTCGACAACAGCCGTATCAAGGACCTGCGCACCAACGTCGAAATCTCGGCCACCCAGAAAGTGCTGGACGGCGACCTCGACGCATTCATCGAAGCCTCGCTCAAGCAAGGCCTGTGAGACAGAGCCCCGGGGCGGCAACGCCGTCCGGGGCCCTGGTCCCTGACAACTGACACCGAGCATAGGAAGGAATCTGTATGCTGCAACTGCGTGACGGGCAGGCCCCTGCCACCGCCATCCACCGCGCCGACTACCAGGCTCCTGCCTGGTGGATCGACACCGTGGACCTGACTTTCGACCTGGACCCGGCCAAGACCCGCGTGCTCAACAAGATGCGCGTGCGTCGCAACCCCGACGTGCCGGCACAGCCGCTGCGCCTCGATGGCGATGAGTTGAACCTGGCCCGCGTGCTGGTCAACGGCGGCGGCACCTCGTTCAAGATGGAGGGCGACCAGCTGGTGCTGGAGAACCTGCCCGAGGGCGGCGAGCCCGTCGACCTGGAGATCTTCACCACCTGCGCGCCCGCCAGGAACACCAAGCTCATGGGCCTGTACGTGAGCCAGGGCACGTTCTTCACGCAATGCGAGGCCGAAGGTTTCCGCCGCATCACCTACTTCCTGGACCGTCCCGACGTGATGGCCATGTACACCGTGACCCTGCGCGCCGACAAGGCCGCCTATCCGGTGCTGCTGTCCAATGGCAACCTGGTCGAGCAGGGCGCGCTGGAAGACGGCCGCCACTTCGCCCGGTGGGTCGATCCCCACAAAAAGCCCAGCTACCTGTTCGCGCTGGTGGCGGGCAACCTCGTCGCCCGCGAACAGAAGATCAGGAGCCGCGCGGGCCGCGACCACCTGCTGCAGGTCTTCGTGCGCCCCGGCGACCTGGAAAAGACCGAACACGCGATGAACTCGCTCATGGCCAGCGTGGCCTGGGACGAGGCCCGCTTCGGCCTGTCGCTGGACCTGGACCGCTTCATGATCGTCGCCACCAGCGACTTCAACATGGGCGCCATGGAAAACAAGGGCCTGAACGTCTTCAACACCAAGTACGTCCTGGCCAGCCAGTCCACGGCCACGGATACCGACTACGCCAACATCGAATCCGTGGTCGGACACGAGTATTTCCACAACTGGACGGGCAACCGCATCACCTGCCGCGACTGGTTCCAGCTGTCGCTCAAGGAAGGCCTGACGGTGTTCCGCGACCAGGAATTCAGCATGGACATGGCGGGCAGCCCCTCGGCGCGCGCCGTCAAGCGCATCGAGGACGTGCGCGTGCTGCGCACCGCCCAGTTCCCCGAGGACGCAGGCCCCATGGCCCATCCGGTGCGGCCCGACAGCTACATCGAGATCAACAACTTCTACACCGTCACCATCTACGAAAAGGGTGCCGAGGTCGTGCGCATGCAGCACAACCTGGTGGGCCGCGAAGGCTTCGCCAGGGGCATGAAGCTGTATTTCGAGCGCCATGACGGCCATGCCGTGACCTGCGACGACTTTGCCCAGGCCATGGCCGACGCCAACCCCGGCAGCGAGCTGGCCTTGCGCCTGGACCAGTTCAAGCGCTGGTACAGCCAGGCCGGCACGCCCCAGCTGCGCGCCGAAGGCGCCTACGACGCCAACGCCCGCACCTACACGCTGACGCTGAGCCAAAGCTGCGCGCCCACGCCCGGCCAGGCAGAAAAGCTGCCCTTCGTCATCCCCGTGCAGATGGGCCTGCTGGGCCAGGACGGCCGTGCGCTGCCCCTGCGCCTGCAAGGCGAGGAACAGGCCACCGGCGACAGCCGCCTGCTCGTGCTGTCCGAGTCCAGCCACCGCTTCGTCTTCACCGATGTGGAGCAGGAGCCCGTGCCCTCGCTGTTGCGCGGCTTCAGCGCCCCCGTGGTGCTGCACCAGGACATCACGGACACGGCCCTGCTGAACCTGCTCGCCCACGACAGCGACCCGTTCAACCGCTGGGAAGCCGGCCAGCGCCTGGCGCTGCGCATTGCGCTGCAGGCCATCGGCGACAACGCCATTGCCGCTGACGGCACGGGCCAGATCACGGCCCCCCTGCTGCCCGCCTCCTTCATCGAGGCCATGCGCGGCGTGCTGCGCCACCCGCAGCTGGACGCCGCCTTCAAGGAACTGGTGCTGACCCTGCCCGGGGAAAGCTACATCGCCGAGCAGCTGGACGTGGTCGATCCCCAGCGCGTGCATGCCGTGCGCGAAGCCATGCGCCTGCAACTGGCCACCGAGCTGCTGGCCGACTGGCAATGGGCCTGGGACGAGCACCGTGAGACCGGGGCCTACCGCCCCGACTCCGTCAGCTCCGGCCGCCGCGCGCTGGCCGGCATGGCCCTGTCCATGCTGTGCCTGGCAGCACGCGCCTCGGGCGACAGCGTCTGGCCCGGCAAGGCGCTGCAGCGCTTCAAGGACGCGGGCAACATGACCGACCGCATGGCCGCCCTCTCGGCCCTGGTGCAAAGCGGCCACCCGCTGGCCGCCCAGGCCCTGGCGCGTTTCCACAAGCTGTTCCAGCACGACGCGCTGGTACTGGACAAGTGGTTCGCGCTGCAAGGCGGCGCCTGCGACCGCGGCGGCAACGTGCTGCCGGCCGTCAAGCAGCTGATGAAGCACCCGGACTTCCAGATCAAGAACCCCAACCGCGCCCGCAGCCTGATCTTCAGCTACTGCAGCGCCAATCCCGGCGCCTTCCATCGCACCGACGCGGCAGGCTACGTGTTCTGGAGCGAGCGCGTCATCGAGCTGGATGCCATCAACCCGCAGGTCGCCGCCCGCCTGGCACGCGCCCTGGACCGCTGGAGCAAGCTGGCCGAACCCTACCGCACGGCCGCGCGCGAAGCCATCGCCCGCGTGGCGGCACGCGCCGAACTCAGCAACGATGTGCGTGAAGTCGTCACCCGCGCCCTCGCGGATTGACGAGCCACCCCCTGAGTCGCTTCGCGCCTTCCCCCTTGCAGGGGGACGACACCCTCGGTGCGAGGCTGCTCTTCCTCGGTGTCCCTGGCTTGAGCAGCGCCGGTTTTATGCTGCAAGCCAGGAATCACTGAAATGCTGTTCATCAGCAGATGCATGCGCCACGCCGCATCTGCTCCCGGATTTTTAGGAGTTGAACCCATGAAGAAAAACGTCAGCCTGACCCGCTACCTGGTCGAGCAGCAGCGCGTGGACGGCCTCATCCCCGGCCAGTTGCGCCTGCTGCTGGAAGTCGTGGCCCGCGCCTGCAAGCGCATCAGCCAGTCCGTCAACAAAGGTGCCATCGGCGACGTGCTGGGCACGGCCGGCAGCGAGAACGTGCAGGGCGAGGTCCAGAAGAAGCTGGACATCATCGCCAACGAGGTGCTGATCGAGGCCAACGAATGGGGCGGCCACCTGGCGGCCATGGCCTCCGAGGAAATGGAAGGCATCTACCTGGTGCCCAACCGTTACCCCCATGGCGAATACCTGCTGATGTTCGACCCGCTGGACGGCTCCTCCAACATCGACGTCAACGTCTCCATCGGCACCATCTTCAGCGTGCTCAAGAAGCCCGAAGGCCACCCCGGCGTGACCGAGGAGGACTTCATGCAACCCGGCACCCAGCAGGTCGCCGCCGGCTACTGCATCTACGGTCCCCAGACCACCCTGGTGCTGACCGTGGGCGACGGCGTGGCCATGTTCACGCTGGACCGCGAGCAAGGCTCCTTCGTCCTGGTACAGGAAAACGTGCGCATTCCCGAGGACACCAAGGAATTCGCCATCAACATGTCCAACATGCGCCACTGGGACGCCCCCATCAAGCGCTACGTGGACGAGTGCCTGGCCGGCGTGGAAGGTCCGCGCGGCAAGGATTTCAACATGCGCTGGATCGCCTCCATGGTGGCCGACGTGCACCGCATCATGACACGCGGCGGCATCTTCATGTATCCCTGGGACAAGCGCGAGCCCCACAAGCCCGGCAAGCTGCGCCTGATGTACGAGGCCAACCCCATGGCCTGGCTGATCGAGCAGGCCGGCGGCGCCGCCACGAACGGCAAGCAGCGCATCCTCGACATCCAGCCCACGCAGCTGCATGAGCGCGTGAGCGTCATCCTCGGCTCCAGGAACGAAGTCGAAAAAGTGACGCAATATCATTCCGAGGCCTGATTTTGCCGCTATAATTTCTTTCTGTCGCCGGTGTAGCTCAGTTGGTAGAGCAGCTCATTCGTAATGAGAAGGTCGCGTGTTCGATTCATGTCTCCGGCACCACTTTGAAGCCCCAGGTTCGCAAGAGCCTGGGGCTTTTCGTTGGGTCATGCTCGTGGCTTCGCGCCTCCTGCGCGCGCCGCCATCCGTACTGCGAGGGCCGACAGTACGGCGCTGCCGCCCGCCAGCAGGATGGACGATGTGTAGCTGCCCGACAGATCGAACAACAGCCCCGCCAGGCTGCCCCCGGCCACGGCAGCAATACCGACCGAAACGTAGAGCGCGCCCAGGATGGCGCCCAGGCTCCGAGTGCCAAACCAGGTGGCAGCCACGGCCGGGTACAGCGCGATGCAGCCGCCATTGACCGCACCGAATGCCAGCGCGAAGCTTGCCAGGGCCGTGAAGCCCTGCGCCATGGACCACAGCCCGCACAGCACGGCCAGGGACACGGTCAGCACCATCAGAAAGCGCAGCGGACCCATCCTGTCGCCCAGGCGCCCCAGCACCAGACGCCCGAGCACATTGCCCACGCCGATCAGCCCGATCAGCAGATTGGCCTGCGCGGCAGGCAGCCCCTGCTGACGTGCCAGCGGATTGATGTGGATCAGCGCCAGGAACAGGCCGATGGAGCCGAAGAAGATGGCGGCGAAATACCACCAAAAGCGCGCCTGCCGGGCAGCTTGCCCCAGACCCACATCCCGGCCTTGGTCCGCCTGCCCTGCAGCCTCGGCACCGCCGGGAGGCACGCCATCGGGATGCAGCCCCAGCTCCTCAGGCCTGCCGCGCAGGACGGCCGCAGCAGCCAGGCCGGCCAGTGCGATGGCTGCGGCATAGACCTGCATGGTCAGTTGCCAGGACAGGTGCTCCATGAGTGCACCCGCCACCACGGGGCCGAGCAAGGTGCCCAGCCCAGTGCCCGCCAGGGCGATGCCGGAGGCCGAACTGCGCCACAACACGAACCATCGCGCAATGGTGGAGACGGCGGGCACATACACCAGGCCCACGCCCAGGCCGACCAGAATGCAGAAGGCACCCAGGAACACAACCAGCGATGACGACAGCAGGCTGCTGGCCACAAAGCCCAGCGCCAGCAGCACGATGCCGGCCGAGGTGACGGTGCGCACCGAGGTCCTGTCGCTCCAGGCGCCCGAGAACACGCCCACGCCGTAGTAGATCAGGGCCGTCAGGGAAAAGATGGAGGCCGTGGAAAAGCGGCTGGCGCCGAACTGGGCCTGGATGCTGGCAAAAAACGCCCCGAACGAATAGGCCGCGCCAAAGATCAGCGCCAGCAGCACATGGACGGCGCCCACGATGTACCAGCCCCGGAACAGTCCGTCTCGCCTCATTTGCATCTCCTTGGTATTGCATGACTTTAGTTGTCTATACATGCTTAGACATTAGGTATCAACCCCAGGACTAAAGGACAAAGAGCGGAGTTGGCCGGGATGTCGCACCTGCAAGGCCTGCAGCGTTCCAAAGCCGGCATACGATCGGTCTTCCGTACCTTGTGCAAACATCCCGCTTTTTGACACCCCATGTCCACCATTGCCCCCGCCGAAGCCACCGAGAAGAACGACGGCGTCGCGGCCGTAGACCGCGCGCTGCACATTGCAACGGCCCTGGCCCACGCCAACCGGGGGCTGACGCTGACGGAGCTGTCGCACGCCACGCAGATGTACAAGAGCACGCTGCTGCGCCTGCTGGCCTCGCTGGAGCGCGCGGGCCTGGTCATGCACCGGGCGGACAAAAAGTACACGCTGGGACCGCTGGCCTTTGTGTTGGGTCGCTCCTTCGAGCAGACGCATGGCCTGCAGGGCGCCATCGAGCCCGTGCTGCAGTGGCTGGTGGACCAGGGAACGGAAAGCCCGTCCTTCCACGTGCGCCACGACCAGCAGCACCGGCTTTGCGTCATGCGCCTGGACTCCCACCACTCCACGCTGGACCGCGTGCGCGTGGGGGATCTGCTGCCGCTGGCGCGCGGTGCGGCGGGCAAGGTCATCACCACGCTGGAGGCGGGCCTGCCGGCGTCCCCCACGCAGGCCGATCTGATCTTCACCTCGTTCGGCGAACGCGATCCGCTGTGTGGTGCGATTGCGGCGCCGGTGTTCGGGCCGTCGGCCTCGCTGCTGGGCGCGATCTCGGTGTCCGGGCCGCTGGAGCGCTTTTCCGAGCTGGCGGTTGAAGGCATGAAATCCCTGGTGACGAGCGCTGCCCGGCGCGCCACCGAAAGCCTGGGCGGGAACTGGCCGCTGGCCTGACGACCAGGGTTCGTTCTGCGCACGCGGCGCAGCTTCTGCCCTCCTCCTCTTTCCATCTTTCCTGCGCACCCGGCCTGGCGCCCGGTGCGCTGCCCGTGCATGCCTGCATCTTCCATCGCCAGGACTAACCTTGAAAACAGAACAAAAGTTCTGACAGTAAAAACACCAATACTGATTTTTGCGACATCAATCCTAGAATTCGCAAAAACAGAACAGTTGTTTTCTCTGAAAGAACTTTTATGACACAACCCCACCCTTTGCTCATCGCCGGGCAGGACCGCGGCGGCGAGCAAGGCATCGCTGCGCTGCTTTCGGTCAACCCGGCCACGGGCACCCCCAACCACGAGGTGGCCGCGGCCGGCGCGGCGCTGGTTGACGAAGCCGTTTGCAATGCTGCCCAGGCCGTGCGCCAGCGCAGCTGGGCGCAGATGCTGCCCATGCACCGGGCGCGCATCCTGCATGGCATGGCCGAACGCATGGAGCGCGACAGTGAACGGCTGGCACGGCTGCAGATGCTGGAAAACGGCAAGGTCTGGAGTGAATGCGTCAAGCAGGTGCACAGCGCCGCCGCCACCTTCCGCTACTACGGCGCCGTCTGCGAAACCACGGGCGCCGAGGTGACGCCCGCACGCGGCAACTACCTGTCGATGACGGCCTACGAACCCTATGGCGTGGTGGCGGCCATCACGCCCTGGAACTCGCCGCTGACCATGGAGGCCCAGAAGATCGCCCCCGCCCTGGCCGCTGGCAACGCGGTGGTGCTCAAGCCCTCCGAGGTCACGCCGTCCACGGGCCTGGCCGTGGGCCGCATCGCGCTGGAGGCCGGCCTGCCGCCGGGCCTGCTCAATGTGCTGCCCGGCACGGGCGCCGAAGCCGGCGCCGCCCTGGTCGCCCATCCGCTGGTGCGCATGGTGTCGTTCACGGGCGGCACGGAAAGCGGCCGGCGCATCGCCGAAGTGGCGGCGCGCAAGCTCATGCCCGTGGCACTGGAGCTGGGCGGCAAGTCGCCCCACATCGTGTTTGCCGATGCGGATCTGGAAGCCGCCGTGGCGGCCGTGGCCGACGGTATCTTCGAAGGCAGCGGCCAGTCCTGCGTGGCGGGCTCGCGGCTGTTCGTGCAGCGCTCCGTACTGGATCAGGTGGTGGGCAGCCTACTGGAGCGTGCCCGCGCACTGCGCGTGGACCTGCCCGATGCGCCTGGCGCCCAGATGGGGCCGCTGGCCAGCTTCGCCCAGCGCGACCGGGTGGAGCGCATGGTGGAAGCGGCACGCGCAGCGGGCGCCGAGATCCTTGCGGGCGGAGCACGGCCCGATGCAGCGCGGCTGGCCGCCGGCGCCTACTATCTGCCCACGGTGATCGGCGGCATTGCCAACAGCGCGCGCATCGCCCGGGAGGAAATCTTCGGCCCCGTGCTGTGCGTGCTGCCCTTCGAGGACGAGGACGACCTCATCGCCCAGGCCAACGACAGCGCCTTCGGCCTGGCCTCGGGCGTGTGGACGGCCGACTACCCGCGCGCCTGGCGCGTGGCACGCGCGCTGGAGGCCGGCACGGTCTGGATCAACACCTACAAGCAGCTGTCGATCGCCACGCCCTTCGGTGGCTTCAAGGACAGCGGCCTGGGCCGCGAAAAGGGCGTGGGCGGCATGCGCCTGTACCAGCAGCCCAAGGGCATCTATTTCTCCATGGCATGAAAGCACCGAGCCACACCATGCACTCCGACAACAAGCACCCCATCGGCTTCATCGGCCTGGGCGTGATGGGCGAGCCCATCTGCCGCAACCTGGCGCAGAAATCCGGCGCCCCCGTGATCGCCTTCGACCTGGACCCCGCGCCCCTGCAGCGCCTGGCCGCCGATGGCGTGCAGGCCGCCGCCAGCGCGGCCGAGGTGATGGCGCGCGCCGCCACCATCTTCCTGTCCCTGCCCTCGGGCGAAGTCGTGGCCCGTCTGTGCCGCGAGCCCGGCGGGCTGCTGGAGTCGGCGCGCGCAGGCCAGACCCTCGTGGACCTGAGCACCTCCCCCGTCGACACCACGCGCGCCCTGGCCCTGGAATTCCAGGCACGCGGCGTGCAGTTTGCCGATGCGCCCGTGGCCCGCACCCGCGCCGCCGCCGAGGCCGGCACCCTGGCCGTGATGGTGGGCGCCGAGCCCGCGCTGTTCGAGGCGCTGCGCCCGCTGATCGCCACCTTCGCCTCGGGCATCGCCCTGTGCGGCCGCGTGGGCTGCGGCCAGGTGCTCAAGATCCTCAACAACATGGTGCTGTTCGAGACCGTCGTCGCCTTCAGCGAGGCCAAGGCGATTGCAGAGAAGGCCGGCGTCGATCCCGCCGTGCTGTTCGACACCCTGTCCAAGGGCTCGGCTGACAGCTTTGCGCTGCGCAACCACGGCATGAAGGCCGTGCTGCCCGGCGAGTTCCCCGAGCGCGCCTTCTCGGTGCGCTACGCACGCAAGGACCTGCAATACGCCTTGCAGCTCGCCCGCGAGGCCGGCGTGGACGCACGCGGCGCCGCCGTGGTCGATGCCTGGTTCGCCCAGGCCCTGGACAGCGGCCTGGGCGAGCAATACCACCCGGTGATCAGCCGCCTGATCGCCGGCCATCACTGACCGCGCCGGGCCGGCGCAAAGACGACAAGAACCCCGAGGAGACAGACATGCCCCATCCCACCCGCCGCCGCGCACTGCGCTGCGGCCTGGCCGCCGCATTGGCGCCTGCATTGCAGCCGGCCCTGGTCCAAGCCCAGGACCGCACACAGGACCGCGCCGCCAGCTTCCCCACGGACAACGTGCGCATGGTCGTGCCCTACGCGGCCGGCGGCGCCACCGACATCGTGGCCCGCGCCGTGGCCGAGCGGCTGCACGCCCGCTGGAGCAAACCCGTGGTCATAGACAACCGCCCCGGCGCCGGCACCACGCTGGCCGCGGCCCAGGTGGCGCGCGGCCCGGGCGACGGGCACCTGCTGTACATGACCACCTCGGCCCACACCATCAGCGCCACCCTCTACAAGAAGCTGGACTACGACCCGCTCAAGGATTTTGCGGCGCTGAGCCTGATCGCCAAGGTGCCCCTGGTGCTGGTGGTGCGCCCGGACCTGGGCGTCGGCGACCTGGCCGGCTTCATCCGCCATGCGCAGGCCCAACCGGACAAGGCCAGCTTTGCCTCGCCCGGCAATGGCACGGCCCAGCACCTGGCCGGCGAGATGTTCAACACGGCCACGCGGTCACGCCTGGTCCATGTGCCCTACAAGGGCGATGCCCCGGCCATCACCGACCTCATGGGCGGCTCGGTGGACGCCATGTTCGCCACCCTCACCGTGGTGCTGCCGCATATCGCCTCGGGCCGGCTCAAGGCCATCGCCCTGGCCAACGGCCGCCGCGTGGAGAAGGTGCCCGCCATTCCCACCTTTGCCGAATCGGGACTGGCCGGGTTCGAGGCCGCCACCTGGTTCGGCGTGCTGGCCCCCGCCGCCCTGGCACCGCCACTGCGCGAGCGCATCAGCCGCGACATCCGTGCCGTGGTGGACCAAGCCGAACTGCGCGCCCGCCTGATCGACCTGGGCGGCGAGGTGGTCTCCAGCACGCCGGCCGATTTCGAGTCCTTCATGCAGGCCGAGACGCGCAAGTGGCAGGACATCGCCAGGCAGTCGGGCGCAGCCATCGGCTGAGGCATCACCCGAAAGGCATCTTGTCCGCCCGGCACTTGGCGGCCCCGGTGCCCCCGGTGGCAGCGGGCAAGGCTGGCACATCCACCGCCAGCACCGTCCCCCGGCACTCCCCGAACCCGATGCGCGCGGCGCCCGGCTTCTCGCACCAGCCGCGCAGCACCACCGTGTCGCCATCGTGCAGAAAGCCGCGCTGCTCGCCACCGCCGATATCCACGGGGCTTTGCGCACCGCGCGCCAGCTCGATCATGGCGCCCGCCTCGCCGGGACCGGGGCCCGAGATGGTGCCGCTGCCGATCAGGTCGCCCGGCTGCAGGTTGCAGCCGCCGGCCGTGTGGTGGGCCACCATCTGGGCCATGCTCCAGTACTGGTGGCGAAAACTGGTGCCCGACAGCCGCGCCGGCCCCCGCCCCTGCGCGCGTGCCTGCTCGCTGTGCAGCCAGACTTCCAGCTGGATGTCGAGGGCGCCGGTTGCACGGTTGCCCGGGGACTCCAGGTAGGGCAGCGGCTGCGGATCGCCGCTCGGTCGGGTCCAGGCCGTGCGAAAAGGCGCCAGGGCATCGAGCGTCACGATCCAGGGCGACACGGTGGTGGCGAAATTCTTGGCGTGGAAGGGCCCGAGCGGGGCCATTTCCCACACCTGGATGTCGCGCGCCGACCAGTCGTTGAGCAGGCTGACGCCGAACACATGCGCCTCGGCGCGCTCCAGGGCAATGGGGCGGCCCTGGGCATTGCCCGGCCCTATCCAGAAACCCAGTTCCAGCTCGTAGTCCATGCGCGCGCATGGCTGGAACACCGGCGTGGCGGCGCCCTGCGGCAGGTACTGGCCCATGGGCCGGTGAAAGCGCTGGCCGCTGACGCCGATGGACGACACCCGGCCATGGTAGGCCTGCGGCAGCCAGCGGAAATTGGGGAGCACGTCCGCCTCGGGATACATGATGCGCATGCAGTTGAGCGCATGGTCCAGCGAAGTGTAGAAGTCCGTGAAGTCGCCGATGCGCGCGGGCAGCGCGTACTCGACATCGGCCAGGGGGAGCAGGCATGCGCGTGCCGCGTCGGCCTGCGCCGCGGGGGCATCGGCGTGCAGCAGCGCGAACAGCGCATGGCGCAACCCGCGCCAGGCCTGCGGCCCCAGGGCCAGGAAGTCGTTGAGCGCCGGCTGCGCCGCCGCGCCCAGCGCCTGGCGCGCGGGCCCGTCCAGCACGCCGGCGGCGGCCAGCGCCGCCAGGTCCAGCACCTGGTCGCCGATGGCCACGCCGCCGCGAAAGGCCTGCCCGGAGCCTTGCGGCCGCAACACCGCGAACGGCAGGTTCTGCAAGGGAAAGTCGGTGCCGGCCGCCTGGGCCGATGCCAGCCAGCTGCGGGCGCCGGCGTCATGGGTATGGTCGAGTGCAGTCATGGCGTTCCTCAGGCGGGTTGCGCCAGCAGCGCTTCGTCGAAGATGGCCACGGCCCGCGTCCAGCCGGCCGAGGCCCCGCGGATCTTGTGCGGAAAGCAGCTGATGAAAAAGCCGTCCGGCGGCAGTGCCTCCAGGTTGTGCAGCTTCTCGATGTGGCAATAGCCGATGTCGCGCCCGGCCTTGTGGCCTTCCCAGATCAGGCTGGCATCGCGCGTGGCCGCGTATTTCTCGGCCGTGTGGACGAAGGGCGCATCCCAGCTCCAGGCATCGGTGCCCGTCAGGCGCACGCCGCGCTCCAGCAGGTACATGGTGGCCTCGTAGCCCATGCCGCAGCCGGACGAGACATAGTCGTTGCTGCCGTAGCGGCTGCCGGCGCCCGTGTTGACCACCACAATCTCCAGCGGCTGCAGTGCATGGCCTATGCGTCGCAGCTCGGCCTCGACGTCGGCGGCCGTCACCACGTAACCGTCCGCGAAGTGGCGGAAATCCAGCTTCACGCCGGGCTGGAAGCACCATTCCAGCGGCACCTGGTCGATGGTGATGGCCGGCTTCTTCTCGCCCAGCGCCTTGTCCATGGTGCTGTGGAAGTGGAAGGGCGCATCCAGGTGCGTGCCGTTGTGGGTGGACAGCGTGACCTTCTCGACCGCCCAGCCTTCCCCATCAGGCAGGTCCTGCTTGCGCAGGCCCGGAAAAAAGGGCTCGATCTGCTCGACCGTGTTTTCATGGGTGAAGTACTGGATCTCGGGCCGGAAGGCCGGCGGGTCGGAGACGACGTCGTTCTCCAGGTAGATGGACAGATCGACAAAACGGCGGGGCATGGTGTTCTCCTTGGAGTCGTGTGTGGGATGGGAATCAGCGCGCACTGGGGGTAGCCACGGCGCCATCGCGCGGCAGCATTGCGACCACGGCGGCGGCCACCAGGAACAGGCCGCCGCACAGCGCAATGCCCATGGCGAATCCCAGGCTGGCCGACAGCGAGCCCAGGGCCAGCGGCGCGAAGGCGGAAATGCCGCGACCCACGTTGAAGCAAAAGCCCGTGCCCGTGGCGCGCAGGTGCGTGGGAAACAGCTCGGCAAAGTACGAGCCCATCAGCCCCGCGAAGGCCATGAAGAAGGCGAAGGCAGGGCCCAGCCACAGCAGGACCGTGCGGTCCGTGGCCTGGATGTACAGCGGCAGGGCCAGGCCCGTGCCCACCAGCGACACGATCACGGCCCGCTGCTTGCCGATGCGGTCCGCGATCAGGCCGAAGGCGTTGTAGCCCACGAACATGCCGATATTGAGCAGGGCCATGAAGCGCGCCATGGTGCCCATGTCCAGCCCGCGCTCCTTGACGAGAAAGGTGGGCAGCCAGGTGCTGGCACCCCAGTAGGCGGCCAGGGCCAGGGCCGAGGTCAGCGTGCCCAGCACGGTGACCCGCAGCAGGTCCGGCGCGAACAGAGCGGCAATGCCAGGCGCCCGCGCCGCCGTGCCTGCGCCGTGGCTGCGGCGCTGCTGGCGCTGTTCCAGCCAGGCCTGGGACTCGGGCACGCGCAGCCAGACATAGACGATGGCGAGGGACACCGCCGCCCCGCACACGAAGAACAGCACGCGCCAACCATGCACGGGCAGGAAATATGCGGCCGCAGCCGCGGCCAGCGCCGCGCCCACCGAAAACGCGCTGAGCACGAACGAGGTGGCCCGGCCACGCTGGTGCGCCGGCCAGGACTCGTTCACATGGGCGGCAGCCGTGCTCCAGACACTGCCCAGGCCCAGGCCGGCCAGGAAACGCAGCACCAGGATCTGGCGCCAGTCCGTGGCAGCCGCGATGGCCATGGTCAGCACGCCAAACGTGGCCAGCGACAGCAGCAAGGCCTTGCGCCGCCCCAGCGCATCGGCCACCGGCCCCATCACCACGCCGCTCAGGCCAATGCCCAGCAGCGTCGCCGTCACCAGCAGGCCCGCCTGCGTGGGGCCGATCTGCAACGAGGCGGTGATGGAGGGCATGGCGATGGCCAGGATGATGATGTCCACGGCATCGAACATGTAGCTGAGGAAGTAGCCGATCAGCACGCGCCACTTCAGTGTGTTGGGTGAGGGGGTCACAGTCTTGTCTCCCGGTTTCCGGTGGTTGTTTGCATCGACTGTACGATCGTACAGTCAGTATTTTCATCGGTACAAACCATGACCGGAACTGCGGCAGTCCCCTGCCCTTTCCCTACAATCGCGCCTGCATCAAGGAGACGCATGCAAGGCACCACCCCGCCGAAGACGAAAAAGGCCCGCCCGGACGAAGCGCCCGCCGCCGCAGGCGCTGGCGCCACCGCGAGCAAGCGCGAACGCATCCTGGACGCGGCCGAGCGCCTGTTCGCCGAAGGCGGGTTCGACGGCGTGTCCATGCGCGACATCGCCGCGGCCGCAGGTGTCGGGCTGCCGCTGATCGTCTACCACTTCGAGACCAAGAAGAACCTGTACCGTGCCCTGTTCGACCGCTACAAGGCCGTGCTGGACGCGCGCCTGGCCGCCCTGCGCCAGCCGCTGGCGCAGGGCGAGGACGCACTGGAGCACATCGCCCGGGCCTTCGTGCTGCCGGTGATCCAGGGCCAGGGCGGCGAGGCCGGCCTGGCCTACGCCCGGCTGATCGCGCGCGAGACCTCCGACCCGCGCGAGGCCGAGCGCGGCATCGTGCAGGACTACTTCGACCCCTTCGCCGTCGAGTTCATCCGCGCCATCGAGCAGGCCCTGCCCGAGCTGGGCTCGGACTACGCGCACTGGGCCTATCTGTTCGCGGTGGGAGCGCTGGTGATGAGCGTGTTCGACCAGCGCATCGAGCGCCTGTCGGCCGGCGCCATGCGCGCGGGCGACATCGAGCACAAGGCTGACTACTTGGTGCGCTTCATCGTGGCCGGCATCCGGGCGGGCATCGGGCCGGGTAAAGGGGCAGGTAAAGGGGCGGGTACAAGAGCTGCTGGCACAGGCTTGAGAGGCAGGCGCTGAACATCAGGCCTGGACCGCCACCCCACGGTCCAGCAACTGGCGGATCTGCGCGGCGCTCAGCCCCGCCTCCTGCAGCACCTGCAGGGTGCTCTGGCCCCGCTGCTGCGGCCGCAGGCGGTAGCTGGCCGGGGTGCGGCCCAGCTTCACGGGCGAGGCCACGGAACGGAAGCCGTCCACCTCCGCCACCATGCCGCGATGGGCGGTGTGGGGATGGTCCAGGGCCTCGACCACGTTGTGGATCACGCCGCAGGGCACGCCCGTGGCGACCAGCTTCTCGAACAGCGCCTGCGCATCGAAGCGGGCAAAGGCGGCCTCCAGATCGCGCTTGAGTTCGAAGCGGTGCACGGCCCGCTGGGCATTGGTGGTATAGCGTGGGTCGCTGGACAGGTGGCCATGGCCCAGGGCTTCGCACAGGCGCTGGAACTGGCCGTTGTTGCCCACGGCCAAGTAGATGGGGTCAGTGGCCGTGGCATAGGTGTCGTAGGGCGCGATGTTGGGATGGCCGTTGCCCGATCGCTGGGGTGCACGGCCCGTGAACAAGGTGTTGATGGAGTGCGGGTATAGCGAGAAGATGGCGCTGTCGTACAGGGCCGATTCCACCGACTGGCCCAGGCCGCTGCGCTCGCGCTCGTGCAGCGCCATCAGGATGCCGATGACGGCGTTCAGGCCCGTGGTCACGTCCACGATGGGCACGCCCATGCGCGTGGCCACACCATCGGGGTCTCCATTGATGCTCATGAGGCCGCTGAGCGCCTGCACGGCCGCGTCGTAGCCCGGCAGTCCGCCCAGCGGGCCGGTGGTGCCAAAGCCTGTCACGCGGCAGTGGACCAGGCGCGGAAAGCGCTGGCGCAGAACCTCGCCAAAGCCCATTCCCCAGCGCTCCAGCGTGCCGACCTTGAAGTTTTCGATCAGCACGTCTGCATCTTCCAGCAGCCGCATCACGACTTCACGCCCTTCGGCCCGCGAGAGGTCCAGGCAGACCGTGCGCTTGTTGCGGTTGATGCCCGCGAAGTAGGAGGCCATGCCGGCCGCATCGAAGGGAGGGCCCCAGGTCCGCGTCTCGTCGCCGTCGGGGCCTTCGATCTTGAGCACGTCGGCACCGTGGTCGCCGAGGATCTGCGCGCACAGCGGCCCGCCGAGCACGCGTGAGAGATCGATCACCTTGAGTCCGTCCATGGCAGCCATTGCAAGTCTCCTTGAGTGTTTCAAATGCCGAGGCTCAAGCCGGCCGCCTGGTTCCAGCTGGCCGGCCGGCGCTCGCGTGCGGCAGCCACGCCTTCGGGCGCTTCCGAGCGCATCTGCCGTGCAAACAGGTCGGCGGCCGCGTCCAGGTAGCCTTGCAGCGCCTCGCTGGCCGGCAACGGCGCCACGGGCAGCCCGCCCAGCAGGCGCTTGGTGGCGGCCGAGGCCTGGGGCGCGGTGGCCAGGATGGAGCGCAACACGCGCTGGGCCAGGGGCATGAGTTCCTGCGGCGATTCGGCCAGGTAGTCGAGCAGGCCGATGCGATGGGCCTCGGTGGCATCGATGCGCTCTGCCGTCAGCACCAGGCGGCGCGCTGCCTGCAGGCCCAGGCGCGCGGCCACGAAGGGCAGGATCTGCCCGGGCACCAGGCCGATGGACGCCTCGGGAAAACCGAACCGGGCCAGTGGCGAACCTATGGCGATGTCCACCGCACAGGCCAGGCCCGCGCCACCGCCCATGGCCGGCCCCTGCACACAGGCCATGGTGACCTGGGGCACGCAGGACAGCTCGGTGAGGAAGTCCCCGTAGCGGCGATTGCCGGCCGCGATGGGGTCGCGGCCATCGCGGCCTGCCGGTGCGTCCAGCCGGTCCTGGAGATTGCCCAGGTTGCCTCCGGCACTGAAGGCCGTCCCGGCGGCCGTGAACACGATGGCGCGCACGCCTGGCGCCTGCGAGGCTTCGCGCACGGCCTGGGACAGCGCCTGCACCGTGTCCGCGCCCAGCGGGTTGCGGGCCTCGGCCCGGTTCAGGTGGATGGTGCAGACCGGCCCGTCTATGGTGCGGAGCACGCAGGCGGGCGCGGCCTGGTCTAGGATGGCGTCGGACATGGTTTCCTCCGATGGAATGCGGCGTTCAGACAAGAAAGAAGGCCTTTGAAGGCTGGCAAGGAGACAAAGTGCACCCGACCACATGGCAGGGACCGGCCACGCGATGACGGCCCGCAACCTCGACATCAGCCTGCTGCGCACCTTCGTGGCCGTGGCGGAGCGCGAGAGCTTCACCAATGCCGCCGAGAAGGTTTACCGTACCCAGGCAGCGGTCTCGCAGCAGATGCAAAAACTGGAAGCCCTGCTGGGCTGCGCGCTGTTCGAGCGCGTGGGCCGGCGCAAGCGCCTGACGACCGAGGGCGCGCGGCTGCTGGAATACGCGCGGCGCATGGTCAGCCTCAACGACGAGGCCTACCGCGCCATCACCGAGGAGACCTTCTCCCACCCGGTGCGCATAGGCGTCTGCGCCGACGCGCTGGACGCCCTGCTGCCCGCCTACCTGGAGCTGTGCGCCGAGAACTTTCCTAAGCTCAGCATCGACATCCAGGTGGGGCGCAGCCGCTGGCTGGCCTCGGCGCTGCGCCGGGGCGACGTGGACCTGCTGGTGGACATTGCCGCCCATGCGGGCTTCGAGCAGCTGGTGCTGCGTACCTCGCCCGTGGCCTGGATCGCGGGTGCGCGCTACCACCACCAGGCCGGCAGCTCCGTGCCGCTGATCCTCATGGACAACGCCTGCCCGTTTCGCAGCAGCATGGTGCAGGCCCTGGACGAGGCCGGCATCGGCTGGCATGCGGCCTTCCAGACTTCCACCCTGGCCGGTGTGCGTGCCGCCGTGCGTGCGGGCCTGGGCATCACGGCCCGCACGGTGGAGATGCTGGCCCCAGACGTGCGCGTGCTCGACCCCCAGGTCCGCCTGCCCGCCCTCGCCCCCATGCGGTTTCACCTTTACTGGCGCGCCGACGCGCTGGATGACAGCGCAAGAAAAGTGCTTCATCTGATCGCTCCGCGTTGAGTCGCCATGGCGCATTGCCCCGGCTCAGGGGGCCGTCATGCCCGCCTCGGTGATGATCCGCCCCCACAGCCGGGTATCGCGCTCCTGCAGGAAGAGCAGGTGCTCGGGCGACACGGGCGTGGGCACCAGTCCCTTGCCGACCAGGAAGTCCTTGCCCGCCGCGCTGGACAGGGCCTCGCCCACCCATTGCGACAGCAGGACCGAGACGGCGGGCGGCGTGGCGGCCCTGGCGCTCCAGACGGCGATCCAGGAACTCACGTCGAAGTCGGGGTAGCCCAGCTCGGCCACGGTGGGCACATCGGGCAGGCTGGGTATGCGCTGGGCGCTGGACAGCGCCAACGCATGCACCGTGCCGGCCTTGACCTGGGGCAGCGCCGTGAGCATGTCGCAGAAGTAGTAGTCGAATTGCCCGCCGATCAGGTCCGTCATGGCCTGGGCGCTGCTTTTGTAGGGCACGTTGACGGCATTGATCCGGGTGAGCTGCTTGAAGCGCTCGCCCGCGATGCGCCCGCCCACATTGGCGCTGGCAAAGGACAGCTGCGATCCCTGCCTGCGCGCCCAGGCCAGGAAGTCGGTCGCCGTGGCCTGGGCGATGCGCCGGGGGTTGACCAGCATGGCATAGGGCGTGGTCGCCATGGTGGCCAGCGGCGTGAAATCGCCCTGCGGGCTATAGCCCAGCTTGCGGTAGATGGTGGCGTTGGCCGCATGCGTGGACGATCCCGACACCAGCAGGTTGTAGGCATCGCCGGGCGCGCGCAGCACGTACTCGGCCGCGATGTTGCCGTCCGCGCCGGGCCGGTTCTCCACGATGGCGGGCTTGCCGCCGCGCTGGGCGATGGCCTCGCCCACATAGCGCGCAATGCTGTCCGAGGCGCCACCCGCTCCGTAGGCGACGACGATGCGCACGGGCTTGTCCAGACGGCTGCCCTGCGCCAGGGCCAGCGGTGGCAGCGCGGCCACCAGGCCCGCGGCACAGCCGCCCCGCAGCCAGGCGCGGCGGGACGAGGGCATAGGCATGGGCCTGAACGTGCTCGGGCCGCAGCCCTCTGGGGTTTCCAGTTCCTGCGTCTGCATGATCGATCTCCTTCACAGTGATGCGCCGGGCGCGCGGGCGGCCACGGGCGGGCCCTGGGGAGCCAGGGCCCGCGGGCAGTCGATTTCCATATCGAGCAGCATCTGGGCATAGCACTTGCCCAGCGGATCGGAGCGCAGGCTGCAGGAGCCGCCGCCGCCCAGCGCCTGGCGCAGCACGAAGTTCAATGCGCCCAGGCCAGGCAGTTCGTAGCGCGTGACCGGCCCGCTGGCCAGGTGGGCGAAGTAGGCCTGCACGCGATCGGCGCTGGCCTGTTCGCGCAGCACGGGCAGCCATTGCGGTGCACGCGCCATGAGGCCAATGTTGGCGTCGTCCCCCTTGTCGCCGCTGCGGCCATGGGCGATCCAGCCCAGCGGCACACGCACGGTGTCCTCGTCCGACGGCATCGCGGCGGGAGCCTCCGCCACGGCGGCCTCATCAGCGATGGCTGACGCCACCCCATCCGCCGTAACTGCGACCGTGACCGGGACCGGGACCGGGACCGGCAAGGCATCGGCCGCCACCTGGCATTGCACGGCCACGGCCGCCTTGGGCAGCAGGAAGGAGGCGGTGCGAATAACGCTTTGCACCTCGGACCGGCCGCCGAAGTGGCTGCGCGTGCCCGGACCCATGGAGGTACCGGCCGAGGAGGCTTCCTTTTGCAAAAAGCCCAGCGCGCGCCGGTCCGCATGCCGCGCGGCAATGCGCAGCACGATCTCGCGGCTATCGGCCACGCGGCGGTGGGGGCCGTACATGGACTCGGCGCCCAGCAGTTCCACCAGCGTTTCGCCATAGTCGGCAAAGCCCGCCGCACGCATCTGCACACGGGTGCGCGCCAGCAGCGCCTGGGCCGTGCGGCGGGCCTTGTCCATGGCGCGCTGGCCACGGATGGCCATCATGATGGCGATCTGCCAGCCCTGCTGGTAGGTGGCCGTGACCTTGTAGCCCGGCCCTGGCGCGCGCCCCCGTGCACCGCCGACGCGCACGCGCCCGCCCTCGCCGCCATGGCCAGCCAGGTCCTCGATGCGCACCTGCGAGAAGTCGCAGACCACGTCGGGCAGCGCATAGGCGCAGGGATCGCCTATCTCGTAGAGCAGTTGCTCGCCCACGGTCTGGCGCGTGACAAGGCCCCCGCGCCCTGCGGGCTGGAACAGCTCGAAGCCGCCATCGGCCTGCATGCGCACCAGCGGATAGCCGATGTCGGCCCAGTCGGGGACGGACTCCCAGTCGGTGAACAGGCCGCCCGTGGCCTGGGCGCCGCACTCGACCAGGTGGCCGGCCAGGCTGGCCTGGGCCAGGCGGTCGTAGTCGTCCATGCGCCAGCCGAACTCGTGGATGGCAATGCCCAGCAGCGCCGCACTGTCCACACAGCGGCCCGTGACCACGATGTCGGCGCCGCCGTCAAGCGCACGGGCGATGGGCCCGGCGCCCAGATAGGCGTTGGCCGACATCAGCGGCGGCAGCTGCGCGGGCAGCGGCTCCTGCAGCCAGGGCTCGAAGTCCTGCTGTCGGTCCAGCACATCGTCGCCCGTGACGATGGCGACCTTGACCTGCACGCCCTGCTCGCGCGCCAGCGCCAGGATGGCATCGCGGCAGCCTGCAGGATGCAGCCCCCCCGCATTGGAGACCAGGCGCACGCCCTTGTCGCGGATGGCCCGCAGATGGGGCCCGACCGCCGCCGTCACGAAGTCGGTGGCATAGCCCAGTTCGGGCGAGCGCAGCCGTGCGCGCTGCAGGACGGACATGGTGGTCTCGGCCAGGTAGTCGAACACCAGGTACTGCAGGCCCGGCTGCTGCAAAAGCTGGGGCACGGCCATCTGGGAGTCGCCCCAGAAACCCGATGCACCGCCGATGAGCACCGTGTGCTGCGCGGGCCGGTCCGGTAGGTTCAAGCGGCTCATGACAGCTCCTTGTCTTCATCGGCACGCACCTGCAGCAGCACCTGGCCCGCGGCCAGCTGCATGCCCGGGCGCACGCCCAGCGCCGCGATGCGGCCCGCGCCGGGCGCTGCCAGCGGCATTTCCATCTTCATGGACTCGATCACCAGCAGGGTATCGCCCCGCTCCACCCGCTGGCCCTCGTCCACCAGCACGGCGATGACACGGCCGCTCATGGGCGCGCGCAACGCCCCTCCCCCGCCCGCACTGCCGTGGCCGGCATCGAAGCGCAGCAGGCGCTCGAACACGAAGCTGTCCGCACCGTCCTGTACCCAGAGCTGCCCGCTGGCGTCCTGGTGGCAGTGCAGTGGCCGGTACAGGCCGTCGATCTCCAGCCCCAGCAGACCCGTCTGGGGCTCCCAGCGCAGATTGCCCAGTTGCCAGGAAACGGAGAGAGAGGGGGCCGCAGGCGCAGGATCGGTGGCACCGCGCGCCATGGGCGGCGGGCCATCCTCGCAGATCAGTTGCAGCCCGCCCCCGGTGTGGCTCAGCGTGTAGCCCTGCGCCGGGGATGGCGACGCCGGGTGGCTGGCATCGCGCAGCCACAGCGACCGGCCCGGCAACCGGTCCGTGATCCGGCCCGCAGCGACGGCGCCTGCCGCCAGGCCGATGCCGCCGCCCAGCAAAAGCGCGGCCGCCGCACGCGCATGGGGCGAGGGTGTGCGCCGCCAGGGGTCCTGCCCCAGGTCCTGGCGCCCCAGGAAATCCGTGGTCACCTCGCCTGCAGCGAACTGCGGATGCGCCAGGCAGCGGCGCAGAAAGCCCAGGTTGCTGCGCACGCCCAGCAGCGCCGTGCGTTCGCAGGCCTGGCGCAGGCTTGCCAGGCAGGCCTCGCGGCTGTCGCCCCAGGCCATGAGCTTGGCCACCATGGAGTCATAGAAGGGCCCGATTTCGGCGCCATCCTCCAGGCAGGTGTCGGCACGCACCTCGGGCGGCGCGCGCCACAGGCCCACCGTGCCGACCTGGGGCAGGTAGCCCTGCCAGGGGTCTTCGGCACACAGGCGCAGCTCGATGGCATGGCCGCGCAGGCGCACGTCCTGCTGTGCCGGCGCCAGCGGCTGGCCCTGGGCGATGCGGATCTGCTGCTCCACCAGATCCAGCCCCGTGACCAGCTCGGTCACGCCATGCTCCACCTGCAGGCGCGTGTTCATCTCCATGAAGTAAAAGCGCCGCTGCGCGTCCAGCAGGAACTCCAGCGTGCCTGCGCCCGTGTAGCCGATGGCCTCGCAGGCCTTGCGCGCCACCTCGCCCATCGCCTGGCGCAGCGCCTCGTCCACGGCGGGCGACGGCGCCTCCTCGATCAGTTTCTGGAAGCGCCGCTGGGTCGAGCAGTCGCGCTCGCCCAGGTGCAGGCAGCGGCCATGCTCGTCGCACAGCACCTGCACTTCGATATGGCGGCCATGCTCTATGGCGCGCTCCAGGATGATCTCGTCCGAGCCGAAGGCGCTGGCCGCCTCCGACCGCGCCTGGCGCAGCAGCGCCTCCAGTTCATCTTCGCGGCGCACCACGCGCATGCCCCGGCCGCCACCGCCCGCCGCAGCCTTCAGGATCACAGGAAAGCCGATGCGCCGCGCGGCATCCAGTACCTGGCGCGCATCGCCATGGGCCGCCGCCCCAGGCACCGTGGGCACGCCTGCGGCGTCCATGGCCTGCTTGGCCCGGGCCTTGTTGCCCATCAGGTCGATCACGCCCGGCGAGGGCCCCACGAACACCAGCCCCGCATCGGCCACGGCCTGCGCGAAGTCCGCGTTCTCGGACAGGAAGCCATAGCCCGGATGGAGGGCCTGGGCGCCCGCACGCCGGCAGGCCGCGATCAGCGCCGCGCCATCGCGGTAGCTCTGGTCGGCCGGCGTGGGGCCTATGTGCACGGCCAGGTCGGCAAGGCGCACATGGGGGCTGTGCGCATCGGCATCGGAATACACGGCCACGCAGCGCAGGCCCATGCGCCGCGCCGTGCGCATGATGCGCAGAGCGATCTCTCCACGGTTGGCGATCAGCAGGGTGTCGAAGCGCATGTCCGGCTCCCCGCTCAATCCGCACGCCGGGGCAAAGTGCCCATGTGCTTGCAGATGATGGTCAGCATGATTTCATCGGCGCCGCCGCCGATGGAGATCAACCGCAGGTCGCGCCAGGCGCGCGAGACGCTGTTGTCCCAGGTGAAGCCCATGCCGCCCCAGTACTGCAGGCAGGAATCCGTGACCTCGCGGCACAGGCGCCCGGCCTTGAGCTTGGCCATGGAGGCCAGCTGGGTCATGTCGCCGCCGCCCATATGGACCTGGGCCGCGCGGTAGATCAGCGAGCGCAGCAGTTCCACCTCGGTCTTGAGTTCGGCCAGCCGGAAGTGCACGGACTGGTTGTCGAGGATGGAGCGCCCAAAGGCCTGGCGCTGGCGCGTGTATTCGATGGTGTCATGGATCACCTTGTCCAGCGCCGTCACGCGCCGAGTGGCACCGCTCAGGCGTTCCTCCTGGAACTGGCGCATCTGATAGGTGAAGCCCTTGCCCTCCTCGCCGATGCGATAGCGCTGGGGCACGCGCACGTCGTCGAAGAAGACCTGGGCCGTATCCGAGGCCCACATGCCCACCTTGCGGATCTTCTGCATGCTGATGCCGGGGCGCAGCCTGCCGTTCTCGCGCAGCGGCACGCAGATCAGCGACTTGTTGCGGTGCACATCGCCTTCGCTGGTATTGGCCAGCAGGCACATCCAGTCGGCCTGGGTGGCGTTGGTGATCCACATCTTGGAGCCGTTGATGACATAGTCGTCCCCGTCCTTGCGCGCCGTGGTCTTGAGCGAGGCCACGTCCGAACCCGCGCCCGACTCGGACACGCCCAGGCAGACCACCATGTCACCCGCCACCGTGGGCTTGAGGAACTGCTCGCGCAATGCGTCCGAACCGAAGTGCGTGAGCGCCGGCGTGGCCATGTCCGTCTGCACCGCAATGGCCATGCCCACGCCGCCGCTGCTGATGCTGCCTATGGCCTCGCAGAATGCGATCTCGTAGCTGTAGTCCAGGCCCATGCCACCGTATTCCACGGGCTTGTTCACGCCCAGCAGGCCCGCCGCGCCCAGCTTCTTGAACACCTCGTGGGCGGGGAAGATCTCGGCCGCCTCCCATTCATCGACATGGGGCTCGATCTCCCTGGCGATCAGCCTGCGCACGCTGTCTTGCAGGGCGATATGGTCGGAAGTCATCATGCTGTGCTCTCCTTGGTGGGCTGTGAACTTGCGAAGCCGGGCCCGCGCGGCATGGCGCCGCGCCACCAGGCGGGAAGGGATGGCGGGGCCGCCCTCAGCGCTCTAGAGGCGGGCCACGCCGAACTGCACGGGATGCAGGTCGCGCCGGCGCGCGCCGGCCGCCGTGGCCAGCGCCATGGCCAGCCAGGCGCGTGTCTCGCGCGGGTCGATCACGCCGTCGTCCAGCAACAGGCTGCTGGTGTGGATAGCGCCCGACTGCGAGTCGAAGGCCTGGACGATGTCCCGGTCCTGCGCATCCAGGGCCTGCGCGTCGGGCTCGGCGCCCGCGCGCCGTGCGGCGGCTTCGGCCACCATGCGCATGGTCATGGCCGCCTGCTCGCCGCCCATCACGGCCGTGCGCGCGTTGGGCCAGGAAAACAGCAGGTCGGGCCGGAAGGCGCGCCCGCACATGCCGTAGTTGCCCGCGCCATAGGAGGCGCCACACATCACCGTGAAGCGCGGCACGGGTGCATTCGACAAGGCCTGGATCAGCTTGGCACCATGCTTGATCATTCCGGCCTCCTCATGGCCGCGCCCCACCATGAAGCCCGTGATGTTCTGCAGGAAGACCAGGGGACGGCCCAGCTGGACGCACAGCTGTATGAACTGCGCGGCCTTGTTGGCGCCGTCGCTGTCCAGCGGGCCGTTGTTGGTGAGCAGGCCCAGCTCGTGCCCTTCGATGGCCGCGTAGCCGCAGACCGTCTGGGCGCCGAAGGCCTGCTTGAAGGCATGGAAGTCCGATCCGTCCACCAGCCGCGCGATGACCTCGCGCATGTCCACCGGCGTGCGCGTGTCGGCCGGCATGATCTGCAGCAGCTCCTCTGCGTCGTGGCGCGGGGGCCGCCAGGCGGGGGCTGGCGCATCGGTCCAGCCTATGCGGGCCATGATCTCGCGTACGCGCATGATGCCGTCCAGGTCGTTGTCGGCCAGGTAGTCGGCCAGGCCCGAGGTGGCGGCATGCATGTCGGCGCCGCCCAGTTCCTCGTCGCTGGCCTCCTCGCCCGTGGCGGCCTTGAGCAGCGAGGGCCCTGCTAAGTAGGCGCGGGCCTGGCCACGCACCATGACCACATAATCGGACAGCCCCGGCAGGTAGGCGCCGCCAGCCGCAGAGGAGCCATGGATCAGCGACACCACGGGCAGCCCTGCCGCCGACAGCCGCGCCAGGTTGTAGAACATGCCGCCGCCCACCAGGAAGCGCTCCACCCGGTACTTGCGCAGATTGCCGCCCGCGCTCTCCACCAGCTGGATCAGCGGGAGCTTTTGCGCCAGCGCGATCTCCTGCGCCCGCATGAGCTTTTGCCCCGTGAGCGACTGCATGGCCCCCGCGCTGATGCCCGCATCATTGACGGCCACCATGCAGCGCACGCCCGAGACATGGCCTATGCCCGTGATCAAGGCGCTGCCGGGCAGGCTGGTGGCGGGGTCCGGGTCCTCCAGGCTGCAATAGCCGGCCAGGGACATCAGTTCATGGAAAGGCCTGTCGGCATCAAGCAGGTGTGCCAGCCGCTCGCGCGGCAGCAGCTTGCCCTGGGCATGGAACTGCTGCGCCGCGCGCGCCGAACGCTGCACGGCGCGCTGCTCCAGCTGCCGCACCTCGTCCAGGCGCTCCTGCATATGGCGGCGGTTGCGCTGCGCTGCGCCTTCCAGCCCGGGGGGCTGCACTTTGGCATCCATGGCTTGTCTCCATTGCTCTGCTTATGGATGGCCATGATGTCAGAGGCTTGCGCGCAGTTCCAACAACAAGTTCAGGGCTGCAAGGATAAGAAACCCTTATGGATCGGACTCGATCGCTTCTCAGGAAATCACATTCCGGATGAAGCGCGTCACGCCTTCGTGCAAGTTCACATAAGCGTAGTCCTGGGCGCTGCCGTAGATGGCATAGTCGCCAGCCTCGATGGTCATGGGGCCTTCGCTCAGATCCACCAGCAGGCGACCCTCGATCACCACGATCATCTCGTGCCAGCCTTCCGGGTCGGGTTCGGCCTGGTAGCGTTCGCCGGGTCCCAGGGACCATGACCACAGTTGGGCCTCGCGCGTGGCGGGCACGCTGCCCAGCAGCATGGCCTGGCTTTCGGGCCGGGTGCCGCGCCAGGCCATGGCGTCCATGCGCAGGCGCTGCGCGGCCGGGTCGCTGACGATTTCGATGAAGCTGGCGCCCAGCGCGTCGGCCAGCCGGTCCAGGCTGGACAGGCTGATGTTGGTGTCGCCCCCTTCCAGCTGCACGACCATGCGCCGGCTCAGGCCTGCGGCCTCGGCCAGGGCCGCCTGGCTCAGGCCGGCACGCTGGCGCAGGCGGCGCAGGTTTTCGCTGACGAAAGCCAGGACATCGGAGCGCCCGCCAGCGCTGTGCAATATATTTCTCATATGATGTGCGCAATATGCTGCGCACGCCATCTTCCCACATTCCCTCCCCACCGCTGCCGAGCCGCCAGGAACTGGCGCTGATCGCCGTCACCATGGTCTGGGGCGGCACCTTTCTCGTGGTCCACCTGGCCATGCAGTACAGCGGGCCGCTGTTCTTCGTGGGCCTGCGCTTCGTCACGGCCGGCATCATCGGGCTGGTGGTCTTTCGCAAGGTGATGGCGGGGCTCACACGCACCGAAGTGGTGGCGGGCATGGCCATCGGCGCCAGCATCTTCCTGGGCTACGGTCTGCAGACTTTCGGCCTGCAGACCATCAGCAGCAGCAAGTCGGCCTTTCTGACCGCGCTGTATGTGCCCATCGTGCCGCTGCTGCAGTGGCTGGTCATGGGCAAGCCGCCGCGCCTGATGAGCTGGATCGGCATCGGCCTGGCCTTCACGGGCCTGTTGCTGGTGGCGGGCCCCGAATCCGGCGGGCTGGGGCTGAGCGTGGGCGAGATCGCCACCATGCTGAGCACGCTGGCGATTGCCGCCGAGGTGCTGCTGATCGGCCATTTCGCGGGCAAGGTCGATGCACGCCGCGTGACCACGGTGCAACTGCTGGCCGCTGGCGTGCTCGCGTTGCTGGCCATGCCGGTGGCGGGCGAGTCGGTGCCCGACTTCTCCTGGGTCTGGCTGGTGGCCGCCGTGGGCATGGCCTGCGCCAGCGTCATCATCCAGCTGACCATGAACTGGGCCCAGAAGTCCCTGTCGCCCACGCGCGCCACCGTGATCTATGCCAGCGAGCCCGTCTGGGCCGGCATCGTGGGACGGGTGGCGGGCGACCGGCTGCCGGGCCTGGCCATCCTGGGCGCCGCGCTCATCGTGGGCGGCGTGCTGGTCAGCGAGCTGAAATGGACGAGGCGCAAGGCCGGCACCGCGCCCGCCTGAGCCGGGCGGCATGCCCCGGGCCTTCAAGCGCGGATTCATGGCGCACTCTTGATGCGCCCTTGATGCCGCTGGCGGCAAACACGATCCGTTCTTGAGGCAGCCCTGCCTAGAGTGAAGGTCTCGCAACAAAAGGCTTCGCGTGAAGCCGTTCCGCCATGAGACCTGTCGCCATCCTCCAGCACGAATCCGCCCAGGGCCCCGGCATCCTGCGCGAGCACCTGGAGCAGCAGTGCATTCCCTTCCGTCTGCTACACCCGGCCCTGGAAGGCCGCGCGCCCGTGCAGGCCCGCGACTACAGCGGCATCGTGGTGCTGGGCAGCAACCACTGCGTGAACGAGGGGCGGCCCTGGATGGCCGACGAACAGGCCCTGCTGGCCGATGCGCTGCGCCATGACGTGCCGGTGCTGGGCCACTGCTTCGGCGCCCAGATGCTGGCGCGCGCCATGGGCGCACGGGTCTGGCGCAACCCTTGCCCCAACATCGGCTGGAGCCGCGTCTGGGTCACGGCCGCCGCCCAGCGCCTCATGGACCTGCCGCGCCAGGCCACCCTGTTCCACTGGCACTACGACACCTTCGAGATCCCGCGCGGCGCCGTGCGCACCATGTATGGCAGCCACTGCCTGAACAAGGGCTTTCGCCATGGCCGGCACTGGGCCTTCCAGGGGCACATGGAGGTGACGGCAGCCAGCATCGCCGAATGGTGCGCGCAGGGCCATGACGAACTGCTGCTGGCACGCGGCCCCGCCGCGCAGACCGAGTGGCAGATCCTGCGGCAGATCGACCTGTGCCTGCCCGCGCTGCAGGCCCTGGCGCAGCGTGCCTACGGTGCCTGGACTGCGCAGCTGGAGCGGCCCCGGGTGTTTGCCGTGGGTTCAGCGTTGCGCTAAACCGTCACAGCAGCCCCGCCTCCCCCCGCACCAGGTCCCACACGCTTTGTGCCACGGGCGACAGCTCGCGCTGTCGGCGGCGCACCAGCATGATGTCGCGCTGCACGCGCGGCAGCAGCGGGCGGCTGGCCAGGGCCTGTGCAGGGGCTGCGCCGTCGGCCTGGGCGCTGCGCCACTCGGCGGGAATGGCCAGCTCCGGCACCACGCTCAGGCCCAGGCCCGCCTGCAGCATGCTGAAGATGGTGGTCGTGTGGCCGACTTCCTGCACCACGGGCGCCTTGGCCTGGTGGGATTGCAGGGCCGCGTCGATCAGGCGCCGGCTGCCCGACGCATGGTCCAGCAGCACCAGCGGCTGGCGGGCCAGTTCGCTCCAGGCGACCTGGCGCTTGCGCGCCAGCCGGTGCGAGGCCGGGCAGACCAGGCTGAAGGGTTCGCTCAGGATGGTTTCGCAGTGCAGGTCGTCGCGGCCCTGGGGGTCGATGACCACGCCGAAGTCCACCTCGCCGCTGCGCACGCTTTGCAGCACGTCGCTCTGGATGCGGTCCAGCAACAGCAGTTCGATGCCGGGTGCCTGCTCGCGGCAGCGTGCGATGCAGCGTGGCATGAGATGGGCCGACAGCGTGGGGCTGCTGGCCACGCGCACCTTGCCCAGGCGCTGCGTGGCCAGGCCGCTGACTTCGAGCAGGCATTCATCCAGCGCATCGAGCACGCGCGTCACATTGCCCTGCAGCAGACGGCCGGCCTCGGTCAACTCCACCTCGCGCGTCGTGCGATGCAGCAGTTGCACGCCAAGGGCCTGCTCCAGTTCGGTGACGTTGCGGCTGACGGCGGGCTGGGTCAGGGCCATCAGCTCGCCCGCGCGGCTGAAGTTGCGGCTTTCGGCCACGGCCAGGAAGGCGCGCAGCTGGCGCAGGCTGATATTCATGAGAAAAAATTATAAAACCATCAGATAAATCCATTTCTCTTTTCAATACGGCTGGCGTCCAATCGGGGCCATTGCCGCGGCAGGCGCCGCGGCTTCCGATCGAGAGAGTTCTTCCATGGCACGCCCCCGCTTCGCCCCCGACAATTTCACGCTGATGCTGCTGTCCACCGTGGCACTGGCCAGCTTCCTGCCCGCCTCGGGCCGGATTTCCCAATGGCTGGAGGTGGCGACCACGCTGATGGTCAGCCTGCTGTTCTTCCTGCACGGCGCCAAGCTCTCGCGCGAGGCCATCTTCGCGGGCATCGGCCACTGGCGGCTGCACCTGACCATCTTCGCGGCCACCTTCGTGCTGTTCCCCGTGCTGGGCTGGGCATTGCGTCCGGTGCTCGAACCCCTGGTCACGCCGGAGATGTA